>NZ_BATQ01000012.1 GCF_000739635.1 Verrucomicrobium sp. BvORR034 | reverse complement strand
GCCGCGTCGCATTCCGGCCCTGCGGGAACTGCCAGCCCCAGCACCACGGCCCCTGTCGCGTCCGCGCCGACACCGGGAACGATGAGCCCGACCGCCCCCGCCGCGACGCCACCTCCTCTTCAAGATCTCACCTCGACGGGTTCCGTAACTCCTCAGGCCCCTGGCACCACCGCAGCCCCCGGCTCGGCCACTGCCATGCCTACGCCGGTGCTCTCCAGCCCGCTCGCGTACGGGACGCAACCGCCTTCCCATCCGGCACCGACCCTGCCACCGGATGGCTATTGGAATCTTGACCAGATCTTTACGGGTTCCTCGTTCAATGCCTATTCCAAGAATGGACGCGCCTACCTTCTCTTTGAAGCCCAGGCCGCGCTCAAACAGAAGAGCCACTACAAGGCCCCAGTGGACGGCAAAGTGGGTCAGGGCACGCACAAAGCCATTGTGAGTTTTCAGTCGGCCAATGGCCTCCAGCCCAATGGTCAGCTCGACAGTCCCACCGTTGCAGCCCTTGGCTTGAGCGGCATGGACGACAAGTCCGACTGGTCCGCCCCAGCCCGCAAACGCTCCTCCCGGAGCAGCGGCGGCGGTCAGAGCAGCGACGGCGACGACGATGAGCCCAACTGGTGGCGCACCAACGTAGCTGATCCGTTTAAGCGTGCGTTCCGCCGTTGAGTTGGATGCATCGTGTTGATTGTGGGTAGCCGGAAGGGCGTTGCGCATGGCAGATCGCCACACGTCCAATGGTGCCTTGCAAAAGCCAACCTCGCCCCTGACGCTGTAGGGCAAGCGCTCCGCTTGCCACGCTCCACCCCTGACTGAGGCAACCGAGGCGGTCGCCCTACAACCCAAGGCGGTTGGCCGCATGTTCGCAAATAGAGCATCCCAAGACCTTCGGTCGTTCAACTCCGCCCCTGACTCCCTGTAGCTTGCCTCGCCCCACCCCTGACTTGAGGCAACCGAGGCGACCGGTCGCGGGTTCTGGCACAGACCATTTACAGGACCCTGACACACTCCATCACGCTAGCAGAAGCTTGATCTGCCCCGCAGTCAGTTCCCGCCACTGCCCAGGCTCAAGATCCAACCTTGCCAATTCCAGCTTGCCCATGGCCGCCCGGATGAGGCGCAGGGTGGGATACCCTACGGCGGCGGTCATGCGGCGCACTTGGCGATTTTTGCCCTCCACCAGTTTCATGGCCAGCCAGGAGGTGGGGATGGATTTGCGCTCACGAATGGGCGGCACACGTGGTGGATACGGCGGCGTGGGCTCCAGCAACTGCACCTTGCAGGGCAGGGTGTGAAAGTCCGGCAACTGGACGCCCCGGGTGAGACGGGTGATCGCCTCCGGGGCGGGGATGCCCTCTACCTGCACATGATAGGTCCGCTCATGCCCTTTGGTGGGGTGAAGCAATTGCTGGTTCCACCGACCCTCATCACTGAGCAGAAGCAGGCCTTCAGAATCGGAATCCAACCGGCCAATGGGATACACACTGGCTGGCAACCCAAGCTCTGCGAGGGTCCGATGGGAGGGATGCTCTTTCGTGAACTGGGAGAGCACCCCGTAGGGCTTGTTGATGGCAATCAGCATGACTCCGCCGCAGAAAGGGACTTGGCAGAGCCAACCGAGCCAGTCCCCGGGCCAAAACGACGTCGCACCCAGTCCCCTGCCATCCACGCCCAGAACACCGGGTTTACGAACAGCACCAGAAGGAGCTGCTTGTGATAGAGGAAGCCCAGATTCATGACCTCCGTAACGGTCTGGTGGAAGGTGATGAGAGCCAGCCCGTACACCAGGGCAATGCGCCGGTTGAGCAATGCGAAGAACGCGAACAGCTCCAGCGGAAGCCCGGCCCCGAGAGCTATCTGGGCCACGAGAGGGTGGTCCACAAAATACTGCGCCAGCCAGACGGCATTGTCCGCCGGGACAAGATGCGTGTAGTACGCCATGTCCGTGGATTTGGCGATCTGCAGCCCGAAGTAGGGCGTGTCTGCCATCCAGTTGCCACCGCTCTCATACACCTTGGTCAGAGCGGAAGCTACATAGGTGGCCATGACCGACTGGCGGGCCCAGTCGAGCTCCATCTGGTCCTGACGCAGGCCATGGGGCCGTCGCCAGCCGAACACCTGACACAGATGTCCCCACACCGCCGCCAGCCAGATGGCCAGGAGAGTCACGGAAACAATCTGCGTAGTGTGACCAATGGCCCCCTGGGAGTTTCCAAGAACCCCATGCGCCACGCTCGCCACCAGGGCGGGGACAATGGTGATGACCGGAAACACGCCGAGAGCGTACAGCACCAGAGACAGCGCCCAGAACGTGAGCATGGTGACATCCCAGGCAGGAAGGCCCGGGAGGTCGAGCGTGAAGAGCGTGCCCTTGATGAGCTTTTCACTCCCGATCCACGTGAAGTCCAAGCCGGGAAGGATGCGGGTGAGGAAACTGCCCCCGTCTGCCGCCGTAAAATTCCACCCTGGCGCTGCCATGCCGTGCGGCACCGGCTGGCTGGTGAAGCGGGAGGTGCCACCGATGGTGGGCCAGACAATGAGCGCCACGCCCACCCGCATGAGGAAGGTCTCCCACCAGTGGTGCCGCATGGGCTCGTACCCAAACCAGTAGCGACGCAGCCTCTGCCATAGGCTGGCGGTCTCCGGGACGGTGTTCAGTCTCGCTTCCATGCCGTTCAGTTCTGCCCCACGAGGCTGGTTTCCTTCACAATCTTCCCGTGGTCATCGAGGGTGATGTCCACCTTGTAGAGCCGGAAGCCGGCGTGCTTCTTCACCTCGTCCGGATAGCGGCCGGTCTCAATGAGTTGTTTCAAAGTGGCGTCCCCGGCCGGGCGGGTTTCCTCGGCCGTAAGCTTCTTGGAGGGCTTCTTCAGTGTCTTGGCCTCAGCCTTGAAGTAGTTGTCGAAGATTTTCTTCACCCCGGACGTCCAGTTCCCAAAGGTGGGGTAGAGGGCCACGGGCCGGTCTTCAAGATCCGTGACGTACACGTAGTACGCCTGCTTCTCGAAGGAGGAGTACATCGGAAAGTTCGAGAACGGATACCACTCCCCGGGCTTGGCCGCATCCCGCGTAAGCCAGGGGATGAGCAGCGCCGTCAGGAGCACAAAAAACCAGTGGACCTTGTGGGGCAACCACAGGATCCACTGGTGAACTTTTTTGATCATGGGGAGGAATACACGCGCCATGCGTCTCTTCCAACCCTTCATCGTGAGCAATTCTTGCCGGACAAAGGATGCCGCAGCTTACTGCTCGGCACCGATCTTCAGGAGCTCCACTTCAAAGATGAGTGTGGAGTTTGGCCCAATGGCGCGGGGGGAACCCTGCTCACCATAAGCCAGCTTGGAGGGAACGAAGAGCTTGTACTTGGAACCCACGGTCATGAGTTGCAGACCTTCCGTCCAGCCAGCGATCACCTGGTTGAGGGGGAAGTTGGCCGGCTCACCGCGCTTGACGGAGCTGTCGAACTCGGTGCCGTTGATGAGCGTGCCCACATAGTGCACGGTCACGACGTCTTCTGCCTTGGGCTTGGCGCCTTCGGCTTTCTTGATCACTTCATACTGCAGGCCGCTGGCGGTGGTCGTCACACCGGGGCGCTTGCCGTTCTCGGCGAGGAATTTTTCACCTTCCTGGCTGTTCTTGCTGGCGGCCTCGCCCATTTCCTTCTGGATCTTGGCGTTCATGGCCTGCTCGAACTGGCCCATGGTGGCCATCAGTTCTTCACGGGAATACTTGGGTTCCTTCTTGTCGATGGCGTCTTTCACACCAGCGGCCAGGGAGTCCACGTTGATCTGCACACCCATTTCTTGGAACTGGCCACCCATCTGGGTGCCATAGAAATAGCTGACTTTTTCGAGGAGGGCGGCGTCAATCACAGGTGCAGGTGCGGCGGCAGTTTCGGCAGGTTTGGCTTCAGTGGATTTCGTTTCCTGAGCCCGAAGCGGAGCGGCCAAGGAAAGAGCGATGAGGGGCAACAGGAGGGAAACCTTCATAAGAGCGGAGAGCCTACGCTGGGCGGTGCCGGGGCGTCAAAGAGAAAGGGCACCGGGCGTGCAAATGTTTCGCATGTCGGTCGTCATCCGGGCCTCTCTGGGGCTGTTTTTGGTCAATTTTCGCGCAAGACTCCACCCCCTCCACCTCGATTCCCTGCCAAAAGCCCCTGTTTTCAGATCTGCCTTTCCGTTTGACGCCCCGCCTAGCATGCCGCAGACTACGCGCCCTTCTAATCCAAAACCACGACCATCATGGCAGCTAAAATCTACACGGAATCCGACGCCAGTCTTGAGCCGCTCAAGGGCAAGACCTGCGCCGTCATCGGCTTCGGCTCCCAAGGCCACGCCCACGCCCTCAACCTCAAGGAAAGCGGCGTCAATGTCATCGTGGGCCTCTATCCTGGCTCCAAGTCCCGCGCCGTGGCGGAACAGCGTGGTTTCAAGGTGGTTGACACCGCAGAAGCCGTGAAGGAAGCGGACGTCATCATGATCGCCGTGCCGGACACCGTGATTCCGAAGGTGTACAACGCCGACGTGGCTCCGAACCTGACCGAAGGCAAGACGCTGCTTTTCAGCCACGGTTTCGCCGTTCATTTCAAGACCATCACTCCTCCTGAGAACGTGAACGTGATCATGGTGGCTCCCAAGGGCCCTGGTCACCTCGTGCGCCGTCAGTACACGGAAGGCAAAGGCGTTCCTACGCTGATCGCCATCTATCAGGACAAGTCCGGCAATGCCACGGAAATCGCGCTCGCCTGGGCCAAGGGCATCGGCGGCACCCGCGGTGGTGTGTTCGAGACGACCTTCAAGGAAGAAACCGAAACCGACCTCTTCGGTGAGCAGGTTGTGCTTTGCGGCGGTACCACCGCCCTGGTGAAGGCTGGCTTTGAGACCCTGGTGGAAGCCGGTTATCAGCCGGAAATGGCCTACTTCGAGTGCTTGCACGAGTTGAAGCTCATTGTGGACCTCATGTTCGAGTCCGGCATCGCCGGCATGCGCTTCTCCATCTCCGAAACCGCCGAGTACGGCGACGTGTCGGTGGGTCCGAAGATCATCGACGAGCACGTGAAGGAAAACATGCGCGCCCAGCTCAAGCGCATCCAGAGCGGCGAGTTCGCCAAGGAGTGGACCGACGAATACAACGCCGGCCAGCCCAACTTCAACCGTCTGCGCAAAGAAGGCGAAGCCCACCAGATCGAAGAAGTCGGTGGCCGTCTCCGCAGCCTGATGAGCTGGGTGAAGAAGCGCGAAATCGGCGGTTCCCAGGCCAGCTACGAGTAAGAAGTGGGATCGGCCCGCCCGATCGCCCCTCTCTCTCACAAGACTCTCATTCATTGTTCAGCGCGAATCCGGCAACGGGTTCGCGCTTTTTCTTTGTCTCAGGAAGATCCGCCTGGCGAAGTCACTCGTCCTCACCTGCCGGGAAGGCTGAGGTCACACCGAGTTCTGCCTCGATCACCCGTACTTTCTGGAAGTCCACCACCAGCATGTCCCGGTCGCCATCCCAGATGATGGCCTCTTCCTGGACACAGGCGCGCAGGAAATTCAGATAGGACACCAGGCTGGGATAGAACTGCGCCCCATTCCAACCCCGCTCTGAGGAGGCCACCACCGCCCCGTACAGCGGGCTCTCCGCATCGCACTCCACGCTCACCGTTGCCACCAGGCCCGAGACCGGGACAAGCTGGCTCCCCTCGAAACCGGGCGCCCCAAGCAGCTCGGTTGACGTCTGCTTGGCAAGGTCCCGGACTCCTGCTCTTGAAAGGAATGCGGCCCCTGGCGGAAACTCCAAGGGACGTCGTACTTTTTCCGGCAAACCCAGGCCATCCATCCAGACGAACCAGCTGTGCACGGAAGGGTGAACGGGGCGTTGCAGGAGGGTCTCGATCGCCACCTCCCGGGGGGTGCTCACCAAAGCATCTCGCAGAGGGATGCCTGCGGCGTCACAGGAATCGAGCAACGCCGTCGCCGAGTCAGTCACCTCCTCGGGAGCCGGCTGGCTGATGCGATAGCGGTGAGCACTGCCGGGGCCTGAACCCGCGCCGCTGGCCCCGGAAGAATCCCGGCACCCCACCCCGCATGCGGACAGCATAGTCAGAGTGAGGATGCGGAGCAGGAACTTCATTTTATCCAGGGGCTTCCCCCACGCTGTGACTCGCACCCCGTCTCGTCAATCCTACATTGGCTGGAGAAATTTCTTTGCCAATGAAACAATTGGTTCGACGGGGCTGCGAATCGAACGCCGAGAAGGGTCAGGCATCTTCCATTCGACGGCGTGAAAGGCCCTTGTTGGCCGGTTTCGAAGCCAGGGACGGGGCACGAAACACGAGCACGAGGGCCACTAATATGGCCGCCAGCCCGGCCACAGCCCGCATCGGCATGCGGTTGCCCAGGATCAAGAAGTCCAACAGCGCCGTCGTGGCGGGCACGAGGTAGAAGAGGCTGGTGACATTGACCAGACTCCCCCGTTGAATCAGCCGGAACAGCAGCAACTGGGCCCCGATGGAGATGACCAGCGACAGCCAGAGAAGCGCCACCCACAGCTGCGGCGTGAACTCCACACGGACGGGCTGGAAAGGCAGCACGGCGGCACAAAGCACCAGACTACAGCCATATTGCAACGGCAGCACCTCCAGCGGAGCCTGATGAATCCTCTTCTGCAAGATCGAACCAGCCGTGATGCTCACCAGTGCGCCGAGGGCGTAGAACAGCCCGGTGCGGGACAGGCTGGCCGCATGCCAGCCTTGAGACACGACCAGAGTCAGCCCGGCAAAGGCCAGCAGCAATCCGACCACGCGCGCTCCAGAAAAGCCCCGCCTTTCCAGGAGGATCAACGTCAGAAGCGGCTGCACCCCCAACACGGTGGCGAGCACGCCCGGCGTCACGCCATGGGCCAGGGCGAGCAGGTAGCAGGCCGCATAACCACCGATCATGAGGAGTCCCGCAACGCCTGCCCGCTGCCGTGTCCCCGGCTGAGGCAACCAGCGCCCGCGGCAGGAACCGACGATCAACAAAACTCCCAGCGCCAGGGCGAACCGTAGCAGGAGGAACATGAAGGGCGAGGCATGCTCAAGCCCCAACCGTGAGAAAATGGCACCGCTGCTCCATAACAGCACAAAGAGGGTGGTGGAGCCGAAGGCGGCCCATTGTTGTCTGGCGAAATTCATGGATGTAATGCATCTGTCTAGGAAATAATCTTACCCCGCAGACAGGGAGCGGCCACGACGTGGCCCTGCGTCCCTGCTGACGGGAGTGGTTCTGGCCGGGCAGGCCCGCAAGTGAGGGACGCGAATCCGACGGACACGCCGTCAGGCTCCCCAACTCAGGCCCGCACTGCGGCCACTGGAGGCGAAATACCCGCCACCACGACAATCGGGGGCGGTGCGACAGATGCGATCACTGCCACCATGCCGACATCCTCACTCCACCCAGTCCGCCAATGCGGTCGAGGTCGGGAAAGAGAATGTGAAGCAGATGACATGAATGATGATCAGCACGATCAGGAAACGTGGGTGGATAACTCGAAGACGAAGAATTGTCAAGATGCGGCCAAAGCATCCAATCCCAAGATCCATCAGCACCGCTGCTTGCAAATGATCGCGAATCGGCGATAAGACGACATCGTCAACCAACTTCGATGAAGCGCCTCTGCACAGCCAGGCTCACGCCGCATCCGACCCGTTCGGAGCAGGTGTGTCATGCCCGCGTGCACGCGGCCGTGGTTGTCCCGGCCCTTCGTGATGGCCATGCCCATGCCGGGCCCGTCGCCATCAGCGCCTGACCGGCGGATGTCCGGGGCTTGAGCCCCACCCCATCCCCCCAAGCGCTTCGAGGCTGACCATCGCCTTCCCAGATCTCCGCCGAGGGGCCATCATGCCCCCGTGCGGCCATACCCAACAAAAAAATACCGTGCCAGTTGCTCCAACATGAACACGCCATCCCCCGCACTTGAATCCACCGCGTCATACACCTTTGCTCCGTTGTCCCCGGCTGACCGGGAGCCGGTGCTGGCCATCTTCAACCACTACATCGCGAACAGCATGGCAGCCTATGCTGAACAAGAGCTCCCACCGGAAGCCTTCGACGGCGTCTTGAAAATGTGCGCTGGTTACCCGGCAGTCGCCGCCCGGGATGAGACTGGAAACCTGGCTGGCTTCGCCATGCTGCGACCCTTCCACCCGCTGCCGACTTTCTCAGGCACAGCGGAGATCACCTATTTCCTACAACCCGAGGCCACCGGACGGGGCCTGGGCAGGCTGTTGCTGGATCAAATGATCACAGGTGCCCGGGAAAAGGGGCTGCGCACCCTGCTCGCGAGCATCTCCTCCCTGAATGAAGGCAGCCTCCGTTTCCACCTGCGCAATGGGTTCGAGGAATGTGGACGCCTGCGCCGGGTCGGCCTCAAACAGGGCCGCGAGTTCGATATCATCTACTGCCAGTTCATGCTCAACCCTGAAGACTCCGGTCCTCACACATAACACATAACTTCCACCTCGCATGCCCCTGCTCCCTTCCGGGCTCCGCTTCGCCCTTGACCCCACGCCTCTCTCCGACCTCATCCGGGCCGCCGATGGCACAGCCATCGTTCACCCCGTCATGGCCATCGAGCACGTCGAAGACCTGTGCGAACACATTCAGGTCCTCTACTTCCGCCCGCCCGGCGGCTCCGGCTCCGCCACCTTGCGTGAATTCGATGAGAACTCCGTGGATGCTCCCACCGACCTTGTGCCCTACGACAGCGGTCTCACCTTCCTGGACTTCCTGCAACAGACCGAAAGTCTGAGCGAGGAGGACCAGGACGCAATGGCGGCATTCCTGGAAGAACCCAGGACGGCCGCGTTTCTGGACGGGCAGCTGGATCTGGTCAAGCACGCCCAGGAGGCGCTGCTGGCGCATCCCCATCCGCAGACCCGAATGTTCGCCACCATGTGGCAGGCCCGCTGCCATCCCCTCCAGGAAGGCGGCACCTCCGGGTGAAGCGCGGGCGATGAGTTCGATGCACTAACGCGGCATCAAAAACCTCCCCGCCCTGATCCCACGGGTGTCCGGGTGAAATTTCGATGTGAGCTGGAGCGTACTTCCCTGCGCTCCCGTTCTCTCCTGCCAACGCGTCACCATGCACCCTCCGCGCCTAGCCCGCCGTTCCGGTCTCTCTCGCCGCGCTTTCCTGCGCGGGACGGGATTTTCACTCTCCCTGCCGTTTCTGGAGGCTATGCAACCGGCCTTCGCCCGAGCGGCAGAAACGGCTCCGGTCGGCGCCCCCCGACGCATGGTCTGCATCCAGACGAACATGGGCATCATGCCCCAGTTGTTTTTCCCCAGCGAAGCAGGCATAAGCTACACGGCCACGCCCTATCTGGACACGCTCGCCGCCCACCGCCAGCAGATGACGGTCTTCTCCGGCGTCAGCCATCCGGGAGTGACCGGGGGCCATGCCGCCGAGAGGTGTTTCCTGACCGGCACGCCGCACCCAGAACGCGGCGGATTCCGCAACTGGATCTCTCTGGACCAGCTCGCAGCGGAACAGGTGGGCAACCAGACGCGCTACCCTTCTTTGACCCTGGCCATGAGCGGCGAGGGCAATGCCACGCTCTCCTACACACGCAGCGGGGCGCCCATCCCCTCGGACAAGAGCCCCAAAAAGCTCTTCCAAAAGCTCTTCGTCCAGGGGC
Source organism: Verrucomicrobium sp. BvORR034 (assembly GCF_000739635.1). Classification (GTDB taxonomy): domain Bacteria; phylum Verrucomicrobiota; class Verrucomicrobiia; order Verrucomicrobiales; family Verrucomicrobiaceae; genus Verrucomicrobium. The sequence continues at coordinate 93,718 of NZ_BATQ01000012.1, read as the reverse complement.
GGCCGGAAGAAGTGGCCGCCAGCGTGGAAGCCCTGCGCCAGGGACAGAGCACGCTGGACTTCCTGGGGGCCCAGAGCCGCCGCCTGAACCGGCTGCTGCCCAAGGCGGACCAGGATCGCATGGACCAGTACTTCACCTCCGTGCGGGAGCTGGAGCAGCGCCTGCACAGCTCCGAGGCCTGGGAGCAGAGGCCCAAGCCAGCCGTGGACGCGAAGGCCCCCGAGGACATTGATGACCAGCGCGAATTCGTCGCGAGGACCAAACTGATGTTCGAGGTCATGAAACTGGCCCTGGAGACCGACTCCACCCGCATCATCTCCTTCTTCATCGACACCACGGTGATCCACAACATCACCCACCACGGTCACCGGCCGGAGGTGATTGCCGAGCTGCAGGCCAAAGAGACGGCGCAGTTCGAAGCGCTCAACGATTTTCTCACCGCCCTGACCGGCACCAAGGAGCAGGACACCACGTTGTTAGACCGAACCATGGTGCTCTACGGCACGCCCATGGGAAGCGCCAACTCCCACTCCAATGTGAACCTGCCCGTGCTGCTCGCCGGCGGCGGATTCAAGCACGGCCAGCACCTGGCGTTCGACCAGCAGAACAACTACCCGCTGACGAACCTCTACCGCACCATGCTGCACCGGCTGGGCATCGCGGACGAGTCCTTCTCCACCTCCAACGGAACCCTGCGCGGACTGGAGATGGCATGAGGTTGCAACTGCCCCTCTGCCTGCTCGCTGGCACCACCCTGCCCGCCCTGTTGCATGCCGCAGCCCCTGCGCCGCTGGGTGCTTTCCTTGAATCCCACTGCCACGAGTGCCACGATGCGGATGTGCACAAGGGCGATCTGGATCTGACGGCCCTTGCCATGGACTTCAACCGTCCAGAGACCTTTGCCCGGTGGGTGAAGGTCTTTGACCGCGTACAATCCGGCGAGATGCCGCCGGCCAAGAAAGCGCGGCCTTCCCTAAAGCAGATGGAAGGTGCCCAGCTATGGCTCAAAGAGCAGCTCCTCACCGCTGATCGCACCCACCTGCAGAATCTCGCCCGTACCGGCGTGCGCCGTCTCACCCGGGCAGAGTATGAGAACACGGTGCGGGATCTCTTTGACATGCCGGGCATCGCCCTGGCGGGTGAGCTCCCCGCGGACGGTTCCGCACATGGGTTCGACAAGAACAGCGATGCGCTGGACATCTCCCACGTGAATCTGGCCAAGTACCTGGAGGCTGCGGACCATACGCTGGACCTCGCCATTGCCACCCGACCGGAACCGCCCACGGTGCAGAAACGTCGCATCTCCCTGGCCAACCGCGGAGGCTTTGTCGCCCACATCATCATGAATGGCGACGGGGTGCTGCTGAAGGACAAGAAGCCGGACCCAGACTTCCCGCCTGCCGGAGAGCAGGCCCATCTAGACCAGGGCGCGCATGAACGGATGGGCTCCTTCACCAACGGCTCCAGCGTGGGTCTGTTCCGGCATGAGGACGAATCGGTGAGCCCCTACTTCATGGAGCATGTCACCATCTACCCGGGGCTCTACCGGCTGCGCACCTCTCTGTGGAGTTTTCAATGGGACAAGGGAGTGGTGCTGCCCGCACCCGGCACCGGAGCCGCCCGGCTCTCTGTGGTGCAGCTCACGGGAGATGGCCGCGGTGGCCAGCATCCCAGCTATGTGCTTGGGTACTATGATGCCCCGTCGATGGACTCCCAGGTTCATGAGTTAACCACGTGGTTGAACCACAACGAGATCATCGGCTTCAACCCGGCCTCCCTCGCCCCGGTGGCCATCTACAGCCGCAAAGGCCGCGCCATGGCCTTCACCGGCCCCGGCATTGCCGTGGACTGGCTGGAGGTGGAGGGGCCGATCCACCCCCAATGGCCACCTGCGGCACATCAGGTGCTCTTTGACAACCTGCCGCTCACGGAATGGATTCCCGCTGAGCACGAGGGGAAGCGGGCTCCGGTGCGGAAAAAGATCCGGCAAATTGGTGCCGGCATGAACCGCCCGGATGCGGACAAGGGCCTCTGGACCGTCAGCAGCAAGGACCCGCTCCAGGATGCCGACCGCCTCCTGGCCCGCTTTCTCCCCAAAGCCTTCCGCCGCCCGGTGGAGCCGGAGGTGCGCCAGGAGTACCTCGCCCGGGTGGAGGCCCGTCTCAAGGCGGGGGATTCTTTCGAGTCCGCCATGCGCTACGCCTACCAGGCCGCCTTATGCTCGCCGGACTTTGTGTATCTCCTTGAACCACCCGGCCCGCTGGATGATTTTGCGACCGCCTCACGGCTTTCCTACTTCCTGTGGAACTCCCAACCGGATGACCGGCTGAGGGAACTCGCGAGCAAGGGTCAGCTGCGTCAGCCGGAAGTCCTGCGGAAGGAAGTGGAACGCCTCATCCAGAGCCCCCGGTTCGAGCGCTTCATCGAGGACTTCACCGGCCAATGGCTGAAGCTGCGATCCATCGCCGCGAACGATCCAGACAAGAAATTGTACCCGGAGTTCAGCCCCTATCTTCAGGACTGCATGGTCGCGGAAACAAGATCCTATTTCCATGAACTCATCAGAAGCAACCTGGATGCGGGGCATCTGGTGAAGTCGGACTTTGCCATGCTGAACCAGAAACTGGCGACGCACTACGGCATTCCCGGAGTGACGGGAACCCAGATGCGCAAGGTGGCGCTCCCCGCAGACAGTCCTCGGGGTGGCTTCCTCACTCAGGCGGCCATTCTGAAAGTAACTGCGAACGGCACCACCACCTCACCGGTACCGCGGGGCGCCTTTGTCATGGCCCGCCTGCTGGGGCAGCCTCCTGATCCCCCACCGCCCAACACGCCGGCGGTGGAACCGGACGTGCGCGGAGCCAGCACCATTCGCGAGCAACTGGACAAGCACCGTCACGAGACGTCCTGCGCCTCCTGTCACGCCCGCATTGATCCTCCGGGCTTCGCCTTGGAGGCCTTCGACGTCATCGGTGGTTTCCGATCCCGCTACCGCTCCATTGGCGAAGGCGACAACGCGCCACGCGGGGCCATCGATCCCCTCATCGGCATCTCCTTCAAACTCGGCCCCGCTGTGGATGCCTCCGGTGAGTTGCCGGACGGGAGAAAGTTCCAGGACATCCGTGAATTTCAATCCCTGCTGGTCACTCAGAAGGATCTGCTGCTGCGCAATCTGGCCCAGCAACTGGCCATCTATGCCACCGGCCGCGACCTCGCCTTCAGCGACCGCCCTGCACTGGAACTGATCGTCCAGCGCACCCAAGCCCAAGGCGGCGGCATCCGCACGCTGCTGCACGAGCTGGTGCAAAGCCCTTTGTTTCAGACCCGATGAAAGCCCCTGTCCGCCTTCTAGCTTGCATGCTGTCCGCCACGCTGATGCTGGACGGTGGTTCACTATGCGCCGACGAAGCCGCCCCAACTTTCAAGCATCGCGTCACGGGTCTTTTCTCGCCTGATCGCGAACAGGACTTGCGGGGCGTGCTGGAGCAACTGCCCGGCATCACCTTGCAGAGTCTGGACTACGCCCACGCAGAGGCCGTGTTTCAGTATGATCCGGCCGTCGTGTTCAAGGGCACGAAGCCGGAGGACATTGCCAAGCGGTTCGATGAAAAGATCCGCGCGGCTTCCAGCAACACCTTCGGCATCCAGCCCCTGTACCTGGTTCCGCATGACCAGTTGAAATCGGTAGAGATCGCGGTGGTCGGCCTGGATTGCAAAGCCTGCTCCCTCGCCGCCTATGAAACCGTGGCCAAGATCGAGGGTGTGACCCAGGCCACTGCCAGCTTCAGGGAAGGCAAAGTCACCGCGTTGATCGATCCTGCCAGAACGAATCAGGCAGCGCTGGAAAAAGCGCTGAAGAAGAAGCAGGTATCGATCCCATCCACCTCAAAGCCTTGAGCAAGAAATTCAGCCCGGTAGGTTGTGTCTTCAAACTGGCCGTCGGCATCCTGTTCGTCGGACTGCTCATGGGGCTGTCGTTGTATGCCACCAGCAGATTCCTGCCTGTCTCCTGGCAAATGCCGTGGGTCATAGGAATCGTCGGCTGCGCCGCCCTGGTCCTCGGGGTGGAACTGGCCACTGTGATCCTGAGCCCTGGAAACAGCACCCCCTTTGGTCTGCTTGGCCCGAAGCCAAAGGACCTTGATCTGCCCGTCTTGAAGTCCCGCGGACTGCTGGCTTCCACCCACCACCGCGCCCGGCGGGCATTTGAGGTGAGCGAAAGAGCAGATGAAGGACCAGGGTACTTCATCGAACTCGAGGACGGCCGCGTGCTCTTCCTGCAGGGACAGCACCTGTACGACTACGGTCCGATCGAAGACGAGGAAGAACCAGAGTCCAGCCAGGAACGGATGTTTCCCTGCACCGAGTTCATCCTGCATCATCACAAGAAATACCGCACCTTGCTTGGCATCGAGTGCATTGGAACGGCGCTGGAACCAGAGTGCATCGTGCCACCGTTCTCAAACGACCAGATGAAGCAGGGACTGGCACCTGAAGACGAAGACATCATCACCGATCAGAGCTACGACGAGATCAAGGCGAGGTTGCAGCGGGAAGAGTGAACCAGGTCGCGGGAAGGTGTTACCCCGCGGACCAGAAACCACTCTCCAGCACCATCAACTGCTCACGCCCGTCTTGTCGTCCTTGCTCCTGCCGAACTTGCTCCGCGCTCCGCACCACCACAACACCGCCGGCATCCAAACCAGCAACCCGCCCGCAAGATAGATGCAGGAGAACAACATCTGTTGCGAGTTCTCGGCAACAATGAGCTGGGAAAAGAAGATGTGCCCGAACCGCGCGGCGATAAGATAGAAGAACAGCCAGCCAAAATACCACATCCACGCTGGCCGGCGCATCAGCCCATAGCACAACACAAAGGCGACCAGGGAAAAACCAAGCAAGTAGGGGGTGAAGACCATGCCTAGAATGTGATCGGGAGATCAGCTCCTGCAATCAGCATTGCATGCCCAAAAATGACCCTTGGCGGTGGTTTGGCGTTGCTCATGGGAAAGTACCACGCCACGCCAACGGCGTGATACACATCTGCCGAAACCAGGTGCCCTCGGCGAGAAGGCGAGGCTCACAGACGCTTCAGCTAGTGCCTCCTCACGTCGACAACTACAGGGGCGCTGGGCGTTGGGCGTTGGGCGATCAAACACCAGTGGGTGGGAGTTGATGCGTGAGCCATCGGGGTGGATGCGGATACAGAAGGTGTTTGAGGAAGCCTTCTGCCGCGCGACCGCCAACACCGGCCGTAGTTGTCGACGTGAGGAGAACGGACCAACCGCGCGCGTTTTGGGGTGGCCGCCAAGGAACCGGTGCCATCCACTCGCTCAGTCAGAGCTCTTCCTCGAAGAAGATGCGGCCACCTGACTCTCTTGCCGGCGCAAAAACGAACCTGGCATCAGCATCTCTTCATTCCCCGCCTCCCACAAGGAGGGAAGGGATCATGAAACAACTGCAATCTTCAATCGCAACCCACATCCGGCACAAAATCGCCGTAACACTTCTTCCGGCAAAGGATGTCCCGATCCCTGCATGAGCACCACCGGTAATGGAGAATCCTGAAGAACCAACTCCACCTTAAACCCAGGAACTCCCTGCCGCATCCAAGTCTCGGCTCGAACCTCCTTCACGGCGGCCTTCGTCCAAGTCGATTCCCCTAGAAATACCCGGGCCTGATCCGCCTCGATCAGCAATCCAGACCCCCGACGAGATCTCTGAAACAACCTCCACACCCAGAAGACGACCAGGGAAACAAATCCGCAGACGACCCAGCTTCGCGCCGGATCCGGCAGGGCCGTCATGAGAACCAACGCCAGAGACAAAACCAAGAATCCGACGGCACCAAAGGCAAACAGGGCATCCTGCATCGTGTCTGCCGCCCCTCCCGTCTCCAACCGCCAGCGTCCCGCTACGGAGACACACTCCACGTTGGCTGTGGCTGGCAGATCGCGAGAGGGAGACGGGGGCTTCATTCTCTGTTCAACATCACCGCTTGTTGCCGAAGATTATTTCCATTAACCTCCGAAGCCGGCCACCTTCCGCATTCGTCGCCGCTGCCTTCCGTTGTTGTTGCTTCATTTCCTTCAACTCCCCTGCCAGCGCCTCCCGCTTCCGTTTGGTTTCCTCCCAGCCCGCCTTGAGCCTCGCGGTTTCCCGACGGTTCTCCGCCAAGGCCGAGGCGGCGACTTTCAAGGCAGCATGCAAGGCGGCCTGATCCCGCTCTGGATCTGGCGCAGGAACGGGCTCACTGACGACCTCCCGATACAAAACTTCGAGCCGGTCCAAGGCCACGCTCAAGGCATGCTCGCTGCGGATCTGCTCGATCAGGCCGGTTGCTGCACCGTCTGAATCTGCGGCAGCAGCCGTCTGCAACGCCCCCACCACGGCCGCCTCATAGAGCTCACCGTGCTCCGGCACGCTGGCAAAGTTCACGGCCAGGGCAGCTTCGTAGGTTTCAGGGGTCAACACCGGCGAAAGGCGGCCTTCTCCCACGATGACGACCCGGCACCCACAGGCCAGAGCCTCCAGCGCGGACCTGCCGGAGGTGAAGACAACCTCATAGCGGGGCAGCAACAATTCAGGCGCATCCGTGCCGCCACCAAACGCCGAGCCTACCGCGTCAAAACTCCAACCCGCCTCCCGACACCCCTGTTGAAGGATCTCGACCTCTGCCCCGCGACGCAGGTTGGTGTGATAGAGCAGAGCGTGCCGCCTCCCCTGCTCCCGGTCCGCCGATCGCCGAAATTTTGCGGTGTCCACAAAGTTGGGGGCCAGAACGAACTGTTCCTTGGGAATGCCAAACTCCTTGGCAAACCAGCCCTGAAATCTCGGTGAAGGTGCCAGCCAGCGCCGCACGTGGGGATGCACCGGTGGACGCTCTTCCAGCGGACCATAGCCATGGCAGTAGTACACTACCCGCACGGTGGGAAAGGCCAGCAGGGCCAGGGTGGTGGGGAGCAGGTGCTGCCCGTGAATAACGTCCGGCACCCAAGGGGCGTCCTCTGGCTTCGATACCACCGGGATGCCCGTCTCCTCCAGGAACCGCTCGCCCAGCGGTCCAATCTCGGGGGTGTACACGGCCACCTCGTGCCCGCGCTGTCGCAGGCCCGTGGCCAGATCCACCGTCACGCACTCTGAGCCCGTCCGCTCTGCCAGCCGGAAGTTCGTAAGCAGGATCTTGAGCGGGGCTTCCACGAGCAGGAGTGTGCTAGCGTCAAAACGCCTCCGCAAGCGCGGCCCGCAGCCCTGGCGAAATTTGCACTCGCGCATTGCACCTTTAGTTGACCGATGTGGTGACACGGAGAAACTGGGCGGGCTGAGCGACTTGTGCTTGTCATCCGGCAGGCATGAAGTCACCCTGCCAGCGGTCCGCCCTCAGGTCTGAATTTTCGCCATGACTGAAACCCTCGAAACCGTGAAGGCCGCGCTCTCTGATGCGCGTGCCGAGATCGCCAAAGTCATCATTGGCCAGCAGAACGTCATTGATCACGCCCTGATCGCCATCTTCACCGGTCACCATGTGCTGGTGGAAGGGGTGCCCGGCGTGGGCAAGACGCTCCTGGTGCGCACCCTGGCCCGCGTGCTGGGGGGCGAGTTCGCCCGCATCCAGTTCACCCCGGACCTCATGCCGGCGGACATCACGGGTACCAGCGTCTTCAACCTCAAGGACAACGCCTTCGTCCTGGTAAAGGGCCCGGTGTTCACCAGCTTCCTGCTGGCGGATGAAATCAACCGCGCCCCGGCCAAGACCCAATCCGCCCTGCTGCAAGCCATGCAGGAGCGTCTGGTGACGATCGACAATGAGACGCACACCCTCCCCTCCAGCTTCACAGTGTTTGCCACGCAGAACCCGGTGGAATACGAGGGCACCTACCCGCTGCCCGAGGCGCAGAAGGACCGTTTCATGTTCAAGGTGCAGGTAACGTACCCCACCCGGAATGAGGAGCTGGATCTCGCCACCCGCATGCTGGGGAATGAGTCTCCGGAGTCGGTGCTGGAGAGCGGTGCCGTGCGTCAGGTGCTCACCGCCGACCGCATCGCCACCCTGCGGGCCGCTCTGCACCATATTGTGGTGCGAGAGGATCTCATCGCTTACATCGTGGACCTCGTCCGCGCCACCCGCGACCACGAGGCGGTCCTGGTGGGAGCCGGTCCCCGCGCCACCCAGTCCCTCCTGCTCGCGAGCCGGGCCCGTGCTGCGCTGGACATGCGGGACTTCGTGACGCCCGACGACGTCCGCGCCCTGGCCGCCCCGGTTCTGGGGCACCGTATGGTGCTGCGTCCGGAGTTCGAGATCGAAGGCCTCACCCTTGAGGAACTGATCGGCCGGGTGCTGGAAGCCGTTCCCGTGCCGCGCTAAGGTTTGGCTTTCTCCTCATGCCTGCTTCGCACTGGTGTGTGTGCTGAGTTGACCTGAACCGCCCCCATGCTCGTCCCTTCCAACCGCCTGCTTCTTTACACCGGGATTCTGGGCATCCCGCTCTTTGCCCTGCTGGGTCTTGCCGAGGCCCCGGTGGCGGCAATGCTGGGCGTGGCCGTGTTGCTGTTGCTTCTGGTGGCCCTGGATGCCCCCAGTGCCGCCGCCTCTCTGCAGATGCTGAAAGTGAAGCTCCCCGAGACCATCCGCACCTCGAAGGGACGCGAGCTGGTGCTGGAAGCCACCCTCACCAATCCCGGTGGCCGCTGCCGGTGGCTGCGCGTTGGTCTGGGGTTCCCGGAGGGGTTGGACTGTGAACGCCCCATCCTCAATCCCACGCTGAAGAAGGATCTGGAAAACACCCGCCTGACCTGGAATCTGAAGGCGGTGGAGCGCGGAAATTACCTCATCAAACGGGTGCACCTGGAGGGGCGCTCGCGCCTGGGACTCTGGCATGCCCGCCGCTCGCTGCCCTGCCAGACGGAGTTCCGCGTGTACCCCGACCTGACAAGGGAGCGCAATGTGCTGGCTCCCCTCTTTTTCCGCAGGGGGGTCATCGGCATCCACCATGTGCGTCAGATCGGCAAGGGGCGTGAGTTCGAGCAGCTGCGTGAGTATGCCCCGGGCGACAGCTACGATGACATCTTCTGGCGGGGCACGGCCAAGCGCCGCTTCCCCGTGACCAAGATGTTCCAGCTGGAGCGCACCCAGGAGGTGTATGTCGCCATTGATGCCTCCCGCCGCAGCGCCCGACGACTGGACCATCTGGCAGAGCATCAGGAGGCAGGCTTTCTGGCCAAGACGCATCTCGAGCGTTTCATTCAGGCCACCTTGGTGCTAGCTCTGGCCGCCGAGCAGCAGACGGACAAGTTTGGCCTCATCGTCTTCTCCGATCGTGTGCAGCGCATCATCCCTGCCGGGGGCGGCCGCAGCCACTACAACACCATCCGGGACGTGCTCTACACCCTGCAGGCCGATCCCGTGAGCCCGGACTACGAGGATGTCTTCATCCACATCGGCAACCGCCTGCGTCACCGTTCCTTGATGATCTTCCTCACGGATCTGGGCGAGCCCTGGCTGTCCGAACAGTTTGTAGAAGGCGTGAGTCTGGTGGCGCGTCGACACGTGGTGCTCACCCACATGCTGGGGCAGAAGGAGATCGCCCCCCTCTTCGGCAAGGGTGATGAAATCAAGAACGACGAGGAGCTCTACGGCCGCCTGGCGGGCCAGCTGCTCTGGAATGATCTTCAGGAAACCACGCGGGTGCTCAAGCAGCGCGGAGTGCACCTGACCTCCTCCCTCCAGGAGAATCTGGTGGCGGATGTGGTGAATGAATACCTGCGCGTGAAGAAGCGCCAGCTCATCTAGTTCCAGAGACACCGGACCGCAACGCACCCCATGATCGCTGATCTCAAGACCTTCATCGAACGGGAACGCCCTGTCTGGCAGGAGCTGGAGCGGGAGCTGGGCCGGGTGCGCGAAGGGCTGGCCTCCCTCTCAGACCTCAAATACTCCCGCCATCTCCTGGCGCTCTACCAGCGGGCCTCGGCCGATCTGGCCCGCATCCAGGGATACTCCGCCGAGCCCGAGCTGAAAGCCTACCTGGAGAACCTGGTGGGCACCGGCTACGCAGAGATCCACTCCGCCACGCGAAACTCCCGCCACTTCAAGCCCTGGCACTGGCTCACCCGCACGTTTCCTGACACCTTCCGCCGCCAGATCTGGGGTTTTAATATGGCCGTCATCCTCACGTTCGTGGGGGCGATGCTGGGTGGGATTCTCGTCCTTCATGGCAATGAGGGTCGTGAGGCGATCTTCCCTTCCCAGTTCGGCCATCTTGTGGAGCAGACACCCAGTCAGCGTGTCGCCCGTGAGGAGCGGCCCACCGAGTTCGACCGTATGTCCGGGCACAAGGCCCGCTTCTCCGCGGAGTTGATGCAGAACAACATCACCGTCTCCCTACGGGCCCTGGCCTTTGGTATCACCTTCGGGATTCTCACCGTCGTGTTGCTGTTTTACAACGGTGTCATTCTGGGTGCCGTGGCGGTGGACTATGTCATGGACGGGCAGATTGTATTCCTCTTTGGCTGGCTGCTGCCGCATGGATCCATTGAAATCCCCGCCATCCTGGTGGCCGGGCAGGGCGGGCTGGTGCTGGGACGCGCCCTCATCGGCTGGGGCACACCTCACAGTTTGCGGAAGCGACTTCGATTGATCACCCCGGATCTGGCCACCCTGGCGGGCGGCGCTGCCGTGATGCTGATCTGGGCAGGTATTGTGGAGGCCTTTTTCTCCCAGTATCACGCACCGGTTCTGCCTTACTGGGTGAAGATCACCTTCGGAACCGTGGAGCTGGTCGGATTGATCGCCTTTCTCTTCCTCTGCGGTCGTCGCGCCCCATCGGAACCAGCCCCCTGATCTCGCGCCTTTGCGACCCCCTTTCTCCTGACGCCGTCCTGCCCATGAACGCCAGCCGCACCGCCACGCTGCAGATCGCCACTCCAGAGGGCGTGTCCTTTTCCCTGCCCCTGGCCGGCCCCTTCACCCGGGCGGTGGCGTTCTTCATCGATTTCGTGGCCATCATGGCCGCCATGAATGTCATCGCCCCAATCCTGCGCGCCATGCAGCTCCTCGGGGGCGACACAGGCGTGGGGCTGGCCATTCTGATCCAGTTCGTGTGCATGGAGGGGGCCCGGATGGCGATGGAACTGCTCTGGCGAGGTCAGACCCTGGGAAAAAAGGTCATGGGCCTCCGCGTCATGGATGAAAGCGGGCTCAAGCTGCGCCCCTCCCAGGTGGTGGTGCGCAATCTCCTGCGTTTCGTGGACATGCTGCCATTGTTCTACGCCGTGGGCGGTCTCGTGTCATTGTTCAATTCCCGCTCCCAACGCCTGGGCGACCTAGCGGCAGGCACGGTGGTGGTGCGCACCATCAAGACCACGCCACCGGATGTGGCCTCCGTCCTGGCGGGCAAGTACAACTCCCTGCGCGACCACCCGCATCTGGAAGCCCGACTTCGCCAGAAGGTGGGACCGGAGGAGGCGCAGGTGGCGCTCAATGCTCTGGTCCGTCGGGAGGAACTCACCCCCCAAGCACGAATCACCCTTTTCGAAAACCTGGCCACTCACTTCCGCGAACTGGTCAAATTTCCTGAGGAGACCATTCATGGCCTGAGCGACGAGCAATACGTTCGCAATGTGGTAGAGACCATCTTCCGCCGCCGTAAAGGCACAGACTGACCGACAAAAGCAGCCAAATCTGGCAAGCCCGGCTCATTTCTTGCGATCCGGCTGAAACAGCGGGAATATGGCGACCGATAAGTGAGCCGTGCCGTCCCAACCGCCTCTGGGCGGGCCTGCAGAAGGATTGGCTTGTCCAATTCCAGCCCCCTCACGCTGTTCACTGGTCCCAAAACTGCCCGCCATTGCCATTGCCGTTGTTATCTGATCCATCCAAATGAGCATCCGTTCCCTTGCCCTGCCCTTGACCGGGATCGCCCTGTCGCTGGCCACACTCTCCTCACCAGCCCAGGAGGCTGCCAAGCCCACTCCTCCCCCGGCGGCCCCCAAGGAAGATCGCACCAAGAATCGCGGGCCGGAGTCCGTGGAACTGAAGTTCAAGCTTCCTCCTCCGCCAGTGTTGAGCCCGGAAGAGGCCGTGAAGGCGCTGAAAGTGGCCAAGGGCTTCAAGGTGCAACTCGTGGCGGCTGAGCCGATGGTGGAGGCACCCGTGGCCATGAGCTGGGACGACCAAGGTCGCCTGTATGTCGTGGAGATGCGCGGCTACATGAATGACGTGAACGGTGCCGGAGAGGACCAGCCGATCGGTCGTATCAAGCGGCTCGAAGACACCGACGGGGATGGCAAGATGGACAAGGCCGCCGTCTTTGTGGACAAGCTGCTCATGCCCCGCGGGGTGATGGCGCTGGGGGACGGTGCCGTGGTGGCGGAACCACCGAATCTCACCTTCTACCATGACACCGACGGCGATGGCGTGGCTGACAAACAGGAAGTCATCGGCGGTAGCTATGGCAGTGCGGGCGGGCAGCCAGAGCACATGGCCAACTCCCCCACCTGGTGCATGGACAACCTCATCTGGAGCGCCGGCTACGGCCAGCGCATCCGCTACAGCCAGGGCAAGTTCACCTCTGAGCCGACCAAGAGTGGCGGCCAGTGGGGTCTGACGCAAGACGACTGGGGTCGGCGCTACTTCAACTACAACAGCGATCTCCTGCGCAGCGACCTGCTCCCGCCAGCGGTGTATGAGCGCAACCCGAACCTGACCGACCGTCTGGCGCTGAACTACCAGGTGATGAAGGACCAGACCACCTGGCCAGCCGTGCCCACCCCCGGCGTGAACCGCGGCTACACGGAGAAGCAACTGCGCCCCGATGGCCGTCTGGCCACCGTCACGGGCACCTGCGGTGCCGGCATCTATCGCGGTGACCTCTTCCCCAAGGAGTTCCGGGGCAACGCGTTCATTCCTGAACCCTGCGGCTACCTGGTGAAGCGGCTCGTGCTGAGTGAAAGCGGTGGCGTCTTGAGCGCGAAAAACGCCTACACCGAGACGGAGTTCCTCACCTCCACCGACGAACGTTTCCGCCCGGTGAATGCCTACAACGGCCCGGACGGTGCCCTCTACATCGTGGACATGGCGCGCGGCATCGTGCAGCACAAGTTCTTCCTCACCCACTACCTGGTGGCCAACATCGAGGCCCGCAAGCTGGAGCAGCCCGTCAATTTGGGCCGCATCTACCGCATTGTCCCAGAGGACAAACCGGCTCCTGCGACCGTGAAGCTGCCCAAGGATTCGGCAGGCATCGTGGCGCTTCTGGCCCATGCGAACGGCCATGTGCGCGACACTGCCCAGCGCGTGCTCGTGGAGCGCGGCGACGCCTCGGTGGTGCCCGCCATCGCAGAAATCGCTGCCAAAGCGGAACTGCCCCAAGCCCGCGTCCAGGCACTTTGGACGCTGGATGGGCTCAAGGCCCTGACCCCGGAGGTACTCACCGCCGCCCTCAAAGACTCCCATGAAAAGGTGCGCGTGGCTGGCGTGCGTCTGGCAAACCTCTTGGTGATGCCAGAGCTCTACAAGATGCTCGATGACTCCAGCGCCGAGGTGCGGGTGCAACTGGCCCTGCAACTCAGCGCCCAACCGGGGCCGGACGCGATGAAATCTGTGCTCACGCTTCTGAAGAAAGGCGGCAGCCCGCTGCTCAACGACGCCATCACCTCCGGCCTGCGCGGCCGCGAGCTGGAGTTCCTGCAAGCGCTCCTCGCCGAACCTGCTGGCAAGACGGACACTCTCGTGGCCAGCGGTCTTGTCCAGGTGCTGGCGAACTGCATCACCACCGAACGCAAATCCGCCCGCGTCAGCGGCCTGCTGGAAGTGGTGGCCGCCCAGGCCACCAACAGCCCACGCCAACTGGCCCTCCTGAACGGCATGGCCGGCACCCCGCTGGACAAGAAGGCCAAAGCCCAGCCGCGCAAGCTCCTCTACCTTGAGGCCCAGCCTGCCGCTCTGACCGCGCTGTCCGCCAAGCTCGCAAGCAACAAGGCTGCCAACACCCTGCTCACCACGGTGGACAAGGCACTCGCCTGGCCGGGCAAACCCGGTGTGCCCCCGCCGCCAGTGGTGAAGCCCCTCACGGTCGATCAACAGGCCCAGTTTGAGAAGGGCAAGCTCATCTACGCCGGACTCTGTGCCGCCTGCCACCAACCCGGTGGCACGGGCCTGGAAGGCCTGGCACCGCCAGTGGTGGATTCCGAGTGGGTCATCGGTGCGGTGGATCGCCCCGCCCGCATCATCATGCATGGCCTCAGTGGCCCTGTCACCGTGAGTGGTCGCACCTGGCATCTGGAGATGCCTCCGCTGCCCCACCTGACGGACGATGACATTGCCAATGTCCTCACCTACATGCGCCGCGAGTGGGATCACACGGCCTCTCCGGTCTCGACCAAGGAGATCAATGCCATCCGTACCGCCAACGCGGGCCGCACCAAAGCCTGGACGGCGGATGAGCTGAGGAAGACCGTGAAACCCGCCGCGAAGGAGTCTCCCAAGGCAGCCGCCAAATAGACCGCCGTCCGGAAAGTTGCTTCCTGAAACCGCACTTTCCACCAGGCCGGTGTTCCCTGTGAACACCGGCCTTTTTACTGCCTGCGTGCGACGGCGACGCGTACGACCGGGGATGTTAGATTGGATGTCGGGACGGTGAAAATTTAGTCTCGGCGGCGTGGTGTAAGTTGCTTGCCATCGCCTCCAGATGCCGCCTTGGTATCAGGATGAAAACCTTGCCTCTCTCCGGCCTGCTGGCCGCCCTGTGCACTGTCTTCGCGATGACTCCGACGAACACCCAGGCTGGAATCAAAGAAACCGCGGTGGAATACACCTCTGCAGGCGCCACCTGCGAGGGTTGGCACGTCTATGACGACGCCAAAACCGGCAAACTCCCTGCCGTGCTGATCGTGCACCAGTGGACCGGCCCCAGCGACTACGAAAAAATGCGTGCCCGCATGCTCGCTGAGCTGGGCTACAATGTCTTCGTCGCCGACATCTACGGCAAAGGCATCCGCCCCCAGCCGCCCGAGGCCGGCAAGGAAGCAGGCAAGTACAAGAACGACCGCAAGCTCTATCGCGAACGCCTCACGTCCGCGTTCAATGTGCTCGCACAGAATGAGCATACCGATGCCAGCAAGGTGGCCGTGATCGGCTACTGCTTTGGCGGTACCGGCGCCCTCGAACTGGCCCGCAGCGGCGCCCCGGTGAAGGCCGTGGTGAGCTTCCACGGCAGCCTCAGCTCCCCCACCCCGGAAGATGCCAAGAGCATCAAGGGCCAGGTTCTCGTCTGTCATGGCGAGGACGACCCCTTCGTTCCCGGCGCCGAGGTCGAAGCCTTTCACAGTGAGATGAGAGTGGCCGGCGTGAAGTACAAGTTCGTGGCCTATCCCGGCGCCGTGCATTCCTTCACCCAGAAGCACGCCGGTGATGATGTCAGCAAAGGCTCCGCCTACAACGCCGATGCCGACGCCAAGTCCTGGGAGGCCATGAAGGAACTCTTCGCCGAAACGTTGAAGTAAGAGGAGTCAACAGATCCGATGGTTTCATGAGAAGCGCCGCAGATGCGGCGCTTCTTTTTTGGTGGGAAGGAGATCGACTGCGTCCCGAAATCGAATGGCCAAGGTTCGATGTCACAACACGTCTGCAAGGCCGCGAGCCCTCCGATTCCCGAGACTCCTTGTAGCTGCATTTGTAAAAATGCGGTCAGTCCGCCCAGCCTCTGACGCATCATCGCCATTCAACCCGTCATCGCCTGCACTCCCTCCGCGTTCTCACGAACGCAGCTACTTGTGCAGTTCCAGGAAGTTCGTGGATGCATTCGTAAGAATGCGTTCCAGCCGCCTGCCCCTGACGCATCATCGCCATTCAACCCGTCATCGCCCACACGCCCTCCGCGTTCTCACGAACGAAGCTACTTGTGCAGTTCCAAGATGTTCGTGGATGCATTCGTAAGAATGCGTTCCGGCCGCCTGCCCCTGACGCATCATCGCCATTCAACCCGTCATCGCCCACACGCCCTCCGCGTTCTCACGAACGAAGCTACTTGTGCAGTTCCAAGAAGTTCGTGGATGCATTCGTAAGAATGCGTTCCAGCCGCCTGCCCCTGACGCATCATCGCCATTCAACCCGCCATCGCCTGCATACCCTTCGCGTTCTCACGAACGCAGCTACTTGCGCTGAGCCCCTTCTCCAGACATCTGTTCCAAAAAACGTCCGCCGGACTGTGCTGCACCCGCAGCACGGTCCGGCGGAACCACCACTCCTGGCCCACTCGACCAGGAAATCTGTTTGGAAGAAACTACTGCTCAGTAATAGCTCTTCTTGAAAAGCGCCCGGCGATGCTTTTTCACATCATCCAGCAGGCCGGCGAGCTGCCACTTGTACTTGTTGAGCTCCTCCCACTTGTCTGGCTGCGCGGCAAGGTACTGGTCCACTTCGGTGCCAAGCTTCTTCACGGCAGCCTCAAGTTCATCCACACGGGCATAGTCCTCCTTGGTGCCGCGGGCCTCCAGAATCGTCTGCTTGATCTCATCGCTGCTGCGTTGCAGGAAGAGAATGCCTCCGGGGATGGCGTTGATTCCTCCAACCAGTCCGCCGTCTTCTCCAATGCGTGGAGTCTTGGGCATGAGTTCCTCCGGCTTGCGAGGCAGCACCGACTGCGGCTTCTCCGGAAGACCGCCATTGCGCACATCGATGAGCGAGGGCGTGATGAAGATCATGAGGTTCTTGTGATTCTTCGCCTTGCCCTTGGTTTTGAATGCGTACCCGAGAATGGGGATTTTACCCAGAACGGGAATACCCTGTTCGCCTTCCTGTTCACGGGCTTCGTCCAAGCCACCCACTGCGACCGTGTAACCGTTGTTCAACTCCACCGGGGCGCTGTACACACGGCTCGAAGCAACGGGATACGGATTGCCTTGGATCACCTCGGTGCCGATGATGCTAGAGACGGTGATGGCGAGGTTCAAGTTGATCTTGTCATCCATCATCCGCTTGGGCAGGATGTTGATGACCGTGCCGATGGGGAGGTAGCTGATGGACGATGTCGTCGTTGAACCGGTACCCAGGCTGGTCGATGCAGATCCTCCCAACACCGGCTGGTTCACCACGCTGCGGATCACCACCTCACGGTTGTTCGTCGTCACCATGCGCGGGTAGCTCACCGTCCTGGTTTCCTGGTCCTTGAGCATGGCGCGCAGTTTGATGTTCACATCCTGGGCGCTCAGCACTGCGGTGGAAGGAGCCAGAAAGGCCTTGGCTTCATTCAGGTTCCCAAGGGAAAGCAGGTTTGAGAGGTCCGTGCGGTATCCGCCTTCTGTCTGGGGAATGTTTGTGGTGCTAACGACTGAGTTACCGGTTTCTGGATTGGTCACCACGTTGTCCACCTGCCGGAAAAGCCCACTCTGCCCAAAGGTGCCAGACCAGTCCACGCCGAACTCCTTGCTCGGGTCGCGGCTTGTTTCAAAGAACTTCACCTCGATGGCGATCTGCGCTTGCGGCTTGTCGGCCGCCGCCAGATAGCCTTCCACCCACATGTGCTGCAAACGGGTCGCCACCACGTAGAGCATGTTGGAGTCAGACTTCCAAAGCACCTTGGGTTTGCGCACGTTTCCGTAGATGTCCAGCGGCACTCCGTTGGCGGCAGGACCTGTGGGCGCTGCCGCGGTGGGCTCAGAGAAACTAGCCCCCGCAAGCGCCACCAGACCTCCACCTCCGCTACTGCCGTTCTCCGGCCCCAGATCGAGAATGGCGCGAATGTCATTGATGAGTTCGCTGCGTTCCGTCCGGAAAGTTTCGCGCGCCCCTTGGAGATCCACCCCTCCCGACGTCACGCTGCCAGATCCGCTGTCGCCATCGCTGCTGCTCCCATTCGAGCCCGACTGCGGCATGCTGATGGCGCTGCCCCCCCCTGCTGAGACCTTTGACACCTTCTCCATGGAGTTGTGCTTCACCATGTAGGCTTTGCCAATCAACTCCTTGTCATCTGCTGAACGCACGTACCAGATGCCCCCGTCGGGCACGAGGGCCAGGCCATTGGCTTTGCACAGCGTCTCCAAGGCCTGAAACGGGCTCGCATTCAACGTGAAGGTGATGAGCCTATCCGCTTCGGGACTGCCATCTGGGAGCGAAAAGAAGGACATGCCGGCGTCGGTAGCCAAAAACCGGATGACATCTCCCAGCATCGCCTTCGAAAACTCGTAGGGCCGGGGCGGAAGTGACCGGAGCTTGGCGGCCTCGGTCTCATACTGGGGCGAGGTCAGCCGCATGAGGCTGACATCCTGCCCCGTGGCAGGAAGCAGAGAGCCCATGAGTAGGAGGCTACAGCAGAGCCATGAGCGGTAGAAGGGTTGCATAGTGGTGGTGTTAGCTATGGGAATTATGGATTCGACGGTCAATTTGTAAAGAGTTTTTAATATTAGCCGTAAATAATCTAATTTTTGCGAGGACGTCACGCCCGAATGTCGCTCCCACCCTCACCCAATTGCGGGTGTTTCCTTAGCAGAACCCTTCGATTAGGCTCGGTTTGGGACTCTAGATGATTGAGAAACACATTTTTTCAAAAAACCAAAAGGTCGAATTCTCTAAAAATACAAATACCATAAAATGTTTATCAAAAAGCTTGAAATTTCATATTGATTGTCAATATTGGGAATCATGGCGCTCGCTTATTATCGACATAAAAATCAGCAACGCTCCGGCTTTACGCTGGTAGAGCTGATTCTGGCGATTGCCGTTACTTCCGTGCTGGCCGCAGTCGTTGTGGTCAATCTGGTGGGCACAAAGGCCGCCGTGGAGGAGACGAAGCTCCAGGTGGACATAAACAAGTTGAATAATCTTATTTCTCTGTACCAGGCGGATGGGGGCACTTTGACTGGTCTGACGAATCCTCAAAGCGTCGTCGACAAACTGAAAACTGTCCGAACCAACTCGGACGCCAAGCTTCAAGCCGGAGCTCTGACCGGCCGTTACGTGGATGTGCGGCTGGCCACTAAGATGCAGGACAGCACCCAAGCGGCCTCCACAAGTCCGCGGGCTGTCTGGAATCCCACCACCCAGCGCTTCGACATCAGCACCAGCCCTGGGGTGGCCGGAGTTTCCGACTTTGTGCTGGATGACGACCTCGCCGAAAACCTCTACCCTACCGAAACGCGGACGCGCACGGCCATGCAGTACAACGGGGCCAACGGCTGGGTTTGGTCCATCGACGCTACCAACCGCAACAACGCCTTTCTGACCCCGGCGAACGCCACGCTGAATATTCAGGACAACGTCTTCGATCCCACCACTGTTCCGCCCACGGAGACGACTACGACCGGCAGTACGACCAGTGGAAGTACCACCTCAGGCAGCACCACTTCTGGAAGCACGACCAGCGGGAGTACCACTTCCGGCAGCACCACCTCTGGAAGCACGACTTCAGGCAGCACCACCAGCGGGGGAACCACTAGCGGCGGAACGACGGGCATCCTCACCCCCACGACGCTGCCCAAGCCCATCAACCAGCCCAACGGCGCGACTTATAGCGAAGCAGCCTTCCCCACCACTGTGACCATCAACAAAAACGGTGCCCCGCTGTTGGGCAGCGTGTTGCGCTACCGGAAAAACAGCGGTGCCTGGACGGACTATACCGGGCCGATCTCGATCACCTCCGGCGACAAGATCGAATCGAAAAACTTCACGACGGACGCGCTGTTGTACACCGACAGCAGCTCCGACTCCGACACCTATTACAAGCTGGTCGCCAGCTTCACCGGCAGCCACAGTCCCACCTGGACGAGCGTCGCCGGTGGCAGCAATCTCAAATACACGACGGACAACTCCGATCCCGACGGCATCACGGTGAGTCACGGTGACACCCGTCTCGATCTAGGCGGGGGACAGTATCTGGACGCCGGGGTGGAGAACCGCATGGATTTCACCCGTTCCGCCTTCAACGGCGCGGGTGCCAATACCGACTTCAATCTCGGTGAACTCATGATCTTGAACGGCACCACGTTCAACGACTCCGAGGCGACCAGTGCCACGCTGCGGCTCACTCTGGCCCTCACTCAGCCAGTCACCCAGAGCGGCACGGTCAACATCAACTACACCATGGTGAGTACGCCCAATACCAGCGACCGCCTGGCCAGTGCTGACACCGTGACGGTGCAGAACCCCACCACCAGCTTCACGGTCACCACCGGCGGTGTCACGTACACGCTGCAAGTCCGGCTCGTCAGCCTGGATGCAGACTCCGGCGTGGTCTCGGGAAACACCTTCTACATCTATGAGGGCTCCTCCGCCCGGGCCGCCCTGATGGGCAAGTTTGTGAGCAACAAGTAGTCCTACTCCTCCCTCCCCTTTTTCTGCATGACTCCGCAAGACGACATTCATGAGCGCAGCATCCTGGGACAGCGCATCCTGCAAATCTCCCAGAACTCAGGGATCAGCGATTTTTACATCACCCCCTGGGAGCCGCTCGTGTACCGGCTCAACGGCAAACTCTACTATGACGCCTACACCTATGAGCCCACGATGGCACTCGAGGCGAAGGCTGGCACTCAGGACTACGCGGTCAGCATGGGAGGCCGTCGTTACCGTGTGAACCGCCTCTCTACTCGCGGTCGCTCCCGCTGGGTGCTCCGCCTTCTGCCAGAAAACATCCCCACGCTGGAGAACATCTATCTTCCGCCGCCGGCCATCAAGTCCTTCCTGGAAGCCAAGAACGGTCTCTTCCTGGTCTGCGGTGCCACGGGCAGCGGTAAATCCACCACTATTGCCGCCTTGGTGCTGGAGCGGGCCAAGCGCCGTCAGGAACATGTGATCACCTTCGAAGATCCCATTGAGTATCTCTACCCCCAAGGGCTGCCGTCCCTCATCTCCCAGCGCGAAATCGGGACTGACGAACTCGACTTCGGCAAATCGCTGCGGGCCGCCTTGCGCCAGGCTCCCGATGTGATTGTGGTGGGGGAAATTCGCGATGGGGAGACTGCCGAAATCGCCCTTCAGGCGGCTGAAACCGGTCACCTTGTGGTCGCCACGCTCCACACCTCCAGCGCCGCCCAGACGGTGCAGCGCTACCTCAAGCTCATCCCCTCCGACCGGCTGGAGAATGCCATGCTCTCCTTTGCCGACTGCTTCCGCGGCATCCTCTGCCAACGCCTGCTGGCCGATGACCAGAAGCAACGTCGTTTCGCCATTCACGAACTCCTCCTGCCCTACGACTCGGTCTGTGGCGTCATCCGCCGTGGCGAGTTCAAGAAGCTCGATCACGAGCTCGAAGCTGGCATGACACGCGGGATGATCAGCTTCGACCGCAGCCTCCAGCAGCGTGAGTACGAGGGCTGGAAGCCCGCGTTCAACCGCCCCACGGGCTTCACCGAAAACGAGGTGTTCGACTACCTCCAGAAAGAACAACTTCTCTCTTCCTATGCCGCTGCTTGATGACATCAAAAGTGTGCTGTCCTTCGGCGCCTTCCGGCCTGAGCCGGATGATGCCGAAGTGTCTTGGAACAAAAGATTCCTGGGGCGTCGCAGCCTGCTGCTCAACGTGAGCCGCGGTCATGTCTCCTGGCGGGGCTTGACCAAAAAGGGCCGCTTCCAGGATGCCGGCAACAGCGAGGGCGAGTTTGCCGAAGTCGCACCTCAACGTGCAGAAGAATGGCGCACCCTGACAGAGGGCGGCTGGGTCAACGTGTCCATCAACAACCGATTCATCATCTCGCTTGAGAACAACCTCAGCAGGCGGGAGAACAGCGGCGAACTGCTCCGCTCCAATCCGCGCGCGGTTATTGGAGCCAAATTCGACCGCGGCAAGCGATACGCGCTGTTCCATCATCCGCACTCCACGGCCTCCCTCCTCATGGCGTGCGATGACTCCATGGTGAAAACCACGGAGGAAGTGCTTCGCGCCAATGGCCTCAAAGCCGGACGTATCTGCTGTGGTCTGTTCGCCCTTCTGGAGCAGAAACTCACGGAGCTCTGCGGTGCCAAACAGGACCCTAACGCCAGCTTTGTCATCATCTCGTGCTGTGAAGGGTCCATCGCCGCACTCGTTCAACAGGCCGGGCAATGGACCGACCTCCGCTGCCGCAGCGGCATCGGTTCGGAAAGTCTGGACGCGATGATCCAGATCATCGCCCCCCTCGTTCAGAAGGCCCAGCCCGGCACCCCTGTGTACTTCGTCCATGACGGCAACGATCCCAAGTTTGCCGCCGCCATGATGGAGCAGCTTTCCAAGGTCGGCGGCAAGGATGTCACCGCCGAGGACCAGCTCTGGTCCGCCATCGGCCTGAACTAGGCCACAAGATTTTCCACCCCTTTTCCCTCATGAGCCACCTCTGCCACGATTTCAAAAGTCCGCGACCGGACAGCTCCCAGCGCCTGCCCCAGATCTACATGCTGGTGCCGGCTCTGTTTTACTTGGTGCTGCTGGGAGGCTCGTACTTGGGGATCACCTCTTACCTGGGCTACCGGGAGGCTCTCAAGAGCCGTGACTCCTGGGTGCAACAGCAGGCAGACTTCGACACGAACCGCATGAAATATGAGACCGAGCTCACCGAGGTGACGAAGGAGAAATTCAAGGCGGAAAAACTCGCCCAATGGGTGGAGGGAACCCGGAGCCTCCAACCCATAAGCGTGGCAATTGCCCGCGCCCTGCCTCCTGAAATCACCATCGCAGAACTTTCCCTGGAACGCAGTCCGGAGCTTCCCCAGCAGGTGGGGCTGACGGTCCTGATCAACAACGGCACGCTGGAGGATGTGAATCGCATCCAGTCGGCCGTCGGGCTTCTGAACTACCGCCCGTTCAACAGCCAGCAGAGCAAGGCTGGAGAGGCGCTTGAATACAAGTCCATGCTGGTCTGGCAGCAGTTCTGATCCCCCCTTTCACCCACCCACCCCGAAACCCCATGAACGGCAAGAAAATAGCCTGTGTGGTCTTGATGATGATCCTGGCGGGCATCACCTACGGCTCACAGATGCTGCAGAAACGGGCCAAGGCCATGCGCGAGGAGTCCGAAAGCGCAGAAGCCTCCTATGCCAACGCCAAGATGATGTGCGAGGTGCAGGAGAACACGCTCATCAAAACCAAATACGATAATCGCGATTTGCGTGAGTTCCTGAAAGAGTGGGACCCGGAGTTGCAAAAGGTGCAGACCGGGCAGGAAGCCGAACAGGCTCTCCTCAGCATCGTGCGCAACAGCCGTATTCTTACCGTCTCGCAGAAGTTCGAGGTCAAGGACAACAGAACCAACCCGGTGGTTCCGAAGAGCCTGCAAGGCACGCTGGTGGTGCAGGATGACTATGCCAAGACGATGAACTGGCTGGCAGAACTCGAACGGCGGCTTCCGCTGACCTGCATTTCTGTCTGCCGCATGCGGCAGGGCGAAAACGGCCGCCAGCTCAATCTGGAGATCCATTTCGACATCCCGTTGGTGAACCTCAAGGCTGACATGGAGGTGAAGCGATGAACCCGCCCTGGAATCATTTCATAGATCCGCGATCGGTGCAGGCCGGAGCGCTGGCCGCGTGCCTGATCGTCTGCTCTTACGCCGGCGCCCAGGAGAACTTCCTGCCTGACGGCACCGTGGCCCCGGCAGCTCCGGAAAGCGTCAAATACACATTGATCAGACCTGGCGACAAGACTTCCGAGAACGTGAAGGAGAGTGAACGCAACCCTTTCACCAAGGGGGACAAGCTGGTACAAAGCCTGGATCAAAACGGCACGACCGAGGAAAACGACATTCGCGAGCGGCTCTCCAAACTCAGAGTAGTGGGAGTCTCTCCTGGGGCACGTGGTCTCAGGGTCATGCTGGGTGACATGGTGCTCGAACCCGGTGAGGATGTGCCTCAGGTGCTGCCCGAACAATCGATCTCGCTTCGCGTGGGAAACATCTCTCCACGCGCTATCGAGCTCGTCTGGGTCGAAAAAAAGCCCTCCGGACTCCCTCCACGGGTGCTGACCATCCCGGTGGACCTCCGCCCGTATGTGCGGTCCATCCTCAAAGGCCAGGCGAACAGCGTCAACCAATGGGAAAAAGAGAAGCCGGAAACGGCCCGCGGCGTGGTGGCCACTGACTTCCCTGACGTGGCGCAGACCTCCGCCCAAAACCCGACGCAGCTTGCGCAAAATGACCGCTCTGCCCCCAAACCTCCTGCGGCTTCCGCAGCGGCCGGACAAAGCACCTCTCATCAGACACCTGCACAGCCCGCCCAACCTTCCACAGATGGCAGAGACGCGACTGAAACGCCGCACTTCACACTGCCCGCAATCCCCGAGCTGGAAGAAGCCATGAGCCTGCTCAAAAAGCTCGTGCCGCTGAGTGGTGGCGGAGAGAAGAAATAACATGAAGCCGACCCCTGCACAACCTGCCGGCTTCACGGCTGCAGAGATGCTCGTGGCCACGATGATCGGGGCCGTGGTCATCGGCGCTGCCGCGCTGGCCTATGCAACCTTTGTGCGGGCCCAACAGCGTTTCAGTGACGTCGCCACGGTCCGGCTCCCCACCAATGCCAAGAGCAATTTTTATCCTGGCCAGACGGGCACGGACATCTCCACCTACATGGCGCCCAACTACGGCAGTCTGGCGCGCGCCGAAGCCCTGCGGGAGAAGTTCATCACTGACACCGCGCAATCTGTGGCCGTGTACTGCCTCTATCGCGGGACCAACGTCTTCAATACCGTCCGGCCTGCCAGCATCGCCTCCCCGCCCTCGGGCACGCGCATGGACACTCCTGAGGCCTTCCGCACCTATCTCTCCACGGCCATTTCTGGCGCTGGCTCCATCTTTACCAGCTATCGCAACACCGGCGTCACCCCGAATTATTCCGTCTTCTTCCTCGGGTTCTCCCAGACTGCCTCCACCATCCCCGTACTGGCCGTTTATGACGTGGATTTTGTCGAAGCCAAGAACCCCAGCGCCACCAGCACGATTCTAGGAACCTACGCCAGCGTGCGCCGCTACGTGAACGGCGGCCTGACCGCCTACTACGATGTCATCTACCGCGTCAGCGGGGAGACGGAGTCCTTTGTTCCGCCGGTGGTCGCCTTCGAACGCCGTTCACTGAAGGCGATCGCCGAGGGGGCCTCCACGATCGACCGCTTCAAACTCGCGGCCGAGCAGCCGTTCTACTTCATCTTCTGGCCAGATCCTGCGGTGGACTCCCTCGCTCTTCCCGGAAACGTGAACACCGGCGGCGTGCTCAATGGCAGCTACGGCACCACAGACCCAAGGAGGGCCTACAACCACATGGCAGGGCGCACCTCCTTCATGTTCACCACCCCGATGTTCCCCTCCACCTAGCCGATCCATGCACCTCCCCGTTTCCAGCAGCAAGTTTCGCCATTATCGCGGTGCCGCGATGATGTTCGCGCTGGCCATGGTGATGGTCGGCACCATCGCCGTCACGGGGATGATGTATGTGCTGGGTGCCCGCTTGCAGCAGTCGGAGCGCATGGCCTCCGCCAGCCAGCGACGCCTCGCCTGGTTGAACACGGACGCCGCCAATCGCCAGTACGGATACGTGTACAGCTTCCGCGACACCGTTACTCGCGCTGCGAGCAGCGCCTCCCTCGCCACCAACTGGGGCGGACTCCAGGCCTCCGCCTACTCCAACCTCTCTGCGTATGAGACTACGCAGCGCCCCTCCGCTCCAGTGGTGTCCTACCCTTTCAACAACGTTCAAGTGCCGCCCACAGAGGACTCCGGTTATTTCTATGAACGCACGGTGGCCGACTCCAACACCAACCAGGCGGAGCACGTCAGCATGTTCAACTACCTGAAGTCCTATCCCGCACTGCTCCAGGGGGATCTTCTGATTCTGCACAAGAAGGCTGCGAACGCCACGGGGGACTACTACATCACGAACAACATCCGGGTGGATGGTCGGGTGGTCATCTATGACGGAACCGCGCAGACCGCGGACCTTCGGGCCAACAGCTACATTCACATGAAGCCAACCTTCACGAACACCGTGAAGAACAATGCCGGAACCGCCGCGCAGCTCCCGGAAAACTACGCCATCACGCCCACCGCCACCGCAGGATATGGCGGCACAAGCACGCCCACTGCGGTGACCAATGGGACGCTGAAGATGATCAACAACACGGACTTCACCCCCGGCTCCATCTACCACCTTGGGCAGGCCACTGGCACGTGGTCCACGTACAGCTCCACCACCGCCAGCGGGAGCGCCAGCACAGCTGTGCAGATCGTGCAAGAAAACAGCCCCACCTATGCGCCGCCCACCACCTCGCCCTACAACACGACCTACAGCGGCAAGTTCAAGGTCCTCAAGATCCGCCTCAAAAACACCGGCCTCACGCATTGCCGTATCACCGGCGCCTATGACCAGGTGGTGATTGAGGGTCAGACCACAACGACCGAATATTCCACCGCAGACACCCTCTCACCCATCATCGTCTGGCTGGATCCCACCAGCACGGTGCGGGACGTTCGCTTCGTGGGGGAGAACAACCGTCGGTTCATCCTCGCCGCAGGCCCAGGCACCGGCACCGGAGCCGGGACGACTCTTTTCCTCGGCTACCAGAGCAGCAGCATCGTGTCAGGTGGTCCTTTGCGCTGGCGCATGAATTTGATTACCGAGTTCCGCCCCACCTACATCAACCTTCCGACTTCGGTCACTCTTCAGATGACCGGCGGCGTCCGCACCGACTGGGTGCTCAACTGCACCGACTCTGGCACCTCTGTGCGCATCATTTTGCAACGCGAGACCGACCCGGAGAATCTTGAAAAGCTGCTCCCTCGCGACGCCTGGATGGAAACCTACTTTTTGGTTCGATGAACACGCACCGCAACAGCCGGAAAAGCGGCTACACCATTCTCGAAGTGATGATTGCCTCTGCCCTGATCGGAGCAGTGATTGGGGGTGCCGTTTCCCTGGCAGGCACGATGAACCTCCAGGGGGAAACCGCCGAAGTCACGGCCGTGGCGCTCAACTATCAAGACAATGCCGCGCGTCTCTGGCAACTGGGTCTGACTCCGGCTGAAGTTCTGGCCGTGCTGCCCCATGGGACCAACAACAGCATGCTGGAGTCCGCTGTCGTTCCCTATGGCACCGCCCCGGGCACCCAGGTGAGTTTCACCAGCGAAGGCACCGTTGCCCTGGCCAACTCCATGGGCACGCTGGAGGATGTCACCTGCTCTGTGACCATCCGGAACCCCCTCTCTACCGCCCATCAAGCTGTCGCAGTGGAAGTCTACCGCCCCAGCATTCGCTGAGATTCCATCCTCCTTAGATACCCATGCTCAAGAAAGTCCTCATCACGAATATCCATACTGGCGGCACACACGAGTCGTTCGTGGAGACGGACACGCACGAAAAGGCACTCATCGGGTCCGGCATGTCAGGGGCCGAAACTGCCACCATCGAGGACATTGTGGGCCTGGATGAGACGGTTCACAAGATGACCCTGCCGAGGGAAAACCTGGATGACCGGGTGGTATTCTTCAACGGCCTGGCCCGCTGTCTGGAGCGAAACATCGGCATGATCAAGAGCCTGCAACTCCAGGCGAACCGTGTGAAGTCGCCCAGGTACCGCGGGGTGATTGCGGAACTGGTCTATGATCTGTCCATTGGGGAGAAGTTCAGTGACGCCATTGCCAAGCATCCCTCCGTTTTCCCCAAGGAGCTGCTGAGCCTCATCATCGCCGGTGAGGAAGCGGGTCAGCTTTCCACCGTCTGCCGACGAATCGGATCAGCCCAGAAGAAGACTGCGCGAATCATCAAAAAGCTGAAATCTGGGATGATCTATCCTGGAGTGGTGGTCACTTTGGGAATTGGGGTCATCATCATCATGAGCTACACGCTGGTTCCAGCGATGCAGAAGCTCTACACCTCCCTTAAAGTACCGCTTCCCCTTGGCACCAAGGCGCTCGTGTTCATGTCCGAGACGCTGATTCATCAGCCTTGGACGCTAGCCATCCCCATCGGCGGGCTGGTCATGTTCTTCAAGAACTGGGGACGCATGACGAGCACGCGAACCGCCCAAACGCTCTTCCTCAAGCTACCTATCATTTCCAACTTGGTCCGGAAGTCCGCGTCTGCCGTCAGTTTCCGCTGTTTGGCCATGTTGCTGGAGGCAAACGTCCGGCTTTCAAACGCTCTGGCCATCACCGCCGAAGCCTCCTGGCATTGGCACTACCGCGAATTTTTCGAGCGTCTGGCGGGCCACATCAACGTCGGACGCACGATGCACGAATCATTCCTCATTGAGTCACATTGGCTGGGCGACGATGGGCGCACCATCTGCGGCCTCATCGAGCTCGCCTCGGAAACAGGTGCCGGCACGGAGATGCTCAACGAGATCGCCGACGACTACGAGGACGAACTCGATACCCTCGCCAACCAAGTCGACAAGATTATCGAACCCCTCACGATGATGATCCTCGGCCTGATGGTGGGATTTCTCGTGTACGCCATCTATGGGCCGATCTTCAACCTAGGTGACGCCATCCTTCCCGGTCGAAAATGAG
Organism: Verrucomicrobium sp. BvORR034; assembly: GCF_000739635.1. Taxonomy (GTDB): domain Bacteria; phylum Verrucomicrobiota; class Verrucomicrobiia; order Verrucomicrobiales; family Verrucomicrobiaceae; genus Verrucomicrobium. Next base: position 65,260 of record NZ_BATQ01000012.1, on the reverse strand, counting down.
AATCAAATGGACCGAAACTTATTGTTCACACAGCCAGATTGCCAAATTTTACCAAACTCACTGCAACAATTATAATTTTGAGTTGACGATTATCTAAGAAATGATAGAATTCCCACTGTTATCATAAATGATCGATCTGGCTAAACACTTTCCTCAGTACTCCCTAAACAAGAAACTCAGACAACCCTACCTATGAAAAACACAGCGCCAAAAAACATCATTGCCAAGGGCTTCAGCCTTATCGAAATGCTCGTCGTTATCGCCGTTATCGGTGTGATCGCCGCCATCGCCATCCCCAGCATCAGCGGCATCAACGATGCGGCTGACAAGACCAAGAGCCAGCGCAATGCGCAGAACATCATCTCGGTGTATCAAGCTGGCATTGCTGCCGGTATCGACTGGAAGGCAGCAAGTGAAACGGATCTGGTTTCCAAGGTCGTTAAAGGCGACAAGGTAACAGCCGGTGCCTTCAAAGACAAAGTCTTCCAAGTTCCCGGCCTCAGCGCAACGGAGCAAACTGCCGCCGTGGCTTACATCAAGAAAGACGCCACCACTGGGGTTTACGGCTATGTGAAGGGTGACTAAGGTCGCGCCTGAGTTTGCACACAGCGCGGGCTCGCTGGTCAATCCATTGAGCCCGCCTCATTTTGAGTTGGTTGATCCGTTAGGGTAGCCATGAACACACACTTCCGCCACTCACGGTCCGGTTTCACCCTGGTTGAAGCGTTGGTAACGATTGCCATCCTATCGATCATGGCAGGGGTGTTGATCAGTGCTTTTTCCAGCGCTACGACCGACACCAGCCGCACCATTGCCCGTCAGCAGCAAGCAGCCATCCAAAATGCTGTTAATGCCTGGGTCAATGGAGATACCAACCGGGTGAATGTCATCAATGCCGCCACAGGCAGCGCAAAACTCCGGACCGTCGAAGAAATTCGCACGGACTACAACAGTCGCACCACGTCTCTGGCCCGGCTTAATCTGGTCGCTAGCTATCTTGACGACCCCACGAAGAATCACTTCTTCAACACCACGACCAACTCGGACAAGATCAAGAGCGAGGCACTCACTGCGACCAAGCAGTACATCACCCTGCCCACCTGGGCATCAGGCAGCTATCCGCAGGTGCTCCTCACTGCCGAGTAACCGAAATCCGGCTTATGCAAAGCAACCTTTCCCTCCGGCGTCACGGTCAATGGCAACCCGCCTTTTCGCTCGTCGAGATGCTGGCAGCAGTGGCAATCATCGGCATCATTGCCTTCCTGGCCATCCCGAACTTGATTAAGATGCGAGGTGACAGCGAGCGCAACGTCGCCATCGCCCGCGCGGAGTCAATCAACATGGGCATGGCCACTTTCATCCAGGTGCGCGGACGCACTCAGGCCGTGGCCGACTGGACTGCCGCAACTACTGACCAGCTCAAGTACGCCAAGATCGCCCCCTACATCTCCTTCTCCGAGACGAACCTGACTGATTTCATCCCCAACGGTTACTCGATTACGTTCCGAACGATCGACCCCCTCGCCAAAGTCACACTTAAGCAGGGCACCACAGTTATCAGTTACTAGGATCAATTTGACCTCGAACGCTGCCATGAAGGGAACACGGACATCGGCAAGGGACAAACGAGGGAAAGCTGGCATCAGCATTATCGAGCTCATCATCGTCATCGCTGTGATTGCTGTGATCGCGGCAGTCGCCATTCCAAGGTTCAGCGACATGACGGAAAGCTCTCGCGCTGCCATCGCCAAGAACGCACTCGAAACGCTGAACACGGCCGTACACCGGTTCAACATGAGCAACTATGAATTGCTCTTCACTGGCGTGGCCCCCTCCGGACAGGATGAAATCCTCATCCTGCGGACCATGCAATATCGCAACCCGGACAATCCCAAGCCAGGCTCCCCCTACATGCGCAATGACTGGAATCCCGATATTTCCAGCAGCGCTGATGACTATCGGTTGATGTGGACAGGCACCATCTACAAGATGATCCCACCTGGCGAGGCAGGCACCGGACTGAAGGTTAACTTCGACGGCTCTGATCTCGGCACGGCCTTTGTTTTTCCGCCAAACTTCACGATGGCCGGAAAGTAGCTCACAGCATCTCTATTCTCCGATTTCCCGAGCCTCCTCATGTCCGTCGCCCCGCAGTCGTCACCTCTCAGTTTTGCCACCAGTGCCTCCGCTCCAGGTACGGAGCCTGTAGGCGTGAAGGAATCGCTGGTGATGACCATCGAAGGGGTGGCATTGCAAAACGGTCTGGTGCCGGTGAACCTGTTGCGCGAGAGTTGTCCCCCGGAGGCGGAACGCATTCTCAGAAAGCTGGGCCGGATGCCGTACACGGCAGATCCCTGGCTGCCAGTGGCGACGCTCGGACCGTTGCTGATCATGGCCCATTTCAACCCCAAGGCCACGGACAACTGGGGCGTGCCTCCCACCCTCACGGTGCGGGTCCTTATTTCCAAAGATCAGTATCAGAAGACGCGGCAGGATTTTGCCAACCGCTGCCAGCAGAATCCCATTCCTCAGGAGAACCCTTTGGAAAAGCTGGAGGTACCCCGCCTGAGTGAGGGGGGCCTGGATGCGGCGTTCGAATGGCTGCTCAAGAATTATCCTTACGAACCCTCGGATGCAACTCGCCTGCGCGGCTACTACGCCGTGCTCAGAGACAAGAAGCAGGCGCCTGGCGTTGCCGACTTCAACGGACTACAGCGCAATCTGGGAGTGGCGCTCCGCTACCTGACCACGGACGGCAAGGCGCAGGTTTACAACGCCCAGGAAGCACCCCGGCAGCAGTTGTTCCCCCATCACCTGCTGGAGCGCTTCAACGTGTATCCGCTCTATGCAGGGCGGCATTGCATCTACCTGCTGAGCGAAACTCCGGACAACTATGCCTTTGAGGACGAGTGGCTCTCCCTTGGCAATGAATCCGGCAAGATCATCCCCGTGCTGGCTGATCCAGCCGCCATCCGGGAGGCCATCGGCAGGGCCGCCGCCAACTTCGACCCCAACTCGGTCGCCAAGGTGGAGGAAACGAATCTGGCAGAGCGGGAGGAGAGTGATGTGGTGGAGATCAGCGCCGAGGATATGGCGCGAGTCAATCCACAGAACCCAAACCACTCGGCTGAGGAGCTCATGCACTGGGCGCTTTTCACCTCCATCCGATGCCGGGCCAGTGACCTTCACATTGAGAAGTTTCACAACGTGACCCGGTTCCGGGCCCGTATCGACGGCAACCTCAAGGTCATTCTCACAGCTTCCGAGGAGCTGCTCTCCCGGTTCGTTGCACTGGTCAAAAACTATTCCAACATGAGCCAGACGCGGCAGGAGGCGCAGGACGGCCGCTTTGCCATGCGCCTCGGCCGACGTCGCCTGGATGTTCGTGTGGCCGCCATTCCGACGCGACGGGAGTTCCAGAAGGTCATCATGCGTTTCCTGGACAAGCAGGACGGCGTGCGTCACCTCAGCGACTTTAACCTCAGCCAGCGCCAGCAGGACATCTTTACCCGCGTGATGCGCCGGGACCAGGGCCTGGTGCTGGTGACCGGCCCTACCGGTTCAGGTAAAACGACCACCCTCTATGCGCTGCTCAACAGCGTGAACGAGGTAGACGTCAATATCCAGACGATCGAAGATCCGATCGAGTATGAGGTGGAGGGTATCAACCAGACGCAGACCAACCCTGTGTACGGCCTGGACTTTGCCAACGGCCTCCGGGCTCTGCTGCGGGCTGACCCTGACATCATCCTGATTGGGGAATCCCGTGACACCGAGACCGCCCAGGCGGCGGTGAACGCCTCTCTCACCGGCCACCTCGTGCTGACCACCCTGCACGCGAACGATTCCCTGCGGGCTGTCTCCCGCCTTCTCTCCATGGGTGTGGAGAAGTATTTGCTCGCCGATTCTCTTGCGCTCAGTCAGGCCCAGCGGCTGGTGCGAAAACTCTGTGGATACTGCAAACGTCCGGTCGCCGCCTCGCGCGAGATCCAGGAGCACCTGTTCAAACAGGGAGCCATCACGCACGCGCTCACCCAACCGGTGTATGAAAAGGTGGGCTGCGACGAGTGCCATGGCACCGGCTACAGCGGTCGAATTGCCCTCATGGAACTCTGCGAAGTAAGCGACGAGATCCGCGATCTGGTGGAGGCCGCCGCCCCGCTTTCCGCCTTGCGCGCCGCTGCACTCACCCAAGGTTTCCGCACACTTTATCAGGAGGGTCTGTTGCAGTTCCTTGCTGGCAACACGACATTGGACGAAATCCGCTGCCTCTCCTACACCGCCATTTAAGACCCTGCCCATGAGCTTAGCTGCCCCCATTCCTGAAAACCCTGAGCCCCAGGCGACCATGCCGGCGTTCAGAGGGCGCATCCTGCTGGTGGACGATGAACCGGTGCTCCGTGCCCTGGCCAGCACGATCCTCACTTCCCACCGCTGGGAGGTCCTGAGTGCCAGCAGCGCCGAGGAGGCCGCGCAGATTCTCAGATACTGTGTCCTGCACCACACTAAAATTGATCTGTTGATCCTCGATCTGGTGCTCCCCGGAGGCATGTCCGGCATGGAGGCACTTGAGGCGCTCCGCATCATCCAGCCGGGCATCCCCGTCATCGCCTGCAGCGGTTTCTTTGTTGATGAGGAGAGCATCGCAAGCTGCCGGCGTATGGGATTTGATGACGTGCTTCCCAAGCCCTACACTCCCCGCGCGCTCGCGGAGATGGTGCTTCGCATTTTGCCAAACGCCGTCCTCCCGTTTCAGTGACCGAATTCCAGGTTAACAACTCGTACCGACAGATAGCCGTCAGGTGATTTCATGGCTCCCCGTATCAAAGCACTGTTGTTGAGCACAAGGTTGTTGTTCCTCACCTTGATTGCCCTCGTTCTGGCCGTTGCCGCGGCCGGGACCGGCTTTGTATGGCATGAGCTGGATTCCGCCCGCTCCGCACAGCGCACCTATCTCCTCGGCCTTGCATTCACCGGTGCTGCCGAAGTCAAACGCGTCCTTGGAGCAGATGCGAATGCCGTCATCCCAGAGCAGATTCCCTGGCAGACGGAAGAAAACCTGCGCCGTGAGTTGATGGACCTGCAGGGCCCCCATTCCCTCACCAGCCTCGGCACTTTTGTTGAAGTGGTGCGCCACATTCCCAACGAGGCTTCTGGGGACAAGAAGTTCCGCACCACTTCCAAATTCACGCTCACAGGGTCGGATAAGCTGGCCTCGCCAGGTGACGCTGAAGTCGGCGTGATGGAAGCCCTCACACTGGTCTCGGCAGGTCTGCCCTATGCGGCTTCCTCCCGCTTCATTCGCAACAAGGAGGGCGACATCGCCACCGCGGAGTGGATCGTGGCTGCTGTCCCCATCAACCGCGCCGACGGCACCTTGATGGGCACGATGGTGGTGGAGCAGCCCATGTACAGTGTGAAGCACCTGCTCGCGTCGCCCAAGCTGGTGGCGGTGCTCTCCATTGCAGGAGGAGCGGGTCTCCTTCCCGGCCTCTTCCTCTCCCTCTACATGGGACGTCGCCTGGGCAGACGGGTGCGGGACATCACCGAGGGTCTGCTGGCCCTGCGCCAGGGCCTGCTGACCCACCGCCTGCCCCAGAAGGGGATCGATGAAATCGCCGAGGCCCTCCAGGTCTTCAATGAGACGGTGGAGCACCTTCAAATTGAGGAGGAGCGCAAGCAGAAGGTCATCAGCGACTCCCTCGCCGCGAAGCGCCAGGCGGAGTCCGGCATGGCCGCCAAGGCGGACTTCCTGGCCAACATGAGCCACGAGATCCGCACTCCGATGAACGGCATCATCGGCACCACCTCCCTGCTGCTGGACTCCCGGCTGGACAACGAGCAGATGGAACTGGTGCGCATGATCCGCACCAGCGGCGAGAGCCTGCTGCACCTCATCAATGACATCCTGGACTTCTCCAAGCTGGAATCCGCCCGCATGGTTCTGGAACGGCTCCCGGTCAGCCTCGAAAGATTGTTTCATGAGACCATGGGCATCTTCGCCTTCAAGGCGGCGGAGAAGGGCGTGGAGCTCAACTACCACGTCAGCGAGAACATCCCGCGCCACATCACGGGCGACTTCCAGCGCCTGAAGCAGGTGCTGGTGAATCTGGTGGCCAATGCCGTCAAGTTCACCGAGCGCGGCGAGATCCTCGTCGTGGCCCAGCCGATCGTGCGCAAGCTGCCGGATGGCGGCGAGTACACGCTGCTGCAGGTGTCGGTGCGGGACACCGGCATCGGCATTGCCAAGGACAAGCTTCCGCTGCTCTTCCAGGCCTTCACACAGGCCGACACCTCCACCACCCGCAAGTACGGCGGCACCGGCCTGGGCCTGGCCATCTGCCGGAAGCTCTGCCGTCTCATGGGCGGGGAGATCAGCGTCACCAGCGAGCTGGGCGGTGGCTCCAACTTCTTCTTTGAAGTGCCCATGACGACCGCCCAGGATGATGCCGAGGCCCTGGAGGAGGAAACCCGCTGGGTGCACACGCTGCGCGGCCGTCCGGTGCTCGTTCTTTCCCAGAACCAGACCACCGCCAGCATCCTCACCCACAGCTGCCGCCTCTTTGGCATGACCGCACAGGCCCGGGCACTGGACCCTGCTGCCAATGCTGACGATCTGCTCAACGGCGCACCACCGCTGATCATCCTGGACCTCGTCACTCCCGTGCGTCATCTGGTGGAGAAGATCGCCAAACGCGCCTGCGCCCTGAACATCACCACCCTGGGCCTCGTGTCCCTGGGTCATGAGCAGGTGAAACAGACGCTCCAGTCCGCCGCCGGCCCCCGCTCCCTCTTCATCCACAAGCCAGCAGGCCGTCGGGAGCTCCTCAAGGCCCTGGCCCAGGTCACCGGCATCGACGTCAAGCCGTCTGTGCTGAACCTGCCGGAAAGCCCTGCCGCCCCCGAGCGCCAGACCTTTGCCCAGGATCACCCCGCCCGTATCTTGCTGGTGGAAGACCAGCCCATGAACCAGAAGCTGGCGAAGATGATGCTCAACAAGCTGGGGTATCTGAATGTGGACATCGCCCAGAACGGTCGCGAAGCCGTGGACATGGTGGTGGACGCGTCTTACGATCTGGTCTTTATGGACCTCCAGATGCCCATCATGGGCGGCGAGGACGCCACCCGGGAGATCCGGGCGAACTTCCACGTCAAACACCAGCCGGTGATCGTCGCCATGACGGGGCACACCCTGAGCGGGGTGAAGGAGTCCTGTATGGAGGCCGGGATGAATGGATTCCTCTGCAAGCCCGTGAGCCTTGAAGACCTCCGCAATGCCATTGCCGGGAACCTCAACAGCGGCATGGCCCTGCGGAGCTGACCGGTCCGAGCGGGAAACCGGCATTGAGGCACGATTCCCGCTGGCGTAAGCTGTGCGGCAGCTGGTTCTGACCAGATCTCAGCCGCCCGTGCCTCATGTTATGACGCTCACCACCCCCGCTCTCATCTTCCCGGCCATCTCCCTCCTCCTGCTGGCCTACACCAACCGGTTCCTCGGCCTCGCCAGCGTGGTCCGTGCTCTGCACGCCAGCTACAAGACGTCCGCAGACCCCATCTACCTGAAGCAGATCCACAATCTGCGCCGCCGGATCAAGCTCATCCGCGACATGCAGTTCTTCGGAGTCCTCAGCATCCTGATTTGCACGGTGTGCATGCTCGTCCTCTTCTTCGGCTGGGACACCGCCGGCAAGATCCTCTTTGGGCTCAGTCTGTTGACCATGATCACCTCCCTTGTCCTCTCTTTGATTGAAATCCAGATGTCCGTGGGCGCACTGGATCACCAGTTGAAAGACCTGGAGAAGGGATGTGAGGAATAAGTTGTAGTTGACTCCACTTTAAATCTCTTTGCGCCATTCGCGAATTGCGAATAAACATGAGGTGTGACGCTTAAACCCCCAAGACGTGCTCGTCTCACTTAAGGTGGCTTCGTTGTCTGCAAACGTGACGTACGCGGCACTTGCCAGCTCTCTGGGCATGAGCGCGTCCGAAACACATGCAGCCGTCCGAAGAGCGCAGCAATGTCGTCTCCTCACCCGGGACAGTCATCCTGGACCAGTCTGGAGAAATTTGCATGACCTAATCGTTTACGCACTCCCGCTGGTCCTGCCGCTCGAACCCGGCCCCCCTGCCACGGGTATGCCAACTTCCTACGCGGCGGCACCGATTGCTGACCAGATTCTGATGGAGGATCAAGGGATGCCGCCCGTTTGGCCCTCACCTTACGGCACGGTCCGGGGAATCTCGATCATACCCCTCTACCCCTCTGCACCTCATGCAGCGACGATGGATCTCTGCTTGTATGAATGGCTCGCGATCACCGATGCTTTGCGGTCTCAGGAGCCCCGGGTCCATGAGCTGGCACGGAACCAGGTGGAACATAAAATTCGTGCCGCGTCGATCCGATGAAACTCACTCACGAAACCATTGCTGCGGCACTATCCCTAACCGCCCGGCTGTTTGAGCAGGTCGCGAAAACTCAAGGTGCCAAATTTGTGTTTTTGGGTGGAGCAGCAGTGCCGCTGTATCAAGATGTCATCTCCTTTGCAGGCTTTGCCATGACCAAAGACGTCGACATCCTGGCGTCAGTGATAAGCCCTAATAGCAAAGCAGAACTAGAAAAAGCCCTTTCCCAAGTGGGGTTGGCCACTTCTCTGCACACTCTCTGAGCTCTCCGTCTCATTGCAAGTCCCACCGGATCTGCTGAAATCGCGAGTGTCCCAGTTGATCCGGCTGGCGTAGCCTCCCTTCCTGCTGTCGCTCCCGTTATGAAACGCATCCTCCTCGTCCACGCGCATCCTGCCATTCGGAGGTCTCGCATCAACAAGGCGCTGCTGGCGGCGGCGCAGGGGGTGGAGGGCGTCACGGTGCATGATCTCTACGAAGAGTATCCGGACTTTCACATCCAGGTGGCGAGGGAGCAGGAACTGCTGCGGCAACATGACGGTGTGGTGTTTCAGCATCCCTTTTACTGGTACTCGACCCCCGCGATCTTGAAGCAGTGGGCGGATCTGGTGTTGCAGCACGGTTTTGCCTACGGGGAAAACGGCCGGGAACTGGAGGGCAAGTTCTGGATCCAGGCCATCTCCACCGGAGGCATGGCGGAGGCTTACTGTGCGGTGGGCTACAACCGCTTCTCCATCCGCCAATTGCTGGCTCCTCTAGAACAAACGGCCAGCCTCTGCCGCATGCAGTTTCTGCCGCCGTTTGTGGTTCACGGGACTTTTCAGCTCACAGAAGCTGAACTTCAACAGCACGCGGATCACTACCGTCACGTGCTGACCCATCTGTGCAGCGATGCCTTTGAACCTGGCAAGGTGCTGGCTCATGATTCGCTCAATCTTGCGGTCCCTCTTCCCCAGACGCGCTCCTGACTCCCGCCCACTGCCATGCATCTTGACTCCTTCCTGGCTCAGGCCTTCATCTATTTATGTGCGGCCGTCATCTCGGTGCCGATCGCCAAACGACTCGGGCTGGGCTCGGTGCTGGGCTACCTGCTGGCCGGGGTCTTGATCGGCCCGTTTGTGCTGAAGTTTGTGGGCCGGGAGGGGGGCGACGTGATGCACTTTGCCGAGTTCGGCGTGGTGATGATGCTCTTCGTCATCGGGCTCGAATTGAAGCCGCGCCTGCTCTGGCGATTGCGCGGGCCGATTTTGGGAATGGGCGGCGTGCAGGTGGCAGCCACGGCGTTGTTGATCGGGGCGGCGGCAATGGCTCTGGGCCTGCCGTGGAAACAGGGTCTGGCCCTCGGCATGATCCTGGCCATGTCTTCCACAGCCATCGTTCTGCAATCCCTGGCGGAGAAGGGCCAGATGAAGAGCGAGGCGGGTCGGGCCAGCTTTGCCGTGCTGCTTTTTCAGGACATCGCGGTCATCCCCATCCTGGCCATTCTCCCCTTGTTGGCCGTGGGTGGTGCGCCAGTGGCCATTGACCCCCACCATGGGGCTGCTGCGGACGTGGTCCCGGGCTGGCACCAGGCCTTGCTCACCGTCGGGGCCGTCGCCTTGATCGTCGGCGGCGGGCGCTTCCTCATCGGACCGCTCTTCCGTTTCGTGGCCAGCACGAAGCTGCGGGAGATCTTCACCGCCACGGCGCTGCTTTTGGTCATCGGCATCGCGCTGCTCATGCAGAGCGTGGGGTTGAGTCCGGCCCTGGGCACCTTTCTGGCGGGAGTGGTGCTGGCAGAAAGCGAGTTCCGCCATGAGCTGGAGTCCGACATCGAACCCTTCAAAGGACTGTTGTTGGGTATCTTCTTCATCGCGGTGGGTGCGGGAGTGGATTTCAGCCTCATCGCTTCTCAGCCGCTGATCATGATCCAGGCCGTGGCGGGTCTGCTGGGGTTGAAGATGCTCGTGCTCTTCATCGTGGCGCGGTTCTCCCGCATGCCGGGCACGGACACCAGTCTCTTCACGCTGGCACTCGCGCAGGGGGGTGAGTTCTGCTTCGTGCTGCTCTCCATGGCGGATGCCGGTCACATCCTGCCGACCTCCATCACGAAGCCGACAGTGGCCGTGGTGGCACTCTCCATGGCGATGACGCCGCTGATGTTGTTGCTGCATGAGAAGGTGCTCCTGCCGTGGTTGCTGAAAACCCAGCAGCAACGACCGATGGACGAGATCCCAGATGAGGAGAACGCGGTGCTGATCGCGGGATACGGCCGGTTCGGTCACATCGTGGGCCGTCTGCTGCGCGCGTACGGCATCGGGGCCACGGTGCTGGACATGGACTCTGACCAGGTGGACTTCCTCCGGCGCATGGGGCTGAAGCTCTTCTACGGCGACGCCTCCCGCCCCGACCTGCTGGAAAGCGCGGGCGCTGCCCGGGCCAAGCTGATCGTCATCGCCATCGATGACGAGGCCAAGGCGCTGCAGATCATCGACACCGTGCAGCATCACTATCCGCATCTGGCGATTCTGGCGCGCGCCTCGGGCCGCCTGCATGCCTATGAGATGGTGAAGCGCGGGATCGAGCACATCTACCGTGAGACACTGGGCAGCTCCCTGGACATGGCGGCGCAGACGCTGCGCACACTGGGCTATCCTGCCCATGAAGCGCTTCGGGCCACGCGCCTTTTCAAAGAGCTGGACGAACGCAGCCTGCGGTCCATGGCGGACGTCTGGTACGAGCACAAACTGGGGGCCGCCTATGTCAACGCCGCCCGCGACCAGATCGAGGAAATGGAGAAGCTCTTCTCAGCGGACATGAAGGGCCTCAGCAAACCGGACGGAGGCTGGGACACAGACTCCCTTCGTCGCGAAAACGAAAGGCCGGGAAGCTGACGTTGACGTTGGCTCCTCGTGGCCCCGCGTCACTCAATCAACAGAGGGATTCAGGAAACTGGCCAGCTCATCCTGCAAGCGCTCCATGGGAAGGCCTTTGACATTGGACCAGGAGCCTTCGACCCGCTCGATGATCATGGCGCTCTCGTCCTGTACGGCGTAGGCACCGGCCTTGTCGAGCGGCTGAATCTTCGAGTGATACTCGCGAATGACCTCCTCCGTGAGAAGCTTGAAGGTGACCTCGCTGATCACCGGGAAGGCATGCTCTACGGTGCCCCCTTTGGCCAGGACGGCCACGCCGGTGCAGACGCGATGCGTGCGCCCGCTGAGACGTCGCAGCATGGCGGCGGCGTCCTCCATGTCGCGCGGCTTGCCCAGAGGTTTGTCATCCAGATAGACGAGGGTGTCAGCGGCCACTACCACCGCGTCCGGCCTGGAGGCGGCGATCACCCGCCCCTTAAGCCGGGCGTTCTCCATGGTCAGAGCCTCACAGGTGAGGGACTCGTCATGCGCTTCCTCCACTTCAGGCACCAGCACTTCGAACACATAGCCTGCCTCCTCCATCAGCTCCACCCGGCGGGGTGAGCCTGAAGCAAGCACGAGCGGGGCACGGGGGCCAGGGTTTGCACTCATCGTCGGTACGGTGGGATCAGAGCTCCTGCATCATCAGGATCTCATCACTCCGAATGAGCGCGTCCCGGTCGTTCTGGCTGCGAAATTTGTAATATCCTGTCTTCTCGTTGAACTCCGGCCGACTGGCCGTGAGGTACTCACGTCCGTCCCGCAAGGTGATCTTGTACGGGGAGGAGCCACAACCGGACACGAGCAAAGTGCCGGCACACGTTAGGAGAACAACGAGGCGCGATTTCATGGGCTGACCTTGTTCCGATAAAACCATTCGCACGCCCCTGCAACATTGGATAGCGTGACTTGAATGTCGTGGAGATTTTTTCAACAGTTCTTAACCAATTGGCAGACCACCGGAGCGATCGCGCCCTCCTCGCCCGCACTGGCGAGACGCATCGTGGAATGCGCTCAGGTGGCAAAAGCCCGCTCCGTGCTGGAGCTCGGCCCAGGCACGGGGGCGTTCACCACAGCGATCGATGAGGTGCTGCCGGAAGGGGCCAGCTACCTGGGCCTGGAACTCAATCAGACTTTCGTGGACCAGTTGCGGCAGCAGCATCCGCGCATGCGTTTTGAGGCAGCCCCTTGCCAGGAGTTCGACTTTGCAGGGGATCTGGGACCGGACTGCTGCTTCGACAGCATCGTGAGCGGCCTGCCGTGGACCAACTTCCCCGCGAGTCTGCAAACGGCGATCCTCGATCACGTGCTGCCCAGACTGCGACCAGGCGGGGTGTTTGTCACCTTCGCCTACACGGGGTTCCACATGCTGCCGCAGGGGCAGCGATTCCGGGCACTGCTCAAGGAACGCTGTGTGGAGCTGCGGACCAGCTCCACGGTCTGGGGCAATCTGCCGCCCGCCTTCGTGTATGAGGCGGTGATGGTCTCCCGGCCAGAAGCTTCAACCCGGCCGGTGGGATGACTCAGTCCTCCGCCACGTTCGTGGGAGGCACCGCTCCCACCTGGGCTTTCATCTCCTTGCCAGGCTTGAACCGGACCACGGTACGCGGCGGGATCTGCATCTCCGAACCTGGCTTGTTGGGATTGCGACCAATCTTGGGCTTCGTCACCCGCACCTCAAAGGTGCCGAAACGACGAAGGGTGACTTCGTTGCCCTTCGCGAGCTCCTCAGTGATGAGGTCGAGGGCCTGTTGAAAGAGGTCGAAGGCCTGACTCTGCGTCAAACCCGTACGGTTGCTCAATTCTACCACCAGATCACGTTTGGTTACGGTTGACATAAGCCTGTAACAGGTTGCTTGGCTGATTTTCGAACGGCAGACAGGAACTTTTGCAGATCGCTGGTCGTGAGCAACTCATAAACCAGCTTTCCAAGGGTCTCCAGAGAAAATATCATGCAATTGCTGTAACTTCAATGGCGGTCTTGAAATGCATCTTTGCCACTTTTGGCAAAATATCGGCTCCGTGCTTGCGGATCAGCTCCGCTCCCGCCTGCTTTACCGCAGGAGATGCCCCCTTGGGCAGGACGATGCCGAGCCGGTCTCCCGCCTCCTTGAGCCAGCGCACAAATTTCTCCCGTGCGAAGATGGAGGCGGCCGCCACGGCCGGGTCACTCTCCGCCTTGGTGCGCTGCTGGAGGTCGATGGTTTTCCCTTTTTCCAGGAGGGCGCTCTGGAGCACCCGCGGATTGGCGAACTGGTCAGACAGAGCCATCGGGCAGTCGGGCACGCGCTCCAGCAGGTTCTCGATGACGCGGGCGTGCCCCCAGGCGAGGAGCCGGTTCAGGTTGCCAAACTTTGTGTACAGCTCGTTGTACTTCTCCGGGCCGATCACGATCACATCGTGCACCACCCGGGCCGCGCGCATGTCCCCGGCGATCGCTTCAATCCGGGCATCACTGCCAATGCGCTTGCTGTCCATCACCCCCATATCGCGCAGCTTCCGTGCCATGGATGCCTCGACGTAGGCACCCGCGATAACCAGAGGGCCGAAAAAATCGCCTTTGCCGCTTTCATCGATCCCGAGGTGGGGCTCGAACATTTCAGGCTGGTTCACCTCCTCGTACCCCAGCTCGGCGACCCCGAGCACTTCGGGTTCGAGGGTAAAAGTAATGAACTCCTCCACGCCCTTCCCCTGCGCGACGATCTTGGGCCCTTTTTCATACACGGCCACGTTCACCTTGGCCCCTTCCGCCGCGTACAGACAGTAGGGCTTCTCCAGGAACTTGAAGCCCTTCGCCTGAAGCACAGTCCTGAGCTTGGCAGCCTGGGATTCAGTGAGCGCTTTGGTGTAGGTGGTGAGGGCGGGCATGGAAGGTCTGGGCAAAAGACGTGAATCCATGCAGGTTAGACTTGAAATCCCACTCCGCATCCCGGTTTCTTCACGATTGATTTCCCCGCCTGTGAAAAACGTCCTTGAGCCCAATCCTGCAAAAATCGCCCATGCCCTGGAGGCCTGGTTTGCAGTCTCCGGCCGTGATTACCCCTGGCGGCAGACGACGGATCCCTACGCCATTCTAGTCTCAGAAATGATGCTGCAACAGACGCAGATCAGCACGGTGCTGGACCGGGGCTACTACGCCCGCTGGATGGAACGCTTCCCCAACACGGCGACTCTAGCGGTGGCAGATGAAGCCGAGGTACTGCGGGTCTGGGAAGGGCTGGGCTACTACCGGCGCGCCCGGTTCCTGCAGCAGATGGCGCAGCGGGTGGAAAGTGAACACGGCGGCGTGTTTCCAGCCACTTTGGAGGGCGTGCGGGCCCTGCCCGGAGTGGGCGACTACACGGCGGGGGCCGTGTGCAGCTTTGCCCACGATGCGGCGGCACCGATTGTGGACGGCAACGTGGCGCGGGTGCTTTCCCGCGTGTGGGACGACGCCACCCCGGTGGACAGCCGGGAGGGAATGGCGCGGCTCTGGAAGCGATCCCGGGCCCTGGTGGAGGCGGCCAAAAGCCCACGCGTGTTTAACAGTGCCCTCATGGAACTGGGCCAGACGATCTGCCGCGTGAGTGCGCCCAACTGCGGCTCGTGCCCGGTGCAACCGCACTGCCTGACCCGGGACCCCACGAGTCTTCCGGTGAAGAGCAAACAGACGGTGATCACAGCCGTGACCGAGCGCGTGTATTTCCAGATCGGCGTGGAAGGGGTGCTGCTTCAACAGGAGTCCGGAAAGCGCCGCACCGGGTTGTGGAAACTGCCCGAGCTCCCTGCCCTGCCGAAGCCACCTGCGGTACTGCACCGGTCCAAGTACACGATCACCCGGTACAAGGTGGATCTCTGGGTGCATGCCCCGCCAGAAAAGGCCGGGGCGGCCCCTCCAGAAGGCCTGCAATGGATCCCGCTGGCCAAGCTGGAAGCCCTGCCGATGCCCAGCCCCTATCGCAAGGCGCTCAATGCCGTGCTGGCCCAGCAGGACTTTCAGTTGAAGGCTTGAAGCGGAAGCATCAATGCAACAACCCTTTGAGCCGCGATGGAATTGCGATAGACTCACTTTCCCGCCATGACCCCTACCGCCCCCTCCCCCCTCGCCTCCATGCCTGATGCCCACGGCCACTTCGGTCCGTACGGCGGCATGTTTGTGCCGGAGACCTTGATGGCTGCCCTCCAGGAACTGACCGCGGAGTATGAGAAGGCCAAGAATGACCCGGCATTCCGCGCTGAGCTGGATCAACTGCTGACGGACTACGTGGGCCGTCCCACTCCCCTGTATTTCGCCAAGCGCTGGACCGAACAACTGGGCGGCGCCAAGATCTACCTGAAGCGGGAAGATCTGCTCCACACCGGCGCTCACAAGATCAACAACGCGATGGGTCAGATCCTTCTGGCCCAGCGTCTGGGCAAGACCCGTATCATCGCTGAAACGGGTGCGGGGCAGCACGGCGTGGCCACGGCCACCGTGGCGGCTCGTGCCGGGCTGAAGTGCGTGATTTACATGGGCCAGGTGGACATGGAGCGCCAGATGCTGAACGTGGCCCGCATGCGTTTCCTGGGTGCTGAAGTGGTACCCGTGACAGCCGGTCAGGCGACTCTGAAGGAAGCGGTCAATGAGGCCATGCGCGACTGGGTGACCAATGTACGGGACACCCACTACATCCTGGGAACGGCCTACGGTGCCCACCCCTACCCGATGATGGTGCGTGATTTCCACCGCGTCATTGGCTTGGAAGCCCGCCGCCAGATTCTGGAGCGCGAAGAGCGCCTGCCGGATCTCCTCATCGCGTGCGTGGGCGGTGGCAGCAATGCGATCGGCTTGTTCCACGCCTTTCTGGATGACAAAGAGGTAGGCATGGTCGGCGTGGAAGCCGGGGGCGAAGGCATCATCCCGGAGCGTCACGCCGCCCGATTCCAAGGCGGTCGCCTGGGAGTGCTTCAGGGAGCCAAGACCTGGTTGCTGGCCAACGAGGACGGCCAGATTCAGCTCACGCACTCGGTCAGCGCCGGTCTCGACTACGCCGCCGTGGGCCCTGAGCACGCCTATTTGCACGATCAAGGCCGGGCGGAATACACCTACGCCACCGATGACGAAGCGCTCAATGCCTTCCAATCACTGTCCAAGATCGAAGGGATCATTCCCGCGCTGGAGAGCTCTCACGCTCTGGCTCACGCCATGAAGGTGGCTCCGCAGATGGACAAGGACAAAATCATCATCGTGAACGTGAGCGGTCGTGGCGATAAAGACGTGGCTCAAGCGGCCCGTTTTGTCTGGGGTGAAACGTTAAAGTTCTAGCCTCGTTCAGTCCTCTCTGCCCCGTTTTTAGCTGCCATGTCCCAGTCTTTTCTTGATGATCCCAACCCCATCGCCGGGGACATGGCCGTATTGACCAACCTTCTCCAAGGTTCGGTGGCCCCTCATCTGCACCTGCCTCCCACCGGGGATCTGCGGGTGCTGAACCTGGCCTGCGGGCGATGCGATGAGGCAGAAACGCTGGTGAAATTTGGCCAGTCCCAGACGGCGGGGCAGGTCAATCTGGTGGGAGCGGACATCCGCATCCGCGAGATCCTGCAGGCACGGGAGAACCACGCTCATCTGCCAGCGGAGTTTCTGCTGGAGGACGCCACCAAGCTCCACCTGCACAAGCAGATGGGGGAGGATTTCAACATGGTCCTGCTACGCCACCAGAACTACTGGCATGGGCCGGAGCTGTGGAAGAAGATCTTCGAGCAGGGCCTAAGCAAGGTGGACGAGGAAGGACTCCTGGTCATCACCAGCTACTTTGACAAGGAGCATGAGCTGGCTCTGGGAGCTCTGCAAAATCTGGGGGCGGAGTTGGTGACCACCACGCACAATCCGCTGGCAAGGAAGCTCCTCACGCCCGGCAAACACGTGGACAAGCACGTGGCGGTGTTCCGCCGGAAGCGGTGAGGGAGGGTGAGCCTGTGTTGAAGCAGGTAGCTTCAGAGACTGGTTGTTCACGACGATGGTAGCAAAACCTTCTCGGTTCTTGCTTCCGCATCACCCAACATCCCCAAAGAGCCGGGACGGCTCTTCCACCTTGGCTCATCACTGGGCTGCGCTCGCTCCGATTTACGGAGTGGCAGCCACTTGGGTCACGACGCAGCCTTTTTCCTTGAGCAGGGCAATCACGCCGCCTTTGCCACCCAGGTGACCGGCACCGACGAGGATCATCACCTTCTCATCCCGCTCGAGGTACTTCAGGATGGGGGCCACCCAGGCCCTGTTGCGTTTGAGGAGGAACTCCTCCAGCAGTTCCGGATACTTGTCGGCGTCCCGGAACAGCAGTTCCTGAAGCTTGTCACTGTGCCCTTTGCGCCAGGCCACGATCAGCTCGTCGAAATCCTTGGGCAGGGTTTCTGATTCACCCAGAGTCTGCTCCAAAAGGTTCTCCTGAAGCTTCTCATTGAGCTTGGCAAAGATGCCGAGCTGAAACTCAACCGACTCCAGTCCTTCCCCCGGCTTCTGATCTGCCTTGGCCTTCTTTTCAAAGTAGGTGTCCACGCCGCGGGCGGGATCTGCCCCCAGGATCTGGTATTCGGTGGCGGCAATGGTGAGCGACAGGAACCAGGGGCGGAACTTCTTCACGACCGATTCCTGGAGACCTTTTTCCGTGGCCCACTTGCGCACCTTCTGCATGGTGGCAGCGCTGACATGGCGGCCCAACTCGTCGTCCCCGGCATACATGCCGAGCTGGCGCATGCGGCTGGCCACCTGGCTGTTTTCATCACTGCCAGGAGGAAGCTCAAACACGAGCTTGGAGCTGCCCGTGTAGGCCTGCTCAAAAACGGCCGGCAGCGGGTAGTCCGCCTTTCTCAGCAGGTGGATGGTGCCCGCCAGATAGACCTGCTTCCCGTCCTTTTCCACGCGCCACACGCTGGAGGGGCTGGCGGTATCTGGTTGGTTGCCAGAGGCTCCGCAGGCCACGGCGATGCAGCACAGGGCGAGGGATTGGAAGATGCGCTGGAGGACTTTTTTCAAGGGGGCACGGCGGGGGTTTTATCCGCCAGCTTGCAGTTAACCAGAGGCGGGAGCGTGCGCCAGTCTGAATTGCAGATTCTCCGGAGGGGGGAGAATGCCGTTCGGCAATGTAACGCGGTTGGATGCGGCGACTGAGCCGGACGGCACGTCCGGACTACGCTCGAAGCGACGCTGCCGGAATAGCCCGACGGTCTCCTCATCGAGAAGTAGATGTCTGGGGTGCTGGATTCCGTCCCGCCTCGCGGCCATGAAGGAGACCTTGAGCACTTGGCAGCACTCCACGGGAAAACATCGCATCCCGGGAAATATGTGCCTGCCAAGGACCCCTGGGGGTTGACCTGGAGGTGTTGATGGCGGTGGGGAGAAAGCGGATGCTGTCGGCTTTCCCACCGTCTTCTACGCCTCCACGTCGCTCGAATGTTTGGATGCCCGTCGCGAGGCCACCCAGACTGAGGCTCCATTGGAAGCAACACGTCAAGGCATTGGGGAGCGCAGTCAGCTCGACTGCCGTTCCCGACGGCTCGCCGGGAACTCAGGACCGGAGCGACAACGGGCGCCCTCTTCTTGTGCACGCCTCTCGAACGCAGCTACGGGCGTGCCGCACTTGCAGCAGGCGAGTCCCTATGTGGCAGAACGCTTCCCAAGCTTCCCTGTCACGAGGCTCCACGGGCAGTGGGGACCCCGCGCTTCCAGCGTGGTGCCTTCTGCATCCTGCGGAAGGCTCAGGATCGCCGTCGCCAGCAGCAACCTTCCCACCCCATGGCATCCACATGCACGCTACCGTAGTTCGGCTGTCCTCAGCTGTTCAGTCCGCCGGAGGCACGCATGCGCTGCGTCCTCAACGGTCAAATAACCGCAATGGCACCAGCCCTCCATCCCCTCCGCTCCCCTACCGGCTGAGGACAGCAGGACTACTCCCGCGATTCACGTCGCTGCCGCCATCGTCCATCTCCAGCCCTGCCTCGCCGCCGATTGCCAATCGGCGCTACGGGTTTGCTCGCTTGCGCACCACCGCAAACGCCAGGAAAGCCGCGCCCATTCCAAGCGCAACCAAACCTGCCCAAAGCGTAGCATCGCCGTCGTTGGCAGCACCCACCAGAATCGCATTCGCAGGGTCAGAGCGTTGATAGCGGACGAGCACCTCTGCCTGGGTGACTTTTTCTGCCTCGTTCATGTGCTCGAAATAATAAGCCCGATGGATGCTGAAACTCCTCTGCCAGACAGATCCCTCCGCCCGGTATGCGACTTCAAGATGGTATGCGTCCCTTCGCTTGGACCTGTGCTTCACCCAACCACGCAAAATGGTTCCTGAATTGGTGACACCAGAGAGTTCCACTTTCTGCCCTTGCCGCTTCATGATCAGCCCGCCAACGGCAAAAACGAAGCCGATCGCGAGAAAAATGATGCCCGCAGCTCTCGGCGACTTGGATAGCGATCTGAAGTCCATGGAGAAAACGTTTGTAGAAGGAGTCTTGCCGTAAGTCAAGATTGGGGGAAACGCCGCATCCAAGCTGCCCTTGAAGGCACACACAAAGCATTGGGGGAGCGCAGGCGGCTCGCCGGGAACTCAGGACAGGAGCGACAATTGGCGCCCTCTTCCTATGATGCGTGCGGACCGCCTGCGCTCTCCAAGCCTCCCTGTCACGAGGCTCCACGGTCAGTGGGGACCCCGCGCTTCCAGCGTGGTGCCTTCTGCATCCTGCGGAAGGCTCAGGATCGCTGTCGCCACCCGTATCCTTCCTGCCATATGACTCCCACAAGCGCCTCCCCGCTGCCGATTGCCAATCGGCGGCACAGCAGATTGCCAATCTGCGCTACGCTCCCCTCACCCGTCCACAAAACAAAAATGCCGGGCAGCAACGAAGCCGCCCGGCATGATCTTGATTGCTCAACCCTCTGCCCTCAACCGAGGTTCGATACCTACACAACCCTACTTCGCCGCTACCGGCGCCTTCAAGGAGGCCAGGTACTCCACGAGGTTCACCAGGTCTTCCTGGGAGAACATGGACTGCAGGCCGGAGGGCATCATGGTGTTCGGCAGCTTCTTGCGCTCGGCGATCTGCTGCTTGTTGAACGAGTTGGCCACGCCGCCCGGAAGGGCGAGCACGAGTTCGTCATTGGTCTCGCTGCGCACGATGCCCATGGCGATGGTGCCGTTCTTCAACGTGATCTGCCAGGTCTCAAAGCCCATGCTGACGCCAGCATTGGGATTGAGGATGGACTCGTAGATCACTTCCTTGCCCAGCTTGGAGCCGATCTCAGTCAGGCCCGGACCGAAGTCCGCCCCGATGTTGCCCACGCGGTGGCAAAGGGTGCAGGTGCTCTCCGCCTTGGCGTAAATGGCCTTGCCCTTCTCCACATCCCCTTTGACCTTCACCAGTTCCGCGATGGATGGCAGAGCCTTGCCACCGGCCGCAGTCGCGGCGGGGAAGGTCTTCGCCACACGATCGCTGATGCCGGGATACGCCACCATGCTCAGCGCAGTGCCGGCGTTGGCCTTGAGTTCCTCCGGGAACTTGCCGGATTCTGCCAGGGCCAGCAGGGCCTCAGCGCCCGCAGCACTCAGGGAGAGCGCCTTCACTGCCGCAGTGCGAACCGGAAGCTCGCGGGTGGCATTGGTCAGGATCTCAGTGAGCAGACTGATCGCCGCCTTGTCACCGCTGCCGCCCAGAAGAGCCACCACCGAGTCCGCTTTGGGCGAGGTGAGAGCGTTCGTGAGTTGGGTGCGTCCAGCCGGCGACTTCAGTAGCAGTTTGATGGCTTCCACCGCCAGCGGATTGTGAGGCTCGGCCAGAGCGGCATGCAGCACTTCCGCATCCTTCCCCGACAGGCCGAAACCCTGCACCACTTCAATGTACTCCGGAGTGCCTTTCGCGGACTCCAACACCTTGTCGAGCACGGACTTCACCTCCGGCTTCTCACGGAAGCTGGACTTGCCCAGGCGGTTCAAGACCTCACCTGCCACCAGCTTGCGATCCGTGGAGGTGGAGACCACTTTCACCAGGATGTTGCCTTTAACCTCGCTGTCCGGGAGGAAGTCCAGGGCACGCAGGTAGCGCGGAAGGTCGGCGTCATTGGCCTGCTTGTTGGTGAGCAGCCGGGCCAGGTAATCCAGTGCGGCGGTGCTGCGCACACGCCAGACGATGTCGCGACCGGCAGGCGTGTCCCACTTGTCTCCCACGGAGGCGAGCCAGGCAGAGAAGACGCGGTCTTCACGCCCGATGGAGCCAATACCGAGGGCCTCCAGGTACCAGCGGTCTTTGCCATCGTGCTTGGCAGCCAATGCCACCCAGCAATCGGCGAGCAGGTCCGGAGTCTTTACATCTTTGCCAGCTTCCTGTGAGGGCACGGGTTCGATGACTGTACGCAGCGTGACCGCATACTCACGCAGCACCTGTTTGTCCGCCTCTTTCTTGATGCGGGGCAGCAGATACGCGGGGAGGTCTTTCAGACCGGCGGTCAGGGTGTTGGTGGCGCTGGCCAGACGAAGTTCACGTACCGCGGTCACCCGGATGTCGGCATCCTTGTCCTCCAGGCCTTTCGCCACCCAGCTTTCGTACTGACCGGGCAGGCGCAGCAGCAGGTGGAAGGCACGGGCGCGGATCACTGCGTCGTCCGATTTCCAGAGCTTTTGCAGCGCATCTTCCGCCTTGGCACCCAGAGCTTGCAGTTTCACATAGGCCACATAGCGGGTGCTGTTGTTTGGGGACTTCAAAGCCTCCGCACAACCCGCAGCGCTGCTGAAATCCACCTTGGCGGGGACTTGATATGCATTGCCCTTCGGGGCCACGCGGTAGACCCGACCGCGGATCTTTTCCGCCACGTTGTCGCCCATGTTGTGGCCGCCCACACCCGGGTCATACCAGTCTGCCACAAAGAGGGAGCCATCGGGGGCGATGGCCACGTCCGCAGGGCGGTACCAGTTGTCGTCCGTGGTGAGGATGTCCACCATCTCGGCCGTGTAACCGGCGCCGACTTTTTTCACTGGATAGGCGCGCACCGTGCGGGGGCCCGCGTCGCAGTGAATGAGCTGGTTTTCAAAGGCCTTGCCCAACAGTTTGCCCTCATTGATGAGGATACCCGTGGGAGATCCACCTCCGGTCTGCAGCAGGTTCGGGATGGTGCCCGGGTCGTTCTGGTGCCAGTGCATCAGCGGCACCTCGGTCTCGATGTTGGTTCGAGGAGAGCGCCAGCCGGCGCCGGTGATCTCATCGGTGTAGCCGTAGCTGCCATAGTCCAAGATGGCATTGATGCGGACGCCCTTGTTGCCGTCGTCGTCATTGTCGGACTGCCACATGCCGCCGAAGGAGTCCACGCACACTTCATAGTTGTTGCGGAAGTTGTGACCGAGCGTCTCCACATTGGTGGCCTTGGCCGTGGCCAGATCGATGTCGCAACGGAAGATCATGCCCTGACGGTAAGGCTTGCCCTGGTCGGAGATGTCGTTGCCCAGATTGTCCTTCACCCGGGAGCCGTCAGGCCACTTGAGCTCGCGGCCCTCGTTTCCGAAATTGAAGTAGAATTTGCCATCAGGTCCAAAGACGATGGCGTGCGCATTGTGGTCGTGGTCAAAGTTCCCACCGACCATGAAGATCTTCTCGGCCTTCTCCGCCACGTCGTCGCCATCCGCGTCCGTCAGCAGCCAAATGTTGGGAGAGGCGCTCACGATGACCTTGGTGCCCTTGTCTTGGGGAAGCACGCAGATGCCCAGGGCGTTGGTGAGTTCGCGGCTCTGGTAGAATGTCTTCTCGCCAGCCACACCGTCGCCCTTCTGCTTGGTCAGGATGACCACACGGTCGCCAGCTTCACGCAGAATGCCCCAGGGCTTCATGCTGGAGCGGTAGTTCACAGATTCCACAGCCCACACGCGGCCCTGCGGATCGATGTCGAGGTTGGTCGGATTCTGGATCTGGGGCTCCACGGCGAAGAGCGTGGCCTCCAGGCCCTCGGGGGTCTTGAACCCGCGCATCTGATCGCGCGCATCTTCCACTCCGTACTGTTTCTCCGCCCCGCCGGATCCCTTGCTGGCCAGCATGGCCGCGGGCGGCTCGCTGGTGAACACGCGGGCCACCACCTTGTTCTGCCCGCCCTGTTTGGTCCCGCCTTCGTCAATACCAACCTTGCCCTCAAATGCGACCGTCCCTTCCGGGAGGTCGAAGGCGATGATTGAGTTCGAATGGGTGCCAAAGCCCTGCAGGGTCTGACCCGCCGGGGTGCTCTCCAGCCGCAGGTTGCCGCCGCTGGCATTGCGGTTGATCCCGATGTTTCCCCAGCCGGTGCTGGACTTCTTGATCTTCAGTTCTGTGAGCTTGGTGCGCTTGCCGTCCGCTCCCACCAGTGTGGGCTCCACCCAGTCGGTCCAGTCGGCTGCAATGCCGTCTGAACCTTCTGTCACCACCAGATACAGTTCCTTCGCGCCTTTCAGATCCGCCTTCACTTCGACCAAGCCATCCGCCTTGCCGATCTCGCGGCGAAAGAGCGCCTTGGGCTCCGCCGCGCTGGTGGCGGCGGGCTTGGCAGGTGCTGCGGCTGGCTTGGCTTCAGGCATTTTTTCCGGCAGGCCCTGTCCGGGCTTGGGGTCCAGATTGACCTTGAGATCCTCTTCCGTCACCTTGGACGCCACGCCCTCGGCGGGGACATCGATCTTGGCGCTCCAGAGGATGGCGTTGAGCACCAGCTTGCGCTGGTCGTCATTGCCCCAGCCCTTGTGGTAGTGACCGCCGGTGAAACCGAAGCCACGGCCGCCGCCATCCCGCTCTGCCGCCCAGGCGACGTGCTGCGGCTTTTTGTTGGCCACCTCTTCACGCACCGTCGGGTTACCGCTGTGCGGACCATCTGGGCGCTTCATCGTGGTGTCCGGCGGGATGTCGCTCAGCACCGGTGTCACACCCTTCAAGTTCGGGCGGAAGCGCATGTGGAAGTACCACTCGTCATTGGTGGTGAAGGGCTTCACCCCATTGGCCACCGGATGCTTGGGGAACTCCTTGAAGTTCGCGTCCCAGTGCGGGTTCACGCTCCAGTGGGTCTCGAAACAGCCGCCCATCCACTCGATGAACTCCTTGTTGCCCTTGTCCGTAGTCGGCTCCACTGCGTAGTGCAGCGCCACAAAGCCCGCGCCACGCTTCATCTCCTTGTCAAGCTGTTGAAGATGATCGCCTTGTAACGCCGGGTGCCCGCCTCCCCCATCCGAATAAATCAGGATGGTGTCCGCCTTGCCCAGCTCTTCGGAAGAAGGCCAGTCAGCATTCAGGTGCACCTTGATGTCAGCCTGCGTGCCTGCGTCTTTGAGGCACTTGGCCAGCAACTGTACGCCGGCATTATGTTCATGCTGACCGGGGCCGTGGGATTGCTTGCCAGCAATCAGGACGATCGTTTTCGATTTGCTGTCGGCGGCAAAGCCAGACGTCAGAGACGCCGTCAGTGCCACTCCCAGCCAGAAAGTGAGTTTTCTCATGCGATGGAATGGGTGAATGAAGAGCCTACCCCATACGCACAACGCGGGGCAAGATTATCAAGTCCGGCGCCGTGCTGATCGGAAAAGTAGGATGGAAAACGACCCCACGCCTTTGGCTCTGTAGAATCGGACAAATTCTGGGAGAAATCGGACTTGAGCCACGTTATGCCGCTCCGGCTCAATCGAGCCTGTGCAACCTACCCTTCAAGATGAAATCCTGCCTTCCCCTGCTCCTCGCCACCCTCACCGCCGCCTCCGCCCTGGCTCAGGACACTGGCACCTACGGCCGCACCATCTTCGCTGACGATTTCGCCAAGGACGGCTTTGGCAAACGTTGGGGTCATTACAAGAGCGGCAGCGTGGTGAAGGACGGCGTGCTTCAGGGCATCACGCCCGAGGGTTCCGACCACTCCGCCGTGGACAACGTGGTGATCGAGCCCGAGAAGGACCTCGAGGTGAACGTGAAGTTCCGCTACACGAGCGACAAGGCCAAGAGCTTCAACCTCTGGTTCGATGACAAGACCTTCAAGGGCTCGCACGCCGGCCACATCTGCAACGTCAACGTGAGCCCCACCGCGGTGAACATCGGCGATGCCAAGACCGGCAACTTCCGCAATGACATCTACGCCAAGAAAAAAGAACCCGGTGGCCTGAGCGCCGAGGACAAAGAGCTCCTCAAGAGCAAGAACAAGAGCTTGCCCGTGAAGCTGACGCTGCAGGACTGGCACACCCTGACCGCCCGCACCCAGGGCGATGAAATCGAAGTGCTGCTGGACGGCAAGTCTGTGGGCAAGTTCAAGTCCGAAGGCATCGCCCACGAAAGCAAAACCTTGATCAGTCTTACCACGAACCCTGTGGACGTTCAGTACGATGACTTCAGCATCAAGGGTGTGGCGAAGAAGTAGTTTCCCAACATGACAGCACCCATCATCGAATAGATGATGGGTGCTGCACAAGGCAGTGGTGGTGGCAAGAACGTGCGATGCAGCAAGCCCCGGGCGACCTTTTATTGGCGGAAACCGCCAGCGGCAAGCAACGCAAGGGGCCTACCGCTCCGCGGTAGAATTCACCCCCGACCGCCCATGGGTGAACCCTCCGGGTTCGAATGCAGGCGATGCGTCAGGCAGTCGGCATGGCGGCAGTCAAAACCTCAATTCTGAGTGCTTTGAGAACAGTGTAGCTTCTCCCGATGATCGCAGTATTCCCCAGAGAGGAGAACACACCACGCTACCTAATTCACGAATACGCATTGAACCCTCCGGGTTCGAATGCAGGCGGGTACGCCATCGAGCCCCCCCACCCTCATCTTGTTAATCTCTCAAAAATCTTGTTAATCCTGTCTGGGAAAGCATCACCCCGCCCACGGCAGCTCCGCAAATTCCATCTCCAGGTGCTTGGCTCGAACCCATCCGGTGAAGCCGCTTTCCGTGCGGATCAAATACCATTGATTGCCCCTGGCCTCGATGTCGTCGCCCGGTTTCGCCGATGACGGGTCCCAGAGCAGCACGCGGAACTTGCTGTCCTTGCGCGTATTGGCGAGCACCGTCTTGCCATCACGCTTCTGATACACGGGGAACGACGCCACCACCGTGCCTTCGATGCCGGAGGTCTGATCAATGCCCAAGGAGTAAAACTCCTGCGGCAGCAGCGTGAGCGAGAGATCCTTGCCGATGAGATACTTCTCTGTCTTCATCCAAAAACCCATCCAGCCCGTGGCGACAAGCGTGCCATTCCCCGGCACCTTCAGATCCCCCTGACCTTTGACCTTGCCCACCTGTTTGAGCTGGCCATTCACCATGGCAAAGAAGTAGCGGACGAGGTAGTCACTGTCCCCTTCCGCCGTGACTTCCAGAATTTTGGCCGGCTGATCTCCAAAAACCTGATGCGCCTCCAGCGCAACGGTAAAGCCAGTGAACTCCTTGCCCAGGGGGATCGACGTCTTGCCTGCCTTGAGCACAGCGGATTCAAAGTCGTACTCCGGGTTGGAGCGGGTCAGTTCCACAGTGTAAGTTTGAGACTGACCGTTGCCCGCGAGGTCAACGGTCAACTTCGGCGGAGGATCCACCGCAAACAGCGTCGGGGCCAAGACCAGACCGAGCCACGCGGGCAGAAGAGCTTTCATAAGACGATCAAAAAGAAGTGCGGAGCAGAGTGGGCTGAGTTGCCCACGTCCCTATGTCTTCTTCTTTTTGACCGCGCTCTTCTTTGTGACGGCTTTGTTTGCCTTCTTCGCCACTTTCTTGCTGACAGTTTTCCTGGCCACCACCTTTTTCGTGGAACGCGCTTGCACCGGAGGTGCCGCATCCAGTAGCCCATCAGGAATCTCCAGATTGCCCAAGTCGATGCCAAACACGTCGGACAGATCCGCCGCGCCGATCACTCCGTCTTGCGAAGCGCCATCCACCGCGGTAAGCGCCTGCACCGCATCCACCGCGCTGGTGCCGATGAGTTCCGCCGCATCCACACCACGCAGTTTGAAAAAGAGCGCGGGCTCATCATCCAGACGGCAACTCACCCCATAAAGGGTGGCAGCCGCGTGCTTGCAGAGGCCGGCGTAATCCGGGCAGGAACAGGTGATGACGATCTCCTTGGGCGCAGGAAACAGGCCCTGTTTGGGATCCGTCACTTGCTGCAGGATCTGGTCGCTCAGCTTGCCCCCCAGCAGTTCCACCAGCGAGCCAATGCCGCCGGTGCAGGTTTCCTTCAAACTCTGCCACCTGTTCTTCAAGAGCGGCTTGATCGTGATGCGCACCTCATAGAGATCCGAGCCCTGCACCGTGCTGGTGATCTCCCCCTGCTCAATGAGCAAGTCCATCACCGCCCCCTGCCGCAGATAGGTGCGCCCGCGAGGAAGACGGTTTGAGTAGTCGCTGTAAGCTTCCAGATTGCGATTCCAGGCCTTGCCCCAGAAGGTGATGCTCAGCCCCTGCTTGGCCTTCGGTACCACAGGTGCCAGGAGTTCGCCCTTCTTGCGGCGCTTCTCCACCTTGAGCTTCGTCCTCGCCTTGGCGGCGGCGCGATCTTCAAAGTCGTCGTAGCTGTAGGAGTACCAGGACATGAGCAAATGGGCAGTGGGAAAGGCAGGTTACTCAGCGCCAATAGCACGGAACTGCAGGAACTCGACGAGATCTTTATCGCTCATCTCGGTCAGGAGCTTCACGGCTCCATCGCCCTCGCCCCCGAGGATCTCGTTGGCCAGAGCGCGCTTCTCCCGGATGATGCCGTCGATCTTCTCTTCCAGCGTGCCCTGGCAGACAAACTTGTGCACCATGACGGCCTTGGTCTGGCCGATGCGGTAGGCGCGATCAGTCGCCTGGTCTTCCACGGCCGGATTCCACCAACGGTCGAAGTGAATCACATGACTGGCGGCCGTCAGGGTCAATCCTGTGCCGCCCGCCTTGACCGAGATGACAAAGAACGGCGGCCCGCCCGGGCTCTGAAACTCCTCCACCAGCTGGCCGCGCTTCCCCACCGCCGTGCCGCCATGCAGCACCAGGCCCGGCCTGCCAAAGACAGTGGCCAGGTAGTCCGCCACCGGCAGAGTCATTTCCTTAAACTGGGTGAACACGATCACCTTCTCCTGGCGGTCGGCAATGCCGGAGCAGAGCTCCTCGAGACGCTGAAACTTGCCGCTGTCCGCCGGCAGGTACCGACTGTCACCGCTCCACTGGGAGGGATGGTTGCAGATCTGCTTGAGCTTCATGAGCGCGGCCAGGATCACGCCCTGCCGCTGGATCTGATCTTCTGTATCCCCCAGCTCCCGGGCCAGCGCGGTCACCACCCGCTGATAGAGCTGGGCCTGCCGCTTGGTAAGCGAGCAGAAGGCAGTCATCTCCGTCTTGCGTGGGAGATCCGGCGCGATGGCGGGATCCGTCTTCACCCGGCGCAGGATGAAGGGACGCACCAGCTTGCGCAACGGAGCGTAGCCGCTCCCCGCCTTCGACATCTGCCGTGCCCGGGCGGCAAAGGAGCCCGCAGAACCGAGCAGACCCGGGTTCAGGAAATCAAAGAGGCTCCAGAGATCGCCCAGACGGTTTTCCACCGGGGTGCCGGTGAGGGCGATGCGCAGGGTGCCTTGAAGCTTCTTCACCGTGCGGGCCTGGGAGGACCCGGCGTTCTTGATGGCCTGGGCCTCGTCCAGCACGGCGAGGTCCCAGTTGATTTCATTAAACCCCGTCAGCTTGCCCAGCGTGGTGTAGGTGGTGAGGAACACGCCGCCGTCCTTCATGGCAGGATGTTCTCCAGACTCCACCTTCGCCAGCTCCCCGGCGCTCAATGAGGAGCGATGTGCAATGACCACCGGCACGGCAGGTGCGAACTTCTTGAACTCACGTTCCCAGTTGGCCAGCAGGGAGGCGGGTGCCACCACGAGGCTGGGCGTGAGGGGCTGCCCGGCCTTGCTGCGAGCCTCCCGCCGCCGCAACACCAGTGCGATGAGTTGCAGCGTCTTTCCCAGGCCCATGTCATCCGCCAGACAGGCTCCACAGCCAAGACGGCCCATAAAGTCCAGCCAGTCCAGCCCCCGCTGCTGGTAGTGACGGAGGGTGGCCTTCAGTCCTGATGGCGGACGGCTGCCCGCTCCCTCTGCTTCAGCCCGCATGCCGGCGAGCAGGTTGCGGAGGGCATCACCCGCCATGAAATTGACCAGTCCACCGGTGTCATCCAGGGTGACACCGTCCGCGGCTGCCGCACCGCCCTGCCAGCCCGCCAGCCAGCGCAATCCTTCGTGGAAGGGCACGCCATCGCGGTTGGCCGCCTCGGCACGATGCCAGTGATTCAACGCCTGCTGAAGCCGCTCACGATCGGGCTCGATCCACTTCCCCCGCAAGGAAATAAGCGGGGCATCACTGGCGAGGATCTTGTCGATCTCCTCCCGCGTCAAGGGCTCGCCGCCGAGGGCCACATTCACATTGAAGCTCAGCAACACCTGCGCCCCCACCGTGCTCTGTTTGTCTCCCGCATCCAGGGTGACCTGAACCTGCGGTGAAGGCGGGCGACGCCCCTGCCACCAGTCCGGCACCTTCACAAGCAGGCCGCTCTCTTCAAACACCGGGATCTCCTGGAGAAAGGCGAAGGCCTCCGCCGGCTCCCACGCCAGGGCCTGAAACACGCGCTTGGAAGCAATGAGCTGCTGCACGAGCGAGCTGCGTTTGGAGGCGGCGTTGAGCGGCTCCAGCAGCGTCTGCAGAGCACTGCGATCATTTCGCCCTGCACTGTCCTGCAAGGCGCGGGCCAGCGGCAGGTGCTGTGGCTCGCTGCGGGCATTCACCCGATGAGTGTAGGTGGCAATGAAGGCGAAGGGACGCTGGGGATCACGTTTGTTCTCCGCCAGATGCAGGGTGACCCGGCCAACCATCCGCCACACGGGGTGCAACTCGCGCAAGACGGCCTCCACATCATTGCCCGCTGCGACGATGTGCGCCGCCAGCGTGCCGTGCAGATCCTGCCACAAGGCGGCCAGACAGGCAGGGGTGAGGTACTCCATGCCCTGCACAGGCGGAGCCTCCTGGATCCACTGGTCCAAAATGGGTTGAGCGGGCAGCTGCACCGGGGTCTGCCAGGCCCCCTCACGCAGCCCGGGCACCTGACAAAACTGCATGACGAATTCCCGTACCAGATGCCGCCACCAGGCGAGGTCGGCAGGCAGATCACCGTCCGCCATCTCGCCAGCGAGGTGCAAAAGGGCGGCTGTAGCACTGCCTTCGTCCGCGTGGGTCGCCCGAAGTGCCTTCTCAAGCTTGGCAGACACCTCCTCGGTGGCCGCGAGCCCCTCTGGCGTCAAAACCAGAACGCCTTCGGGCGTGAGATGAAACAAGGGCGGGAGCTCGGCAGACATGCGACTGGTCGGGAGACAAAGAAAGAGCCCGCTCTCGCACTTCCCAAAGGGATGCGCAAGGCGGGCTCTAAGGAGAGATGGAGAATCTCAGATCCGGGTCAGACTACTGCTTGAGGATCAGGTCTTTGAACTGGACGATCATGGGAGGACCGGCATGGATCTGAAGGGCCAGGATACCCTCCTTGGGAGCATTGGCGGCGTCTTCATCCGTCACGTCCACGGTCTGCTTGCCGTTGATGAAGTGTTGGAGGTGGTTGCCTTTGGCCACGATCTTGTACTCGTTCCAGTCTTCGCTCTTGATAGAGGCCTGGATCTCTTTGCTGTCACCTACAGTGCCGGTGGCTTCCACCGCGAAGTCCTTGCTCTTGGCGTCGGCGGGATTCTTGGCCTGGGACTTGATCACTGTCTTCTGGCCACGTTGAGCGAGGATGCCACGGCCTTTTTCTTCATAGAGGATGCCGCTGTAGGTCGTGCCAGCCTCGAAGTCGGCCTGGTAGCCGCTCACCACGGGACCAAAGGCACCGGGGGCCAGCTCCTTGCTGCGATACTGCACACCGCTGTTCCCGGCGACGATGCGGTATTTGAAAGTGAGTTCGAAATCACCCACCTTGCCGTCCTTATAGACCAGGAAGGTGTTGTGGCTGAGCGGGCTCTTCTTGGGATCGCTCTCCGAAGCCGGGGTCTGGCCCGTGATGGTCCCGTCCTTGACCGACCAGAGGTCCTTGTTCCCCTCCCATCCGGTCAGGTCCTTGCCATTGAAGATGGCCTTGCCTTCCTCCGCCGAGGCAGAGTGAAGCGTGAGTGCAGCGGCGACGAGGGAATAGAGAAATGCGCGTTTCATGAGTGCAGCTAAACGGAGACTTCGTCTGCTTTCCAGCATAGAGGATGGAAAAGTTTGTCCCGTTTTCGCGGGAGGCAGATGAAAGTCCTGACCCGGGACTCTGATGACATCAACATGCGCATGCAAAGGGACGTCGCTGGCATCCACTCCGGGATGCAATACGCATTTTGACCTTCCGGAGGTGTCAGTCGCTATGCTCCTTCAACCATCCGGCTAATGGCTTTGATGCCTCCGGCATCGGATCGCCCGGACTGGGACACGATCAGATTGTCAAAATCAACACCCCAACTTCCCGATGAGATTCCGGGATCGGTCACGAGACATAAAGAGGGCGCTGACCCGCGCCAGCGCCCCCACTTTTGACTTTTTACTCTCAACTTTTTACTGCTCTACCTAATCCTTCCTGCTCGCCAATTTCGCCAGCAACCGCAGGATCTCCACGTACAGCCAGATCAGGGTGACCAGCAGGCCAAAGGCGGCATACCACTCCATGTACTTGGGGGCACCGTGCTCCACGCCCTGCTCGATGAAGTCAAAGTCGAGGACGAGGTTGAGGGCGGCGATCACCACCACGAAGACGCTGAAGCCAATGCCAATCAGTCCACTGCCGTGGATGTAGGGGATCTGAATGCCAAAGAAACCCAGCGCCAGGGTGATGACGTACACCAAGGCAATGCCCCCAGTGGCAGCGAAGATGCCGAGCTTGAAGTTCTCCGTGGCCTTGATGAGGCGCAAGGAATACGCAGCCAAGAGAGCCAGGAGCACTCCGATGGTGAGCAGCACCGCCTGGAGCACAATGCCCTGAAACTGGAGGGCGTACATGGCGGACAGTGCCCCCACGAAGAGCCCTTCGGCCACGGCGTAGAGGGAGCCAGTGATGGCAGCCCACTCCTTTTTGAAAACGGTGATGAGGCACAACACCAAGCCCGCGATGGCACCGCCGATCATCCAGGGCATGGCCGCTGGAGGATTGGTCATGCCAATATTGTAGGTGTAGCAGGCGGTGCTGAAGACGATTGCAAGGAACAAGGCGGTCTTGTTCACCGTGCCTTGGAGCGTCATGCGACGCTCGGAGGCCCCGGCGCGCAACTCGGTAAAGGTGGATTCTGAAAGTGCGGGATTCGAGGTTCTCATGGGCTCGAGGATGGGTTGGGGGATGAAACGATGGCCAGCCCTGCTGAATCGAAGGGGCTGTTTCTCCAGAGATTGTACTTTAAGGGGCAGGGCGACGCATGACAAACAACGATTCGGGTAAAACGCGTCCATAGGACGCACCGCCCAAACGCGAGACATAATCCACTGCCCCCGGCTGGATCTCGGAAGGATCAGACGTCATTAGCCCCTGGGCGACGTGAAACATGACCACCTCACCGATGATGTAGTTCGCCGCATCCGGCCCGCTGCCGTGGTGCACCACGGTGTGCAGCTTGCACTCCATGGCGAAGGGGGCCTCCTGCACGCGGGGCGGCTTGACCTTGAGCGAAGGCACCGCTGTGAAGCCGCTGTCTGGCCACTCACTCACCCCATAGGGCACCGGGCGGGAAGTGGCCACCATGCCCTGCGTCATCTCTCCAGAAACGGTGTGGATGACGTATTCGCCTGTCGCATGGATGTTGCGCAGCGTGTCCTTGAAGGAGCCATCATCCTTGGTGCAGGGGGAAAAACACACGCTCACTGGATTGGAGCCGGCCCCCATGAAAAAGGAGAACGGGGCGAGATTGGGGACACCGTCGGCAGACAACGTGGAGACAAAGGCGATGGGGCGGGGCGCGACCGCGTGAATGAGCAGGTCGTAGGGATCGAAACCCAGGTCAGGGGCCTTGGGGTCAAATGCGTGATGGGTGTTCATGAACGGGAAGGGATACGAGTTCGAGGACTAGACGGTGCCTCCGGGGAGAAATTTGGGGGTGAGCCGGATGGCACGCACGGGCTCCCGACCGTGCTCTGCCAGCCGACGCACCGCACTGGAGACCCGCCGGGTGAACTGGCTGAGGCTGGTGGCATAGCGGGCGACAGGAGGCACGGCATGCTCAAGGAAAGCGTCGTCATCACGGGAAATCACGGCCACATCCTCGGGGATCCGTTTGCCCTTTCGCATGAGGTGCATCATGACGGTGACCACATGCAGCCCCCTCGCCACAATGAAGGCGGTGGGAGGATGGGGGCCGCTCATGGCTCTGTCGATGAGCTTGCACAAATGTGGCGCGGTGCCGTCGTGCCGGATGACGGCGGGTGCGGCGGCAGGCTCCGCGGCCATGGCCTCCAGGAAGCCCTTCTCGCTGTCCGCATCGCCACCGAAGGCTCCTTTGGGCAGAACCAGCGCGATGCTCCGATGCCCCTTGCGCCTCAACAGGCCGCCTGCATGCCGGCAGGTGGCGCGGAAGTCAGAGTCAATCGAGGGCAGCGCGATCTCCGGTGAGCTGGACCCCACCACCAGACAGGGCAGCTTGCGGCGCACAAACCACTGCTGGATGGGAACCTTGGACCCAAAGATCACCCAGGCCGCTGCCGGCACGCGGTTCACGAGTGCATCCAGCGACCGGTCCGGATGCTCCGTGTAGCTGGCCGGACTGATGTGCAGCTCAAAACCAAACCCGGCGCTATTGAGGCTGGCGCGCAGGTCGTCCACCAGGCACATGGAGGTTGGGGCCATCTCCAGCAAGGGACGGGAGGAGATGGCGGCAATGAGACGGGACGGCCCCACCTCCGTCACGGCCGACACCCCGGCACAGATGAGGCGACGCTGGCGGGCTGATGCCGTGACCCAGCCGTCCGCCTCCAGCACCTCCAGCGCCGCCCTCAGGGTGGGTCGGCTCACCTGAAGCTGGGCGCAGAGATCCCTCTCCCCCGGCAGATATCCCTGCCAGTGCCCTGAGCGCACCCCCTCCTTCAGGCTGTGCACAGTCTGGGTTGTAAGAGAGTACCGCTGGGGCAGCGCCAGTTGCGATGACGGGTCAGGAGACGACATCTGGTCAGGGGAAGTGACCAGGAGCCTACGCTTGTTCGCCCGCAGGCCGCAAGCCAAAATCCCCAACCGGCCTGACTGACACGTCGGCCCCCCAATCCTCTTCCCTCACCACCTCCAGAGAAACATGCACGCCCCGTTGTTTCATCTTCATCAGCGGGACATCTGGGTGTTTGGCGGCGCAGGCTATCTGGGCCGACCTGTGGTGACGCAGCTCGTGGAGATGGGCGCACGCGTGTTGTGCGTGGATCTGGAAGACCGGGCCGCCCAGGCAGTGACCGAGACGGGCTGGACGGAGCAGGTCACCCCGGCCTCGCTGAATGTGAACGATGTGGCGGAGTCCGCAGGGTTCGTGAAGTTACAACTAGCCACGCGAGGCACGCCCCATGGCCTGGTGGTGATGACATTCCAGTCCAGCGCTCGCCGACTCGATGAGCTCAGCGCGGCGGAGTTCGATGCGGCCAACCACGGCAATCTCACCGCCACCTTCTGCCTGGCCCAACCAGTCGGAGCCGCCATGGCCCGCCAGGGACGCGGCAGCATGGTCCTCTTCTCCAGCATGTACGGCACGGTGTCGCCCGATCCGAGAGTGTACAAGGAGCCGATGACGCCCAATCCGATCGAGTACGGCGTAGGCAAGGCCGGGGTGCAGCAGATGGCCCGCTACTTCGGCGTGCATCACGGCCCTCATGGCGTGCGCTGCAACTCCATCTCGCCAGGGCCTTTCCCAAATCCAAAAGTTCAGGTGGATCATCCGGACTTTGTCAGCCGGCTGTCATCCCGAGTCCCCATGGGCCGGGTGGGCCACGCCTCGGAAATCGCCGGTGCGGTGGTCTTTCTCCTCAGCGATGCCGCCAGCTTCATCACCGGCCAGAACCTCGCCGTGGACGGCGGCTGGACAGCCTGGTGACGCACGAACCCTACATTCCCCCTCATGCTCATCGACTGCCACAACCACGTCGGCGCGGACCTGCTCTTCTATCTGCACGGTGACTTTCCCTACGCCCAGCAGCTGGTGGCCATGATCCAGGAGGGCGGCGCACTGGGGGTCACGCATTGGGTGGTGTTTCCGTTTGTTTCCTATGCCGCCATGGATGCCACCCGGTTTCGCGCCGGGGAGGTGGGCTTTGGCTCCGGCGGACTGGAGAAGGTGCCCTACGCCTTCGAGAACCGCCGCCTGCTGGAGGAGTGCCACCGGTTGTTTCCTGAAGAAGGGCGCAAGACGCTGCCCTTCGTGATGGTGGACCCCCTGCGTGAGACCACCGCCCAGGCGTCTGAGCTGCGCCAGCTCAGGGGGCAGTATCGCTTCCACGGGATCAAGATCCAAAGCACCATCATCCAGGCCGACATCAAACGGCTCGCGCATGAAGGGAAGGTCTTCCTGGAACTGGCGCGGGAGTGGGATGTCCCCTTTCTCATTCACAGCAGCGTCGCGGAGAGTGATCTCTGGGCCCAGGCCTCTGACATCCTGGATCTCGCGGAGGCGAGCCCCGACGTCCGCTTCTGTCTGGCGCACTCCTGCCGTTATGACCGCGAGTGCCTGGACCGTGTGAACGAGCTGCCCAACACGTGGTTCGACTGCTCGGCGCACTGCATCCACTGCGTGGGGGCGGTGGATGATCTGCCGTACATTGCTCCACGGTCGCGCCGGTTTGACAGCGACTATACCCGGCCTGATCGCGTGATCGCGGATCTGGCGGCGGCGTATCCCACCAAATTCCTTTGGGGCAGTGACTCCCCCTTCTACAGCTATGCCGCCGAGATCAATCACCAGATCGTGAAGCTCATCAGCACCTATGAAAAGGAGGTGACCGCGCTGAAAGCAAGCCCGCCCGAGGTGGTGACGCGCATTGCCTCGACGAACACCCTCGCGTACCTGAAGCTGCATGATGAAAGCATTCTCTCTTGAGGGACGGTCCGCCCTGGTCACAGGGTCTTCGCAAGGCATCGGGTTCGCGGTCGCACAAGGCCTGGCCGAAGCCGGGGCACGGGTGATCTATCACGGCCATCAGCCACGCCCGGACGTCATCCCTGATCCGGAGGCCTATCTCATCGCCGACCTCACGCAGGATACGGCAGCGGAGCAATTGATGATGGATGCCATCGCGGAAGATGCCGCAGTGGATCTGCTGGTGTGCAACGCCGGCAGTTTCTTCGACCTGCCGGTTTTGGAAATGACCCGAGAGCGCTGGGACCGCACCTTGGCGCTCAACCTGACCTCCACCTTCTTCCTGGCCCAGGCCTTCGCCCGCCAGCTCGTGGCGGCAGGCAGGCCGGGAAACATCGTCATCACTTCTAGCACCAACGGCTTTCAAGGGGAGGTCAACTCCTGCGCCTATGACGCCAGTAAAGGGGCGCTGCTCATGCTCATCCGCTCTCTGGCCGTCTCCCTGGCCCCTCACGGCATCCGGGTAAATGGCATTGCGCCGGGACTGATCCGCACCCCGCTCACCCAGGAGTGGATGGTGCCGCAAGCGAAAGAACTGCTCACACACTATGAGAACAAGATCCTGCTCGGACACGTGGGCGCGCCCGAGGACTGCGCCGGTGCGGTGGTCTTCCTCTGTTCCGAGGCCGCCCGCTACATCACCGGCGAAGTCATCGTGGTGGACGGCGGACTCACCGTGGCACAGATCGGGAAGGCGTGAGCAGGCCAACCAGCATGGTCACGACGCAGCCGATCATGCTATACCACAGGAACGAGATCGGCACCGGATCACCGCCACCCGGAGGAACAGTCTTGTAGAACATCAGACCGATCGGCGCGAGGAACCCGGCCACGCAACCCAGGATGGCCCCACGGCTGTCCACCCTGCGGCTGAAGATGCCCAGCAGGAACAACCCCAGCATGGGACCGCCCACGAGACCAATGATACTGTTCACCGATTCCACCAGATTGCTCTTCATCGAAGCAATACCGAAGGCGAGCCCCGTGACCAGCACTCCGTAAAACATCGTGAACAGCTTGGCCCGAAGCAGCAGGGCTTTCTCGCTCAACAGGCCGGGCTTGGTGAGCGTCTGGTAGAAGTCACACATCGTGGCGGACGTGAGAGAATTCACTCCGGCAGACACCGTGGACATGCTGGCTGCAAAGATGGCCGCGATCAGCAGGCCGGGCAGTCCACCCGGCAACTGCGTGATCACGAAGTAAGGCAGGATCTGGTCCGCCCGGTTGATCTGCCCAGTGATCAGCGGGTCGCCCGCGCTGTGATAGAACGCATAAAGCACGAGCCCAGTACCATAGAAGAGCACCAGCACCGGGAGGATCATCCAGAGCTTGATCCAGAGAGATCGCTGCGCTTCCCGCAGGCTGGTGGCAGTGAGATAACGCTGCACGGAGACCTGGTCAGTGGCCATCTGCACCAGGTTCAGGAAAGCACCACCGATGATGACTCCCCACAGGGTGACCCGCTCCCGGGGATCGAAGGAGAGGCTGACGTCAAGCTTGCCGTTGCTGTGAGCGATGTCCCACACCCCGGCAAGGCCTCCAGGGATCTTTCCCAACGCCACGAGCACGATGATCAACTGGCCGCCAAAAAGCACGCCCAGCTGCATGATGTCCGTCCAGATCACGGCGCGCATGCCGCCCATCATGGTGTAAATGGTGGAAACGACGCCGGTGCAGATGATGGTGAACCAGAGCGGCATGCCCGTCACCTCCTTCAACGCCAGGGCAGGTGCGTAAGTGGCCGCCGCCAGCCAGAGGGATACTCGCAGGATAAACAGGCCCGATGCCACCAGACGAAGCGAAAGGGAGAACCGCTCTTGAAGAAAATGATAAGCCGTGAAGTAACGGCTGTTGTAGAAGTGCGGCAGGATCCAGATGCAGGTGAACGGTGTGGCAATGAAGAAGGACAGCAGCACCAGGGAGAAGGCAATGCCGTTGGTGTACACTTCACTGGGCCCTGCCAGATAGCTGATGCCCGAGAACAGCGCGGCAAGAATGGTCATGGCGACCACGAAGCGATTCATATGCGCCCCGGCCAGGAAGTACTCCTTCAGCGATTTTTCGCCCCGGGAAAACCACATGCCGATGAACACAGACGCCGCGAGATAGACGGCGAAGATACCATAGTCGAGCAAAGTAAATCGTGCCATGCGCGGGATACTACGGGGATGGTTTGTGCAGACTTTCTGCATGATCATAAATGTATAATTTTCTGCAACAAGCCTCATCTCAACTTTCACGTTATTCATCCTCCATAGTCATGATCACGACATCCAAACTGCTTGCAAAGATCCGCAACGGCGGAGTGGCCCGCGTCTGCTCCACCGGCTCTCCGGTTATTTATTTCCCAGCACTCGCCGCCCGCTTCGGCTACGACGCCGTGTGGATGGATGCGGAGCATCGTGCCTGGGAGGCGGGGCACATTCGCGAGATGATCCTGCGGCATCATCATGCTGGCATCGACTGCATCTTCCGGCCTTCGTTGTGCGGAAAGGCCGCCCTGTCGCGCTATCTTGAAGACGGTGCGGCGGGGTTGATGATTCCTCATGTGAACACTCCAGAACAAGCCCGCGAACTGGTGATGCATACGAAGTTCCCACCTCTGGGAGATCGCGGGCTTGATGGCTCTGGACTGGACGCAGGTTTCTGGATCCACAAGCCGGATGACTATCCGGCACGCGCCAATCGGGAGACTGCGCTCATCGTGCAGATTGAAACACCTCTCGCCATCAGCCATGTTGAAGCCACCGCCGCCGTGGAGGGTGTGGATCTGCTCTTTCTCGGACCGGGGGATCTGTCATTGCGCCTGGGTTGCAAACCGTCCGTGCAAGATCCGATACTGCATGAAGCCGTGGCGGCCCTAGCCACCGCCTGTCGCAAGCAGGGCAAGCCCTGGGGCATGCCAGTCGGCAGCATGGAAGATGCCCGCACCATCGTGGAAATGGGTGCCCAGCTGGTGGCGATGGGCAGTGAGTTCTTTGGCATCTACCGCGAACTGGAAGCGTGCTCACTCAAGCTTGATGAACTGCTGGGGAAAGGAGATCCGTCATGAACGAAGAGCCTCCGGTCGCACTGCCGTATCGCGACACCAAACCTCAAGGGGCCGCCGACTTCTACCTGGCCATCAATGCCACCTTCCGTTTCATCTTGAACCGGCTGGGACAGGAAGGGCTGCGCCGTTACTGGTCGGACATGGGCCACCGCTACTTTGCCCCGGTTTCAAAACAATGGCAGACGCACGGAGCGGCGGGCATCGCCCAATACTGGCAGGCCTTCTACGATGCCGAACCTGGCCGTGAGGTGAGCGTGACCCGGGATGACCGCGAAGTCCGGCTGGACGTGAAGGTGTGCCCGGCCATCGCACACCTGCGCCAGCAGAAGAGGGAGATTGTGCCCTGCTTTTGCGAGCATTGCCATTTTGTGAGTGAAGCCATGGCGGCACCTGCTGGTTTCACCGTGCGGGTTCAAGGGGGCAACGGGAGCTGCACGCAGCGGTTTCTGCCCGCTGACGCGATCACGCCACCCCAGAACCTGGAAGACATCACCCGCGCCTCCCTGTCATGATTGGCTGTTACGACTTCTGCGGTCACTACGAATGGACCTTCGCCTGGCTGGAGGCGGAAGGTGGACACAATCTGGTTCGCCAGTATTGGGAGGAAGGCATTTCCCGGGATTCCCAACAGCATGCACGGGAGCTGATCCTTTCGCAGGGTTTCGCCGGCATGCGAACCTATTGGGGCCATACGCTCGATCATGAAGCAGCGGGATATGCCATTCATGCCAATGAAGAAGTGTTCCGCATCGACATGCATGCCTGCCCCTCCAAAGGTTTTCTCATACGCAATGGATTGGTGCAGTACCGGGACTATTGTGATCACTGCATGGGATGGATCGGCCCGGTGATGCAAGACGCCGGTTTCGTCATCGACCATGAGCACAACCACTGCGGTCAATGCTGGTGGGAGATCCGCCGTGAAGAGAGCACCGCAGGACCCTCTGAAGCGGGCCGACTCGCCGGGGAAGCCGATGTGCGCCTCCACCCAGGTTGGAATGAGCAAGCCAGTCCCCATGATCGCTACCACCAGGCCACGGACCCTGACGACAAATGCCCTCCTCAACCTCCTTCGTCATGAAACCTCTCTGCCACCTTCTTACCACCCTCATCATGATCGCTCTCGCAAGCATGCAGCCCGCTTCTGCGGAGACCTGGGAATCCATGGCGCCGCTTCCCGAACCCAATGCCGGATTCGCTGCAGGATGGGTGAACGGAAAACTGGTCATCGCGGGCGGGACCAACTGGCCGGAAGGCGTGAAGCGCTGGCTGGACAAGACCTGGGTCTATGATCCCGGATTGAACCAATGGACGCCTGGCCCCTCTCTGCCACGGCCCCTGGCCTATGGCACATGGGGAAGCGATGGCCAGCGCCTCTGGATTGTCGGCGGTGCCGATGGCAAGCAAGCTCGCAATGAGATGCTGATGCTGACCAAGGACGACAGGTGGAAGCAAGTTGGCACCCTGAACCAGAAGGTCGCCTTTGCCGGTGGAGCGTTTGTGGAAGGCAAGTTGTGGGCCTATGGCGGCACGCCAGATCCGGACGACTGGCAGCAGGTGACAACGGCGCTGAGCTCTGTCTCCACGAGCGGCAAGGCTTCCGAGGAAAGCCCTCTGCGCCGGGAATGCGTGGGGATCGGCCTGCCTGCTGTGGTGGGATTGGGCGGGAAACTCTATGCCTTCACGGGAGCCTGGATGTCAGCGGAGCACGGCCAGGTGCAGAACTCCGCGGAAGCGGTGGCATATGATGTCGCCTCCAAGACATGGACGAAGCTGGCTCCCTATCCCGTCAGTGCCCGCGGCGTCGCCGCCGTGGCTTTGGATGATCAGCATGTCTATCTTGCGGGTGGCTACGGCACCGATGAACAAGGGTTTCTGGATGCAGCGTGGATCTACGACGTGCGGACCCAGCAGTATCGCAAGGCGTTGACGTTGCCCATCAAGGCGCTGGTGTGTCTGGTGAAGGGAGGGGATACCGTGTACGCCCTGGGTGGCGAGGACCAAAAGAAGCATCGCAGCGCCGCGTGTTTCCGGATTCCGGTAGCGGCGTTGTTGAAGGAGGAGTGAATGGGATTCCACCCTTGAATCAGGCGCTTTCCACGAACCCGGAGGGTTCACCATGAGTAGCCACGGGTCGACCGAGCGTAGCGAAGGCTACCCGTGGATAGACGTCCGCACCCGCTACCACGGAGTGGTAGGCCCATCGCGGCACCCACTCCTGACACCTTCCCGCAATATTATGCCCACTGTAACTTGGACATTCGGGCCTACCGCTCCGCGGTAGAATTTGCCCATTCGCCTACCATGGGTTGCACTCGCTACGCTCATTTCACCCATGGCTATTCATGGTGAACCCTCCGGGTTCGATAAATTTGCGTCCCAAATCTCTCATCCACCCACGATCCTTCCCGTCACTTCGCCGTGTACCCGCCATCCACCGGCAAATTCACGCCTGTCACATACCTGGACGCGTCACTTAACAAAAACACCACCGCTCCGCCCAGGTCACTGTCATCCGCCATGCGGTTCAACATGGTGTGCTCGCTGTACCGCTTCACAAACGACTCGGGCTGGTGATTGAAAAAACCGCCGGGTGACACACAATTCACGCGCACATCACGCGGCCCATACAACGCGGCGTAGAACCGCGTGAGATTCAACATTCCGCCTTTGTGGAAGAAATAGTCAGGCGGCATGTCGCCGATGGCCGTGCCTTCATACAACTCATAGCTGGGGCCGATCATCCCTTGGATGGAGCCGATGTTGACCACGCTGCCTCGCCCGGCCTCGGCCATGGCGGCACCGAAGACCCGGTGCATGAGCATCAATCCGGTGGCATTTACCCGCATGGAGTCCTCCCACTGGGCCACGGTCCCCTGAGCGCCCTTCATGGGTCGAAGCACAGCATTGTTCACCAGCCCGTGCAAAGCCCCGTGTTCGGACTGAACTCGCTGGTGCAACCCGTTGATGGACGCCTCATCGCCCTGATCAAGAAACTCCGCCTGCACACTCGCGCCGGCAGCGCGCTCTTCCTCTGCCACCACACGAAGCTTTTCCACATCCCGCGAAGCCAGGATCAACGTGGCTCCGGCCCCGGCAAGAACCCGTACCAGACCGCGGCCGAACAGACCGGCACCCCCGGTGAGCAGGACCACCTTGCCCTCCAGACTGAAGTTGTTGAGTGTGCTCATATTGCCGGTCATTTATCGCTGGAGTTGTACACGGCGGCAGGGGCGACCGCAGGTGTGCCCAAGTAGTCCGACACCAGTTGATTGAAGGCACTGCCCAGGCAAAGGACATCCGCCCCCAGATTGAAGATGCGCCAGCCCTCCTCTTCAAGTTCACGTCGGGGGCCGATCATGCCGGGCATCATAAGGTGTTTTCCATGCTGACGGCCCGCCGCAGCCACCCGCTTCCGGGCCGCGACCACCTCCGGATCATGAATCTGCCCCGCCTTCCCGATCAGGTGGCTGAAGTCGCCCGGCCCGAAGAGCAGGACATCATACCCCGGCACCGCGGCAATTTCCTCGACCTGAGCCAGGGCCTCAGGAGACTCGATCTGGAAGATCAGGATCTTCTCCGTATTGCTGTGGTGCAGGTACTCCTTGATGGGGACCTGACAAAAGCCGCCGTCGATATTGCCCCCATCAATGGGACGTCTGCCCAGCGGCTGGAAGCGAGTCATCTCCACCAGCTTGCGTGCCTCTTCCGCCGTGGTGACATGCGGCACCATGATGGCCGTGGCATCCAATTCGAACGCCTTCACATAGTCACTGTAGCTCCCCTTACTGACCCGCACGATGCTGTCGAGGTCATGCAGGCGGGCGGCCCGCACCTGGTGCTCCAGGTTCGACCAGTCGTTGGGCACATGCTCATTGCAGATCCACACACCGGAGGCTCCGGAAAGGCCCGCCATCTCGATCACGCGGGGGTCGTTGAGGTTGAGCTTCAGCGTGCACGGATTGGCACCGTTGCGAAGTTCCCTGAGAATGCGGCTGGGACGGAGGATCATGGGGTGGCGGTAT
The DNA here is from genome assembly GCF_000739635.1 of Verrucomicrobium sp. BvORR034. GTDB lineage: Bacteria > Verrucomicrobiota > Verrucomicrobiia > Verrucomicrobiales > Verrucomicrobiaceae > Verrucomicrobium. The sequence goes on along the minus strand of NZ_BATQ01000012.1, from coordinate 21,851 downwards.
GAGGAGTCAAAAATCAGGCAAGGGTTTCCTGCAGAATGCTGGCGAGCGAAATAGTCTGCCCACCCCGCTCCCGGCTGCGGCGGCCGGCGACGAGAATGGCCATCAGCTCCACCGTCTGGCTGAAATGGAACGGCGGCTGGCCGGTCTGCAGCATCTGGATGAAGGCCACGAGTTGCGCACGGAAGGCGTTGTAGTAGTCCCGGCAGAGAAAGGGCATCTGGGCTCCGGTGCCATAGAGATGAACGGAGCCAAAACTCCCCACCGCATCCTGCACCGCCCCGAGCGTCACCGGCACCCCGCTGCGATGCGTGAGATGCACGATGTCCGAGCCCTGCCTGTGCTGGGTCTGCACCGTCTCGAAGCCCGGTCCCAGCAGAGGATAGACGGCTTCCAACGCATGAATGCCATACCGCTCCCAGCTCTTGCAGGTGAAGCTGGTGATCCAGCGCAGCTCCCCCAGTTGCTGGCGCTGCTCCGCGCTCAGCTGGAGTTCGGGGGCATAACGCATGCCGCTGCTGCTGAGCAGGACGGCCCCGGCGCGCTGCCATTGCACAAACTGCCGCAAGTCTGCCAGATTCGTCGCCAGCGGCTTGTCCACAAATACGGGCAGCCCTGCTTCGACAAATGAAGCCACCCGCCCCACATGATCGTCCCCGTCATCTGTGGCGATGATCACCGCATCCACTTGGCCAATGACGTCTTCCGGCCGGGAAACCACGTGCTCGATGAGGCTCGCAGCGGCCACCTTTGGAGCATCGGCGGGTTGATCCGTCCAGACATGCGTCACACGGGCACCTGGGATGCCGATGCTGGCGAAGTCCTGCCTGCCCAGATAGTCCAGGATGGTGGGATAGGGGCACTGCGCCATCGCGGTGGGATCGTAGCCATTGATGATGGCACTCCAGGAGTAGGGGTGGCCATTGCCCTCGATCATGCCCAGCATGGCCAGACGCAGAGGTGGTTTCGGGATCGTCATGAAGCTTGCGAGATGGTCACCGGCACGCCTTCCGCCATGGATTGCAACGCCGCCCGGTTGAAGCGCAGGGTTTGCACGGCCTCTTCAAAGCTGCAGAGCGGAGAGGGCCGGCCTTCCATACCATCCAGAAAGGCCTGCGCCTGCCGGATGAAAAGCTCATCCCGCTCCAGAGGAGGCACCGTGTGCCACGTCCAGTCTGCGCTACCCCGTTGCAGGGTTCCCCAACGTTGACGGTGGCCCTCAATTGCGAGGCTGCCCTCTGTGCCATGCAGGAGGATGAAGGTTTCATTGGGGGCTTGAAACTGGTTCATGGCATAACTCACCATGGCCATGCCGTGGCGTGCGGCCACATTCACCGTGTCCTCCACCGTCACGCCTTCCAGCATCTGGTGGCTGCCATCGCAATACACCTGGGTGCAGGGGCCGATGAGCCACTCCATGGCATTCACCAGATGAGTCAGCGCATCCTGCACTGCGCCACCGCCCTGCTCATGCCGGGCATAGTAGATTTCTCGATAAGCGGGCCGGAAGGTGGGGAAGTGCTGCCCCGCAGTCACCGTGGCATGCAGCACAGTGCCCAGGCTGCCTGTCGCGACATAGTCCCGCGCTGCGGACACCCAGGGCATCAGGTGATACACATAAGCCACCGCCACGTGGTGGGGATGCTGCGCCAGAGCGGCACGTGCGGCAGGCACTTCAGCCAGATCCACCGCCAGCGGCTTCTCCACCAGCACGTGCAGACCATGCTCCAGCAAGACCTGCAGCATGGGCAGATGCAAGGGAGCTGGCGTGCAGATCACGGCTGCATCCCATCCGCCAGTGGTGAGCGCCTCCTCCAGCGTGGAGTGACACGACACACCGTAGCGCTCCTGCATCGCCTGGCGGAGCTCTTCGCGGGTCTCCACCGCCGCAACCGCGCAGCGCCCTGTGCTTAGGAAACAGCGCAGGTGCCGTTCCCCAATGCTGCCGCAGCCGATGATGAGTATGGATGGCATGTGAGGCGACCACTCAATGCCCGGGGCACATAGGGGTAAAGAGGATTCCCCTGGTCAGGCGAAGTGACCAGGATGATGTGATGGTGAGGCCGACAAACCCGTTGCCTACTGCCCGTAGTCCTCGCCGCGCTCCTTCTGCGCCCGGAATGCTCTGAGCCAAACCTCCGGCGCTCCCACCCCACCCCACTCGCCCTCAAGTCTCATGCTTGCACGTCCCCTTGCTCATCCCCTTCGCACCGGTCTGTCCTCGCTTCTGGCAGCGATCCTCACGGCCGCCACCCTGGCAAGTCCCGCCATGGGCGCGGCGGAAAACGTGGTGGTGCGCGACGTGGAACCCAACAAGGAACTGCCGAGGCATTCCGAGGGCTCCTTCGCCACCCTGGCCTCCGGCCGCATCATCTTTTACTACACCCAGTTCTACGGAGGCGCCGCCGATGAAAGCCCGGCCCGCATCGTGGGCATTCACTCCGACGACGACGGGCGGACCTGGAGCCAGCCCGTGACCATCGTGGAAAACAACGCCGGCAAGAACGTCATGAGCGTGAGCCTGCTGCGCCTGGCCAGCGGCAAGCTCGCCTTCTTCTACTGCCTGAAAAACAGCTGGCAGGACTGCCGCCCGCAAATGTGCGTGTCCTCGGACGACGGAGCCACCTGGTCCGCTCCGAAAAACATGCTGGAGGCCCCGGGCTACTTCGTGCTCAACAATGACCGTGTCATCCAGACCAAGGCGGGCCGTCTCATCGTGCCGCTCGGATTTCATCGCTCCCGCAACACCGATCCACATTCCTCCAAGTCCTTCGACGCCCGGGCCATCACGATGTGGCTGTATTCCGATGACGAAGGCACAACCTGGCACGAGGCCGCCAACTGGTGGGCCATCCCGGTCCGCAGCGGCAGCGGGCTGCAGGAGCCCGGCGTGGTGGAACTGGCGGATGGCAGCCTGTTTTCCTGGAGCCGCACCGACCAGGGGGCCCAATACGGATTCACCTCCAAGGATGGAGGAAAGAACTGGACCGCACCCGAACCTACCGCCCTGAAGTCCCCCACCTCCCCGGCCAGCATCAAGACCCTGCCGGGCACCACCGATCTGCTGGCCATCTTCAACGACCACTCCGGAAAGTTCCCCTTCCCGCAGGGAAAACGCACCCCGCTGGTGGCCGCCATCTCCAGTGACAGCGGCAAGACCTGGCCCCAGGTGAAGCTCCTGGAGGACAATCCCGACGGCTGGTACTGCTACAATGCCATCCACTTCACCAAGGATGCCGTCCTGCTTGGCTATTGCGCCGGTGACAAGACCGTAGGCGGCTTGAACCGCCTGCGCATCCGTCGCATCACGGTGGACTGGCTCCGCCAACCCTGATTCCTCCTTCTTCCCCCTCCTCACACTATGAACCCGACCCCAATGCCCTCCTTCTCCCGCCGCCACTTCCTGGCCACCACCGCCAGCCTGTCCGCCAGCACTCTCCTGAAAGCAGAGGAGCCGACGAAACCGGCCGCCACCGCTGGCGGCATCAACATCACCGAAACCAAGGTTATTTCCCAACAGCCCGAGTTCTACCACGGCTGGCCTACCGTGGGACGCCGCGCCAACGGGGAGCTCTGGGTGGTATGGTCCGGTGGACGCGAGGAGCACGTCTGCCCGTTCGGCCAGGTGGTGGCCATGTCCTCCAAGGACGATGGCGCAACCTGGACCCGGGCCCGGGTGCTGCTGGATGGGGCCATCGATGACCGCGATGCCGGCGTGCTGGAGACGGCCAAGGGCACGCTCATTGTCACCACCTTCACCTCGCTAGCGTATGAACCGGGTCTGGCCAAGGCGGAGAAGGCCGGGAACTGGCCTGCGGAAAAGCTGGCCCTCTGGAAGGCCACCCGCGATCAACTCACACCCGAGCAACGCAAAGCGGGCCTGGGCGAGTGGTGCCTGCGCTCCACCGATGGCGGCATCACCTGGTCCACGCCCATCAAGACCATCGTGAACAGCCCCCACGGCCCCACCCAGCTCAAAGATGGCCGCCTGCTCTATGCTGGCAAACAGCTCTGGTCAGAGGACAAGAAGATCGGCGTCTGCGAGTCCAAGGACGACGGGCTGACCTGGCAGTGGCTCTCCGAGATTCCCGCCCGCGAAGGCGATGCTGTGCCCAATGGCTACCACGAACTGCATGCGATCGAGGCAGCGAATGGCACCATCATCGTGCAGATCCGCAATCACAACAAACAACACGCAGGCGAAACGTTGCAAACAGAGTCCAGTGATGGCGGAAAGACCTGGAGCACCCCTCACTCCATCGGCGTCTGGGGATTGCCCTCCCATCTTCTGAAGCTGCGCGATGGCCGACTCCTCATGACCTACGGACATCGCCGCAAACCCTTCGGCAATCAGGTGCGCATCAGCAAGGACAACGGCAAGACCTGGGGCGAAGCCAGCATCCTCTCTGGAGACGGCATCGGCGGTGACCTAGGCTACCCGAGCACCGTGGAGCTTGGCGACGGCTCTTTCCTCTCAGTCTGGTACGAGTCGATGAAAGAACCCAAGAAGGCGGTCCTGCGTCAGGCCAAGTGGACTTTGCAAGGCTAATTCCGCACCTCCCTCTCCCTCGGATATGAAGATCACCTCTCTCCTCTGCGCGCTGGGCCTGGCATCCTCCCTGTTGGCCTCCACCCCCACGGTGCCAGACATCGGTTCGCGTCGCGAGTTGTTTGTGGATCGCTTCCTGGTCGAGACCATGAAGGGCGTGAACCTTCAACTTCATCATCCCCATGATGAGGGCGAGGTGCTCCGCTTCGACCAGCCTTGGGAGGGGCAGTTCGCAGGCTACTGCACCGTGATTCATGAAGGGGGCAAGTACAACCTCTACTACCGGGGCAAGGAGGGAGGCACCGATGGCAGCCGGGAAGTCACCTGCTATGCCACAAGCGATGACGGACAGAAGTGGGTGAAGCCCAAACTGGGGCTGCATGAGGTGGGCGGCTCCCGCGACAACAACGTGATTCTCACGGACCGCGGCATCACCCACAACTTCAGCCCTTTTCTGGACACGCGACCGGGAGTGCCCGCGGCGGAGAGGTTCAAGGCGCTGGGCGGGATTATTGGAAATAATGCCTCCACCGGCGGCCTTCACGCCTACGCGTCGGAGGACGGCATCCACTGGAAGAACCTCTACAACCGCCCTGTGGTGACGAAGGGAGCCTTCGACTCCCAGAATGTCGCGTTCTGGTCACCCCTGGAGAACTGCTACGTATGCGTCATGCGTATTTTCACGAAGGGCACGGTCAATGACAAGGAGTGGCGGCCCACCGGACTGCGCTCCATGTCCCGAAGCACCTCCCAGGACTTCGTTAACTGGACTGATCCGGTGCCCATGAAGTTCCTGCCCGCTCAGGAGCACCACCTCTACACCAGCCAGACGCACCCTTATTTCCGCGCACCTCATCTCTATGTGGCCACCGCGGCCCGCTTCCTGTCCAAAAAAGCCGCCATCAGTGATGAGGAGGCCGCGGGACTTAAGGTGGAGCCCTCCTACTACAAGTCCGCCAAGGACGTCTCCGACAGTGTGCTGCTCACCTCCCGCGACGGTGAAACCTACGACCAGACCTTCCGTGAGGGATTCATCCGGCCGGGCACCCGCCTTTCGGAGTGGGTCTCCCGCACCGGCTACCCTGCCCTGAACGTGGTGCAAACGGGACCGGAGGAAATGTCGGTGTATGCCAACCAGGACTATGCGCAGCCTACCGCCCATCTGCGCCGCTACAGCCTGCGTCTGGATGGCTTCGCGTCCCTGCATGCGCCCTATGAAGGAGGCGAGATGGTGACACGCCCCTTCATTTTTTCCGGCACCCGGCTGATCCTCAACTTCGCCACGTCTGCAGCGGGATCCGTACAGGTGGAGATACAAGATGCAGGAGGCCAGCCTATTCCGAATTATTTGCTGGTTGAAAACAAAGAACTTATTGGCAATTCTCTGGAGAGAGAAGTGCACTGGAAGTCCGGATCGAATGTCTCTTCACTCGCGGGCAAGCCTGTTCGTTTGCGCTTCGTGCTGAAGGACGCCGACGTCTTTGCCTTGCAGTTCAAGCCTTGAGACGCGTTCCAGATTCTCGAACCTGGCATCTAAAATTAATGCCCGACAGCGAAATTGATACCACCCTCCGATAAGTTCCTCTTAGACTGGGAGTTCGAACATGAACTTCTGGCCATTCAAAAAAAAGCAAAAGCCTGCCCCGGCCACCACCCCCTCGATCAGCCCCGCGAAATTGGATGAGAGCGGAGCCCATGGTCCCGCTCCCGTCGCTTCACCTCCTGAAGCCGCCGGATCTGACAGTGCCGCAGACGCCACCCCCGTCGCCCCCAGCACCCCACCGCCTCTGCCGCCAGCCGCGGCTCCGGCCGTGGCAGAAGACGTCGTCGAAAAAGCGACGAGTGAAGCCCCCGCAGCTGAGACCAAGCCCGAGGTGGCCGAAGCCATCGAAGCTGAAGTGCCCGCGAACGCCGAGGGTGCATCAGTGCCCGCCAGTGCCCCAGAACCTCCTGCCGCTGACATAAGCGCGGAAGCCGAACCTGCTCCGACAACCTCCCGGCGCGCCTTCAAGCCTCCCGTCCTGGCTCCGGAACCTCCCAACTACACGCCTCCGCCCCTGCCTCCGGTTTCTGTGGAGCCGCCCAAGTTCTCCCCTCCTCTGGCTCCAGATCCGCCAAAGCCGTTGGTCCTGGAGAACGTGATCCCGCCATCCACCTTGCCTGAGGAGAGTCCGGCATCGGCACCCGCCGCAACCGCCCCCACCGAGGCCGTCGCAGAGAAGGCAGCACTGACGCCGCCTCTCATTCCTACGGAGGCCCCCGCCGCCGCGGCGCCAGACGCCCCAGACATCGTCACCCCTCCTCTCCCAGCCTTCCCCGCGGTGGAAGAGCCGGCTGTAGAGGCACCGCCTACGCCAGAAGCTGCCGCGGATGAGCCACCTCCCCCCGCGGAGTCAAAACCAGAACTCGTCACTGAAGAAAGCGCGGCAACAGCTCCTACCTTCCGCACCACGGGGCATGTCGCTGGATTCATCCTGCATGGCGATGGCACCTGGTCCTTCGATGCCACCCATGTGGCGTATCAACACCTGAATGCAGGCGATCCCCCTGTCATCCTGAGCATCCCGGTGCTGGCGACGCACGCCATGGCGGCCCATGGCCCCACCCAGCATCTGGTGATCTCCGTACAGGGCACCCTTTCCGGCCCTATGATCGGTGCTGTGACCCAGGTCTTCACCTATGAGGGCGACCGGCGCGTGACCGGCCAGATCGTGCCCGCAGATCGTGCAGCGACCGGGGGCGCGCTTCAGTATTCCGCCGCAGTGGATGTGCCCGGCCTGATCATCAACGAGGATGGTAGTTATCTCCTTGATCCCACCGACGCGGCCTATCAACATTTGCAGCCCGGTGAGCGCCAGATCTATGCCATCCCGGTCACGGCAGTCACCGCCGACGGCCAGTCTGATGTGCGTGAGCTGGTGGTGGGCATTACCGGACGGGACGACGGCGCGGTGGCGGCCGGCATTGCCGCCCACAGCATGCCCCATGGCAGCTGTGTGCTGCATGATCGCATTCAACAGGGGCCCGGAAGCCCTGCGCATCTCTCCTATCGCACCTCCAGCCTCGTGCCGGGCTTCTCCTTGCGCCCCGACGGAGCGTGGTCTTTTGACTCCGCGCACCCCTTCTACACGGACGTTCATGAAGGAGCGGTGCGTATCATCACGGTACCCGTGACCGCGGTGGATGACCACGGCAACACGCACGACACCAAGGCGATCAGCATCACCTTGCACGGCACCAGCGGCCTGCCCCTGCTCAGCGCCATGGTGGTGAGCGGCATGGACGGCGGCTCATTCGTTCAGGGATCTCTGGGTGTTCATCCCGATGCTGCGGCGGGGCTTTTCCAATTCTCCTACATTGGCGAACTCCCCGCAGGCTTTCAGCTCGGCGTGGACGGCACCTGGAGCTTCCACGCCAGCCCCGAGCTCTACGGCTACCTCGACGCGGGCCACACGGAGGTGGTGGTCGCCCAGGTGCATGGAGAGGATGGTCAGGGTCACATCGAAGGCTCCATGGTCGCCATCACTGTGCACGGCACACCCGGCGATCCCTCCGTGGGGGCCGTCACCATCTCCACCCATCAAGCGCTGCCGGAGTACGATGACCCTTCCCTGGGTACCGAGACGCCAGATGCCGGGACAGATTCATTCGGCCTCCTTTTTGATGACGCTCTGCTTCCGGGAGCCGCTCAGGAGCCTGGAAGCTACGGAGACTTCCTCGGAGAGACTGAGCATCAAGCTACGGAGAGCGCCGAGTCCGCGACGGCTTCTGGTGAACCAACGGAAGGCCTTCTTCTCGACCAGCCCGAACCGTCCGCAGAAGAGCCGCAGTATGATCCTGCGGAGGTGCAGCAGGCCCTGCAAAGCCTGGGATACGGACATCTGGTGGATCCTGCACCAGGTGCCAGTCAGTCTTAGGAAACAACCCCGCCCCCGCCCCGTCCCTGACGGAACAGGTCCTCTCCAGAAGTTCCGATCAGCCGGATGCCGCAACAGGCATCCGGCTTTGGAAATCTAACGTCGGCGACGGCGGAAGCAGCCCAGCCCGCCCAGGAGGAGCAGCATGGCCCGGCCGGGCTCCGGCACCGCGGCCACCGTGATGTAGCCACCAGAGAGGAAGCTGGACTCGTCAAAAGTGTAGGCGCTGCCCAGCCCCGTGAAGCTGCTGTCGTAGTTGAGTGAAACGCTGCGATCTCCGACCAAAGCGGTAACTGCGGACCAGTCCACCAGGTAGAACTTCGCACCCACCGCGAAGGTCTGGGACCCAGCGAGGTTGCTGAGCGTGATGTTTCCCAAATCACCCGAGAACGCTCCGTTGAAACTGAGATAGTCCGCAGAAGCCGTATCAAGACCGCTGCTGCCGCTGGTGCTGAAGAGGTCCATGAGAATGCTACCGTCATTCACCAGGGTGGACCCAAAGACCAGCTGCTGCCCGGCTGCGCCATCGCCCACCTTCAGGCTGACCCCTGACGTGATCATCACCGCTCCTGAGCCCAGGGCGTTCGCATGATTGGCTGTCAGCATGCCGCCAGAAACCCTGGTGCCGCCCGTGTAGGTGTTGGCTCCGCTGAGCTTCAGGTTGCCGGTTCCCTGCTTGTCCAGACCCCCGGTGCCCGTGCCGGAGATAACATCATCAATGGCGGTGGTGAATCCGTTGGTGTCAAACTTGGTCGCCGTGGCCGTGCTGAGCACCAGGGCAAGGTTGTCGGAGAAGTCGGCCAGGTTCGCGGAAAGTTTCATCGTCCCGCCGGAGAGGTTGATCCGCCCCTCCTCCACGTTTTGCACAAATTTCTGCTGGGTCACCACCGTACCACCCGCGCCCACGGTGATCTCTCCCGCCACGTTACTGCTGACACTCACCACCCCGCGACCCACGGCGACGTCACCCGTGCCTTGGAAGCGCAGTTCTCCCGTGCCGGAGACGGAAACCAGGGATCCCGTGGAGCCGTCGAATCCAATCGACACACTCGACCCTGTGTAGGTGAAGATGCCTCCAGTGATCAACAACCGGCCATGGAAGCCGCCATTGCCCGTCACACTGAGAGCACCACTCTGGGCCCAGGTGCCTGCGGTCATGCTCAACAGTGCGCCGCGCCCCAAGCTCAAAGAGCCTGCATTGGTCACGTTGGCGGCCGAACTCAGGGTAAGGTTGACGCTGGCAGCCGTCGCCACTGAGATGCTCTTGCCCGCGATGGTGTTGATGACTGCCCCGCTGGCGAAGTTCAGGGTTGAGGTCGTGCTCGCATTGAGCAGATAGCCGCCTGTCGCAGCGCTCTGGTCGCCTTTCACCGTCAGGATGCCGCCGCTCACGGTGGTCAGCCCCGTGTAGGAGTTGGCTCCTGCAATCGTCCAATCGTTGTTGCCAGATTTGGTCACACTGGTGGTGCCGCTGCCATTCACAATCGCTCCTTGGAACTCGTTCTGCACGCCAGCGGCACTGGTGCCGCCCAGCGTCAGCGTCTTGGCACCCGCACCGGTTGCAGTGGAGTCTGCCGTGAACTTCAATGCGCCCGCGCCATTGGCCTCCACCGTCACCACCGATCCCGCCGTGCCGCTGAGATTGAGGGACCGGTTGGTGGAGTGGCCGCCCACCTCCGTGCCAGAATACCGCAGTGTCACTGCCGCCGCCGCGTTCCCGGCGTTGATGATGGTCCCCTGCCCCAAGGCACTTGCGGTGCCAGAATCCGCCACCGAGTTGAACTCAAGCGTCCCAGCATTCAGAGTGACGGTGCCGGAGAAGGTATTCACCCCCTTGAGCGACTTTACGGCTGCGCCTCCGAAGGTGAAGTTGTCATTGCCGTTGATCACCCCTTCCAGCACTAGGTCCGCCGTGCTGGCATTGATTCCAAAGATGATGGCAGTCCCACTCGTGAAGTTCCAGTTCCCGGTCAGCGTCAGGGTGCCTGAGCCATTCTGGTTGAAGGCGTAGCTGCTACCCCCGTTGTTCCAGGTCCAGCTACGGTTCGAGGAGGCGGCTCCGCCGGTGTAGTTGAGCGATCCGAAACTGACCCCGTCGTTGACCGTGATCGAGGAACCCGCTCCCAGAGCGCTGGCCACCCCGGCATCCGCGATGGACGTAAAGTTGCCGCCCCGCCGGTTGAAGGTCACACTGCCCGTGAAATCGTTGGCGTTGTTGTTGAGGTTCACCGTCCCCGTACCGCCTCCCAGGATGACCCCTGCGTTGCCCGTGATCTTGGCGTCGATGTTCCAGACACCCGTCGTCGAAGTGTTTCCGAAAGTGCGGGTGGCCCCGTTCAGATCCAGAATGAGTGAGTTCGCGATGGTGACCGTGGTGTCCACGCCCGTGCCGCTGGCCTGTAGGTTGCCATTGAGCGTGATGATGCGCGTGCCGCCGCTGCCAGCGAGGGTCGTGCCAGCGCCGGTGGTGTCGATCTGGAGATTGATGCTGGTGGTGATGTTTGCATCAAAGAGCAACGAGGCCGGAGGCGCTACCGTGGTGAAGGCACCGTTGATGGAGCCCCCCGTCCAGTTGTTGACGTCATTGTAGACGCCGTTTCCTGCCGCGCCGCTCCATTGCGCATGGGCAGGCTTCAAGGAGCCAAACAGGGCGAATGCGGAGAGGGCCAGCAGGCCGGCACGAAACACGGGTACGGTGCGGAGTCGAAGGGGATGGGTCATGGCGGTTGATCGTTTGACTTGAGCTGACTTTCCTTGAACCCCATTCAGCCTGACACATCTGCTCCACGGCAGTCGGAATTGCCAGCAACGCCCTGTAGCGAGTATTCGCTACACCCGGGTGCGACCACGGCAGTTCATAGGCACAACCTCACCTTCCACCACCCGCTTACGGGCGATGTGGGAAAGGGGACATGGGGGTGTGATCTTCAGTCCGGCCGGAGCATGCGCACGCTGCCGTTCACGGGGTCCACCATCAGGGTGATGAAGTTGGGCGGCAGGGCATCCCCTGCGAGGTCGGATTCCTGCGCCAGGGTCAGGCTCCAATGACCGCTGCCCCCCAGGTTGGTCGAGCCGTCCGGCTGAAACTGAAAGGTTGAAACCTTGAGCGTTGAGCCAGGCACGGCGCGGGCAAGTTTGAAGTCCGGGGGAGGATCCGCTCCGGCTCCAGCATTGTAAGTGGGGTTCAAAAGAGAGGACCAAGAAGCCTCCGCGGTGCCGGTGGCGATGATGACGCCATCCTCAAAGAGGGTCATCGGCTGAAAGGGGGAGCCCCCAACCCAAAGCTGGGCAGCCCGATACCCCGACGCAGAGCCAGGTGCCTGGGCATCCGCATAGGAGAAGAAGCGCACCTCCACCGGTTTGTTGAGCCGGATGGCCGTCATGCGCGCCAGGTTGATCTGGTTGGCAAGGTTGGAGGCTGCAGAGCCGAGGCGGTTGCTCTGGATGACCTGGTTGGCCACCGGAGCCACCAAGCCCAGCAAAAGGGAGATGATTACCATCACCATGAGCAGTTCCATCAATGTGAAACCACAACTGCGGCGGGCAAAGGGGAGGGTGGTGCGAGAGGAGGGCATGATCAGCGGGTGGTGCTCCATTTGGCAGAGCGGATGGAGACCGTGGTGGTGAAGACCTGGTGATCCAGCTTCAACGAGGACAGGCGTGCGGTGAGAGCAAGCAGATCGGCTTCGTGTTTGGTTGCCTCCTTAAACCAGGCGGCATCCACGAGCTCCGCCGTGGAGCCGCCTCCCCTTTCGTAGCGGGATGCAGAAGCCTCATCCAGAGCCACCATGGTCACCTGCAGGGTGGGAGGAAGCTGGTGCCGGGAGAGAGAAGCGACCGGGGACGCCGGATCGGAAAGAAACCGGCGCGAGTCGTAGGAGTAGTCAGGAGCGATGTCGTAATCCTTCGCGCTGCTGGAGCCCGATGGCACCGGACTGCGCGGGCTGAACACCAGTGCAATGATGTTCTCGGCCAGCGGACGGCTTTGCAACAGCGCAGGTGTGATGCCGGTGTCTCGTACCAGTTCTGGATTGTTGTACCAGGCGGTGGTGGCGGCAAAAGGAGCCGTGGTCATGCCCTTGAATCCGGAGGGCGCTCCCCCAGGCGGTGCGTACACCTGAAACCGCTCGGTGGGCTGGCGGAACTCCATCAACCGGCAGCGGCGGCGTGCATTGAGCCGGGTGCCCAGGAATGACGGCTTTGTGCCCAGCAAGGTGTCCTCCTCAAAGCTGAGATAGAATCCCCAGGCGTTCAGGCTGCTGTTGAGTTCACGGTAGGCAGTGTCGTCAGCAACGCCCATCGGAGCCTGAAAAAAGACCGCATGTCCCAGCTTGGGTCCCAGGCCGGACTGATTGAGCAGCGTGGCTGACGGACCGCAGATGAAATGCAGCTCCGACTGCCTCACATACCGGGTGGGGGCGTTAGGGTCGTTGTAGTCCCAATAGGGGTTGAGGGTTGCCTGGCTGAGCCGGCGGGTGATGGACTCAAATGCCACCCGGGCTTCACGGAACTGCTCCACCCGGGACTGCGCCCCCGTGTACACCCGCTGCGTCACGGCCAGGGTGTTGACCAGCAAGGTCATGATGAGGCTCAACACCGTGATGCTGAGCAGCACCTCCACCAGGGTGAAGGCGGCCCTGCGGAAACTGAAGGGAGATGGCGATGCTGGGTTCATGGCAACTACTTACCGGCTGGTCTTGGCCGCCAACGTGCATACCTGGCGATGTTTGCGGGCATTGGTGAAGCGATCTGCACTGGAGGCTGGCTGGTCGGTGATGCAAATACGCACCTGCCGGAGGTAGTCGCTGGGGGACGCCGTCGTGGCAGGCAGTGCTGGCGGAGTGCTGGACACCGCGATCCGGGCCGTGAACACTGTCCAGTCAGGGGCCGCACCTCCGGGGGCGTGAAGCTCGTTCCCCTGTGCGTCGAAGTAGCAGAGACTTCCGTCATAGCTGGCGAGATTGGCCGTGTCCGACCAGTCGCTGCCCTGCAGCTTGGCCAGCACCTCCTGGGCGATGCGGGACTCTACGGTGTCATTGACGGAGTTGCGCAGCATCTCCATGCCACCGGGCATGGTGGAGACGACGGACAACACACCAAAGGACACGATGGCCATGGCGAGGGTCACTTCCACCAGGCTGAAGCCGCCGCCGCTTCGCGGGGACACAAGACTTGAGGTCGGGGGGAGTTTGGGTGTCATGCGTGACAGCCACGAGCGAGGGATACGGTCGATTTCCGGATCGCGAGGTGTTTGGAGGTGGGGGTTCATGGAGAGAACTGTCGGCGTTGAACAATGCGGTACTGGTAGTATTGATCGAGAGTCTCCTCGTTGTCCGCGGTGCCATTGGCGTTCAGGTCATTGGGCGAGGCGAAGTCAGGCAGTTCCGGATCGTTCGGATCCACATAGCGCTCGATCAGGCAGGAGCCGCGATACTCGCTGCCCACGAGGTCGAGATCTTCATCCCACTCCGCAGGATTGCCTGCGCGACTCTTCTTGAGGGACTGGACTCGCAGATGGATGTTGTAGGTGTTCGACCGCGTGGTGAGGCGGGGGTAGAGCTGGTTATAGGGAGCCTCACGCAGATTGTCACCAGTGAGGCGATGACTCCCCCACCAGGTCTCCATGGTGCTGTAGATGGCAGCCGGGTAGGAGGGAGGTCCCGCGTTCGTCCTGGGCACGAGGGAGATGGTGCAGATCTCGGATGCGGAGCGGAAGATGTCTCCAGACGCGAAGCGGTTCTCAAACCCCTTGAGAGTACCGTTGAGGTGATCGGGATCAATCTCCAGCCGGTAGTTCGCTGCGTAGGTGGTGCCGGTTTGAGCCTTGTAGTTTGCCACCTCTGTATCCGGAATGGCCGTCATGCTGGTGCCCTTGAACAGGGCATGAAGGGCGGTGCGACGCTTCACATGCCGGAAGGGCATGATCTCGTAATTCATGTTGATCTTGCCGGCCGTGGAGAAGGGCTCACTGATGGCATAGGGCTCCACAATGGGCATCCAGAAGAGGTCCAGCCACAAGTGGTCTTGCGGGAAGCGCAGACCATAGTGCTGGGTGCCCGCCGCAGGTTGCGGGGTGAAAAGCAGTGTCTGCCAGGGTTCCGGCTTGCCTGCTGTTTTGCCATTCACCCCGGTGGGCAGGGAGCCGAACATCACTGCGGAGGCAATCTGCCGGTTGGGCGAGTACGTGATGTTGTCCGTCTCCGCCGCCTGGCTTCCGTTGGCCCCGTCTGAAAAACTCGCCACGTATCCGAGCGAAAGCCCACGGCTAAAGTAGCCACGATTGGTGGCCCCTTCGTCCGCCTTGTTCACATAGGGCCCGTCCTCCTGGAGGTCATGGCCCGTGTCCCAGTCCCCCGGGGCGTCATACTGGTTCTTCGCGCCGTTGAGAGAGGCAGGCACAAAAGGCACGGCCGACTCCGGATAGGCCAGGCCTTCCACCAGTCGGCCGCCCGTTTCCGCATTCTTGAAATACTGGGTCCAGTCCTTGCGGAACTGGCCGCGTGTGGGATCGAACCCCACCCGCAGGCTTGCTCCGTTGTAGCTGGGATGCGGCGCATAGTAGTCCTTGTCCGCCACATCCACCGTGGACCGCATGGCCACCAGCCGCATGTCGCCGCGTGCTTTGTCACCCGGGTTGACCGTTATTCCATAAACCGTGTCTCCAGGGTACACGAGGTTGTTCATCAGAACCTGTGCCGTGTTCACCCGGGCCGTGCCCACGGGCACGGGCAGGCTGGCATTAAACCGTTCCCGGTAGTTCAAGGTGAAGATTTTCACGTTATCAGGGTCCGGGACCTTCCCGGCATCGTTCACCGCCCCCACCCGCTTCGGCACTGGCAGAGTCTGGTTGGGGAAGTAGATCTTCAGCGTCTGGATGTTCGTCCCATCCATCAGGTTCACCTTCACGGTGGCCGTGCCACCCGCGAACGAGAAGGTGGTTTTCCCCGCCACATTGACATCCCCCACGGAAGCCCACACATCGAACTGGTGATTCCCCGTGCCCGCACTGATGAGGTCGCCGCCAAAGCCGGAACGATACTTGAAGAACTGGCCCGCCGGAGATGGCAGGGCAGTCTTGTTCGCCAGCCAGGAGTCCGTGGTGTAGTAACCTTCGTTGAAGTTGATGTTGAGCAGGCCCGTGTTGCCCGCCACATCAGACATCTGCAACGAGGCATCATCCGCCTTGAACCCCTTGATATCCGAGACCTGGAGCTGGTACTTCTGATTGAAGGCGGACTGACCAGGACTGATGCAGTAAGGCTGGATGATCAACCGTGCCCTCATGGCGAGCGTTTTGATGTCACTGGCATTCGTGCTATCCACCCGCGTGGGGTAAAAGATGAGGGCAGCCTGGGCGACGGTGAAGAAGCGCCCCATGCCGGCGGTATTGTTGATCTTGATGGGGGCGATCACCCCGAAGTCGTAGTAATAGGGAGAATAGGAGTAGTGGGGCACCAGGTTCTTCTGAGGAGTGGAGATGGCGTTCACCAGGCTCCTCGTATAGTCGAAGCACTCCGTCAGGATCTGGTCGCGATCATTGGGATACTTGGTGTTGAAGGATCCGCCAAAGCCGGGAATCTCGCGATTGGTCAGTCTTTGAAGATAGCTGTACAGCACCTGATTGCGCGGCACCTGGGCCCAGTCGGCGGTGGCGCTGGCTGAGCTGGGGCTGGAGGGATTGTCAGCGACCAGATGGGTGACCTGCCTCCGCTGGAAGGCATAGGAATAACCGGCGGCCTGGTCCGCGGGATAGGTGGCAGGCAGTGCCTTGTCCTTGCCCAGGCTTGTGCAAAAGGCGATGAGCTTGTCATACGCATTGCGGGCGGTCGTGCTCCCGGCGGACTGGACCGTCTGCAGGGGCCAGAGACTGATGCGAGGGGTGTTGAACAGGGTCACCTCCGGCGCACGGCTCTGCGCGGTGAGGAAGAACTGGGTCTTGGCCAGCACCTCGGGGTTCAATCGCGCGCTGGTGACCTCTCGCCGCCCATTGGCAAGCGCAGCACTCTTGAAGAGATACTCATCGACCGTGGCATAGAGGCGGTCCTGATCCTTGGTGATGACCATCGCGCCGGTAGGCGTGCGTGTGCCATCCAGCGAGCCGCCGGTGGCCACTCGAGGGGCGAGATCGTAGTAGAGACCATACTGGGAGGTCCCGTCTGTGGTGTTGCCGGTGGTCGATCCGCCGCCTGAGGTGAAGTACTTTCCAAGAACCACACTGAGGCTCGTGGTTGCCGGGTGGCCAGGGTAGCGCTGGAATTCATTGCGCGCCGGCAGATAGTTGCCCAGACGGCGCTCCGCCACGGTGTTGGCCCGCGGAATGTCCCAAAAGACACCTTCACTCGCAGTGTTGATATTCACCTTGGAGGATTCATCATCCGTCCAGAACGCTAGGCGCCCCACCACGGGATTGTCAGCGCTTGCCCCCGTGACCGTTACTTTGGAATCCGAGCCCGCTACCGCTGTGGCTGCCGCCACCGTCCCGTCACGGAGCAGGTAGAGCCACTTCACGGGCATGACGGGCTCACTCCCACCAGTGCCGGGAGCGTTGACCACCTCATAGCCCTCCACCTCCCCCACCGCAGGAGGCTCAAGGACGGGGTAGTGTTTGCGCCCCTGCACCTCCACCGGTTCATTCAAGTCGGTGTACAGGGCCCGCTGCGTGGACCAGTTGGCAGGCGGCACCTCTGCATTGGCCTCGGATGCGCCAAAGATGGCGACCCGCATCTGGTCCGATGAGTAGAGCTTGTAGGCGGCGCTCAATGGGGTGCGTCCATTGGCGGCACCGCCATTGCTGCCGTACACCCGGATCATGCCAGGTTGCGAGGCCCAGGTTTTTGGATTGGCGGGATCGGCGTTCAAGGTCTCCGTGGCCTGGCGGATCTGACCAATGACCAGATTGATCGCCGAGTCTGAGAGCATGCGGGAGCGATTGCCTTCTGCGTAACCTGATGACGCCTGGCGCTCCGTGGTGACCAGTGAAAGGAAACCCACCACCAACACCGTGATGAGGACGAGCACCATCAACACCATGATCAACGCGATCCCTCGGCGAGACGCTTTTTTCCAGGGGGCAGGGCATGATGGCTGCATAGGCTGGGAGGGTGAAATTACCGTGCCATGGTAGGGGTTATTCTCGGGACGCGATGTAGCGAGAATTCGCCACAAGGGATGGAGCGCCCACCCGCGAGGCCGGCCCTCCGACCGCTGCCGCAGCCCTCATCCGGTAAACCCTGACATAGTCCACCATCATGCTTTCGGGCAGGCGGCTGCGATCCAGCCGCGGCGCCTCCCAATCGGCACACAGCAGGCTGAGAATGGCATACTGGGGCTGCCGCGAGACACCTGACCGGGTGCGGAAGACCTCATGCTCATCAATGAAGAAGACATACTCGTCCGGAGTCCACTCCACAGCATACACGTGAAAATCGTCACTGAGGCTGCGGCCGCCCTTCAGCACGGGCGTCAGATCCAGCGGGCCCCCATCGTGCAGGTGCTGCCCAGCCTCCCCGGGCCAGTACACGTTGGAAGCTGCGCCTCCATCTTTGCGACCCGCGCCGAACCATTCAATGATGTCGATCTCCGCCCCCGTTAGACGTGGGTTGTTTCCAGCATCCTTTTCCCGCCGCTCCGGCTGCAGCCAGAAGGCACCGTGATGCCCCTCCATGGCGTGAAATTTGATCCGTGCCTCCCAGCGTCCATAAGTCTGGGAGAACTTGCCTTGAGACCCGATCATGCCCGTGTGAATGACGCCGTCCTTTTCCGTGGTCGTGAGCAGCAGATGACCGGCACCATCCAGGGAGACATTCTCCGCACTGATCATGGCGCTCTCCCTCAGACCGGGAGCGCGCACGGCCCACTTGGTGGCATCCAGCACCTGGCTGTCGAATTCATCCTGCCAGACCAGCGTCCAGGGTGAAACAGGATCTTCCGGCTGTGCATTCTCTGCCACCTGATCATGAAGGGACAGACCTGCGGCACTGACCAGCAACACCCCGCCGAGAGCCCAGCCCCATCCGGCGACCAGCATGTTCCGTTTTGATTCATGAATAGGCTGACAGACAACTGAAGACATCGTCACCAAGCGTAGGGTGCAGGGGCGGTCACGTCTTGTGACGAGAACTCGCTACAGGGCCACACGAGGGGTGACGGCCGGCAACGCCTGTGCCATCATGATCCACATCACCGTGATGCGTCGCCTCCCGTCAGCCTCCCGCTTCTCCTGCATTCGCCAGGGTGTGGCACTCTGTCTGGCCGTCGGTCTTGTCGGTCTGCCTATGTGCCTGCCTGCGGCCAAAGTGACGCTGAGGGCGGTGGAGACCTCGACCCACACCAGTCCCGCTCAACTGGCCAAATCAGTGGATGGCATCGAGGCTGGACTTGAAGGCTGGGCGGTGCCCGGACAGACAGACCGTGTGCACTCCGCTATCTTTGCCTGCGAGAGCGTTCAGCCCGCTGGGCGGTTGCGCATCTGGCTCTCTTTTCTCTCCGGGCATACGGACTCGGCTTTTCGTGTCTTCAGTCTCTCGGTCACGCGTGATGCCACACCTTCCCTTTCCGGGCGATGGGAGAAGGTGGCCCCCACGTGGTACAACTCCACGGAAGGGGAGATTGTCCGCGATGACGGCCGGCTCCAGGTGACCGGGGTGCTGCAAACACCGGTGTATCTCGTGGAAACACCGCTTCTTCCTCCGGGAATCACGGGTCTGCGGCTGGATGTGTACCCCGGCCAGGGCGTGGCTGGCGAGTCCGTACTCACCGAGATCCGCGCCGAGCGCAAGGAGGTCAGCACCACCAACATCGCCCTGGGGTGCCCCGTAATTTCATCGCACTCACTGGGATCTGGGCAGCGTCCGGAGCACCTCGTTGACGGACTCTCTGGCACCATGGCGCATCCGCCCGCCCCGGACCTGGGTGACACTTTCTACTTTCAGCTCGACCTGCGCCGCGTGGCCAGGCTGGATCACATCTCCCTCCGCAACCGGGCAGATGGGCGTGCCACGGAGCGGCTTTCCAAAATCCTCCTCCAGCTCTACGATCAAGTCCCCGGACCAGGGGTGGAGCCGGTATGGACGGCGGTGCATCGCGGTGACGGCACTTACCCGGAACCTGGGCAGACAGATGTGGTGCGCGCCGTGGTGGGCAAGGGTGAGTTCCGGGGTCGCTATCTTCGCCTCTCCAGCCAGAGCTCTGTCGCCTTCTCCCCGCAGTTGGCCGAGGTGGAGGTCTATGAATCCCTCGTCTCACCCGGCGTGGATGTCACCGCGGGCAATGACAAACTGCCGCCTGGAAGTTCATTCAACATTCCAGCGGGTGCCCCCTGGCTCAGCTTCGTCATCAAGAACCCCACATTGCCTGGAAATTTGATCCTCGGCCGACGCTGGCGCATCGCCGGGGTGAGCAATGAATGGCTGCCGGTGCCGAACTCGGGCGTGGTGGAGTCCCGCGCGCTGCCACCAGGCAAGTACCTCTTCCAGGCGAGCCTGCGACACACGGATCTCGAATGGAATGACATTGAACTTTCCGTGCCTCTCATGGTGCCTCTGCCTCTCTGGCAACGGCCGCTGGTGCGAGTCCTTGCACTTTTGCTGAGCGTGGCATTGGCAAGTCTCGTAGCATGGCGCATTGCCCGTCGGCGCATGGCGATGAAGGTGGCCGAGCTGGAGCAGCGCCAGGAGCTGGACAATGAGCGTGCCCGCATCGCCCGGGACATGCATGATGTGGTGGGATCACGCCTCACCCAGCTCATGGTCATGCACGAAATCTTCGCTGCGGAACATCCCCTGCCGGGAGATGCCGGTCAAAAGCTGCAGCAACTGGGTGACACCGCCCGGGCCGCCATCTCTGAACTGGATGAAGCCGTGTGGGCGGTGAACCCGCGCAACGACACCCTGCCCAGCCTGGCCAACTATCTCTGCCACATCGCCAGCGAATACCTGGCACCTTTGGGCATCACTCTCCGCCAGGATGTCCCGGCTGAGTGGCCGGACATCCCCGTGAAATCTCATCACCGGCATGAACTGTTGCTCGCCTTCAAAGAGGCCCTGCAGAATGTGGCCAAGCACGCCCACGCTACCCAGGTGACCATCATCCTTCGCTACCATGAGCCTGACTTCCTGGTTCGCCTGGAAGACAACGGCCGCGGTTTGCCTGAGATGCAGACAGGGGCCGGGAAAGACGGTCTCCAGAACATGACGTCTCGCCTGGCCGCCATTGGCGGCAATTGCCGCGTGCAATCCCGTCCGGAGGGAGGCACCATGGTGATCTTGCAAGTGCCCCTCCGCCACCCCTGACTCCTCCCGACCATGCCTGTGCACATTGCGATGATCGAAGATGACCTGCCGTTCGCGCAGACGCTGCAGCGCTACTTCAGCCTGGGCTCGGAGGTCCGCTGTGAGGCCCACTACACCACCGGTGAGGCCGCCCTCCAGCAGTTGCCAGAGCTGACTCCCGATCTGGTGCTGGTGGACATCAACCTGCCCCACATGAGCGGCATCGAGTTTGTCTCCCGGATCAAGGAGACAACTCCCGGACTGCTCTGCCTCATGCTCACCATGTATGAGGAGAGCCCGCTCATCTTCGATGCCCTGAAGGCCGGAGCCTGTGGTTATCTCCTGAAGCGCACCCCACCCCGGGAGATCGTGGCCGGCATCGTACAAGCCCAGGCCGGCGGCTCGCCCATGTCTCCCCAGGTGGCGCGACAGGTGGTCAGCTTCTTCCACCGCGGCACGGACGCCCCCACCACCGCCCCGCCGGATCCAGAAATGAACGTGCTGGCGGACCGGGAGCGCGAGGTGCTGGATCTGCTTTCCAAGGGATTTCTCTACAAGGAAATCGCCGACCAGCTCGGCATCTCCACTCATACGGTGAACAGCCACATCCGCCGGATCTATGAAAAACTCCACGTGCGCTCCCGCGCCCAGGCGGTGGCGAAGTATCGCGGCCTGACGTGAGATTTAAGGGGGCCGGGGCTGGGGCTTGTTTGAAGTTGTGATTCGGGCCTGAAGGGCCCAAAGTCCAGCCCCTGGTACAGACATCCCCCTTTGGGTTGCGGCCTGAATGGGCGCGTGCTGTTGGATGAGCATGCACCTTGAGGTGGCGGCCATCTCTCGTGCCCCTACAGGGCACAGCTCTTGCGCGTCACCGATACCCAAGACGTTGCCCTGGGCTGGTATGATTCCGGACCTTTGGCCCTCAGTTACCCGATGGCATCGCCACATTCCATATTTACAGAGAACCCGACAAACAAAACCGTTGGCTGGAGCAATACGGCCGAGGACACCTCAGCAAGAGGAGAAGCTACCACGACCAAAGTGGAGAGTTCTCGCGCACCAGCAGCCGGTCGGGAGGGCCAACGGCCCGGCACCATACCAGCCTGGGGCAACGCCCCA
>NZ_BATQ01000013.1 GCF_000739635.1 Verrucomicrobium sp. BvORR034 | reverse complement strand
GCAACCGCCGACTTCGAGCAAAACGGCTTCACCGTGGCCCACGCCATCGACGGCAAACCGGACACCGGCTGGGCAGTGAGTCCGCAGCTGGGCCGGGCGCACACCGCACAGTTCGTGACCTCCTCGCCCGTGGGCACCAAGGGCAGTCCAACCTGTTTGCAAATCAGTCTGGCCCAGCTCTATGGCAGCCAGCATGTGCTGGGGCGGTATCGCCTCTCCATCACCACCGACCCGACTCCGCAACCGGTCATGCCAGCCCGCATCCAGGATCTCCTGGCGATCCCGTCTGCCAGCCGCGATGCGAAGAGCCAGGCAGAGCTGCTGGACTGGTACAAGGATCGCTCCGGCGTGTATGCCCGGATCCGCTCCGACCTGCAGAAGAAGCAAAAGGAAATGCAGACGGCGGTCAAACCCGTGCCGCTGCCTGTAATGAAGGACCTGGAAGCGGGCAAGCAGCGCCAGTCCCACTTCCTGGTCAAAGGCAATTTCCTGAACCCCGGAGACCCTGTGCAGCCGGCACTGCTGAAAAGCTTCAACCCCGCTCCTGCCCCTGGCGGGACCGACCGGCTCCAGGTGGCCGACTGGCTGATGAGCCGGGACAATCCCCTGACGGCCCGCGTGACGGTGAACCGCTTCTGGGCCCAGCTCTTCGGACGCGGCATTGTGGAGACTGAGGAGGACTTTGGCACTCAGGGCACCCTGCCCTCGAACCCGGAACTTCTGGACTGGCTGGCCGTGGAGTTCATGGACCTGAACTGGGATGTGAAGGCCCTCCTCAAGACCATTGTCATGAGCAGCACTTACCGGCAGTCGTCGAAGCCCTCCGAACTCGCCCGCGCCAAGGATCCGCGCAATGTCCTGCTCTCCCACTATCCCCGCCGTCGTCTCGATGCCGAGCAGGTGCGCGACCAAGCGCTGATGCTCTCCGGGCTGCTGAGCCACAAGCTGGGCGGCCCCAGCGTCTTCCCCCCGCAGCCTGACGGGCAGTGGCGCGCCGCTTTCAACGGCCAGCGCACCTGGGAGACGAGCAAGGGCGAGGACCGCTACCGCCGCGGACTCTACACCTTCTGGCGGCGCACGGTGCCGTACCCCAGCATGGCCACCTTCGATGCCCCAAGCCGGGAGAACGCCACCCTGCGCCGGCTGCCCACCAACACGCCCCTGCAGGCCTTTGTCACGCTGAACGACCCGGCCTACTTCGAGATGGCCCAGTCCCTGGGACGCCGGCTCGCCCAGGAAGGCGGGAACACTCCGGAGGAACGCATTCGTTATGGGTTAGAACTCAGCCTCGTGCGTCCTGCTGGCGCGGAACAAGTCACTGCGCTCCTCGACTTCTACCAGGATGAACTGGCCCACTTGAAATCCGTTCCCGCCGACGCTGCCCGTCTCGCCGGCGACATCCCTACTGGCAGCGATCCTGCCGAGGCGGCTGTCTGGACGATGGTTGCCAATGTGTTGCTGAACCTGGACGGCGTCCTCACCAAAGGCTGATCTCTATTTCCATGAACCCCTTCCATCTCGCCAGCGCCCGCCTCGCCACCCGGCGCACCTTTCTGGGGCAGTCCGGCCTCGGTCTCGGTGCCATGGCCCTGCAGGGCATGCTTCCCGGCCTCGCCTCCGCCGCACCCGCTGCGGGCGGCATATCGCTGCCGGAGAATCCCCTGATCCCCCACCAGGCTCCGCTCCCGGCCAAGGCCCGCTCGGTAATCTACCTGCACATGTCCGGTGCGCCTCCGACACTGGACCTCTTCGACTACAAGCCGAAGCTCAATGAGCTGCACATGCAGGACTGCCCGGACTCCCTGTTCGCCGGCAAACGCTTTGCCTTCATCAAGGGTCGGCCGAAGATGCTGGGCTCCCCCTACAAGTTCAAGCAATACGGCCAGAGCGGTGCGTGGGTGAGCGACATGTTCCCCCACTTCACCAAGATCGTGGACGAGGTCGCACTGGTGAAGTCCATGAACACGGACCAGTTCAATCACGCCCCGGCAGAGCTCTTTGTCCACACGGGCGACATGCGTGCGGGAGGAGCCTCCATCGGCTCCTGGGTGACATACGGACTGGGCAGTGAGAACCTGGATCTGCCGGGCTTCGTCGTACTGCTCTCCGGGGGCACGGACCCCACCGGAGGCAAGAGCCTGTGGAACAGTGGTTTCCTCCCCTCCGTCTATCAGGGCGTGCAGTGCCGCACCACGGGTGAGCCCATCCTGTTTTCCAAGAATCCGGACGGCATGGCCCGCGACTCCCGCCGTCGCAGCCTGGATGCGCTGGGTCGGTTGAACCAGCTGGAGGCCGCAGAACTGGGTGATCCCGAGACGCTTACCCGCATCTCCCAGTATGAGCTGGCCTATCGCATGCAGACGGCCGTGCCGGAGGTGTTCGACATCCAAAAGGAGCCGGAATCTGTGCGCAAACTCTATGGCGCGAAGCCCGGCGAGGGCTCGTTTGCCAACAACTGCCTGCTGGCCCGTCGGCTGGTGGAGAACGGTGTACGGTATGTGCAGCTCTTTGACTGGGGCTGGGACATTCATGGCACGGGCAAAGGCGACGACCTCGTGAACAAGTTTCCAGAGAAGTGCCGGGAGGTGGACCAGGCGTGTGCCGCACTCATCACGGACCTCAAACAGCGCGGCCTTCTTGAAAACACGCTCGTGGTGTGGGGAGGCGAGTTCGGACGCACGCCCATGAACGAGGCGCGCGGCGGCAGCACGTACCTGGGGCGTGATCACCACCCCAACTGTTTCACCATGTGGATGGCGGGCGGCGGAATCAAAGGCGGCATCGTCCACGGGGCGACGGATGAGCTAGGCTACGACGTGGTGGAGGGAAAATACACGATCCGCGATCTGCAGACGACCCTGCTGCACCAGCTCGGTTTTGATGCGCACAAGTTCAGCTACCGCTATCAAGGGCTGAACCAACGCCTCATTGGCCCCACCGGGGATGGTCGATTGATGAAGGAAATCCTGGCGTGAGATGAGGCCGGATCGGCCTTTTCCACACCAGACCTGCTGATTCTCAAAGAAATAGCTCCTAAAACGAACTTTTTTCCGATCCCCCTGTCACAAGGGCGCGCAAATTGACATGCAAAGGCGGCAGTGCGTCGGCTCGACAGCGCTGGCCCCCTGTTTATGCTGCAGCCGCCCGCCATGACCCTCGACCAGTTCCTCGACAACAAATATCAAGTTACCGCCCGGCTGCCCTCCATTTCGGCCACCCATCAGCGGTACGTGGTGCAGGGCACTAGCGGCACGCCGGAACAGTTTATCCTGAGTTTTTGCGATTACGCCAGTCCCGTGGGCCGAGCCTCTCTGGAGCGTCAGCGTCGTGTGGTGGAGGCCATGAGCCGCCCCCCGGTAGCCCTGCTGTGCCGGGCGCTCGACTTTCGGCTGGAGCAGGACTTCCAATGGATGGTTTCTGAGTTTCCTGGTGAGTTCAGCCTCAAGGAACTGCTCCAACAGCGTCAGGCCCTTTCGATGGAGGAGGTGGAAGCATTTCTGCGCCTGATCACGGAGGCCTGTGAGGCAGCCACCACCCTGGGCTGGCCACGACTGGCGCTGGATGCGGCCAATCTCTTTGTGGACCCGCGTCTGGGGCTGCCCCGCATCCCGGCCCCGGATGTGCCCTCGTTTGAGGCAACGGGCTCGGACGTGCCATCCTTTGATCCGATGGCCACCATGCAGTTCAACGTGGCCGACTTCAAGGCGGCCGCGACGGACCCGATTCCGAAGGATACGCACGACTACGTGCTGCCCCTGGCCGCGCTCTGTTGTGACTTGCTGGGCCAGCCCCAGTCCATGCGTGGCGGCAACGCGCGCTATCAGCCCGTGCCTCAACTGACCTCCCAGCAGAACGTGCTGCTGCGCCGGGCGCTCACGAGCGAAGGTCGGGCCGGCTTTGTCAGCGCCAAGTCCTTCATGGATGACTTTTTCGGGATCTCCATGAGTCCGAGCATCGCTGCCCACACGGAGCGGTTGAGGACGATGACGGTGACGGTTACCCGCTCCCAGCCTGAGGAGATCAATCCCGTGAACCCGCTGGCCGTCACCATCCGCGTGGCCCAGCCGCCGCCCCTCCCGGCCAGGCCCCCAGAGCCACCTACCCCAGTCTGCCCCCCGGTGGCAGTGAAACCGGCGGAAAAGGAAGCCGCTCAGGTGATGCGTCCTACGCTGCGCCTTCGTCTGGTGCCAGATCACGAAGACGCACCCATCTTTGCCCTGGTGGCAGATGACGGTCTCACCTTGGGACGGTCTGCTGCGGACGCCGATTTCGTGGCCCAGTTCCGCCCCCGCTCCAATGTGAACGACGGGCGCTCCCGCCGCATCAGCCGGACCCAGACCAAAATCCGCCAGCTGGGGGAAAAACTGCGCCTGCAGGAAAGCAGCGCTGTGAATCCCAGCGTGGTGAACGACGCCCCTGTCGTGCAGGTGGCTGAAGCTGCCACCCCACTCAACTTCCTGCTCGCGGGTGAATACCCCGTTGAGGTGCGCGCCATGCCCACAGACTATCCCGAGAAACGGGAGGTGCTGGAGTGGGCACAGGAAAACGAGCCGCCGCTGGGTGGCGCCGTGATCGTCCGTGCGGGCGGAAGCGGTGTGCTGCTCTGTGAGGCCGCCATGGTCCTCAGTGATGTGGGCCTGCATTTCTCCAAGTCCGGCCGTCCATGGTTCCGCGCCGAAGCCGGTGCCGTGCCTGCTGCTCGCATTCATCGGCTGGCCGGGCAGTTCTGGCTCGAACCCATCGCCGCCAGTGTCTTCTCACGGGCAGGAAATATGGACACCCCCACCCTGCCCCATGAGCTGCTGCTGCTGCGCGACGGAGACAAACTCCGCTTTGGCCCCTATGGATACCGGGTGCTGGGGTACTCCCTGACTGGCAACGAGACCCCGACTTCCGCAGGCTGAACCAAAACACTCCTGGAGCCTGATCGAGGAGGGCCACCCTTTCGCCAACAGAGGGCCCCAAGCACACTCTGCTCGACCCAGGTAGTTTCTCTTCACCACCGCCATGCGCTCATCAATTTTCGCTCCTCCGGGAAGGGGTACATCCACACATGCGTTTCATTCGTATCGAACGGGAGCATTTGCGGAAGCCCGAGTAACACTTTAGGATGACATGGAAACGAAAGAAGGTTAGTCTTTCTGGCTGCAACCTTCTCACGAAGGAATCATGAACCCCCACGAAGACACGCTCAATCTCAGTGCCACGATTCCGCGGACGCCCACGGAAGTGGCGGCTGAAGCGCCGTCTGCCGAACTGGAGCTCTTGAACACCATCAAGATCCCAGGAAGTGGCACACTCGTCTTCAATCGCTACCGCCTGCAGCGCGTGCTGGGCCGCGGCGGTATGGGCGTGGTATGGCTGGCAGATGACACCAAGCTGGACAGACATGTCGCACTAAAATTCCTGCCAGATGTCATCGGTGCCGATCCTGTAGCGCTGAAGGAGCTCAAGGATGAGACCCGGCGCGGGCTCGACCTGGCCCACCCCAATATCGTGCGCATTTACGACTTCGTGGATGACGACGAGGCGGCGGCAATCAGCATGGAGTACGTGAATGGGAAGAGCCTTTCCGAAATGCGGCTCTCCCAGAACCAGCACGTCTTCGCCGTGGACGATCTCGCCCCGTGGCTGGCACAAATGTGTGATGCCCTGGACTACGCGCATTTGCAGCGCCGACTGGTGCACCGCGACCTGAAACCCGCGAACTTGATGGTGAACATCGAGTCGCAGGTGAAGATTACTGACTTTGGTATTGCCCGGAGTGTCTCCGACACCATGAGCCGCCTGAGCATGATGCGGGCGAACACGAGCGGCACGCTGCTCTACATGAGCCCCCAGCAGGCCATGGGAGATCGCCCGAAGCCCACAGATGACATCTATTCCGTGGGGGCGACCCTTTACGAACTGCTCTCTGGGAAACCGCCCTTCTACAGCGGCGACATCTCAATGCAAATCACGGCGAAAAATGCCCCCTCTGTGAGGCAGCGCCGGGAAGAACTGGAAATCCAGGCGGCAGAGGACATTCCTCGCGACTGGGAAGACGCCATCGCCGCGTGTCTGAACAAGGACCCGGCCAAACGGCCTCAATCCGCTGGTGAGCTGGCCCGCCGACTGGGCCTGCCCGCACGGACTGATGCCATCATGGCAGGCGTGCGCGTGAAAACGGATGGCCCCCGGTCCATTCAAGTCCGGCAGGATCGTCTTCCCGCCCCGCCCAATGCCGAACTAAACGAGCCGAAGCGATCCTGGGTGCCGTTGACTTCCACATTGGTCCTTCTGCTGGGCGCCACGGGTGCAGGTGGCGCGTGGTGGTGGATGAACCGCCCTGCCCAACTCACCATGGAGTCTGATCCGGCTGGAGCCGTTGTCTCCGTGGATGGACAAACGAAAAACACGCCTGCAGTTTTCCCTGAGCTGAAGCCTGGGCACTATTCCGCCAAGATCGCTGCGGAAGGCTTCGAACCCCAGACTGTCGAACTGGATCTACAGGCGGGACAAAAGAAGAGCTCCGGACTGGTGAAGCTGGTGCAAAGCCACGGTTCCCTGCTTCTTTCCAGCGATCCCGATGGCGTTCCCTATGAGGTGCAGCTGGCAAATGACGAGTCCGCTCCCAAACTGCGGGGCGAAACGCCGAAAACGCTGACCCTTCCCATCGGACTTTATGAGGTGAGCATGCGCTACGCCGGGGAGTTCAAGAGCATCCCTCTTGAGATCACCCGCAACCAGGAGCGTCAGCAGTCCTTCACCTTTGTGAAGACCGCCCCTCAGCCTCCGGTCGTGGTGGCCCATGTGCCGGACTACCCGTACGGCCAGCCCCCACGGACCAATCCCTCGCCCCCAGCCCCGGCGGCAGGAACGGCCTC
>NZ_BATQ01000014.1 GCF_000739635.1 Verrucomicrobium sp. BvORR034 | reverse complement strand
CCATCCGCTGCCGCCCCCACCGCCCCGTCCCCGGCTCCCATGGTGGACATTCCCGCCGCCATCTTGGTGGCCCAGCCCAGCCCGGCTGCCCCGGAAAATTCTCCTGCTCCCGCCGCCCTAGTCTCCGAACCGCTTCCCCATCCGGAAGTGCCAGCCCCCCTCCCGCAGGTGTCCAGCCCCCAGGCAGCGGGTGTTTCCTCGACCGCCTCACTCCCCTCCGTGGACGCGACCGGATACTGGGTGGACAACGCTCCCCTCAATGAAGTTTTCCAGTACCTCGCCCGCAAGGCCAGGCTGCAATACTTCTACAACACGGAGATCAACGGACCGCAGTTCATTCTCACCGGTCATCTGGAGCTGGACAACCCGCTCCGGCAGATGGAGGAGATCGCCGTGGCCTACGGGCTGAGCCTCTACCAGCAGGGCTCCACGGTCTATATGATGAACGAGATGCAGCTCGCGAGGCTGCCCGTGGAAATCATGAGCTACCAGCTCAAGTATCTGCGCGGCTCCCCGCTGAGCCGCAGTGGCGCCAGTGCCGGGGGCGAGGCGGGCGGATCCTCCGGACCCGACCAGCAGGATTTTGAAAAGCTCAAATCCATCATGCGTCCCCTGCTCACGAAGAATGTGGGGCAGATCGAGTTCGAGGAAAAGACCAACACCCTTCTCATCACGGACAATACCGTGAAGCTCCGTCGGGTGCGGGAGCTCCTGGAAAAGCTCGACCGGCCGAAGCAGCAGATCTCCGTGAACGTGCGCGTGCTGCGCGTGACCAACACGCGGGGCAAAAAGGTGGGAGTGGACTGGAAGACCTCCCTGGGAGACGGCATCACCATCTCCGCCGAGCAGAGCCTGAACGCCATGTTCAACCTTCCGGACACCAGCACGCTGACGAAGGCCAGCAGTGTGGCCCGCGAGATGACCAACTCCTTTGAGAACATCACGAAGGCAGCAGGCGTTGTCGGAGTTCCCGGCAACTCCAACTACGACAACACCAGCACGGCCGAGGGGTTCAAAACGACCTCCAGCAGTTCAGACCACAACAGCATCTATCAGGATGGCCCGGGTCTCGTCTTCGATGGCATGCAGGTGCAGGCCATCGTCCACGCCCTGGAGCAGAACGGCATCGTCTCCCAGGAGTCCTGCCCCACCATCATCACGGAGGACAATGAGCAGGGCATCATCTCCATCGTGGACCGCTTCCCCATCGTCACTTCCAACGTCTCCCAGACCGATGCCGGACAGACCATCACAGACGAGGTGCGCTACAAGATCGACAAGGACGATCCGGATGCCATGGAGGAGCCGGACAAGAGCCGTGAGATCGGCGTCACCCTCACCGTGACCCCCACCATGCTCCCGGACGGGACCATCCGCATGAAACTGCGCCCCCGTGTGGCAAAGATCGTGGAGCTGGTTCAAGGCAACAACGGCAACCTCTATCCCCGGGTCAGCGAATCCACGGCCGATGCCATCAGCCGCATCCCGGCAGGACAGTCACTCATTCTCGGCGGGTTCTACGACTACAGCAGCAGCAACAACAAGAACAAGGTGCCGGTGCTGGGCAACGTTCCCGTCCTCAAACACCTCTTCCGGTACAAGGAAAAAACCATGGAGAAGGTCAGCCTGGTGTTCATCATCACGCCGAGTGCGTATGATGCCGGCAGCATCCACGCCATCCAGCGCGTGAACGAAGAAGTCCGCGCGTACTCCGGCATGGAGCGGCCCTATCTGGAACAGATGAGCCAGCGGCTGGAGCCCTCCTGGCTCGTGCCCATGGGCGGTGGCCCGTCCGAAAAGTCCCCGGGCCCCTCCTCCTCCATCCCCAGTGAAGGAGGAGATATCTCCCCCCAACCCCAAGAGGCCCCGCAGTCCCGCCCCTGGCTGAAACGCATTTTCTCCCGCGAAGAGCGGCGCCCCATCACCAGCTCCTCCCACCGGCCATGAACCCTGCAAGGATCACTGCCAACATCAGTGGCCTGGCGTACCTCCCCCAGGAGGCCTCCCGGCAGCTGAGTGCGGGCATGGGTGCTCTTGAAAAGATCGCCTCCTGCACCGCCAGCCACCTGCAACAGGGCGGCTATATGACGGACGACGAGGCCCGTGAGATCCTGGCCAACTATCGTGCCCATCTCAGTTCGGGCAGCGCTCAAGACTCTCCCACCATCACTGATTTCCTGGCCTTCGCCGCGCGCACCCAGTCAAAGATTCACGAGCTGACCGCTGAGGGGGAAGTAGCCCGCATGCAGAAGGTGCTGCGCCACCGCCTGCACGAACATGTGCACTACTGGAGCGTGGGGCCGCTGCCGGGACGGCCCAAGTCCCTCTATGAGCACAGCCCCGCCCTCCGGATCGCCTGCTCCCTGCTCGGCTGCCCCTCCGTGCTCGCCGGTGAAACCAGCATCGTGCACATTGCTTCCTTGAACCCCATGTCCGCCGTGGTCGCCGCGGACTGGATCCGGCATGAGATGACCGCCGGCGGACAGGCCGACGCGCCCTTCATCTTCTCCTTCATCGTGGATCTCCCCCTCTGGGAAGGTCTGGTCCAACGCCACTTCGCCGCATGAACCTGAACCTCGGAGTCGAATTCAACGACACCATCCGGTCACTGATCGTGGAACAGCTCCGGGAGAACAACTCGCAAGACGAGTTTCTCTCGGACGAAGCCATCGTGCGCAAAAGCTCCAAGGTGCGGATCCTGGGTGCGGTGGGCAAGGCCTCCGGCCTGCCGGCCTTCCCCCAAGTGCGCGACCTCGCCGACTCCGAACTGGTCGGCTACTGTGATCCCTCCGCCCTTTCGCGCGGCCTTTTTGTGCCTCTGCGGCGCAGCAACGAGCAGATCCTGCTCGCCGTCGCCAATCCCTGGGACTACCGCGCGGATGACTACTGTGCCACCCGCTTTCCGGACGAGGAAATACTGAAGGTCGTGACCCTCGCCTCCGAGGTGTCCACGGTGATTGAAGGCACTGCAGCAAGCTCCGGCCCGAGCCGCGCTGACCTGGAGGCTCTCGAGGTGGACGAGTTCAGTCTGGAGATTCCCGACTTCGACGTGACCCGGCAATATGATGAGCCGATCGCCCAGCTCGTGGCCAGCATGGTCTCGGACGCGATCAAGCTGCACGCCTCGGACATCCACATCAAAACAGAAAAGACCTCCATCGCCTACAGCTACCGCATCGATGGAGACCTCGGCTCCAAAGTGGAAATGCCGGTCAAACTGCGCGACCGCATCGATGCCTTCTTGCTCAACCTCATGCGTCTGCCGCCGGAGGAGCGCAACAAACGCCCGGGCATTTCCGGCCGGTTCACCGCCACCTACTATGGCCGCGCGGTCGGGGTGCGCTACGAGCGCCACCGCACCTATCGCGGCTACCACGTGACGATGCGGCTGCTGGACAAGACCCATCTGGAAGCGCGGCTGGGCATGGGAACGCTGGCCTTTGACGAAGAGACGCTCTTCGAGCTGGAGAAGGCAATGGCCGTGCCCACCGGCATCATCGTGATGTCGGGACCTACGGGTTCTGGGAAATCCACGACGCTCAACGCCATGCTGCGGGAGCTCAACCGCCCTGAGGACAACATCCTCACGCTGGAAAACCCGGTGGAGGATGAGATCCCCGGCGTGACCCATTGCGACCTGCGCGACTCCTCAGAGTTCAAGCCCATGATCACCAGCTTCATGCGGTCGGATCCGGACATCATCCTCATGGGGGAGGTCCGGGACCGTGAATCCGCCGAGCTGGCCATCGAGGCCGCCATCACCGGTCACAAGGTGCTGACCACCATTCACACCCCGCGTGCCTCCCAGATCATCGAGCGGTTCGAGCAGCTCGGCATGGAGCGGTGGAAGATCGCCCAAACGCTAAAGGCCGCCTGCGCCCAACGCCTCGTCAAACTGCTCTGCCCGGCCTGCCGCGAGAAACAGACGGGGCTGAGTGAGCGTGAAGTGCGGCTGTTCCAGCTTGATCCCGCCTGGCTCCAGCGCACGGTTTACACCCACCGCAAAGAAGGCTGCCCGGAGTGCAAAGGCCGCGGCTACGCCGGCCGCACCGCCATTCTGGAAATCCTTCCCATCAGTCCACGCATTGGTGATGCCCTCGCGAAGGGGCAGATCACCCCGTTTGAACTGGAGCAAGCCATCCGCAAGGACAGCAACCTGCCCTCCCTCCGGGACAACGGCCTCAAGCTGCTGGAGGCCGGGCGCACGGACATGGACGCCCTCCGCAAGGTGCTGGACCTCACCTATGAATCCTAGCCAGCCATGAACGGTTTCCAAGTCACCCTCCGGAACATCAAGAAGCCTGAGGTCTCCAAGGTGATCGCTGTTGAAGCGCTCAACCGGGACCAGGCCTCTCTGCTCGCTGCCCGTGAAGGATTCAGGGTGGCTCTGGTGAAGCCCCTGCCCAGTTCCCATCAGCGCTCGCAGACCAACCGTCCCATCTCCACGAAGGATGCGATCAAGCTCTTCCGGGGCCTGGCCTCCATGTTGAGGGCCAACATCAGCACGGCAGACGCACTCCTCTACTACGCCCAGGGCCTGCCCGATCCGGCACTGCAGGGCTCGCTCATCAGCATCCGCAACCGGCTTGAAGCAGGTCTGCCGGTTCACATCGCCTTTGCCAAGGAACGCAAGTTTGATTCGACCATCATCACCATGATTGAGGCCGGCGCAGATGCGGGCCAGTTGCACGAGGCCTTCAGCTCCATGGCGCGCAAGCTAAAGGTGGAGATGATGTTCGCCAGCAAGCTGCGCAACGCGCTCATGGTGCCGTGCCTGGTCATCCTCTTCCAGATCGTCCTCTTCATCTGGTCTCAGGTGAGTGTCGTCAGCCAGGTGGAGGGTACTCTCAAGAGCATCCGCCAGGAACCAGATCCGCTTTCCAAGGTGATCTTTTCCTTCAGCCATGTCGTCCAGATGACCTGGCCGTTCTTCATCATCGCCCTGACGGCCTTCATCGTCGGCCTGTTCCGCTCCAAGGAGCTCCGCGCCCGCCTCCTGCATTTCTTCATGAGCCGCTGGCGGCTCCTCACCAAGCTGGTCATGGGCCTGCGGCAGACCGCGTACGTGGGCACGCTCCAGATGCTCTATGCCAACGGCATCAACCTGGCGCGGGCCGCGACCCTGGCCGCCAAGGTGGTTCAGGAAACACCCATCTACACCCCGCTGCTCACCTCCGCCCAGATCTACGAATCCTCCGGCCTGCCATTCGCGGAGGCGCTCAAGAAGAACGCCGTGCTCGACCCCCAGGTCATCCACATGATCGGCATCGGGGAAAAGTCCGCCTCCCTCCCCGAGCAGCTCGAGATGCTCCGGGACATCTACGAGGAGGACACCGCCCAGACCATGTCGGACTTCACGCAGATCATCAACTTCATCACCCTGGCCATGGCCATGTGCCTCATCGCTCTCGTCTTTGCCGGAGCCATGCTGCCCATCTTCCTCATGGGTCCCCGCATGATGGCCTCCGGCGCCATGTAAGCAAGCTCGTCCTCCACCATGAACTTCCGCCTTCCACCCCTCCAGATTCTCCTTGGCGCGCTGACGCTGGCGGCGGCGTTTGCGCCAACCGCAGGACTTTCCGCCGCCCCTCCGAAACCGGAGATCCTCGTGGAGAAACCCAAGCTTGCCCCCCGCCCCCTTCCGGGAACGGCAACAGCACAGGACAAGGGAAAGGCGGAGGAAACACCTGTTATTCCCTTTATTCCCGTGCCGGAGCCCGCACCGTCCGCCGACATCGCGGAGGCAGCTCTAAGGCCCCTCGACATGGACCGGGCCCGCATCCTGGTCGTTCGTCGTCGCGGCACGTTCAAGATTCCTCCCAGTGCCGCTCCAGAGGCGGCTGAGCCGGCAACTGGAGACCTAACCGAAGCTTCGGTCCCCATCCCCCTCCAGGAACCGTTGGCCGAAGGAAAATTCCGGGTCATACCGCGAGCATTGGTGCCCCCCACCAACCCGGCCCCGCCGGCCAAACCCTGATCACTATGAAAACCATCCGTGTCACTCCCTACCGTCAGCGCCACCGCGCCGTGGCCGGCTTTACGCTGCTGGAGATCAGCCTCGTGATCTCTCTGATCCTCGGTCTCGGCATGCTCACTGGCTTCAGCATCAATGCCGTTCAAGACTGGAAGAAAGCAAAGGGTGCCGCGATCTCCCTCCAGGCCGTGCATGCCGCCCAGAGAAGCTACCTCGCCGACCACCCCACCACCGACATCCAAGGCGTACCTGCCGCCGACCTTCTGCCCTACCTGCCTGAGGGCTGGGCATCCATCCCCACCGCAACTGGCCTCAAAGGTGAGCCCCTGACCGTGGTCCATTCCGTCATGCCACCCTACTTCGCCGTCGGCACGACCCGCTACGATCCCTCGACCACCCAGACAGACGGGCTCTGGGATGCGGGGCAGTAACTCCTTGAACCGCGACGTTTTGATCATGAACGCCACCTCCTCCCCCAGCCTCAGCATCGCCCCCGGCACACGCTTTGGCTACCATGCCGGCCCGTTCTGGCGCCGCCAGGCCCGGACGCTTGTCGAGGCCAGCGAGCCCGTCAACATTGGGGCCGGACTCCACCTGTTCGTGGCCCCCAATGGGGTCGGCAAAACCACCCTCCTGCGTTCCCTTGCCGGCCTGAGCCCCACCTTGGGCGGCAGCCTGAAAGTGGACGGGCGCGTCCTCTATCTCGCGGATGAACTGAAGATGGACGAGGAACTCAAGCCTCTGGCCCTCTTTCGCTCCCTGTTCAAAGGCCGGGCGCTCCACGAGGCCGAACGGCTGGCTGAAATCCTGAAGCTCAACCTCTCCTGCCCGATCGGCAAACTCTCCCGCGGCAACCGCCAGAAGGTGCTTCTCATCATCGCAGAAACCCGCCTCCATCAAACAGGTCACAGCGTGCTCCTCATGGACGAACCCTTGTCCGGGCTGGATGCAGAGACCCGTGAGGTCGTCACCGCGCTTTGGGCAGAAGCCAGCACCGACGCGCTCCGTCTCGTCATCCTCCATGAATTGGAAAGCGTCCGACGGGCCGACTCTCTCTTCACCATCCGGTCCGGCCGGCTGCACCACACGGGATCCCGCAAAGGGGACTCCTGGCTTGAAACTTACCGTACCCTGCACCAATGAGATCTGAACGAAGCTGGCCGTTGTTTCATGTATGCACCTCGAGCTTCACCGTGAGGGGAAGCTGCTGGCTGCTTCTGGGGGGAGCTCTCCTGTTTGCCTGGCTGGCCCCGTTGGTCACACCCTGGGAGGAGAAGCCGGTGATCCTACAGCCCGCCCGGGCCCAGGCGGCATGGCTCTATGTCTGGCTTGCGCTTTTCACCTGGCTTCCTTTCCAGGGGGCCGCCCTGGGCCATCGTCTGCGGCGGGAGGGCATTCTGGAGCATCTGCGCGCAGGCGGCCTGAAGCCTGCCCAGCTCTTCATGCAGATTAATGCCTCCGTGCTCATCTGGGCAGCCGCCCTGGCCGTCATCGCGGCCGGCGTGTGCGTGGTCTTCTGCAGTCCGTCCAACCCGACAGAGGCCGCCCGATGGTTTGGTCTGGTGGTCCAGTATGCCGTGCTCTATGGCGTGGTCGCCATGCCGCTGCTCATGCTCAGCGTGGCCCTGGGCACCCGCACCTCGGAGGTAATCGCCTTCCTGGCCCCGGTGGGGCTGCTCTTCCTCGGACTGTTCGGCAGTGGTTGGCTCGAACCCATGCTCACCTCCGGTGACAATGGGGTGTTTAAGACTCTGTGGATGCTCATCCCCCACTACCATCTGGCGGATCTCACCCCGCGTCTGGTCTTCAAGATGGGTCCGCTTCCCTTGGCCTCCTTTTTCCAAACCGTCATCTGCCTGGGTCTTGAAGGCGTGGCGTTCTTCCTCCTCGGATTATGCGCATTTCGTACCCGCTCCTGATCGGGGCCGCGGCCGCAGTGTGGGTCACCGGCCGGTTTGCCGCCCCTGCCCCAGCCACGCAGCCCTCGGCCCCGCCGGCGTTCGGCATTGCTGGCAGTGCCTATGGCAGCCTGGTCGCCAGGCTCATGCGAGACTCCCTCTATGCCTACTGGCACGGCGGAGAGCAGACGCGCAATCACCAGCCCGCGGCCGTCGCACCGGGTGCAACCAGCCAAACGCCACCGCCGCCGCCCATGCCGGGCCGGCTGGCACGCCGTGGCCAGCCTCCCGTGCCTCCGCCTCCCGTGGCTCCTGCACCGGTCATAGAGACCCCAGAGGAAGCCAGCGGCTCCCTGCTGGATCGAGGAGTCAAACTCATCGCCCGCCTCGATGCTGCCCGCACCCGCCGGGATGGCCCGCTGGCTCTCTCCGCAGCTCACAGCCGCTACATCAACGCCGCCGCCGACTGGCGCCTGCGTCTGGCCTGCCAGCTGGATCCCGGGGACGCGGTCCTCTACGAGATCCTTCACTTCCAGATTCAATCCAGAGCAGGGTCTCCTGACGCGGCTCAGAAGGCCTCAGAAGAACTGGCCCAGCGCGCCTTGAAACACGCGCTCTCAGATGACAGCGGGCTGGCCGACTGCCTGACAGGGGCGGGAGCCGCCATCAACCTGCTGAACGCCAGACTCCAGCCCGGCCAGACCGATCTTGCCGCCGCCTCCCGGACATGGCAGGATCTCGACACCTGCCTGGACCGCTACCGCCAGCTGCGATCCCATGCCCAGAACGAAGGCTGGTGGGCCGCCATTCCAGAAGTGCGCCGGGCAGAGCTCGAAAACCACGCCCGGTTCTTGGAAACTTTGGCCGGGAGAATCCGCACGCAGCTCTCCCGGACCGGCGTCCTCAGCAAGGCAGGTTCGAACTGAAGGGAACGGGGCCTACAGCCTTTGTTTAGGTCGGCCCAATCTCATGCTTTGGATGCGACACCCGTCTATCATCGCGGAAACTCCACGCCAACGGCGTGATACATAGCAGCCCGGGGTCAGACCGCGAAGCGGTCGCCACCTCGGGTATCGATGGGATAGCACGGAACTCCAAGGGAGTTCAACAAACGGTCCAGATCACCCGGAGACGTTCTGCTACGCGCCGAGGACGACTCAAGAGTCCGATCACAGTCTGTAGAACTCACTTTGGAGTTCTGGCTCACTCGTCCTTGTACCCAGGGTGGCGGCTCGTGCCTCGCCTCAACCCAGCAAGTTCGCGTTGAAGATGTTCTCCGAGATAGCCCCGCCACGATAAAGCTGCAGGAGGCTCTGGTCCCAGCGCAGATTGCCCTTGTAACGCAGGGCGTCTGCCAGGGACGTCGCGTTGCCATCATATGCCCGGATACCGGCGGCCACCGACTCGCTGGTGTTCTGAAGATACTCCGTGACGAGCACGCGGCCATTGAAGCCCGTGAGCAAACCCTGGGAGAGCACGAAGGTGAGAGTCTCACCCAGGCGATGCAGAATGGCCGGCTGCTGTTCCTTGGGGAAAAACTCGAGAATACGGTCAATGGTCTTCACCGCCCCTCGAGTGTGGAGTGTGGAAAGAACGAAGTGACCCGTCTGGGCGGCCTCGATGCAGGTCTCCATGGTTTCCCGATCCCGGATTTCTCCAATCAGGATGATGTTGGGCGTTTTGCGCAGCACTTCCTTCAGACCAGACTGGTAGGAATTCGTGTGCTTGCCCACCTCCTGCTGGGTCACCAGGGAGGGGCTGGGAATTTGCACTCCCGGCTGGTTGGGATCCTCCATCGTGGCGGAGTAGCGGTATTCAATGGGATCCTCGACCGTGACGATGTGTTTGGGGAAGTTCCGGCGCACCCAGTCCAGCACCGCAGCGAGGGTGGTGGATTTCCCTGAACCCGTAGGGCCTGTGATAAGGCCAAGACCGAAACGGCGCTGCATGAGCTCGCGCAGACTGTCGGAGATCATGGAATCAAGCCCCAGCGTCTCCAGTTGTGAGATGGTCCCACGCAACCAGCGGGTGGTCAGCCCCATGCCGCCCTCACTAAGGTGCAACTGCACACGCATGCGAACGGGGGCACCCAGCGCTCCGGCATCACAGCTGAAATCGATAACGCGGCGGGTCTTCACGAGCTCCCACATCTTGTCCACCGAGCCAGCCGCACTCACATCCGTCCAGATCTCCATCGTCTGGTTCAGATACAGGGCCTCCGCCACTTGGTGGACCATGGCATCGCTCTGAATACCGAAGGATTCCGCGATTTCGATGCCACGGTTGGTGTGGACATAGATCAGCCCATTGGACCGCAGTTGCACATCGGAGATCTCGCGACCCGGGTAGGCTTCTGCAAGTCGGCCCAGAAGATTTTGCACAGGGGAGTCAGGAATGCCGGTCATGTTTGCGGATGGATGGGAGTCCAGTTTCCAGTTAGTTTTGAGGAATTTCTTCAATCACCACCAACCAGTTCATCTGGTGGATTGGCGGGAGCTCTGCTGGGCTACGGAGCGGTGAAAGCTCGGCCTGGAGCCCCTGGTTGTGCACCGCCTCTTCTGTGCCAGATTTCATATCGAGCGGTCGCCAGGTCGTGCTGGCCCCTGAAAGGAGGGATCCCATCTGCCCATGATGTTCAAAGGGCCGGGTGAAGGGCGTGGTGCCGACACGCATCTCCGCTGCAAAGATGGACATGGGCGGGTAATAAACAGAGCCTGCTGACAGACCGGAACCCGCGGGCGGAGCTGCGGCAGGCACAGCGTTGAGGTCATCGCCGATGTAAACTCGCAAGGGAGCCATGATCGAAAGTCCCTGGGTGAAAGGCGTGAGGTCCTGCCCTTTTCTCACAATCACACACATGTCCACGGCAGTGGGCGGCGACGAAAAGGGTCTCACTGTCAGGGGATCGGCCTCCGGGGCGGTCGAAAAATGGTAGCTGTTGTTCACGGCCACCGTCGCCCCCCCTTTTGATTGCAACCAGGCATCGACCAGCGCGGGATAGAACGTCACACAGGAGCGGTTGCTGTTGGTGAGTTCAGTTTGAAACGGCATCGCCTCCCCTCCGGCCTCAAGCAGGGTGGGCCAGTTCTGACCCCTCTGAAGAATCATCTCGGTGACTGTGCCTGCCGGGTTTGCGAAACGCACCCGAAGCTTCACAGGCGTCTGGTCATCAATGCTCACCATGGCCAGCGCCTCGACCGAAACTTTGCAGTTCCTGCCGCCACCGACATAGGTATCCCAAGTGGTCGGAGTGCCAGCAGGCCGGGTCAGGAAAGCGGGACCAGTGGGGATGGGGAAAAAGACCACCCGTCCAGAGTTCGCGGAAAGTGCCACTGGCAGCGCGCTGGTCCCCAGCTCCGCCTGCATGCGCTCCCGCACGCCGAGTTTGTCAAAGTCATCGGTCACCGCCGTACCGCCGAGGCTGGTGGTGCCCTCCACATCAATGGACCTGCGCCCTGCCACCCGGCTGGCCCCATGGTCACCATTCATCCGCAGGCTGTCGGCATACACGCCACCGTCGATGGTGATGCCCGCGCCCCAGGTCGTCCCGTCCTCATGACGCCCGATGTCGGCGAAGGTGCCCGCCTCAATCGGAAGCTGCGAAGGCACCTCGTACAGGGAAAGGATGTAGTTCTTCTTCTGCCCGACCTTCTTGCCGTAGCGGATGGAGAAGGCCCACCAGTTCCTCTTGGCCACAAACGGCGCCCCCGGGCTGGCATAGCCGAAGCGGATGTTGGGATACGGGATCAGGTTGAAGCGGGGATACTTGGTGACGTCTGCCAGCAGCCCGGGCGACTGGGTGGTGTAGATCTTGTCCAGATGCACCACGGGCCGCAAAGCGTCCACGTCCGCAAGCGACGCAGGGGCCTGCAGAAGCGGCGGCACCTTGCCCGCGAACTGGGGCCCCTGGAACACAGAGGCATACGCCGTGGTTCCAGGAGTAACGTTTCCCGCCACCCCTGTGAGGGAGGTGATCCAGCCGGCGGCTTCGGTGGTGGTGTGGTCGCCCACGTCGCCACGCCGGACCCGCGACAACCCCATGGCGGTGACGGCGACGTCCGGCAGGGACTTTTCCACCACGGCAGTGCGCAGAGCTTCGTCAAAAATGGCACGCCACGTGTGATTGTCGGAGGACGCATAGCCCGCCTTCATGCAGGCGATGGCTTTCTTCGGAAACACCGCGATGAGAGAGCGCAGCACCGCCTCCTCCCGCTCCCGGTAGTCCTGCCGCAGCTGTGCCTTGGCAGCCTGATCACGACGCAGCAGGCTGGTGCGAAACACCATCGTCACCCCCAGGAGCATGAGCAGGGAGAAGGTGGCGACCATCGGCATCGCCGCAAACCCGCGCTGAAAGGAACTGCGAAAACGCCTGCTCATTGGCTTCCTCCGTAGTAACTTATTTCCTCGCCACTGGCCCCTCTGAGCGTCACCCCCAGCACGCCTTCATTGCAATGGAAAGTGGCACCGGCCAGCCCGGTGCAGACAGTCCATGAAAACTCCGAGCCGTCCGCGCGCCGGGACCGACACACCAGGGACGTGGTGCCGCCCGCCGTATCAGATGTGATCCACTGCTCGCGGGTCTCCCCGTTGGCCGCCTCAAAGTAGAGCCGGGCAGCCTTCCCGTTCACCAGCACCGGCGGAGCTCCGGCTAGCGCCCCCGCACGAGTCTCATAGACAAAGTAGTGGTCCGCCTTCGCAAACAACCGGCCCACCAGATTCCCCACCTGCGGCGCGTCCGTGGTGAGAAATCCCTGCTGCCGGGCCAGGTTCATGAAAGCAATGTGCTGCTGGAGCATCACCAGCATCGCCAGCGCCAGAGCGAGCAGGATGCTCATCGCGGCGGAGGTCTCCAGCAGGCTGAAGCCGGCGTTTGACCTCCAGGCCGGGGTTCTGGGAGGAAGGCAGGTCATTGCACGCGGAGTGTGGAGCTGGATTTCACGTAGTCGTTCTGCCCCACCTTGTAGCGGAGGACGGAATAGAGCCGCCAGAGGGTGAGATCCGCCTCTGCGTCGTCAGTCGGTGTGGCGCTCACGCGGAACCGTGTGAGGGTGCCCGAAAGCGGGTTGCCTCCTGTCATCCTGCCAATCACCACACTCTGCCCGGTCGAAGGAATGCCCGCCGCAGCGTCCGGCCACAAGGAGGTTGCCGTAGTCAGGTCCGCAAAGGGAACCCGCTGGGCCAGCGCCGCCTCCTTGGTTAGCGCTGCGTCCGCCAACGACTGCACCGAGGCCCACTGGTTCCCGGAAATAGAGAGCAGCGAGGACTTCATAAGCAGCAAGGCCAGAATGGCCGCCGCCCCCATGGCGATGGAGGCCTCCAGCAAAAGGCTGCCCCGGCACCCGCGACAACGGCGCCCTGGTGATGCCGCTTTCATGGCCCGGTGGCCGCCCCCTCAGCGGTGCTCAGCTTGCCGCGGGAGGAGATGATGCGGTCCACCTCAAAGGTGATGACCTTGAGACGCTCCGGAGCGCGGTTGAAGAACGGGGATTCCGTCAGCACTTCCAGGGTGTAAACGCCATCGGTGGCCGTGTAGTTGGACAGAGCGTTGACGGTGACGGACAGCGTCTGCGGAACGTCCGCGCTCTCCAGCGTGGTGTCCG
Source organism: Verrucomicrobium sp. BvORR034 (assembly GCF_000739635.1). GTDB lineage: Bacteria > Verrucomicrobiota > Verrucomicrobiia > Verrucomicrobiales > Verrucomicrobiaceae > Verrucomicrobium. The sequence continues at coordinate 54,734 of NZ_BATQ01000014.1, read as the reverse complement.
GGTTGTAGTACTTTCCGACACGACGTTCCGTGCCGCCCACCATGGTGCCCTTTTTCCCCAACACCGCGTTCCCGGAGTAGATCTGCGCGTAGGTGCGGGAGTCTGGATAGAGGTCCTTGAAGTTGAAGATCACCGCCGGGAGCTTGTCAATGTACACCTGGCCGGCAGTGAGGTTCTCGACGGTGACCGAGGGCACCGGCCATACTTGCAGCTTGGGCTGCGCCAGCACCGTGTCCGGCACGCCATCGGCAGCATACCGCACAAAGGTGAAAACCTGCTCCCCGCAGCCGGCGCCGCGCGTCGTGGAGTTCAGCTCATGATAAAGCGGGTACAGTGTGAGATTGACGTTCCCCAGGTTGCCCTCATGCAACATGTACAGTTCTTTCCCCAAACCGGAGTAGCTTTGGGCGTCATAGTTTCTGCCCTGAAAGGAGAAATACACGGAGTTTTCCGCCGGTTTGGTGCTGCCCCACACCAGTCCGCTGGTTTTCATCTTCAGGCGGTAGGGCCGGTCGGCCCGCGTGCGCTTCACATAGTTTGAACTGGTGGGATCGCCCCGGACATAGGTGTCTTCACTGACGATTTCAAAGCTGGCGGCAGGCGTGTAGGCACGAATCAGTTTCGTATCGAGGAGATAAACATTCGTGTCCCACGCGGTCCCCTTGGCGAACAGTTCGAAACTGTTCCCCGCCTCAGAAATGGGCAGCGGAGGAATGAAGCTGCCACCGGTGGGGGAGAGGGGGATGTCGTAAATCAACCCGTTGGCAAGGTTGGTTTCCCGCACCCAGGCTTCCTGCGCCGCTGCAGTCATGGCAAGGCCCGCAAAGATCAGGCCGGTCAGGCACGCCAGTTTCTTCATCGTTTTGTCTCCTGGTTCAGTTCGGGAGCACCACTGCCCGACTTCGTTTTACTGCTGGTTTCAGGAACAGGCTCCAGGATGGTGATGGGGCCGCCGCGATACACAGCCACCAGCACCCGGGGGTCTTTGGCCGTGGCCGTGAGAACTTTTTTGGCTGCTTCCGCGTCTCCCTCGGCCATGCGCAAGGGCACCTCCCATGCCCCCAGCCAGGCGGCATTGCGTTCGAGGAAAGCAGGCCAGAACGTGAACACCCCCACAGGCTTCTCCACCACACGGTTGCGATAGCCCGGCGGCAGTTGCAGCACAGATCCTATGGGAACCACCGTGTGCTTTTCACCATCGTAGAGGATGACCGACTTCCGGTAGAGGGAGCTCTCCATCGACGGGCGGGCTGCCACGGGGGCCTGCGTCGTGGATTTGGCCAGCATGGCCGACAGGGTGTTTCCCTGCTGGGCCAGTTTTTTGAGTTCGTCCTCCGTCACCACATCACGAGCCTGCGTGGGATTGGGAGGAGAGGTAGAGACGCCCGGTGCGACTGGTGGAACAGGCACCTGGGCTACTGCCACGCCGCTGCCTTGGCCCACGGCTGCAACCGCCAGCAACGCTGCATGCCATGCAGAAAATTTGCCTCCGATAACTTTTCTTTGGCGCGGCTTCATGGATCAATGAGTGGTTCCGTACCCGGAGAATAGGGTGGCTCAGTCGCGGGTGATCGTGGCCGTACCGGGAGGCTGCGTGCCTGCCGCGGTCAGCAACATGTCGCCGACGGCAAACTCAAGCTTTCCCACAGGGACTGGAGGTGCGAGTTGGTGCTCCCCCAGAATGTTGAAGAAGCCGTTGGGCTTGTGCGCATTGCCCTGCCCTGCCCACTCCATGCTTACGGAGATAGGAGAGCTGGTGGCCTTGTAAACGGCCTGCGTGATCAGCATGGTTTTGAGGACGCTGAGGTTGAAATCCTGCACGTCGCGGAATTCGATTTTGCCGACCTTCTCAGAACCCACGGAGGTGGACACGGTGGCGCTCAGGTGAAACTGCCCGCCGTTTCCGTTGGTGCCCGAGCTCCCCGGAGCACCCAAGGTATCGCCGCGCGCTTCGATGCCGCGAAAGACGAAGCGATAGGAGTTGGGGAGCTGATAGCTGATCTTGAACGGCACCTTGGTCGCCACCACCACGTCAACCGGAACGCCCGGCCCACCGAGCTGGATGTCAGCCATCGCCGTTCCGCTCGTGAGTGCAATCGCTGCCAAAGCAAGCCAAGGATATTTTTTGGTCATAGGTCTCCAAGGTGTTGAATTTCACGAACATTTAGCACCCACTTCAGTATCTGTAAATTATATAATTCCTATTATGGAATAAATGCTCGAACGCGCATTTATCATATTCACTGGAATTCAATCGCTCAAAAATCACCGGGGAGATGAACACAAAAAAACCCGCTCCGCCGGAGGGCGAAACGGGCTTGAAACTCGCAAGGACAAGGACTGCAGCTCAGCTTAGCCGAGCTTCACCTCAGCACGCTTCTCCAAGACTTCGGTGATCGCGGACCAGCCGTCGGTGCGCTGGAGCTGGAAGAGATTGAGGTAGAGGGCCACTTCTTCGGCGGGGTGGCTTTTCAGCATGGCGTCCACACCGGCCTCCACCTGCTCGGTAGTGAGTTCTTCCGGAAGGTCGTCCACCTGGCCTTTGCCATCGTGCTTGATGCCCGTGGCATCCAGGAAGGCGGTGAGCATGTCCACCTTGCCCTTGAGCAGCCAGAGCTGGAGAAGCTGTTCTGCCACGCCATCAAAGGTCTTGGTCTTGATCTGCTCGATCAACCAGGCACCCTGCTCTTCACGGGACTTGTTCTGGAAGTACTGGGGGCGGAGCTTCTTCTGCTGGCCCACCGAATACAGCGCCGTGCGGAAGGCTTCACGGGTCTCCTTCTGCAAATAGGAAGTGATGTCCTTCTTGAGAGCGGGGCTCAGGGCGGCAATGATTTGGTGGGATTTCATGGGAACGCGAAAACGAAAAGAAAAGGGGCGGTCAGCTAACATCGCTGCTGGGTGGGTGCAAACCTTTTTAGGACGCGGTGCGCACGGTCCACACCTTGAACGCCTCTCCTGCGCCTTCCAGCCCGGCCACAAACTGGTCGGCTCCGCTTGATTTGAGGCGCTTCTCCAGGTCCGGCACCCAAGTCTTGAGGAAGGCCGCCTGGGTCTCTACCTGGCCATCCCGCCATCCCAGAGATTCTCCCCAGTGAAGGAGATCGGAGAAATTCACATCAGCAGTGATGTCCTGACGCCCCATGTTCTGGTAGAGGTCCGGGCCGGAGAGCCGCTGATGCAGCAAGTAGGCGCGGAGGGTGCCCTGAGCACGGCGGTAGTAGAGACCCGGGAACAGATCCCCATAGTCCACTGTGAGCATGGCGCCCTGCTGCCAATGCGATGACCAGCCCTGCATCCAGTCCCGGAAGGAACGATGCAGCTCCACCCTCTGGCGGCGTTGCGGCGGCGGGTTCAAGGCATGCCACTGCGTGAGGACGGAAAAGGCGCCCCTTTGCCCCGGAGGCACCGTGAGAGCACGCAACTCCTCCCGCCATCCGGCCCGATCTGGCACCACCCAGACCTCCTGCCAGATCCCTCGAGTGGCCTCCCACTCGAGAAGCGTCACCGGAAAGGCATCCACCAGTTCGTTGTGGAAGATGATGGCCCGACCCCCGCAGACCTGCAGTGCGCTTTCCATCGTCTCATGCCAGTGCACCTGAGCCCCTTTCAGCCGCTCCTGCTGGCGAGCCTTCAGAATGGGCGACGTCTCCACCATGTGCCACGCGAGCTTCCGGCGCTGCCACCAGCCGAGAGCGCTCCGGACGCTGGCGGACAGCGAGCCATCACCACCGCCCACTTCGATGATGGCGCGCACGCCTTTTTGCCGCTCCAACTCGCTGGAGATCCAGCGTGCGATCCCCTCACCCAGGAGGTTCGAGACCGTGGCGGAGGTGGCAAAATCCCCACGACGGCCCACGGTGCGAATGCGGGCGGAGTAGTAGCCCGTGTCCGGTGCGAACAAAGCCTGCTCCATCCAGGTGGAGAAGGGGCGGACGGGGTCTTCGGGAGGCATGGCACAGCAAAGCCCCGGCAAGATAGAATGGCAAGATCGTCACTTGTTCGTCACGTAGGATTCGAGCACGAGACGCGATGCTGCCAACTTCCCCATGGTCAAAGCTCCGCGCCTGGCACCTCTTGCTCGGGCTGCTGCTGCTTCGGCTGCTGTTCCTCCCCTTTTTCTGCAGCCTCTATGATCTGGCCGGGGACGAGAGCTACTACTGGGAGTGGGGCCGCCGACCCGATTGGGGCTACTACAGCAAGCCCCCGCTGATCGGCTGGCTCATGGGTATGGTGGGTTGGCTGAGCGGGAATCAGGAATGGGGCGTGCGTCTGGCCGCGCTCATGGTGGGCACAGGATCCCTGACCCTGCTCTACCAACTGGGGAAACGGATGTTTGATGAGACGACGGGTCTCCTGGTGTTGGCCCTGGCGGCACTGACTCCGGCCAATGTCGCGCTGAACCTCTTCTTCACCATCGACTCGCCACTGGTGTTGCTCTGGTCAGCCGCGCTTCTGGCCCTCTGGTCCGCGGTGCAGAGCCCACAACGTTGGACGCGCTGGCTGATCCTCAGCCTCGTGATGGGTGTCGGCACCCTGAGCAAGCAGATGATGCTCGTCTTTCCGGTACTGATGATCGTTTTCGCCGTGTCCACCCGGGAGGCCCGCCCACTCCTGAAACGGCCCGGCTTCTGGCTCAGCCTGGTTGGGGCTTTGCTCTTCATGCTGCCGGTGCTGTGGTGGAACCAGCAGCACGGATGGATCACCCTGGAACACACAAAACACCACTTTAATACGAAAGCAGACTCCGGCCTGCTGGATCACCTCGTGCAGTTCGTCGAGTTCCCCGCCACCCAGGCCGGACTGTTCACCCCACTCACCTGGTTCGGTCTGCTTACGGTCTCGGCGGCCGCGCTCTGGCAGTGGCGGCGGCTGGGGATGAAGGAGCGCCTGCTGGCCGCCTTTTCCGCCCCGGCGCTGGTGGTGTTTCATCTCCTGGCCCTGCGCCAGAGTGTGAACCCCAACTGGCCTGCAGTGTATCACCTGGCCGCCATGGTGCTGCTGGCCGCCACGTGGACCCGCGCCTCCACCAGCCTGACCCTCTGGCCAGGGTTCATGAAACTGCAACGCCCGGCCGTTGTCGTTGCCGCGGCCCTGACCGTCCTGGCCTACCTGGTGCCGATGGGAATGTGGGCCGCCGGACGAACCGGTGACGACAAACTGGATCCCATGGCCCGCATTCACGGGTGGTCTGAAGCCGGACGAAAGGCTGGCGAATTCCTCGCCGCCACCCCACGCCCAGACCAGACCTTTCTCCTGGCCCTGGGACACCGCGAGAACGCGAGCCAGTTCGCCTTCTACACGCCACAGCATCCGCGAGCCTACCGCTGGCAGCCAGACGGCATCATCGCCTCCCAGTACGAACTGTGGCCCTCCGCCGCAGAGAGCCTGGGACGGGATGCCCTGATCCTGCAGCCGTCTGAGAAACCCCTGCCACGACGGCTGGAACGGAACTTCACCCAGGTGGAGAAGCTGGGTGAGATTCGCGTGCCTCTGGGAACCTCCGGTTCAAGAAAATGGCAGGTGTTTCTGGGACGTGAACTAAAGGCGTGGGATGCCGCTCCGTGAGCCGCTCAGGCCCTCTGACGGCGACGACGGCGCATCAGCAAGGCCGCCAGTCCACCTGCCAGGAGCATCACGCGCCCGGGCTCTGGAACGACCGTGATGGAGACATAACCCGTGGTGTAGAGTTGTGAGTAGTCCCAGGCCAGACCTTCAGCCAGCACGGGCACGTCGAACGTGGTGAAGGCTCCCGTGTACTTCTGCCCGTTGCTGACAATGACGTTCGTCCAGTCAATCAACTGCCAGGACGAGCCCAGGGTCAGCTCCGTTGCGACATCGGTGGAGTCCACAATCTTGAGCGTGCCTCCCAGCGCAATGGGCGAACTGCTGGTGAGCCCCAGCGAGTCATTGTTCCCAATCGGGTTGACCCCGCCGTTGTTGCCGAAAATGTCGAATTCTACGGTGCCGGAGAGGGTGATCACACCGCCTGCACCTGTCGCCAGCTTAAGCTGCTGACCGCTGGTGTTTCCCAACTGGCCGACAGACAGCGTGCCGCCCGATTTCACGGTGATGCTGGCCGAGCTCGTGGAAGTCCCCACCGTGCCATTGCCACCCAGTCGGGCACCGCTGAGCACGGTCACATTGCCCACCCCGGTGGCGGATCCCAGGGCATTGTTCGCCAGGAAGGTGCCTTCTTTGACGGTGGTGCCGCCGCCATAGGTGTTGTTTCCAGTGACTTCCAGGATGCCCTGGCCGATTTTCTGGAGGCTGCCCGTGGCACCGCTGATCACCCCGCTGAGTTTCCCACCCACGCCAGCGGTGTTGGCGCTCTGAACATCGATGATCTGATTGCCGCCGTTCAGATCCACGTTGTTCACGAAGTCCACCCGCTTGTCCGCATACTTGGACCCCAGAATGAGCTTGCTGCCGCTGGCCAGGAAACCTGTGGTAGTGCCCCAGACGATGTTGATGCTGTTCACTCCAGAGGTGAAGTTGACTGTCCGGTCTGCGCCAAATGCACTGAAACCACCGCCATCGCCAGCCTGAAATCCGAGCACTCCGTTGCCAGAAGTGCCGAGATTGCGTGTGAGATTGCCGGTCGCCAGTTCCAGAATGGCGCCGTTGGAGAGATTGATGAACTGGGTGCCCCCACCTGCCGTTGAAGTATTGTTCAGTGACAGCGCCCCTATGTGGCTCACTCGAACCACGGCCCCTTGAATGTTGGTGGCTCCCGTGGAGTTGGAGGCAGAGTTCCAGTCCACCAGTCCCCCTTCACCGATGAAGGCGATCGACCCGCCGCCGCTGGAGAGCTTGGCGGTAATGGTCAGCGTTCCGGTCCCATAGTGGTACATGAACAGGGCGGTATTGGTCGAGGTTCCCTCAAGAAGCCCTGTTTGACCCACGCTGGTGTCCTTGATGGTGAAGTTGTTGCTTCCATCCACCAGAAACCCCAGGTCGTTAAGCACCAGCTTGCCTCCGTTGAGGTCCAACTCGCCGGCTGCCTCGGTAGTATCCACCCGCACCACGGCCGTATTCACCGTCGCACCAGCGTTGAACTGAAGCGTGGATGACCCGGAGGTCGGTTTCAGCAAATAAGCGTTGTTGACGTTTCCTCCTGTGGAGGGCAGGGCAAGACTGGCATCCAGCCTCACCACCGAACCGCCACTGAGGGCGGCGAAGTCGTATCGGCCATTGCCATCTTTCACTGTGTAGGCAGCAAAAGCGCTCCCGACAATCATCGTGCCAGTGGTGTTCCCAGAGGAGGCGATGGTCTTCACCTCAGTGGTCGTCGGGCTCGAGTTCAGCACGCTGCCTGCGGCCGACAGGTCGATCAAAAGTGAGCTGGTACTGTTGCGGGTCCAGGTATTGCCCAGCGTCAGCGTGGTGCCCGCTCCCACCACGAGCTTGTTCAGGCCGCTGTTCGCCACCAGGGTGATGTCGCCCAGGGCTACACTTCCGCCGCCCTGGGCTTTCACCTCAATGGCCCCGCCGCTAAAAGTAAGAGCCTTGGTCGTCGGAAGGACAAAGTTACCAGTGGAATAGTCGAGCACCAGTCGCCCGCTGTTGACCGTCACGGTCCCATTGATGTTGTTCGTGCCGGAGAGCGTGACCGTGCCCATGCCATCTTTGACGACGGACAAGGTTCCGCCCACTCCAACCTGATTGATTGCATCCGCCACCACGATGTCCCCAGCGCCGCCCAGGGAGAGCACTCGCGTCCCCGTGGTGGCGGTGTTGGCGATGGCGTCCCCTGAAGCGACGTCCAGCGTCAGCGTCCCGAGATCAGAGTTGATGCGAGTGTTGGTCGCCCCCAGGGACACCAATCCTCCCCAGGTGTTATTTCCCTCGATGTTGCGCAAGGCACCCCCACCTCCCAGACCATTGCCTGAAAGGGTTAACGCCTCCGCTCCGACAGTGATGCTGCCAGCGAGTTGCAGGGAGGCGTTGGCTCCCACGGTGGTGCCCGTCTCTGTCGTCCCCAAGCCACTGCCGTGACGCAGTTCCAGTACGCCGTTGCTGACAGTGGTCAGGCCGGAATAGGTATTGTTGCCCTGGAGAACGAGCCTCCCAGTATCGCTCTTGGTCAATGCACCGAAGTTGGCGGGAGTGCTGGATCCATTAACATTAGTAGTCCGGTTGGCAATCACCCCAGCAATAGTCAGCGTGTGTCCGGCAGCCACTTCAAACGTGCCCGTCGAGGGAGCCGCCGAGGTGCTCCCTCCCGAGCCGCCGATGCCGATGCTGCGGTTCGCATCCAACGTGAAGGTCCCCTCTGCCCGAAGCGTGCCGCCCGCTGCTACAATAATCGCATCCGTCAGAGCAGACGTGGGTCCAATGCCCAGATTCCGGTCGCGGGTGATGATCAGCTTGCCTCCGGCCAGAAGAGTGCGGCCAGTGTAGGTGTTGTCCGCCGTCAGTCTCAAGCTGCCGCTCCCGACATTGAAGAACAGGCCTGTGGCCAGAGTGTTGTCACCACTGTTGTTGGCAATAACCCCGTTAATGATCGTTGTACTGCCGCTCCCAAGGATCTGCAAATAGCGCCCGGTGGTGGTATTGTCCTCGGACAGGTAAACATTGCCATTCAGCGTGAGGACATTTCCAGCACCGGAGATGTTGTTGTTCAGGATCGGAGTGGCGGAGCCGTTGACGAAAGTACCGTTGATGGTGATGGAATTGGTACCGCTAAAGGTCGAATCGGCAGTGATACGGAAACTGTTGGCGAAGCTGCGCGCACTGTTAATGGCCTGTAGAGTGCCGCCATTGAGAGCTAAGGTACTGGTTCCCAAGGCGAGGTCGTTGCCCACCTGAAGGACGCCCGCGGTGAGAGTCGTAGTGCCGGCGTATGTGTTCACGCGGTCCAGCACCAGGGTGCCTGTTCCCGTCTTGACCAACCCTTCTGCGCCTGCGGTCCCGCTATTGCTGATCAGCCCGGAAATAGTTGCCGTGCTGGCCTGCACACTGACGGTCCTGACACCACCATTGAGGTCGATTCCATTCTGGAAATCCAGAGTGCTATTCGCCGTGGAGGCATTGAGGACGAGGGACGACGGATTGAACAGGCTGCTGCCCCACTGCACCGTGGCACCCGCCCCCCCGAGATTCACAGTTAAAGCCCCATCTCGGGCACTGAACCCGCTGGCTCCACCGGTGATCTGCACCTGATTCACCCCTGTACCCAAACCTCTTGTGAAGCTGCCGGAGCTTTCCAGGACGCCTCCATTCAGCACCAGATTGCCTTCGGCCAGCCCCAAGCCGTCCGTGGCGCGGAGCACCCCTTCCAAAAGGTAGGTGGTCCCGGTGTAGGTGTTGTCTGCAGTCAGGATGAGCACTCCAGCACCTACTTTCGTCAAGGCTGTGGCGGAACCGTTGTCCGCAATGGTCGAACTGATCGTCAGCGTATTGCTGGTGTTGTTCTGCATGACCATCAGCTCGCCTCCTGCGGATCCCCGCAATGTGCCGCCCGTGATCGTTGTGGCATTGTTCGCCACATCGCTCGTCACCAGGATCATGCCACTGGCGATGGTCTGGGTGCCTGTGAGGGTCACAGTGCGTGCGGCGGCCTCTGCGAAACGCAAGCTGTTGATGCCAGCGTCGGCCCCACCGGTGGTCACGTCGCCAGTGACATTCATGTTCTTTCCTGCATCCCAGGTGGCTGCACCGGTCGCCGTATAAGTGGCGGCGGTGATGACGCCTGATTGAGCGGTCACAAAGTCTTTACGAGTGTTCATCGTTGCGCCAATGAGGATGGCATCAACTCCTGCTCCTGCCACCCCTGCTCCTGAAGGGCCATTGGTGAACACGACGGAAAATCCAGTTTGATTGGCGAAGTCCACATAGCCTCCCACACTGCGGGAGTACACAGAGCCAGACGCACCGGAGAAAGTAAGCGTGTTTGTGCCCGTGGCAGCATTGGTCGCGATGGCATTCACGCCCTGGTTCACCATCAGGCCAGCCAGGGTCTGAGCATGGCTGTTGCCCGCTGCGGCCGCAGCCAGTATCAGCCTGCCGCCGCCGTCGGCCCCGCCTAGGGTCGCCACCACCGTGTTGTTCACGCGGTCCGTCACCCCATTGTTGGAGGCTGCGGTTCCGCTACCGATCTGCAAGGTACCCCCGCCCGAAATCTGAAGACCGGAAGTAGCTGACAGCCGTCCCGCCGTGCCAGTGAGGGTAAGGGTTCCGCCTTTCACGACAGTGTTGCCGGTGTACGTGTTGTTGGCGGACAGCGCGAGTTGCCCAGCACCCGTCTTGACCAGGGTGCCGCCAGTGCCCACGACGGAGATTCCTGTGATGTTGGTGGTGCCGGATACGACGTTGAACGTCCTGGTTGCCGATCCTATGGAAAGCTCGGCGATGGCACTGCCGCTCGAAGTTCCACTCAACGCAATGTTGTTGGTCCCTGTGCCGGTGAAATCTCCATTCAGTTCGATGCGGGATCCTCTGTTCGTACCCGTGGCAGAATTGAACTGGATGGTCTGCCCGGTCATGGAAAGCCCACCCGCGCCAATGGTGAGCGTTGTCACGGCAGTGGTGCTTGAGCCGCCAACCAGAATGTTGCCGCCCACGGCTCCATTCACAGGGATGTCGACTCCGGCAAGACTCAGGGAGTTCGCCGAAAGGGTGCCTCCGCTATTGACGGTGAGCTTGGCACCGCCTCCGATGGACACTCCGTTCGTGACTGTCACCAAGGAGGCGACACCGCCCGTGTTGCCGGTGCTGAAGGTCCCGCCGGTCATGGTGATGCTATTGACCGTCTCATTTCTGCCCCCGAAGGAGACCGCTCCTGAGGAAATAACTAAATCCGACGCATCAGCAATCTGATTGTCCGTCATCAATGCCAGCGTCCCGCCGTTCACCAGGATGTTTCCAGCGATGGAGATCACATTGGCTGTCTTGTTCAGATTCAAAGTTCCCGCCGTCACCGTCGTCAGTCCGGTGTAGGTGTTGGCAGTAGTGCCGTTGAACTGAAGAGTGCCGGCCCCTGTCTTCGTGATGCCTCCGTTGGTGATGGCGATCAATTTCAGCGCAGTGGATGCATTGGGGTCATTGACGTGGAGAACACCTCCGCTTGCGATGTCAAAAGTCCGAACGCCACCGTCGAGATCGATGGTGTGGGCAACACCTGCAATGTTTGTGGTGCCGCTCATCAGAATGGTGTTCACCCCTGTTGCCGTCACATTCCCTTTGAGGAGGATCTTGGTCCCCTTGCCAGACGCGTTGGTGGTGGTGTTCATCTGGAGCGTCTGCCCGTCCAACAACAACCCTCCAGTCCCTACAGCGAAGGTCGCCACATTTGAGGTGCTGTTGGATCCGATTTGAAGCGCGGTGCCGACAAACCCGCGAAAGTCCACCGTGCCGGCCTCGGTGTAACTCGTGGAGGCACCCGCCGTGTTCACCGTATAGCCAATCGCCGTGCCGCTGTTGCTTGTCCCACCAGACACCTTGAGGGTTCCGGTGATGATGATCGAGCCCCGTGCCGTGCTCAGAATATCCCCGTTGGTCTTGGTAAGACTGGCAAGGGTCACGTCAAAGCCCCCAAAGTCAATGCTTCCGGCGCTCATGGTGAGGTTGGAAGTCGTGGCCACCTGCCCCGCCGCATTCCACTGGAGTTTTCCGGTTCCGGAAATGCTGACGTCCCCTGTCACCGCAACACCTGATGTCTTGCCCATCGCGACCGTCCCCTCACTGATGGTCGTCAATCCCGCATAGGTGTTGGCAGATCCACCGGCCAAAGTCAGCGTACCCGCCCCGCTCTTGTTCAATCCCGCGGTCCCGTTCAGCACGGATTCAATGGTTGCACTGGCATTGGCAACGATGTTGCCGGAGGTGAGGCCCAGCGTGCCGCCCGTCAGGGTATAGGCCCCGCTCCCAGGTGCATTGAAGGTGAGCGACACCGCAGAAATACCGGGGCCCAGGGTGATCACCCCCGCCGCACCGGTCGCGGAGCCAATCACCGCGTCATTGCCCGAGGACCAAGTGACGTTGGCACCCCCATCCCACCAGCGACTGGCGTCCAGCCAGTTCAGGCCCCCTCCGTCCTGCGCGCCTGAGGTGCCGGTATCGGCGTCCCAGGTCAGAGTCGCGGCACGGAGGCAGGACGGCCCCATGCCGAGCAGCAGGGCCGAGCAGAGGAGGAGGAGTTTGGAGGAAGTCATGGCGGGGATGGGGCGGGCGATGGGAACACCGGGAGATGTAAGGGATTGTTTTCAGACCGCGGAAACAGCACATCCGGCACAAAACATCCGCACCCCATCCCCTCAATGGAGGCAGCGACATGCCGACTAAAGAAATTGCTCACGGAGCTGATTCAAAGTCCCACATCGCTGGGATGCCGGACCTGCAAACCGCATCTCCCACAGTGCTCTGCGACTAACGCCGACGCTGGAACATCCTGAAAATAACATCAAAATAAGTTGACCGACTTATTCACTCCACTTACTCTCCGGCAACTTCATCCCTCCTCATGAACTCCAACTGGAACAACACCTACGCAACGCCCGCAGCCTCGTGGCTGACGCGTTCCGGCATGTTCCAGGCCATTCCCGTCGTCCGACTTGTCGCGCTCACCTGCAACGGTAGCAAACAGGCAGCGCACGAGGGAACCGGCAGGCAGATTCAGATCTGATGGATTAATCCATAGTTTTTCTGAACCCTGCCCGCCCTCAAAAGGCCGGCAGGGTTTTTTGTTTTCCGCCCTGACTTTCCCCAAGATTACCCCCCCAGAACCAAAACCAACCACTCTCAACCAGATCGGAGGCCCACCTTCTTCTAAAACACTTTCCCACTTCCTGACAGGGTAGCCATCGTCCTGCCGCCAGCTCCAACTGACGGCGGGGCAAAACCCCGGTCACCAACCTTATCCAGTCTCTCGCCGAGATGCCCAATGCCGGTGCGGCCATCAGGGTCGCCCACGAGCAACGGCTGTCAATGTTATTGTCTTTGTAACTTGGACGATAACATCAGGGGTAAGTCTGTGCCCATCTCCCACCCTGCATTTGTGCGCTTCATACTTAGCGCCCCGCCCTTCCCCTCCGGATTCTTCCGGTCCCTTTTCCCTCTCCTCAACCTCCCCTCCCATGACTTTGAAACCCTTCCCCTCCGCCCTCGATCCAGGAGTTGTCAGACGCGTGCAAAACACGCTGCAGGATCTTGAGTTCCGCCGCGGTGTGCGTGTGCTCTACGCCTGCGAAAGCGGCAGCCGCGCCTGGGGATTCGCCTCCCCGGACAGCGACTACGACGTTCGCTTCCTCTATGTCCACGAGCGCGACTGGTACCTTTCCGTTGATGAAAAGCGCGATGTGATCGAGCTGCCCATCAGCGAGGAGCTGGACGTGAGCGGTTGGGAGCTGCGCAAGGCCCTGCGCCTGCTGCGCAAGAGCAACCCCTCCCTGCTGGAGTGGCTGCGCTCGCCGATGGTGTACTGGAGCGATCCCGCGTTCCTCGAACAGTTCCGCGCTCTCTCGGAGGAGTTCTACTCGCCCAAGAAGTGCTTCGTGCACTACCTGCACATGGCTTTCGGCAACTACCGCGACTACCTGCGCGGCCGCGACATGGTGAGCTTGAAGAAGTATCTCTATGTCCTGCGTCCGCTGCTGGCCTGCCGCTGGATCGAGCGCTTCCAGTCCCCGGTCCCCATGCTCTTCCAGGAGCTGGTGGACGCCGTGCTGGATGAAGCCGACGTCCGCGAGGCCGTGGCGGAGCTGGTGGCCCGGAAACAGAGCGCTGAAGAGCTCTCTGTGGCCCCGCCGGTGGAGGTGCTGTCGCAGTTCGTGGAACTGGAACTGGTGCGTCTGGATGCCCTGAATCATCCCACGGATGTTTCGGGAGATGTGGACGAGCTCGATGCCTTTTTCCGCCTGCACGCCTTGGCCGCCTAGCTGCTGACCCCTTCCTCCCCCCCAAAACCACCGTCCGCCCTCGCGCACCCCCGCGCGGGGCGGACGGAAAACTCGTCTCCCCAATCCGCCCGGTTCAGCCGGGCTTTCTTGGTTCATGAAATCACGCGCTCATTCCCCGCCCCTTTCCCCCTTCCGATTATGTCTGACATCCTGAACAAGAGCACCGTCCTGGTGCTGAACCGATGCTGGCAGGCCATCCACGTCAAAACCCCTGCCGAAGCCTTCTGCATGCTCTCCACCGGAGCCGCCACCGGCCTCGACGTCCAGGATGATCAGTCGATCGTCCCCGTGACCTGGGAGCAGTGGCTCAAGCTGCCCGTTCGCGAAAGCGACCAGTCCATCAAGACGACCCACGGCCCCGTCCGCGTGCCGACCGTGGTGGTGGCCGCCCGTTACGACAAGGTCCCGCTCCATCGCCCCAGCTTCACCGCCCGGGGCATCTGGGAACGGGATGGCGGCGTCTGCCAGTACACGGGTCGCAAGCTGGCCCGGAACGAAGGCAACATCGACCACGTCGTGCCCCGGTCCCGGGGTGGCGCTTCGTCCTGGGAAAACTGCGTGTTGGCCGACCGGAAAATCAATACCCGGAAGGCTGACCGACTGCCCCAGGAAGCGGGCCTGCGTTTGCAACGTCCGCCCGTGACCCCCAAGGCCGTACCCGTGACGCTGCTCATCCGCAATGTCCACGACGTGCGGGACTGGAATCACTTCCTTCGACAATGATGCCCGGCTGGAAGGCACCTTTCATGGTCCCTTCCGGCCGGGCTTGTCAGGAATTGAATCGCCCTTTGTTCAGCATCACCCGCGGATGGCGGCCGCGACCATCTCCAAGACGCGTCGCAGGCCGTCATCTCCGCCCATGCTCCCCTCATGAAATCCCGTCCGGGGAATGGGCTGCCAGTTATCTCTCGAACCGTCGTACTGGAATGGCTGCGGCAGCCGGGTCAGTGCGGGGTCGTACTGGCCGTCTTTGCCACCCAGCTTGTAGATCACCAGATCCAGTGAAGGCACCACAAAGATACCGAAACCGCCCGCCCCGGATTTATAGAAGGCGTCCCGGGGCGCTCCCACCACATGCCCGTCGGCATTGTGCTCGAACTGCAGCGAGAACGGGGTGTGCGGATTGTACGGCGACGCCTGTTGGCAGAGCTTGATGTACTCCGCCGGCACCAGTTGCTGGCTCCCCCATCGTCCTTCGCGCAACAAGCAGTAGCCGAAACGCAGGGCATCCGTGGCGTGCACGGCAATGCTGCCCGCGCCATTGGCATGGGGCATGTCATAATCGCCGCGATGCAGGCAGTATCCCCAGGATTCCCAGCCCATGGGATCTCCCAGGCGCTTGCGGATGTAGTCTTGCAGCTCCATCCCGGTCACGTGCCGCAGCACGATCGAGGCAATATGCGGAGCGGGTGAGGAGTAGGAGTAGCCAGCCCCCGGATCCGTCCAGAGCGGCACCTTCAGTGACGACTGGTCCAGGTCTTTGATGTTCTGGCCCGGCACAGGTTTGAGCGGGGTGGACTTGCCCATGACGTAGCCAGACGGGGCCTGCCCCTCCCCCCAGTATCCGGCGGTCATGCAGAGCAGTTGCCCCAGTTTGATGTCCGCCTTGCGCGGATCGTTCAGAGGAAGCGCCTCAGGCAGATACTTCTCCGTAAAGACCTTGGTATCCAGGCCATCCGGGATCTTGTCCTTGAACTCATTCAGCATGATGCCGCAGGCAATGCTGGTGTATGCCTTGCCCGTGGAGGCCATGTCAGGATTGGCATTGCGATGGGCGCGGCCGAAGTACTTCTCAAACACCAAGTACCCCTTGTGCACCACGAGCAGCCCACCGTTCTGGCTGCAGCGCTCCGTGAACTCATACGCCTGATCCAGCTTGGCGAGATCCATTCCCGCCTTGTCGCGAATCTCGTCCGCCGTCTTCAGCGTCCTCCAGCCTCCCTGGCTGTCAGGCGGCGGGAAATAGTCTTCCGCGGCGGGGACGATGGGAGAGAAGACGAACGCACCAGTGCACAGCACCAGGCTTAAGTTTGAAAGGCGATGGGAGAGCATGAGCAAGGCGAGGATACGCCACAGACAACCATTTATTCACTTGAGCTTCGAATGAATTTCTGCCCATCCTCGGGGCCATGCACGCCTCCCGGAGAACTTTCCTCAAGCAGCTCGGTTCCGGTCTCGCCGCCGTTTCCTGGGCACCCAGCGCCGTCCTTTTCGCTGAGTCCAAGGCAACCTTCACGGCACTCCCCTGCAGCACGCCAGAGGCGCAGGGCGTATCGAGCGCCAGCATTCAGGCTTTCTTTGACGCCCTGGCAACGAGCAACCACGAGATGCACGGCTTTGTCATGGTGCGCCGCGGCCACGTCATCGCCAAAGGCTGGTGGGATCCTTACGCTCCGGACCTGCGCCACACGCTGTACTCCATGAGCAAGAGCTTCACCTCCACGGCGGTCGGCTTTGCCGTTGCAGAAGGCCGGCTCAAGGTGACGGACAAGGTGGTTTCCTTTTTCCCTGATGATCTCCCAGCCACCGTGAGCGACAACCTTGCGGCCCTGACGGTGCAGGACCTGCTCACCATGTCCGTGGGCAATGAGAAGGAGCCCACCCAGGCGGTGGTGAAGTCCGACAACTGGGTGCGCACCTTCCTGGCCCAGCCCATCACCCACCAGCCTGGCACGGTGTTCATGTATAACAGTGCCGCCACCTACATGTGCTCCGCCATTGTGCAAAAGCTGGTGGGGCAGCCCATTCTGCAATACCTCACCCCGCGCCTCTTCGAGCCCCTCGCCATCGCGGCCCCCACCTGGGAGAGCTGCCCCAAGGGGATCAACACCGGAGGCTGGGGCTTGAGCGTTCCCACGGGTGCCCTCGCGAAGTTTGGCCAGCTCTTCCTTCAGAAAGGCCAGTGGCAGGGGAAACAGATCCTGCCCGCCTCATGGATCGAGGAGGCAACCAGTTTCAAGATCCAGCAGCCCGAGCCCGCCAAGCCAACCCGGCCGAAAGAACAGAACGACTGGCTCCAGGGCTATGCCTACCAGTTCTGGCGCAGTCAACACGGTGCCTACCGCGGCGACGGAGCTTTCGGCCAATTCACCATCGTGCTTCCCGAGCAGGAGACCGTCATCGCCATCAACAGTGAGAGCCCCAGCATGCAGGGCCAGCTGGATCTCATCTGGGAACATCTGCTCCCCGCCCTAAGGAAGGACGCCACGCTCCCCGCCAATCCCGAGGCTGAGCAGCGCTTGAAGAGTACCTTGAGCTCCCTTGCCCTGCCTCCTCTGGTGGGCAAGAAGGCATCTTCAGATCCAGCAGGGATCAGCGGCAAGACTTATGCCCTGGAATCCAACAGCCTTGGCCTTGAGAAGGTACAGTTCAAGCTTGAGGGCGGAGAGTGCGTTTTCACCGCCCAGGCAGGCGGGAAGGAACATGTGGTGACTTGTGGCGTCGGCTCCTGGGTGAAGGGCGAAACCGGCCTGCCCGGCACCCCACCCCGCCTCATCTCCGGTGGGGCCTCTCCGGCGGGCACGCCTTTCAAGATCGCCTCCAGCGCCGCCTGGAAGGACGAGAAGACCCTGGAAATGCAGTGGCGGTACTATGAAACCCCACACCACGATTTCATCACCGCCACCTTCGAGAACGGCACGGTGAAGATCGCATTTGTGAACAGCATGAACCGGATGAAACCCAATCCCACTGATGCGCGGGGGGTGCTGACGGGGAAGGCGGTGTGATGGAGGAACGGGCGCATTCTCGAGCATTGGTAACTTGATGGCCTCCGACATCGGAGGCCATCTTGATAACGTTCATCGAACCACTCGCATCACCTGGACGCGAAGCGTCTTTGGAGTGCGCGCAGGAACCGCCGCTTTGGCGGCTCTTGTGAGTTTCTCGCACCGGGAAGTGGGAGCAGGGTGCTGCCGGGGAACGGGGCCCAGCAATCAGCAGGCCACCCATTGCATTCATCGTTCCCGCCAATCGCTGGCGAAAGCGGCGTCGAGCCGCGCGCACTCCAAGACGCTTCGCGACTATGGCAGTGCTGGAGCCAAATCCGCTTCACAATGACCGGCTGCTTTCTGGCTGGTTCATTCAACCTCGCGCCAGTGTCTTGGAGTGTCGGCGGCTCGACAACGCTTTGGCAACGTATTGTGACATCTAAAACCCTTCACCATCCGTCGGAGCCCGTCAACACGCCCCATCCAGCATCCCTTTGCACGCCTGCAAATGCTGCTGCACGGCCTGGCCTTCGCTGCCCATCATTACGAATCGCGCCCCCATACCGATCACTTCTCGTGCATCATCCGCACTCTTGGCGGGATGCCCCAACCATTTCCCCTGCCTCGCACACGCCGCTGCCACCGTCTCCACAGCGTTACGCATTTTTGTTTCCTGAAGCGACGGCTTGCAGCCCAGTCGCAATGACAAGTCCCCTGGACCAATGAACAACACGTCCACACCCGGCAAAGCCGCGATAGCCTCCGCATTGGCCACGCCTTGCGGGGATTCGATCATCAGCACCACCAAGGTCTCCGCCAAGGCATGTGCCACGTAGGCATCCTTGGCATGCGCGCCGAAATCGCCATCGACCCAGGAGCCATCCAGCCCCCGGTTGCCCAACGGCGGGTGCTTGGCGGCAGCGACCACCGCGGCCGCCTGCTCCACGGTTTCCACCATCGGCACCATGATGCCCGTGCCCCCGTCCTCCAGCACTCGTGACAACGCCACCGGTTCCACCGATGGCGTCCTCCACAAGGTGTCCACATTCGCCAACTTCGCCTGAACCAGCATCAACGACACATCCCCTGCATGCCAGGGACGATGTTCGCCGTCCAACACCACTGCATCAAATCCGGCCCGCTGCGCATGCTGAGGGAATGACTGGATGGCCGCCCCGGTCGAGCAGACCCGGGCCACACCGCCAGTGCGGAGTTTTGAAAGGATGTTGGAAGTGCGCATGGCCACCACCATGCGGACATTTTACAGGGAGGCAATGGAGATGCCGCTTCTCACATCAAGCCGGCAGATTCTTCTCCAAGAACCGCAGGAAGTTCCCGTGCATGATGTTGGCAACGTCGGTCTCGGAGTAGCCCCTCGCAGCGAGCATCGGGGGTACCTTTTGCAAATCCGCGATCGTCTCCAGATCCATGGGGGCCTGCTCACGACCGAAGCCGCCATCCAGATCCGTACCCACGCCGGCATGCAGAGAGTTCCCGGCAAGCTGACAGACGTGATCAATGTGATCCACCATGTGTTGCAGATTCACACCAGTGTCCTCCGGCCGGGTTTTGAACTTGATCCACCCGGGCACCATCATCCAGGCATCCAGGGCGGCGCCGATCACGCCGCCACGCTCAATGAGATGCTTGAGTTGCTCATCCGTGAACTGGCGCTGAGCCGGCACGAGAGCGCGGCAGTTCTGATGGCTGGCCCAGACGGGTCCTTGAAACAACTCAACCGCCTCCCAAAACGCCTCGTCAGTGAGATGCGTGGCATCCATGATGATGCCGAGCCGGTCCATCTCCTTCACCAGCTCCCGCCCTTTGGCGGTGAGCGGACCTTCCGCCTCGGTTCCAGGAGAGTACGTCCCCACGCCGTAGTGGGCGGGTCCGAGGGCGCGCAAACCGTCGGCATAAGAGCGCTCCAGATGCCCCAGGGTGATCATGGAGTCCGCCCCTTCCAGGCTGAGGATGTAGCCAATCGGAGCATCGGCCGGCGGTTCTCCCATCCAGAGATCCGCCATCGCCTTCAGCTCGCCCACCGTGCGGATCTGCTTCATCTCCCCCTTCTCCTCCATCGCCCGATACCAGGCGAGCTGCGCCTGCGTCATCGCCCAGGCAATCTCCGGGGAATGCCAGCCGGGGAAGGGGTTGGTTTCCCTCACATAACGCGCAATTTGCGTGGCCACACAAATGCCGATCCGGCCCCGGCGCATCTCTGGAAAACACACCACGCCATTGCCGCGGTCTTTCATGTCCGTCTTGCCCTGCTCCCGGCGGCGAATCTCCTCAATGGGGCGGGTCAGATCACGGTTCCACTCCATGGCATTCATGGAGAGATCAAGATGGGCGTCGAAGATGAAATGTGGAGAAGAGCTCATGGAATGAAGTGAAACAGAGGAACTAAGACTTCGTGCCTGGATCTTGCGTCAGTCGCTGGGACAGATGACGCATGCCATGCATGACGCGAAAGATGACAAGCGATTCGGATTGAATCCGGTAGAACACCAAATGAACGCGAAAGGCCCCAGGAAGCGACACGGATCGAAGGCCCTGGAGCCTGGGATCCTTAAATTTTCTGGCGATTCCACTCTCTGGAAATTCAGTCAATCGAGCCAAAGTTTGCTCAACCGCCGAAAGGTAACGAAGTGCAATCACCTCTCCAGCACAATCCGAATACCATTCGGATTGCAGCCTCAGGTCTTCTACCGCAGCGGGAAGTATGAGCACCCCATCCCTGCTCATGAAGCTTGTCCGCCTCCGACCTTTGACTCGATATTCTTCCTCAAACGGGCAAAAAGGGCTTCATTGGCAGGCACCGCCTCCTCCCCCAATGCACCGAGCAACTCCTGCTCGAGCTCAGGGGACTCAAATCCATCGCGCGTCAACACGTCCAGATGACGATGACACATCCAATCCATTAGCTCGTAGAACTGACCCGGGGGAAGGGTCAGGATGGTATCCTCAATTTCTTGAATGGTAGCCATGGGTGGAGTCTAAGAGGTTCCCATCATTCCTGCAACGTCACACGGTAATCACCCGCTCCCGGCCCGCCACCTTCCAGGTGCCATCCGCGCGGCCATCCCGCACGACAAACGCGTGGGAGTGCAGCGCCACGGTGGGACAGATGTGCCAGGGCACGCCGTACACGACGCTGCCCACGGGGAATTCACCCGCCTGCGGCGTCTCCACCGCCAGGTGTTCCTCGCTGTGCATCACCGCTTTGGCATCCGGCAGGTTCAGGAGATAAACCCTGGGATGCGGATTCTCGGCAGCGATCGCCTTGTGCCCCAGATCCAAAGTCAACCGCTCGGGAGCCGGTTTGCTGATTACTCGTGTCACCACCAGTGCGGCGTGCAGGAAGTCGAGATCCGGGTGCTTGGTGCCGTATCCCCAGTCCCAGAGCACGCAGGTGCCGGGGCTGCATTCATAGGTGCCACGCCGGGCATGGATGCCAAAGGTGGGTGTGCCGCTCACCACGTAGTGCGGCACGATCAGACCGAGCGCCAGCAGACGATCCCGCAAGGCTTCCACAGGCTGATACGCCGCTTCCACTGCCGCGGTACGGGCCGCCAGATCGTGATCGTGAATATGGCCGTCGTAGGCATGGATCCCAGCCACCTGCACGTTCGGCAGAGTGGCGAGTAATTGATAAAGCTGGATCGCTCCATCACCGGGCTCAATACCCGTCCGGGCCATGCCGCAGTTCACCTCCAGCATCACCTCCACCGTCACGCCTTCTTTTCCAGCCGCCGCAGAGAGCGCTCGGGCGGCGTCTGGATCATCGGCGACGGCGCAGAACCGGGTTTGCGGGTACTGCTGCTTCAGCTTCAAAAACCGGGCAATGTTAGGCCCCACCAGTGGGTAGGCCAGCAGGATGTCCTTCGCCCCAGCCTCAGCCGTCATCTCCGCCTCGGCAATGGTAGCGCATTTGAACTTGGAGATGCCAAGCACGAGGTGCAGCTTGATCACCTCCGGCATCTTGTGGGTCTTCATGTGCGGCCGCAGCCGTTGCACATCTCCCACCATGGCAATCATCCGCCGCAAATTCTCCTCGATCCGGTCCGGATAGACCAGCAGGGAGGGCGACGGAACTTCGTCGATGTTCTCAACAGCGTACCAAGGCAGGGCGGCAGACATGCGCCTCAACTTGAACAAAGTCCGTCACTGCCTGCAAGGCCGGAGAATGATACAAACGTGTCGGATCAACCCTCACTTGGTCGATCCGATTCCGGGATTAATGGAAGCCGAAGACATCCAGCAGCTTCAGCAGCCAGTAGCCGAGGATGCCCGTGATGGGCAGGGTCAGCACCCAGGCCCACACGATGCGGTGCACAATGCCCCACTTCACCGCGCTCAGACGGCGGGTGGCCCCCACGCCCATGATGCTGGTGGAGATGACGTGCGTGGTGGAAAGGGGGATGCCCATGTGGCTGGCAGACTGAATGATAACCGCCGCCGTGGTCTCGGCAGCAAAGCCGTGCACTGGCATCAGCTTCACCATCTTGTGGCCCATGGTCTTGATGATGCGCCAGCCACCGCCTGCCGTGCCGGCAAACATGGTGATGGCACAGACAATCACCACCCAGGGGGGGATTTCAAATTTCTCCGACTTCAGGAAGCCCAGCCAGCCGGGCAGTTCATTGAAGGCACCCGCTTGCGTGCCGGTGTACATCGCCAGCGCGATGATCCCCATGGTCTTCTGCGCATCGTTGGTCCCGTGACTCAGGCCCATGAAGGCAGCACTGACGATTTGCAGCCGGCCGAAGACCCGGTTGATCCATGAGGGCTGCGCCTTGAAGAGCGCCAAATTGAGCAGCATCATGATGATGGCCCCGAGGATGAAGCCGATCAATGGAGACAGGATCATGGGCTTGATCAGCTTGGGCCACAAGCCCGTGCCCCAGAGCAACACATCCCACCCTTTGGGAGAGGAAGCGATGCCCGCACCGCAGAGCCCACCCACCAGCGCGTGGCTGGAGCTGGACGGGATGCCAAACCACCAGGTGATCAGGTTCCAGATGATAGCACCGAGCAAGGCTGCCAGCACCGTCGCCATGGTCACGGCACTCACGTCCACGAAGTCCTTGCCCACCGCCTTGGCGACGGCTGTGCCCATGAGCGCTCCAAAAAGGTTGCACACCGCGGCCAGCATGATGGCCTGCCGGGGTGTCAGCACCTTCGTGGACACCACGGTGGCAATGGCGTTCGCCGCATCGTGGAAGCCGTTGATGTACTCGAAGGCCAGCGCTGCGATGAGTACGCAGAGGAAAAGCGTCAGCATGGGCGGGAGTGGCGGATCAGGAGTACTTCAGCACCACTTGGAAGACCACGTTCCCGGCGTCGCGGCACCGGTCAATGGCCCGCTCCAGCAGTTCGTAGAGGTCTTTGAGGATCAGCACCTCGATCGGGTCCGCCTTGCCGTTGTAGAGCTGGCGCAGCAGATCCATGAGCATCTTGTCGCCATCGCCTTCAATGTGCTGCAGACGGTCCTGCATGTCCTGGATGTGCTCCATGCCTGCCTTCTTGCGCAGGGCACCCACCATGTTCACCACTTCCACCGTGCCCAGGTCCAGCAAGTTGATCTGGCGGGAAACGATGTCGTTGGCGTACTGCACGGGGCAGAGCGCGAGACGTTCCGCGATCTTCTCCACCGTCTTGGGAATCTTGTGCAGGGCACTGCTGAGATGCTCGATGTCTTCGCGGTCCAGCGGCGTGATGAAGGTCTTGCACAGACGCTCCGTCACCTCCTGGGTCAGACGCTTATGCTTGCGCCGGCTCTGATGGATAGCATCGAGCTGAGAGCTGGTGTCGGCACCCATATGGGTCATCACATCCTTGAGAAGGATCGCGCAGTTGCGCGCTTCCGCGGCACTGGCCTCCAGCAAAGTGTAAAACGTGTCGTCGCGTTTGAAGAGACTGCTGAACATGCGGGAGGGGATAATGCCTGAGAGCGCGTCAAGTGACATTAGGTGACGTTCTTGGCAAGTTCGATTTGCCTCAGACCCTCGCGAATCTGGACAAAGTCGGCCCGGCTAGCACAAAGAAGACGCCCGACTCCCCCACAAGCCGCCCCCGACGTTGACATAAAAATCGGACCGGAGAGGATGGACCCCACACGCCACCGTTCATCTCCACCCCAACATCCGCATGAGCGCCCTCATTTACGACCCCGCCGACCTGAAACCCTCCACGCCCTGGAGCGACACGGTCTGGGCCTGGACCAGCGAGGAAGAACTGGTGGACCACTCCACCAAGGCCCGCCTCTGCGTGGCCGCCCTGCTCCCCTTTCAGGACCAGAAGCCTGACTGGGACAGTTTCGTCCGCAGCATCGACTGGATGCGCCGCTGTGCCGCCCGCTATGGGGTGGAAATCGACTTCGTGCTCAATGCGGACACCGGCTACATCTTTGACCTGACGTTGGAGGAATATCGCGAAGTCCTCCAGCGGTTCCGTGCCGCCTTCCCTGACCAGCGCTTCATCGCCGGCGTGACCGGCAAGGACCTCGGCCACAACGACTTCAAGGCGGAGCGCTACTTCCCCATGATCGATGCGGTGCAGGAGCACGACAACTGCGAGGTCATGCTCATGACCTCCCGCACGCTCAACTCCCTGGGCACCGAGGCCCGTCGGGATGCCTATTATGAGCTGGCCGAGCACCTCATCCGCCCTGGCATTGTCCACGCGCTGGAGCCTTCTTTCGTCCCCTGGGCCACCCCCTACGAGCCCTGGCTGCTCCATGAACTGGCCAAGCACCCTAAATTCGTCGGCGGCAAAATCTCCACGCTGGATGAGCCGCACTTCCTCTACTGGGCCGCCATGTGCAAATCCCTGAAGCTGGACTTCGCTCCGCACAGTGGGGATGACTTCGGCATCTGCACGGCCATCCGACTCGGATTGCCTCTGCTCATCGGGGCCGGCGTCAGCGCCTGCCCGCTTATCTGCGCGGCCAAAGACATGTGGCTGCTCGACAGCGTGGCGGAAAAGCAGTTCAAGACCGGCACGGGCCGCTTCGACACCCGGGTGTACAAGGTCTTTGAGGCCATCCAGTCCTTCGAGGATCTGGTGTTCCGCCTCGACGACAAGATGAGCGCCTCCGCCTACAAACACAGCACCGCCCACGTGCTCACCCTCCTGGGTCACATCGCCACCTCAGAAGCCCACCCCCGCTGCCAGGATCTGCGCGGCGATGACGAATCCCAGCGTATGGCGGAAGCACTGCGACGTCCTTTGCGGATGGCTGAGCGTATTGGTTGTAAAGACCTGTTCCACTTGCCCAAGTAAAGGCGGAAAACAGGCAGCTTAGACAACCGAAAGGGGCAATCCGTTTAATAGACAAATCATAGACGGTGTTAAAAAAATTGTAGACAAAAGCTCAACACATGGAATGTTGTCATTGTGAAAACGATGATTGCAACGAACCGTCGCACTCGGAACACAACCCCTGCTGCTCCGGCTGCCCCTACCGCTGAGGAAGTCGATGCGGACATGGCCCTGCTTCAGCGCATCGGCCAACGCGATGTCGCCGCCTTCCAATACTTCTACAAGAAGTTCAGTGGCCTCCTCTACTCCACGATCCACCGCGTCCTGAACGACCACCAGGACACTGAGGACATCATGCAGGAGGTTCTCGTCCAGATTTGGCAGAAAGCCCACCTTTACGAACCCACCAAGGGCAAACCCCTGACTTGGGTGACCACGATGGCCCGCAACCGCGCCATTGACCGGATCCGCGCCAAACAGCGCCGCAGTCGGCTCAATGACGACTTCGAATCGGAGTCCCGCACGGCCCAGCCTGAATTCGTGGATGACACCAGCGATGTCCTTATCGCCAAGGAGAGCGACGCTGCCGTGCAGAGCGCCGTTCTGGAACTCACGCCTGAACAGCGTGAAGCCATCCAGATGGCCTACTTCGGCGGGCTGACCCAGAGCGAAATCGCAGAACGTCTCAACGAGCCACTTGGCACGGTGAAGGCCCGCATCCGCCGCGGTGTGCAACGGCTCGAGCAGGTGATCAAGCGCCGTATCTAACCAGGCCTGAACCTGGCACCGATCTCAACCCATTAAAAAAGGGAGGCTCCGGCCTCCCTTTTTCGTGGTTGGATCTGATGACGAAGTACGACGATCAGTTCGCCGGAACGGGAACAGATGCCTTCTCCTTGGTGGCACCTTTCTTGCCCTCAGCCTTTGGTTGGGCTGCCTTGGCTTTTTCCTTTTCCTTCCGCTCCTTCTCAGCAGCGACCGCCTTGGCCTGCATCTCCGGCGTCCAGTCCAGGATCTGGTGATCCTTCAGAAGACGCTCACGCAGCTTGGCGTAGGGCACTTTCTGCACCGTCAGGCTGTCATCGATGGCAATGGAAGCCGCGGTGGCTGCGGACTGGCCCAGCAACAGAAACACGGGCTCCATGCGGATGCTGCCGTAGGCAATGTGGGAGCTGGAGACACAGACACCCACCAGGAGGTTGCTGCACTCGCTCTCCTTGGGTACCATGGCCCGGTAGCTCACGGGGTACGGCGCGGGGGTGGGCTTCTCCACATTCCCCTCGGCCTTCACTGCGCCATCCACCACCACGCGGGAGGTGTGGTGGGAGTCCATGGTGTAGCTCGCCAGGCCCACGCTGTCTTCCGGCACCACCTTGCCGGTGCAGTTGTGCTCGGTCATCACGTAGTCAGAGATCATGCGACGCCCTTCGCGGACGTACAGCTCGTGCGGCCAGCCGCCAGTTTCAGGAAACTGGTCCTTGGGCAGGCCGAAGGTTTTCACGAAGTCACGGAGCCGCTGCGGCACCGCCTCGTCATTGGCCAGGAACCACATCATGCCCTGCTGGTAGGTCACGTGCGCCTGGAAGATCTTTTCGCGCTTGGCCTGGTCAGCCTCGGGCCATTCGTTGCTGCCGCCGATGAAGTCGGTGGAGATGGGACCGGCGTTGTTGCAGTCACCCAGGTTCAGCTTGATGGGGCCGTACTTGTACGTGAAGTCCCATGGGAAGTCGGGCTGGGTCGTGATGTAGCGCAGCAGCAGCGCGTAGTCATCCCGGTTGTAGTTGGCCGGCTTGGGGTAGGCCGTACCCTGATCGGCTTTGGTCAGCCACATGCGGAAGTTATAGGCCTGAACCCACTTGTCACCCGAACCCGCCTGACGCGGAGGCCCGGGCTGAATACCTGGCAAAAGGCCGCTGGAGGGATCTCCCGCCTTCACATAGGGGTCCACAT
Organism: Verrucomicrobium sp. BvORR034; assembly: GCF_000739635.1. Taxonomy (GTDB): domain Bacteria; phylum Verrucomicrobiota; class Verrucomicrobiia; order Verrucomicrobiales; family Verrucomicrobiaceae; genus Verrucomicrobium. Next base: position 27,913 of record NZ_BATQ01000014.1, on the reverse strand, counting down.
CGAAACGGAACTGGTGCTTGTCCGCCACGAAGTAGCCGTTCACCGTCTCGCCGTACACGGAGTTGTCCTCACGCCCCACATGGTAGGAGACACCGGCCCCGGCGAAAAGGTCGCCCTCATACGTGGCGTCCACGAAGAACTTGGCCTCGATCCGGTTGCCGTTCTCAAACTCCAGCGCCGTGATGCGGTTGCCGTCCTTCACCACCTTGGACAGGCGGTGCTCGTAGTACACGGGCACATCCGCCTCCTTGAGCATGGCGCGGAAGACATTCTCCGCATCGCCCGAGCGGAAGCCGCTCCATTTCCCCATTCGTTTGAGGAACTCGGCAGCCATGCCCCCGATGGATTCCTTTTTTCCCAGATCCACGGCCGTCAGCCCTGCGGAGGTGAGACCACCCACGTGGCGGCGATGGACAGCCAGGGCCGAGGTCTTGCCCAGGCGGCGGGCCTGCACGGCCGCGCCGATGCCGGCCGGGGTGCCGCCATAGACGCACAGGTCCACCTTGATGACCTGAGGCGGATCGGCCTTCGGCACTTCGTAGTGGTAGCGCAGACCGGGATTGGGAGTGGAGGGACCGTCTGCAGCCACAGCCAGGCTGGTGGCCAGCGGAATCGCCAGCAGGGGGAGAAAGCATCGGTGCATCCGCAAGTTCTAGCTGGCTGGCGGTCAAATTGCAAAGTCAGAAGGCAAAGTTGGCCATCGGGCGGCGAACAGGTCCAAAAAACAACCCGCCCATGCAAGAGATTGCCGAATGCGCCCGCAGAGTTACTCGTCTACCTTGTAGAATCCTGCGCACCCCCACCTGACAACCGAGATGATTTGCCCCCCTGCCCCCTCTCCCAGCCCGGCCCAGCCCGGGGCAGGAGCATGGCGGGTCTCCGGCCGCTGGTTCCGGGAGGCAACGGGGGCAAAAGTGTACCTGCGCGGCGTGACCTATGGGCCCTTCAAGCCCAACGCCCAGGGTCTGCCCTGGCCCGAGGAGGCTCGGTTGCAGGATGATTTCCGCAAGATGGCCGCACTCGACTTCAATACGGTGCGGGTGTATGAGCCCCCCACCGAAGCGGTGCTCCAGGCCGCACGCGACACGGGCCTGCGCCTGCTGGTGGGCATCCCGTGGACCCAGCATGTGGACTTTTTGAGTGAACCCGCCATTCAGGCGGAGGCGATCACCCGCGTACAGGATGCCGCCCGACGTCTAGGCAGGGATCCCGTGGTCGCGGGTCTTCTGGTCGGCAACGAAATCGAAAAGACGCTCGTGCGGTGGATGCGCCCGGAACCCGTCCGTCGTTTCCTGGAAAAGCTCATCGCCACGGTCAAGACAGAAGCGCCGGATCTCCCCGTCGCCTATGCCAGCTACCCGTCCACCGAGTACCTCGTCCCGCGAAACGCTGACTTCGTGGCCTTCAATGTCTTCCTGGAAGACAAGGATCGGTTCGAAGCCTACCTGAAGCGCCTTCAGATTCTGGCCGATGGCAAGCCGCTGGTCATATCGGAGTTCGGGCTCGACTCCAAAAAGCATGGCGAAGCCGCCCAAGCCCGTACGCTGCAATGGCAGCAGGAGGCCGTGCAGCGCTCGGCGGTGGCGGGCAACTTCTGGTTCTCCTTTACGGACGAATGGCACCGCGGAGGCGAGGAAATCACGGGATGGGAGTTCGGCCTGGTCACGCGTGATCGTCAGCCCAAGCTGGCCTCCGAAGGGCTCGCCGCCATCCCTCAGGGACCACCCCAGTCACAACCTCGGATCTCCGTCATCGTCTGCACCCGCAATGGCTCCGCCACGTTGCGCAACTGCCTGGCCGCCCTGGGCACCCAGACGTACTCCAACTACGAAGTGCTGGTCATCGATGATGGCTCCACGGACCAGACCCCGGGGATTGCACGAGAGTTCCCGTTCGTGAAGTACCACCACCAGCCCCCTGGAGGCCTCAGTGCCGCGCGGAATCACGGCATGCGCCTGGCTACCGGGGAAATCCTGGCCTACACGGACGACGACTGCATTCCGGATGAAGACTGGCTGAGGTATCTGGCCCCGGCTTTCGACGAGCCCTCCTGGGTCGCCGCCGGAGGGCCCAACCTGCCTCCGCCACCGCGCAGTCTCACCGAGGCCTGTGTCGCCGCCGCTCCAGGAGCGCCGGCTCATGTGTTGATGGGCAACGAAGAAGCCGAGCACCTGCCCGGCTGCAATCTGGCCATTCGCAAAGCCGCCCTCGAAGCCATCGGTGGATTCCGCGTGGAGTTCACCACAGCTGGCGATGATGTGGACGTCTGCTGGCGTCTCCAGGAGCAAGGCGGAAGACTGCGTTTCGTCCCCGCGGCTGTCGTCTGGCACCACCGGCGCTTCACGGTCAGCGCCTACCTGCGGCAGCAGACCGGCTACGGTCTGGCTGAGGCCCTCTTGATTGGCCATTTCCCCAAGCGTTTTGCCTGGCTGGGCGGCGCTCGCTGGCGCGGGGCCATCTATGGAGACGAAACGTATCATGGCGATCTGGAGCGACAGCACATCCACTTCGGCTCCCATGGGCTGGCTCCCTTCCAGTGCATCTACACCGGCAGCGGCGACACCCTGGCCCATTGGATGAGCGGCCTGCCCTGGCTGGTGGGCAGCGTTGCCGCCCTGGCGCTTGGATTCCTGCACCTGGCCTGGTTGGTGGTGCCGGCGCTCATGCTCGTGTTGTCCATCCGTGTGGCCAGCAAGCGTGCCGCCATGAATGACTTCATGCTCATCGCCCACACCTGGCGGCACCGGGCGTTGTTGTGGACGCTTTGTTTCATCCAACCCGTGGTCCGCGACTGGGCCCGGCTGCGAGGCATGATGCGCTACCATGCCCTGCCCAAGGGCAAACTTCAGTGGCCTTGGAAGACAGCGCCTCTCACCCTCACGCCTGAGCGAGCGGAAGGCGCGCAGTTTGCCTTCTGGAGCGCGGATGGGGTGGGCCGAGAGGCTTGGCTGGAAGCCTTTGCCAAAGAGTTGCAGGAGACCCACGACCTGCGCTGCCGCCCCGCAGGGGACTGGAGCCTGTGGGATGGCAGCTTCGCAGACTCAGGCACCCGGCTTCGCTACGTGACCGTGACTGAGTACCACGGAGGCGGCATGTGCCTGACGCGGGTCAAAGCTTCGACTTGGAGCCCCGGCATCCCCTTGTTCTCCGCGTTGTTTTACCTTTCTCTGATTCTCGTGCGCTACCTGAATTGGGGAGGAGGGCTCCTCCTGCTTTCCATGGTGGTGCCCTACCTCATCCTGGTACTCGGCAGCATTCTTGTCCTACGCCGGTACAAAGTGGCTGCTCAACAGGCCGCCAAATCGGTTGGCATGGTGCCCATCACACCCAAACAGGCGCCCTCTTTGAAGTCCCGCAATCTGCACCTTCCTGCGACGGCGCTTGATTCGCGCTGAGATTTCTGTGAACTAGTCGGCATGACGCGCCGCCTTCCCATCCTGCTCACCTGCCTCGTTGGCCTGGGTCTGGCCCTGGGGCTCCCCTCCTGTGAAAAGCCCAAGGAGTTGCCGTACAAGGAGCTCAAGTACCTCAACAACGCCTTTGCCGATCCTCAAACAGGCAAGGCCTTCACGGGGATCTCCAAGGACTACTACAAGGACGGCAAGTTGAAGGCGGAGTACCCGATCAAGAACGGCTACTACGAAGGCACCGTGAAGGAGTGGCACCCCAATGGCAAGCCCCTGGCCGAGACGGACTTCGTCAAAGGCGAACGCGTCGGCAAGAACCGCGAGTGGACCGAAGCCGGTCTCCTCTACCGCGAGCGGGTCTATGATCACGACCGCATCGTGTCCGAGAAGAACTACGAGGCCGGGAAGTAGCTCAAGGGTGCCAGGTTAGGGGCCTGAGGCTTCAAAGCGTTTCTTATAGGTGGGCGCCCGGTGAGACATCACCAAAGGCCTGTAGTCCAAGGAGCGGCGGTTTGTGCTTGCACAACCGCCGGACGCGTCCGGAGGACGAGTGCCCCCAAGCCAACAAACAGCGACGAGGTGGCGTAAGATGAAGGGAATAGGGCAGCCAATCGCTCCGCTCTCCCCCGGCGGTTGTGCAAGCACAAACCGTCGCTCCTTGGACGCATGGGTTGGCGCAATCCCTGGCCCTTGGCACGAGGAAAACATCTTTGCTTTCATGAAATAGGCCGGAACCCTCACGCCAACGGCGTGATACAAAACAGCCCGGGGTCAGACTGCGAAGCAGTCGCCACCCCGGGTAGCGCGTGGTAGCGATAGAACTCCAAGGGAGTTCAACAAACCGTCCAGATCACCCGGAGACGACCATCCTGCATGCGGTGGACACCTCAGGGGTGCAGCCGCAGTTTGTAGAACTCACTTCGGAGTTCTGGTTCACTTGCCCGCGTACCCAGGGTGGCGGCTCGTGCCTCGCCTGACCCTGGGCTAACTTGTACCACGCCGTTGGCGTGAAGCATCCACACAGACGGCCAGCAAGTTTACGCAGTACGCGGAAACAAATTCACGCGCCGCAAAAAAAGGCTGCATGCCTTGCGACATCCAGCCTTTGAAGTTGATCTCCAGATCAATCTGCGTCCACGAATCAGTGACCGCCGCCCTTCTCGGCACCGAGGCCGGTGTGGGCGCGAACCTTGAGCTCCGAGAATTTGGCCTCAGCTTCCGGGTCCTCCTTGGTCAGCACAGTACCCAGAAACGCCGCCAGGAAACCGAGGGGGATGCTGACAATGCCCGGGTTCTCCAGCGGGAAGATGGCTCCAGCCTTGCCGAAGATCCCGTTGGGGCTGATCATGATCAGGAGGATCGAGGAGGCGAGACCACCCACCAGGCCGCTCACGGCGCCAGCGGTGTTGAAGCGCTTCCAGAAGACGGAGAAGAGGATCACTGGCAGGTTGGCAGACGCCGCCACGGCGAACGCCAGGCCCACGAGGAACGCGGCATTCACCTCCGGTCCGAGAGCGATGGCGATCCCGATGCTGACCGCTCCCACCACAAAGGCGGTGATGCGGGCCACGCGCACTTCCTCACCTGCGGTCTTCTCTTTCCCGTGATGGATCACGTTCGTGTAGAAGTCATGCGCAAAGGAGGTGGAGGCGCTCATGGTGAGGCCGGCCACCACCGCGAGAATCGTGGCGAATGCCACCGCACTGATGAAGGCGAAGAACAGGTTCCCACCGAGGGCCAGCGCCAGAATGGGTGCCACCATGTTGGTGTCAGGCTTGCCTGCTGCTGTGGTGATGGCGGATTTTTCAAGAATGGTGGCGGCACCGAATCCGAAGAACGTGGTGAGGATGTAGAACACCCCGATGATCGCCATGGCCCAGACCACGCTGGAGCGGGCGGTCTTGGCATCCGGCACAGTGTAGAAGCGCACAAGGATGTGTGGCAGACCGGCCGTGCCCAGCACCAAGCCCATGGCCAGTGAGACAAGATCAAGCGGCCCCCATGGACCCGCGGCAGCGACGCCATACTTCAAACCCGGTTCCAGCAGGTTTTTCGGCGCGGCAGTGCCGCCGTAGTCGGCACGCGACACGTGGTCAAAGAAGTTCGCCATGCTGAAGCCATGGTGCTGAAGCACGAGATAACTGAGGAAGAAGGCACCCGCCATGAGGAGGATGGCCTTGATGATCTGCACCCAGGTGGTGGCGAGCATGCCGCCAAAGACCACGTACACCAGCATGAGCACGCCCACCCCGATCACTGCGGGAGCGAAGCTCAGACCGAGCAGGCTCTTGATGATGACCCCGGCACCGACCATCTGGGCGATCATGTAGAAGGTGGAGACCGTGATGGTGCTCAGTGAGGCCATGGCCCGCACCGGGCGGGGGCTCAGGCGGTAGGCCAGCAAGTCGGCCATCGTGTACTTGCCCGCATTGCGCAGCGGCTCCGCCACGAGGAAAAGCACGGTGAGGTAGGCGACCAGGAAACCGACGGAATACATGAAACCGTCATAACCCAGGAAGCAGATCATGCCGGAGATGCCCAGGAAGCTGGCGGCGCTCATGTAATCGCCGGCCACGGCCAGACCGTTCTGCCAGCCAGTGATGCTGCGGCCCGCAGCAAAGTAGGCGGCGGAACCTGTGGCCTTGCGGGCACTGAAGAATGTGATGACCAGCGTGAGAACCACGAAGACGAGGAACATGCCCAGGGCGGTGTAGTTCACACCTCCAGTATGGGCAGGGGCAGGACTGGCGCTGGCACTGGCCGCCTGGGCCAGGAAGAGGGAGAGGGCGCTCATGTGTGAGAGATGGTCGTAAGGGAGAAGTGAGGTGAGGGAGGACCGGGGGCCGGGTTATTTCTCAAGGTGTGCCTCGGCCAGGAGCGCGGCGTTCATCTTGTCCCACTTGGCCGCCTGACGGACATAGAGAGCAGCAAGAATCCATGCCATGAAGAACTGCGACAACGCGAAGAGATAGGCCAGGTTCACCTTGCCAAGGACCTCCTTCTTCATGAACTCCGGGAACCAGCCCACGGAGATGGGAAGGGCAAAAAAGTAGATCAGGAAGAAGACCGTCATCTTGGTCAGGAACCGCGTTTTCACGCGAAGCAGTTCCTGAAAGGCGGGTCGGGCAGCGATACTGTCCCAGTCAGGGGCAGCCGTCTTATGGACATTTGGGTTCTCCGAAGGCATGGCGCAGAGGCTAGGGTATCCTCATACGCCGTGGCAAGCGCGGAATTGCGGCAATCTTCGGGCATCTTAACCCGATGAAAGCGGGTGCGACTCAACGCACCACAACCTTCTTTTTCCCGAGAAGCTTCCAGCCGTAGTAGGCGGCTCCAGCCAGCACCACAATGCACAACAAGATGATCGCCCAGGGCTTGGAATTGACGAGGCTGGTCACCTGGGTGGGCTTCTGGCTCAGCACATCCGTCAGCTTGTAACGGAAGCGCACATCCTGGCCATGGCTGTTGTAGTGGCCGGAGTTCGTACCGCCGATGGTGCCGTCGAAGTGGGTCTTGTACTGCACATAGTTGAAGTCGCCCAGTTCAGCCTTCGGTTCACCCTGGCCGAGCTTGCGCTCGATGGTGGTCTTGTCCGCCTCCTTCTTCACCGTGAACACGCCGGCCACGATGGCGGCGGGAGCATTCTTCGCGATGGCTTCATTGAGCTTCTCGATCGACTTGAACTTCAGCTTCAGCTTGGCCACCGGCTTGCGGTCTGCGCTCACTTCGTAGGACACCAGCGTCACTCCGTCCAGATCGTCAAAGCGCTTCTGGATCTTTGCCGGGGCGAACTCGGCCTGGATGGGATCATACTTGGACACCAGCGAGTCCGGCAGGTTGATGGTGACGAGAGCCTCACCCGAAAGGTCCTTGTGAATCACCATGTCCTCTTCGTAGTCCAGGCACGAGGAGAGCAGCATCGTAACGGCGAGCGCCGCAAAAACAGAGGAGAGGCGGTGAAGCATGCGCGATGGTGAGAGGAGAACGCCCTCGCCGTCAAGTGGAAGCATCGTTTGACACCACGGGAGTCGTTTATTAGGTGCGTGCCCAGTCGGCCCCTTTGCATGAATCCGTCCCTCCTGGAGGAACTCGCCTCCCCTGAATCCGAGCAGCTTCAACGCGTGAAAGCCGTGCGGGCAGCCATGCCAGAGGGCGGCATGTTTCGAGACAAGGAATGGCAGGTGTCCCCCTCTGCCCTGCCGCTTCCGGCAGACGTGGTGAAGCGCATTCATGCACTCGGTCCGGCCACGGCCGCGTTTCAGGCGGCGTGCAACCGTCTTTACCAGGAGGCCGTGGACACTCCTTCCCTCCATTGGGCGGCCCACGTTCTCGATCAGGGCAAACCAAAGCGGATGGTTGCCTTGGGCCGCAACGCCCGCTGGAAGGACGCCCTGCCCCGCGTGATCCGCCCGGATCTGGTGTGGACAGACACAGGGCTCAGCATCACCGAGCTGGACAACCTGCCGGGCGGCATCGGCCTCACCGGATGGATGGGCCAGACTTACTCCGCCATCGGCGAGGACGTGCTGGGCGGTCCCGCGGGCATGCTGGACGGCTTTGACCGCGTCTTTCCGGAACATGACATCCTCGTCTCCCGCGAAGCCGCAGACTACGAGCCGGAAATGGCGTGGCTGACCGGTCAGCTCAATGCACGAGACGGCGGAAGGCGGCGCGTCCTCAACCCCTGGTCCATCCAGCCCCAGGATCTGAAAGGCCGGGACGTGTATCGCTTCTTCGAGCTGTGGGACACCGACAATGTGGAACACGCCGAGACGCTGCTGAGCATGGCGGAGGCGGGCGAGTTGCGCTTCACGCCACCCATGAAACCTTATTTGGAGGAGAAGCTCTGGCTGGCCCTCTTTTGGTCGCCCGCCTTGCGCCGGTGGTGGGAGGCAGCGCTGAGCGCAGACCACCTCCAGCTTCTGAAGGAATCGATTCCCTACGGTTGGACCCTCGATCCCGCCCCTCTGCCCCTGCATGCGGAATGGCCGCGCCTGGGTATTCACGACTGGCAGGAGATGAAACGCTTCGGCAGCCGGGAGCGCGAGCTGGTGGTGAAGATCAGCGGATGGTCAGAGAAGAGCTGGGGCTCTCGCGGGGTGAAGATCGGTCATGACCTGCCCCAGGACGAGTGGGCGGAGGCGATCGATGAGGCCTTGGACTCCTATCCCTCCAATCCCTACCTGCTCCAGAGATTTCACCGGGCCCGGGTGCTTACCCACCCCAGGCATGACCAGGCCAGCGGCCGCATCGTCCCCATGCAATGCCGCGCCCGGCTTTGCCCGTATTACTTTGTCCATGAGGGCGAGGTCACCCTCGGCGGGGTGCTCGCCACCATTGTGCCCGCAGACAAGAAGCTGCTCCACGGTATGCGGGATGGCGTCATGATCCCTTGCAAAGCCAAGTAGGCCCACCCGCCTCAGATTCTTCGTTCAACCTGCGGCATCGGTCGGCGGCTCCGCCACCTTGACCCACAGCCCCTGGAAGCGAGGAGCTCCCTCTGAATCCACAAACGCCTGCAACCGCACCAGCACGTAGCCTTTCTTCAGCAGGCTCACGTCGTTCTGCTTGTGGGCCGCCTCGTTCTCGGCCGTGCGACACCACACGCTCATGCCAGGCAGCTTTTTCTTGAAGGCCTTCTGATACTGGTCGGCTCCACTGTGCACGCGTCCCTCGTTGCGCACCGTCGCGTACCCGTCCTTCGTGTGTTTGGACCAGGCCTGGCTGTCGGAATTCAGGTCCGTCCACTCATTGACCACTGCCCCTTTGGTGTCGTCAAAGAAGGCCAGCATTTCCGTCGGCGTGGCAGCTTTTTGCCCTTTGGCGGGCTCAGCTCCTGAGACGGGCAGGAGTCCAAAAATGCCAGCCAGTCCACCAACTGCCAACGCCTTTCTGCAAAGAGACAACGAACTCATGGCTCGGGATTGTTCCAGAGAACCGCAGGATGGACAAGCCTGAATCCGGGCTCCTGCGCTTCAATCCTACCTCCAACCTGCTCGCCCGAACAGTCCGTTTGGTTCATTCTGGAGCTTCACTCGTCGCTTGAGTGCCCTGCGGTCCGTGCTACGCTGAACGTCCCTATGGCCAAATTCCACATCCTCGTTGCTGATCCCATTTCGCAGACCGGCATTGATTTGCTCCAGGCAGAGCCGTCCTTCGAAGTCGTCGTGAACCTTGGCCTGAAAAAAGAGTCCGACTTCTGTGAGGCAGCCAAGGATGCAAACGCGATCGTGGTGCGCAGCGGGGTGAAGGTGACCGCCAAGGTCATGGAAGCCGCCCCGAACCTGAAAGTCATCGGCCGTGCGGGCGTGGGCGTGGACAATATCGACGTCCCGGCCGCTTCGAAGCGTGGCGTGGTGGTGATGAACACCCCTGGCGGCAACACCATTTCGACCGCGGAGCACGCCTTCGCGCTCATGACCTCCCTGGCCCGCAAGATCCCCCAGGCTCACGCCAACGTGGCGGGCGGCAAATTTGACCGCAAGACTTTCCAGGGCACGGAACTCAACAAGAAGACCCTGGCCGTGCTCGGCATGGGCCGCATCGGTGCGGAGTTCGCCAAGCGCGCCCAGGCCTTCGGCATGCGTGTGGTGGCCTATGATCCCTACCTCAGCGCCAACCGCGCCGAGATGCTCAAGGTGGAACTGGCCGACAATCTGGATGACGCCGTGAAAGACGCGGACTTCATCACGATGCACATGCCGCTGACCCCGGAGACCAAGCACATGCTCAACGAAGAGCGCATGCGCAAGATCAAGAAAGGCGTCCGCATCATCAATTGCGCCCGCGGGGGTCTGGTGGATGACAACGCCCTGGCCAAGCTCTTGGAAGAAGGTCACGTGGCCGGTGCCGCCCTCGACGTGTACGAAGTGGAGCCTCCCCCCGCTGACTACCCGCTGCTGAAGGCCCCGAACGTGGTCTTCACTCCGCACCTCGGCGCTTCCACGGATGAAGCCCAGGAGTCGGTGGGCATCGAGATCGCCGAGCAGGTGAAAGCCAACCTTCTGGAAGGCACCGTGGTGAACGCGGTGAATATGCCCAACGTGGATCCCAAGACGCTCGCCGCCATCGGGCCAGCTCTTCGTTTCGGTGAAATCCTGGGCCGTCTTATTTCCCAGATTGCTCCTGCCCGCGCCGAGAAACTGCGCGTGAACTACAGCGGCAAGCTGGGTGAGATGGACACCACCCTCGTCTCGCGTGGCGTGCTGAAAGGCTTCCTCGAGAAGCCCATCGGTGCCGATCAGGTGAACCTCATCAATGCCATCGGCACGGCCGAAAACCTCGGCCTGCGCTTCACAGAAAGCCGCGTGCCCGGACCGACCGAGTTCACCGACCTCATTGAGGTGCAAGTGGGCTCGGGCGACCAGACCGCCGTCATCGCCGGCACCTTCTTCGGTGGCGATCCGCGCATCGTGAAGATCAACGGCCGCCGTGTGGAAGCCAAGCCGGAAGGCACGCTCCTGCTGCTGGAAAACGACGACCGCCCCGGCATGATCGGTGCCTACGGCACGATCCTCGGCCAACACCAGGTGAACATCGCCAACATGTCCCTGAGCCGCAATGAAGAGGGCGGCACGGCATTGACGCTGCTCACCCTCGACTCCGCCCCGGCTGACGTCGTGATCAGGGATCTGGAAACCATCCCCGGCGTGAAAAGAGTGTACTGCATGGTGCTGGATTCGTAATCCTGCACAGTCCCTGCTCTCCTTTCTCGGTCCTTTTCGCCTGCCGGATCCTCCGGCTCCCATCCCCATGTCCCATCCCTTCCTCGACGACTCGTTCTATGTACGCTGGTCCACCCTCTCCCCGGAGGTGGTTGAGCCCGACATCACCAAAGCGCTCGAGGAAGCGGAGGTCCGGCTCAATACGGTGATCGGCCAGCAGCGGGGCGGGCTCACGTTCGACAGCGTGATGCTCGGCTACGAAGAAGCCCTTCGTGAGCTGAATGAGTCCTGGGGTCTGGTGACCCACCTGGTTTCAGTATGCGACTCCCCCGCGCTGCGGGAGGCTCACAACGGCATGCTGCCAAAGGTCAGCGCGTTCTTCGCCAAGATCCCGCTCAACAGCGAGCTCTGGGATCTCATCCTTACCTACAGCAACACGGATGAAGCCCGTGGTCTGACCGGCCTGCGCCGCCGCACGCTGGAGGAGACGCTCGCCTACTTCCGCCAGCACGGGGCAGAACTGCCGGCCGAGAAGAAGAAGCGGCTTGAGGAACTGGAGTCTGAACTCTCCCAGGCCACCCAAAAGTATTCGGAGAACGTGCTCGACTCCACGAACGCCTGGGAACTGGTGTTCGACGACGCCGAGAAGCTTAAGGGCCTGCCAGAAACCGCCCTGGCCGCTGCCAAAGCAGATGCCCTGGCCAAAGGGCTCGGCACCGAAGAATCCCCTAAGTACCGTCTCACGCTCAAGGCCCCGTCCATCATCCCCGTGATGGAGCACCTCGAAGACGACGCCATCCGCAAGCAGGTCTGGACAGGCAGCTGCTCCATCGGCAACGGCGGCCAGTACGATAACACTGATCTCATCTGGACGATTCTGCGTCTGCGGCATGAAAAGGCGCAGCTGTTGGGCAAGGCCAACTTCGCGGACTACATCCTGGAGCGGCGCATGGCCAAGACCGGTACCACCGCCCTGCAGTTCACCGAGCGCCTGCACACCCGCGTGAAGAAGGCCTTTGACCGCGAGGTTGTGGATCTTCAGGAGTACAAGGCCGACCAGGCCGGCTCCGACGTCAAACTCCTCGAACCCTGGGAAATCGCCTTCTGGAGCGAGAAACGCCGCCAGGAGCGCTATGAATTCGATTCCGAAGAGCTGCGCCCTTACTTCCCCGTCGTGGGCGTGCTGGACGGCATGTTCAAGCTGGCCGAGCGGTTGTTTGAAATCACCATTACCGAGCGCCCGTCCGTGTTTTACCCCGTGGGCCAGACCCCGGCTGATGCCGCCGCTGGCTCTCCGGTAGAAGTGTGGCACCCCGAGGTGAAGCTGTACGAAGTGCGCAACAAAGAAGGCGTGCAGACCGGCAGCTTCTACGCCGACTGGCACCCGCGCGATTCCAAACGCGGTGGGGCCTGGATGAACTATCTCAAAGGCGGCTGGCCCGGTGACAGCAGTCGCGAGCGCCGCCCCCACCTGGGCCTGATGTGCGGCAACATGTCCCCGCTGGTGGAGGGCAAGCCCGGCCTGCTCACGCACGATGAGGTCTGCACCGTGTTCCATGAATTCGGCCACCTGCTGCACCAGCTTCTGGGCACCGTGGAAATCCCAAGCATGAACGGCGTGAACGTGGCCTGGGACTTCGTGGAGCTGCCCTCCCAGCTCATGGAGAACTTCTGCTGGGAGCGCGAGAGCCTCGACTTTTTTGCCAAACACCACGAGACCGGCGAGCGGATCCCGGACGTCCTCTTCAAGAAGATGTTCGCCGCGCGCAACTACATGAGCGCCGTGGCGATGATGCGCCAGCTCTCCTTCGGCAAGTTGGACCTCGAACTCCACATGCACTACGCCACGGAGCAGGCCGCCGATCTCGATGCGCTCACCCGCCGCATCGTCAACGACTACACCTTCCCCACCGAGACGCGCCCGCCCACGATGGCCCGCCGCTTTGGCCACCTCTTCAGCAGCCCCGTCGGTTACGCCGCCAGCTACTACAGCTACAAGTGGGCCGAGGTGCTCGATGCCGATGCCTTCACCCGCTTCCAGCACGAAGGCGTGCTCAACCCCGTGGTCGGCCGCTCCCTGCGCGACTGCATCCTCAGCAAGGGCAACAGCGAAGATCCCGCGAAGCTCTTCCGCGACTTCATGGGTCGTGACCCCGATCCGGATGCGCTGCTCGTGCGCGCGGGGTTGGCGTAGCCCGGGCCCGCTGCGCGGGAGACACAAGACTTCAAGACGAAAGACTCAAGACCTGAGCTCTCGCCCAGGAGGAGACGCACCACGCGTTGATTAGTAAAAGGAGCGAGGGACATTCTTGTCCCTCGCTCCCATTACTGAGCGCTCCGTTGGAATTCTCAAGTCTGGTGTCTTCATCCCTCCCCCTCCTCTTTCCCGATCGACTCCGTCGGACAATGCTCCATCGCCTCGTTCACGACCGACCTTTCTTCCTCCGTCTCCGGCTGCCGCATCACATAAGACAGCCCGGTTTCTTCATCGAACCCGAAGTGCCGCGGAGCGATCTCCCGGCAGCCGTGGCAGTCAATGCAATCAGTGTCCACGTAGTACGGCCCTTCGTGGTTGGCGGGAACTTTTGAATGGGGATTGGGCATGGTCTCAGGCGGTTGAAGGTGATTGTTTTAGTTTTGATGTTTGGATTTTGAAGTTTGACCCAAAGAGTTTGCTCCTTCGTCTCCCCCACGGTTCCTCATCCTGCCCATTGCTAGAAATTCATTAATGTCATATACTCATGCTCATGAGGCATGAATACCTGGCCACTCGCCCTGTGGATCTGTATTCGATGCACCTGTTTGAGCTGGTGGCGATTGAAGGCAGTTTCACCCGGGCGGCCGGCATCGCTGGTGTATCCCAGAGTGCCGTGACCCGTCAGATTCAGGGCATGGAAAACCGTCTGGGGGTCACCCTGCTGGAACGAACCACCCGCAAGGTCACGCTGACGGATGCGGGCCACGCGCTCCTGGCAGAAGCCCGCCAGCTAAACGGCTCTCTGGAGGCGAGCCTGCGGAGGTTCAAAGAAGAGCACGTGGATGCCACCAGGACCGTGCGGGTGGGATTTTCCCGCTCTGTTGGTCTGGCCTCGTTGCCGGGATTCCTCCTCCCGTTCCACCGGAAGTCGCCGGAGGTTCGGCTAAAGGTCTCGCATGAACCCGGGGTGAGCTTGCTGGCGGCCCTGCTGGACCACCGCCTGGACATCGCGATCCTGACCGCCCCGGAAAAGATCAATCCCGCGCTTCAGGTGCAGCACAGCTTCGCGGATGAGTTCGAGCTCATCATCGGAGCCCAGGCCGCTCTTCCGCCAGGCCCTCCTCCTTGGTCATCAGCGACGCTCCAGGCGTGGCTCGATCTCCAGACCTGGATGCACCTCAGCCAGCAGAGCCATACTGGACAGAAGCTGGCAGCCTGGCTCAAGGAGCAGCACTACCCTCACACCCCGGCCATGGAGCTGGACAACTTCGAGATCCTCATCCAACTCGTGGCGATGGGCCTGGGGGCCAGTTGGGTGCCGCGTCGTGCCCTGGCGGCGTATCCCAGAAAGAAGGCCCTCCAGCGGGTGCCGCTGCCCCGCCGGTTTGAGCGTCAGATCGTGATGGTCACCCGTCGCACGCATACGCTGCCAAAACACATCCAGGACTTGATCGAAGGAGTGCTCTTTAGCTAGACTCGAAACTCACCATGGACATGGACACCGACCCCACCGCCTCTGAAGCTGAATCCCAAGTCGAAGCCCCGACGCTCATCCCTCTCACTGCGGAGCAGGTCCGGGTGCTGGGCTGCTTGATTGAGAAGGAGGGCACCACTCCCGAGGCTTACCCTCTGACGCTGAACGCCCTCGTCAACGCCTGCAACCAGACCACGAACCGCGAGCCGGTGGTGCGCTACGATGAGGACACAGTGCTGGAGGCGCTGGACGGTCTAAAACGCCGGGGTTATGTCCTGCAACTCACCCTCGTGGGCGCGCGGGTCCAGAAGTACAAGCACACCCTGGGTTCCAAGTTTGGCTTCCTCACCAAACCCGGCATCGCTCTGCTGGCGGTCCTCATGCTGCGTGGGGTGCAGACCTCCGGCGAGTTGCGTCAACGCACGGAGCGACTCCACACCTTTGCCGACATTCCCGCTGTGGAGCATGAGCTGCACAAGCTCATCGACTACCCAGGCCATCCGCTGGCGGTGCAGTTTGCCCCCGGTGGCGGACGCAAGACGGTGACCTTTGCCCATCTGCTTTCCGGTTTGGTGGAACCGGGCACCGTCAGCTCGTCTGGCCCCGCCGTGGCGGCGGTGACCGCTTCACCCGCAGCCGTGTATGACGCGGACTGGCGCGGACGCATGGAACAGGAACTGGTGGCCCTCCGGGCCGAGGTCGCAGAGTTGCGGGCGATCATTGCGCCGGGCTCAGTTCCCGCCCCGCAGGAGGAGATCGACACCGGCTCCCGCTACATTCCGTAGGGGAGCGGTGATTTCAGCGATACGAACTCAGGGCGTCGTGGTCTTCGTGGCCATGACGTCCCCCATCCGGGCATACATCTCGATGCCCTTGGCACTTTGTTCTAGCAAGTCGGGTGAGAACTTGATCCGCCCTGGCTCAAAGATAGTGATGACGCAGGAACCGCCAAACGTGAAATAACCCTTTTCTTCGCCCTTGGCCACCTCCGCGCCGAGACGGTAGGTCTGGTGGGTGGAGCCGACGCAGGTCGCACCGATCTCAAGGCACAACACCTCACCAAACTCCTTGGTCTTCACCACCGTGACGTACCGTTTGTTCTCCCACAGGAGTGTGGGTCGCTCCCGCAGGGCGATGGGGCTCACGGAGTACAGGGGGCCATTGATGAGCCGGGCCTTGCCGGGAAGGCCGCTTACGGGGAAATGGAAACGGTGGTAATCCACTGGGCACAGTCGGGAGATGAGCAAGGAGCCTCGCAGGTACTTCTCCGCCAGGGCCGCATCGCCCAGCAGGGCCGTAAGATCGAACGACACGCCTTTGACAAAGATGCCGTCATTGGTGCCGATGTCTGGGATGGCAAAGTGTCGCCCATCCGCAGGAAAGGCCACGTCTTCAGGCTCTGGCGTGATGGGCCGGGCCTCCGGCTTCAGCCGCCGGGCGAAGAAGGCATTGAAGCTGGGGAACCGCTGCGGATCGCCCGCCATCTCCTCCACGGAGATGTGATACTTCTCGATGAAAGGCTGCACCCGTTGCCGGCTCTTCCACTGGCTCATGCGGTGTCCATACCACTTGGAGAAAAGGGAGCGCTTCACCAGCGCCCACACGGCTGCCCGCCCCAGGGGCTTTTCATAAGCCCAGCGCAAGAACCCTTCACCATAGATGGTCTCGGTCTCCGTCTGTCGGGTATAGCGGTTGTAGTAAGTGACTGGCTCTGACATGCAATGGGTTCTAGTGGATGGGAGCGGACTCCATGCCAAGTCTGCGCAACGCGGCTTCCCGGCGGCCCGCGTCGAGCTCCGCCTTGCTTTCCGTGCCGCCTTTCTGAAGCGCAAGGATCTGGAAGGCGTGACCGAGGTGCCCAGGATGGGTGAGCGTTTGAAACTGGCGCATCCAGGCGGGATCCGGTGAAAATCCAGGCTGGCGGAGCAAGCGCGCCGCAACGTGCGTGAGAAAGCGGCCCTGCTCAATGAATTCCGTCACGGTCATGCCCAGTGCGACGGCCTGCTCGGCAAGGCGGGTGAAGTTCACATGGGCTGTGAGGTCTGCTTCACCAAGATCCTCCAGTACCCGATCATCTGTCCGGTGTTGATAGTAGCGCCGGAGGGTGCCTCCGTTGCGCTCCGGGATGTAGTACTCCCTCGCGGCATGCCCGTAGTCCGCCAGCAGTATCTCGCCGGTGAAGGCGCTCTGAGAGACCTCCTCAAGCCAGCCCAACATCGCCACATTCAGCTCAGTGACAAAGCCTGCGGGGAAATCGTTGCCGAGACGCTCCAGCTCGACCTGCAAGGCCGACGTAGAGGGCACCTCCTGCACAAACTCGAACGTCCCATCCTCCCGAGTGGTCACATGCAGCTCCCTCCACCCCTCGGAGGTGAATTCGATCCGATGGACGGCAAAGGCATCCAGCAACTCATTGCAGATCAGGAGTCCCTGGATTTCCGGGACCTGTGCCCAAGTCGCGGCGTGGATCAGATGAGCCGACAATTCCGGTCCCAAACAGGCCTGCTGAGCCTCCCGGAGGGTCTCGTCGGGCTCGATGATCACGTATGTAAGCCTGGCCGCCAGCTCAGGATGGCGGCGATGGATGGCCTCCAGAACGTCCCTCGCCAGCGTGCCATCATGCGCCCCCTGTTCGAGGATCGCAAACCGCTCCGGACTCTCCGCCGCTGTCCACACTCCCGCGGCATGCTCTGCAAACAATTCGCCATAGAGCGGGCCCACGCTGACGCTGGTGTAAAAATCGCCCGCGCGGCCGATCCGGCGCACCCCCTGGCGATAATACCCCGCGAGAGGCTCATACAGAGCGAGTTGCATCACCTCCGCCCAGGAGACAGCCTTTCCCGGGGCACAGGCCAGCCGTTCAAGAAGCAGTTCCGGGACCCGAGGGATTGCATTCGCCATGTGAGATTTGGCCGCTATACTGCTTTCTCCCCTCAACGTAAACTGCCGAAATGTCCGATCAGGAAGTCAATCCCATTGCCCGCAGCTTGATGAAGAGCACGTCCTCCCGCCCACCGGGCAAAGGGGGTAACGTCCGGCGGCGAGTGCCCATCTACAAGCGCGGTTGGTTCGGCGCCCTCGTGGTGGTGACGCTGATCATCGGTGTGACGGCCTTCGGCATGATCATGGCCATCCTGGCACCGCTCCAGGAGCAGGCAGAAGAGCTGGACATCACGGATCTGCAGAAGATCGAAGTCGCCAGCCGCATCATGGACCGCAAGGGCGAAGAACTGGGCAAGATCTACGTGCAAAACCGCACGCCCATCAAGGTGGACGACGTGCCGATGCACTTCATCCAGGCTCTAACCTCCGCGGAAGACTCCCGGTTCTTCCAGCACAGCGGCGTGGACGTGATGGGCATCCTGCGTGCCATCTGGCTGAATTATAAGGCGGGTGAAGAGAACCAGGGGGCAAGCACCATCACCCAGCAGCTGGCGCGTGGGGCATTCGACCTCAAGAAGATGGAGACCACGGACAAGAACTCCCGCTATCAGCGCAAGATCGTGGAGTGGTTTGCGGCGGAACGCATCGAGAAGAAATACTCGAAATCGGAGATCCTGGAGATGTACCTGAACCGCATCTACTTCGGTGCTGGGTTCTACGGCATCCAGGCGGCCTCCAAGGGCTACTTCGGCAAGGAGGTGCGCGACATCACCCTTCTGGAAAGCGCCACTCTCTGCGGTCTGATCAAGAGCCCCAACAATCTGCAGCCTCTGCGCCACCCGGAGCGCTCCAAGAAGTCCCGCAACCACGTGTTGGATCGCATGTACGAGGAGGGCTACATCTCCAAGGACGAGCGCGACACCTACTCCGCCCAGCCGGTCGTGACCTCACCCCGCACCACGGACAACCGTCTAAGCTACGTCTATGAAGAAATCCGCCAGCAGGCCATCGCCATCATTGGCGAGGAGGCGGCTCAGATCGGCGGGTTCAACATCTACACCTCCATTGACGGCCAGCTCCAGCGGACCGCCGAGGCTTCCGTCAAGAAGCGCATGGAAGAGGTGGAAAGCACCCCCGGCTACAAGCACCAGACCTTCTCCTACTACCGTGCTCTCCTGGAGGAGTACAAGAAGCGGATCAATGCCAAGACGATTCCGGAAGATACACCCAAACCCCAGCCGGAGTATCTCCAGACAGCGGTGCTGGCGATCGACAACCGCGATGGTGGCGTGCTGGCCATGGTGGGTGGACGCGACTTTGTGGACAGCATGTTCAACCGCGCGGTGCAGTCCCGCCGCCCAGCCGGAACAGCCTTTCTTCCCTTCGTGTACGCCACGGCATTCCAGAGCCCGGACTACTTTCCTCCGCAGCGGCTGAAGGACGGCCCGTTGGACAACCGCTACGTCATGATCGGCGGCCTTCAAGGCATCTTGGGCGAGTGGGGCACGGAGCAGGATGCCCGTCTGGTTTATGGCACGAGCATTTCCGCCCGCGAGGCCCTGAGCCAGAGCCGCACAGCGGCGACCGCCCGTCTGGGACTGGAACTGGGGCTCCCCGCAGTGAAAGAGCTGGTGGCCAAGGCTGGCATCAAGTCCCCTCTCCGCGACTACCCCAGTTCCTTCCTCGGAGCCAGTGAGGTGAAGTTGGATGAAATGTGCCTGGCCTACAGCGCCTTCGCCAACAAAGGCATGCGTCCCAAGAAGATTTCCATCATCCACCGCATCACCGACCACGCTGGCAAGGTGATCTTCCAGGTGAAGCAGGATGAAGAAGTGCTGACCGAGGCCATGGACGAAGTGGCCGCCTATCAAACCCACTCCTGCCTCGTGGACGCGCTTCGCCAGGGCACCGGCAAGAAGGCCTACGACGAGTATGGCCTCAAAGACTTTCCCGCAGCGGGCAAAACGGGCACTCACTACGAGTTCAAGGACCTCTGGTTCGTGGGCTACACCAGCGCCGTGACCTGCGGTGTGTGGTGCGGCTTCGACCAGCAGAAACAGATCTACGAAGGGGCCTTCAGCAACAAGGTGACCCTGCCCATGTGGGCGGACGTGATGAATGCCTCCATCAAGGACTACAAGCCGGAGGAAATCCAGCCGCCCCACGACATGCAGATGGTGGAAGTGTGCCGCCGCAGCGGACTGCGTGCCCTGGATACCTGCTACGACAAGATCCCTGACCCGGCCACCGGCAAGATCCGCGCCGTGCGCAACACCTACCGCGAGGCCCTGCGTCAGCGCTCCAACTTTGACGTCTTTTGCGACCTGCACCGCAGCGGCGACAGGGGCGAAGACATTCCGGGCCTCGGCTCCGCCTCCATCCAGGAGCAGCTCGTCACCCAGGCCCCCGAGGTGGCCAATGTCTCCCCTGTGCGCATGAAGGGCCTGACCGTGCTGGGGGCCGACCCCTACAACACCCTGCAACCAGTACTGCGAGCTGAGCCCGTGCTGGAAGACGGCTCCACCGTACAGCGGGCCATTCCGGTCGAAGACCCCCAGGAAAAGACGACGCCCATCAAGCTGGCCCCGCCCCCGCCGATGAAGCTGGACTGATGCATTTCGGAGGCAAGTTTACCCCTCGCTCCCCTGATGAGGTCGCCGGAGACGACATAAAAGTACCGCTTTCTTAAAAAGATTGTCAATCCAGGGCCGTTTCCGGGCCCTGAGGAAAGAGCGGGGTTGGAGGGTCGTAGTTGAACGCATCGGGCCATGTGGCCCAGGCGTTCATGTCCCCGTCTCTCCCCCTCCTTCATCACCGTCAGATTGTCGTGCTCGCCGTTGTGGCAGCCTCCAGTCTGGCAGGATCGCTGCTCCATGCTGCGGCCCCTGCACCAGGGTCCCGGCCAGGCCAGAGCCTGACCTATGAGAAGGATGTGCGCCCGGTCTTGAAGGCGCATTGCTTCCACTGCCATGGGGAGGACGGCGAGGTCAAAGGAGGCCTGGACGTGCGGCTCCGTCGTTCTCTCGCCCAGGGGGGCGACACCGGCCCCGCGATTGTGCCCGGAAAAGCCCATGAAAGCCTCCTCCTGGAGATGCTGAAATCCGGTGAGATGCCCAAAGGGGCCAAGAAGCTGAGCGACGCGGAGATTGCCATCGTGGAACAGTGGGTCAATCAGGGCGCGAACACCGCCCGGCCAGAACCGGAGAAACTGGGACCGGAATACGCCTTCACCGATGAGGAACGCGCCTGGTGGGCCTTCCAGCCGATTCAGTCACCCCGGGTGCCCGACATGGGGCCAGAGGCGGAGAACCCCATCGACGCCTTTCTGCTCTACCGCTTGCGCCAGCAGGGCCTGGAGTTGTCTCCGGAAACCAGCCCTGCCTCCCTGGTGCGCCGTGTGACCTTTGACCTGACCGGCCTGCCGCCCACCCCGGAAGAGGTGGCCGCCTACGTGGCAGACACCCGGCCAGGCGCTTATGACCGGCTCATCACCCGCCTGCTGGAGTCACCTCACTATGGCGAGCGTTGGGGCCGCCACTGGCTGGATGTAGCGGGCTATTCTGACTCTGACGGCTACACGGAAAAGGACACGGAGAGACTTCACGCCTTTCGCTTCCGCGACTACGTCATCAAGTCTCTGAATCAGGACAAGCCCTTTGACCAGTTTGTCCGCGAGCAGCTCGCCGGGGATGAAATGGTGCCCCAGCCCTACCGCAACCTCTCTGCAGACGCAGCGGACAAACTGGCCGCCACCGGCTTCCTGCGCATGGCTGCGGATGGCACAGGTGCCATGGACGACAAGACCTCCCGCAACGCGGTGCTGGCCGATACCATCAAGATCATGGGCAGCGCCCTCTATGGCATGACCATCGACTGCGCCCAGTGCCATGACCATCGGTACGACCCCATCACCCACGCGGACTACCATCGCATTCGCGCACTCCTCGAACCCGCCCTGGACTGGAAAAAGTGGAAGGCCCCCAATGCCCGTCTCGTCTCCCTGATGAGTGACACTCAGCGCGCCGAGGCTGCTGCCATCGAGGTGGAGGCGAAGAAGCTGGACGATGTCCGTCTTGCCAAGCAGGCCGAATTCATTGACGCCACCCTGGAGAAGGAACTCGCCAAACGTGAAGAGGCCCTGCGTGATCCGCTACGCACCGCTTACAAAACGGAGGCGAAGAAGCGCACGCCGGAGCAGGTGAAGCTGCTGGCCAAGCACCCCAGCATCAACAAGCTCAGCGGCGGATCGCTCTATCTCTACGACACGACCTACAAGACCAAACACGCCGCCGATCTGAAGACCATGGCGGATGCCGCCGCCGCCGTGCGGGCGAAGAAGCCGAAGGAGGAGTTCGTCCAGGCTCTAACCGAGCCCGTGGGGGCCACCGTGCCGGTGACATACATCTTCCACCGGGGCGATCCCGACCAACCAAAGAAAGCAGTAACCCCGGGTGACCTCACCGTCCTGGGCGGCAGCAGGAACGTGGATGTTCCCGTCAAAAACAACAGCCTGCCCACCAGCGGACGTCGCCTGGCCTTTGCCCAGTCGCTCACCGATGGCACCCATCCCCTGCTGGCTCGCGTGATGGTCAACCGCGTGTGGATGCACCACTTCGGCCGCGGCATCGTCACCAGCGCGGGGGACTTCGGCCATCTGGGACAGCTTCCGAGCCATCCCGAACTGCTGGACTGGCTGGCAGACCGCTTCATGAAGGAAGGCTGGAGCATGAAGAAGCTGCACCGGCTGATCATGACGAGCCATGCCTACCGCCAGGCCTCCACGCGGGATGCGAGGAAAGAACAGCTCGACCCCGACAACGCGCTGGTGGGCCGCATGAATGTGCGCCGCTTGGAAGCTGAGTCCCTGCGGGACGCCATGATCACGGTGACAGGCAAGCTCACCCCCAAGATGTTCGGCCCGCCTGTGCCCATCATGTACAATGAAGAAGGCCAGGTGGTGGTGGGCATCGACACCGCCGACACGGCAGGGCGGCAGACCGGCAAAATCATCCCGCTGAACGGCGAGGAATACCGGCGCAGCATCTACATCCAGGCGCGCCGCACCCGGCCTTTGGGCATGCTGGAGACCTTTGACGCTCCCAGCATGATGGAGCCAAACTGCGCGGAGCGTCCCCGCACCACGGTGAGCCCGCAGTCTCTGTTGCTCATGAACAACGGCTCCATGCGGGAGTACGCCCAACTCTTCGCCAGCCGCCTGCAAAAGGAACGCCCGGCCGATGTGATCGCCCAGGTGCGCCGCGCCTATGAACTGGCCTACGGCCGCCCGGCCGTGCCGGAGGAGACCGCCCGCGCCGTGGAATTTGTGACCGCCCAGATGGCCTTTTACAAGGATCATCCTGCCCCGCTGGAATACGCCGTGGGACCGCCATCCAAGACCAACGCCGACCCCGCTCTGCTCAGTCTGGCGGCCCTCTGCCACGCGCTCATGAGCGCGAATGAATTCCTCTACGTTGACTGACCGATTCCCCCTTCCGGAACCCCTATTTTCTGCCCTTTGCCCCATGAACACTGGAGCCTGCAATCCCTTCTCCCGCCGCCACTTTCTTTCCTCGAACGCCTACGGCATCGGATCCGTGGCGCTGGCCTGGTTGTTGAAGCAAGAAGGCCTGCTGGCCTCCAGCGAGCGGCTCAAGGCCCAGCACTTCGACCTGTTGGCCAAGCCCGCCCACAAGCCGCCGCAAGCCAAGGCCATGATCTCCATGTTCATGCAGGGCGGCCCCAGCCACATCGACCTCTTTGACCCCAAACCCGAGCTCACCAAACACGACGGCAAGAGCTACACCGGCGAGATCAAACAGGATGATGCCGCCGGTGCCAGCCTGGAGATGATGGGCAGCCCCTGGAAGTTCAAGAAACACGGCCAGAGCGGCATGGAGATGTCGGAACTCGTGCCGCACATGGGCAGCATCGCCGATGACATCACGCTCATCCGGTCCATGCACACCGGCGTGAACAATCACGGCCAGTCCATTTACGCCCTCATGAACGGCCGCATCGTCGGCGGCCGCCCCACCCTGGGGAGTTGGGTGACCTACGGGCTTGGCTCTGAGAACCAGGATCTCCCTGCCTATGTTGCGCTCACCGACCCTCGCGGGGTGCCCGTGCTGGGCGTGGACAACTGGTCCAACGGCTGGTTGCCTTCCCTCTACCAGGGCACTGTCATCCGTCCCCGCGAGCCCCGCATCCTCAACCTCGACGCCCCCATGTCCCTCCGTGGCGAGGCCCAGGACCGCTACCTCGGTTTCCTCGGCCAGCTCAACCAGCAGCACCTCGCCCGCCGTCCCGGTGAGTTCGACCTTGAAGCCCGCATCCAGAGCTTCGAACTGGCCGCCCGTATGCAGACCGCAGCCAAGGAGGCGCTCGACATCACCAAGGAGAGCGAGGGTACAAGGAAACTCTACGGCATTGACGATCCCGCCACCCAGGAGTTTGGCACCCGCTGCCTCATCGCCCGTCGCCTTGTTGAGCGCGGTGTCCGCTTTGTGAGCCTCTTCACGGGCAACCAGACCTGGGACCACCACGCCTCCATCGGCACCAGCCTGCCCGCCGCCTGCAAGTACGTGGACAAGCCAGCTGCCGCCCTCGTCATTGATCTCAAGGACCGCGGACTGCTGGACAGCACGGTCGTCCACTGGGGCGGAGAAATGGGCCGCCTTCCCGTCATCCAGAACCGTGCCGGTGGCAACAACGACCGCAGCAAGGTCGGACGCGACCACAACACCTACGGCTTCAGCATGTGGGTCGCCGGCGGCGGTTTTAAAGGCGGCCACGTCCATGGTGCCACCGATGAGTTCGGCCACCACGCCGTCGAGAACGTCGTGAATCACTACGACTACCACGCCACCCTCCTCCACCTCTTCGGTCTCGATCCAAAGAAGCTCACCTACAAGCGCAATGGCACTGATCAAGTGCTCGTGGAAAACGCCGAAGCAAGAGTGGTGACGGAGCTGCTGGCGTAGGGGCAGATCGCCCTAGCCTGGTTGCAGCTATTTCAAGTATTCGCGAGAATGCGTTCAGGTGGATAGCTTGGTCTTGTGAGAGACAAGCGACGTCCTGACCGCGTTTTCACAAACGCAGCCACGAGTTGCGTCTGCGGCGGTGCGGGAAGGAAACTCGTGGATGCATTCGTAAGAATGCGTTCAGGTGCGGGCGGCCGGGATGGGTGGCTTGGTCTTGCAGAGGCAAGCGACGTCTTGACCGCGTTTTTACAAACGCAGCCACGGGTTGCGTCTGCGGCGGTGTGGGAGGGACGCTCGTGGATGCATTCGGGAGAATGCGTTCAGGTGCGGGCGACCGGGCAGATAACTTGGTCTTGTCAGGGGCAAGCAACGTCAGAGCTCATAGTGGCCAAGGCATTTCAACATCCTTTAGAGCAACTTCCGCCGTTCTATCAGAGCGGGGCGAAACTTGCAAGCAAGGGATACGGTCACTCACTTCTAAGGCTCACCGAGATGGGCCTCGATCGTCCTCCGGGTCTGCTTGAGATGTCCAAGCAAATCACCGCTCTCCTGCAACATCCGGTCACAATAGTCCACGGCCTGATCATAGGAGACATATCGGTAGTCCTGCCTGCCCCGGACCACAGGGTAGATCTGCTGCACGGCGCTGAGTGGCAGGCCGCGGTACACGACCACGCCAATCTCCGACACCTCTGTCGGGTCGCCCGATCCCTGGGTCTCCCACTGGGGCCATTCGTAACCCAGCAACTCGTAGGCTGCCGCCTGCGGACCAAAGTCCTTGTACCTGAGCACCACTGTTCTTCCTGGGTTCGCCTCGTCCTCCGTGCCGACACAGGAGGCAAGGACCAGGCCAACCAAACTCGCGACCACACTGACTACTGACCTCAAGGACTTCATACGCGTTGGAAGGCTCCTTTTAACATCACTTGGGCGACCGGTCAAAACGACCGGCGGCGGCTGGCTCCGGTCAAATCACGATGCCGGCCCCGCACGGAGGCGCCCTTGTTTCCTGAACTCAGGCTCCTCCCCGTCGCGAGCCAGCGGACGCACGCGCTGCCCCCAAAAGCCTTTGGGCCAAAAATGGGCACTTACTACAGGGATTCAGCCTATCCCTCCGGAGGCGAGTAGGGGATAATAGAAGGCTGTCCCTGCCTCGCGACATTTCGAAATTGTAGCGAATTTTCGTTACACTCGTCCTGCCGGGAACATTTGTTGAAGTGATAGTTTGAACGCCCAGGCCCCTTATTAGCTTCTTTCAGCGCGCATGAGCTCCGCCATACCTGCCCCCCTCTGCCGTTTGCTTCCCCTGGCCCTGCTGGGAGCACCCGTTCTCGCCCTGGCCGAGGAGAATCCTCATGGTGATGTGTTTAAGAACCTGCCTGTCCCAGCGGTGGTGGACTTCAACAAGGATGTGCGCCCGATCATCTCTGCCAAGTGCTACCACTGTCACGGGGCGGACGAGGGATCCCGGAAGGCGAAGCTGCGGCTGGATCTGCGCGCTGAAGCCATCAAGGACCGGGATGGCGTGCAGGCCATCAAACCCGGCGATGCCGGGGCCAGCGACATCATGGCGCGCATCCTGACGACCGATCCCGATGAGGTCATGCCCCCGCCAAAAGAGGGGCACGCGCTCACCTCCCGCGAGATCGAGGTGATGAAGAAGTGGATCACCCAGGGGGCACCCTACGCGGAACACTGGGCTTTTCAGAAGCCCGTGAAACCCACTCCGCCCACGGCATCAATGGCTCCTGTGGACGCGTTTGTGCAGAAGCATCTCAAGGCTGAAGGGCTGACCCCTGCACCGCAAGCCGACCGCCACACGCTTATCCGCCGCGTCGCTCTGGACCTCACCGGCCTGCCGCCTTCTCCGGCTGAAGTGAAGAGCTTTGTCGATGACCAGCGCCCCGATGCCTACGAGCGCATGGTGGACCACTACCTGGCCCAACCGGCCTACGGCGAACGCTGGGCTCGCGTCTGGCTCGATCTGGCGCGCTATGCTGACTCCGCTGGATACGGCAGCGATCCTCTGCGGCTGAACATCTGGCCATATCGCGACTGGGTGATCGATGCCTTCAATCGCAACGAGCCCTATGACCAGTTCACCCGGGATCAACTGGCGGGCGACCTCCTGAAAAATCCCACGCAAGAGCAGCTGATCGCCACCGCCTTTCATCGCAACACGATGACCAACACCGAGGGCGGTACGGATGACGAGGAGTTCCGTGTGGCCGCCGTGAAGGACCGCATCGGCACCACCATGCAGGTGTGGATGGGGCTCACCCTGGGCTGCGCGCAATGCCACACGCACAAGTTCGACCCCATCACCCAACAGGAGTACTACGAGTTCTTCGCCATCTTCAACCAGACGGCGGACAACGACCGGGCGGACGAAACGCCCACCCTGGCCGTGCCCGACCCCGCGCAGCGGGATCGCATGGAGACCTTGCAGAAGGAGATCCTGGCGCTGGAAACCCAGTTGAAGGCACCAGCCCCGCCTGCACTCGTGGAAGAACTGGCCGCATGGGAGGCAACGATGAAACAACCCACGCGCTGGCAGCCGGTGGAGCTCGCCTCGGCCCGCTCAGAGAAGGGCGCGCGCCTGGAGAAGCAGCCGGACCATTCCCTGCTGATTGAAGCGGCGGAGTCCGACACCCACCAGCTGGAGGCCGTGGCGCCAGGAGGCATCACCGGCATCCGCATAGAAGCCCTGCCTGATGACCGGCTGCCTGGCAAAGGCCCCGGCCGCTCGGGAGGAGGCAACTTTGTGCTCAGCGAGTTCAAGGTGCTCGCCGAAGCCGCCACGCCCGAAAAGGGCCGCCCCAAGGCCCGCTTCGTTCGCGTCACCCTACCAGGGAAATCCCGCATTCTGCATCTGGCAGAGGTGCAAGTTTACTCCGCAGGAAAGAACCTGGCTCCCGCAGGGCTCGCCACGCAATCCTCCACCGGATTCGAAGGGCCGGCCAAGCTGGCGGCGGACGGCAATACCGACGGCGACTATGCGAAGAAGTCCGTCAGTCACTGCTCCCAGCAGGACGATCCCTGGTGGGAGGTGGACCTCCATCAGGAAGTGCCGGTGGACTCCATCGTGGTGTGGAACCGCACCGACGGCAACACCGGGTCCCGCACGGCGGGTTTCCAGGTGGTGGCGCTGGATGCGGGTCGCAAAGAAGTCTTCCATCGCGATGAAGCCTCCGCCCCCCAACCCAGCACCACGCTGAACGTGGGCGGCCCGGTGGACATCCGGTTTAAGGAAGCAACCGCCGACTTCGAGCAAAACGGCTTCACCGTGGCCCACGCCATCGACGGCA
>NZ_BATQ01000015.1 GCF_000739635.1 Verrucomicrobium sp. BvORR034 | reverse complement strand
AATCCCAGCGCTTCTCGTGCCCCCAAGAGGCGGAGAATTGACCGGCGAGCGCGTCCACGACCATGAATCCAATGTTGTGGCGCGTATCGGCGTACTCGCGTCCGGGGTTGCCTAAGCCGACAATCAATCTCGGCCGTATCAACAATTTTTGGCCACCCCCGGACACATCCAGTCAAAAGAAGATGATTACTTCTTGCCGGCGGGCTTTGCAGCCGGAGCGGCAGCCTTGGCTGCCGGGGCACCCTTGCCCTTGGCAGGAGCCTTGGCGTCAGCGGCAGGAGCGGGAGCTTCTTCAGCCACGAGAGGCTCTTTCAAGATGGCCACGACCACGTCGCCTTCCAGCTTGGTGGAGACGCCTTCAGGAAGGGTAAGCTCGCTAACGTGAGTGGCTTCGCCGACGTTCAGATAGGACACGTCAAGAGCGATGGACTCAGGAAGATCCTTGGGAAGGCAATGCACTTCGAGGCTGTGAAGCACGAACTCGAGCTTGCCGCCTTTTTTCTCAGCAGCTTCAATACCGCTAAGCACCACTGGCACGGAGGCGTGAATGTCTTCATCCGCAGCCACGGCGTGGAAGTCAACGTGAAGGATGCCGCCACGAAGGTAGTCGTGCTGCACTTCCTGAACCAGGGCGAGAGCGTCGTTGGCTTCGCCGTCGATCTTCAGGTTGACGAGGATGTTGTCGGAGGCGCTGTGCTCGATGATGGCGGTGAACGTCTTGCTGTTCACTTCGACCTTGGCGTTCGAGTGCTTCTTGCCATAGATGACGGCAGGGATGCTGCCGGCCTTGCGCAGGCGCTTAACGGCACTGGTGCCTTCGGCGGTGCGCACCTTGGCTTGCAAATCGAGAATTTTGGCCATGATCGAGGTCTCCTGAGGTATATCGGTTTTGGGAAAAGGGCGGGGAAGCTACCCGCTTTCCGAAAACTGTCAACCCCTGATGTCAAAGAGTGACGTCACAGACTCATCCGAATGGATGCGTTTAATCGCCTCGCCCAACAGCGGTGCCACGCTCAATACGGTGACTTTATTGCCATGCGCCTGCGGAACGGAGTCCGTGGAAAAGAGCTCGATAATCGGTGAATTTTTCAGGCGTTCATGCCCTTTTTCGCTCAGGACGCCGTGGGAAACGCCCGCGTAGATGTTCTTGGCCCCTTTCTCTGCCAGCAACCGGGCGGCGGCGGTGAGGGTGCCCGCGGATTCCGTGAGGTCATCCACCAGCAGGACATTGCGATCCTTCACGTCACCGATCACGCTCAGGGCTTCGACTTCCTCAGCGCTGATGCGATTTTTGGCGACAATGGCAAACGGGGCGCCCAGAGCCTTCGCATAGGCGTGGGACATCTTCAAACCACCGACGTCGGGTGACACCACGACGATATCCTCCAAGCCCCGCTCGCGGATGGCCTTGATGAGCACTGGGGAAGCATACAGATGATCCACAGGGATGTCGAAGAAGCCCTGAATCTGGCCCGCGTGCAGGTCCATGGTGAGCACACGGTTCACCCCGGCAGCCACCAGGAGGTTAGCCACCAACTTGGCGGTAATGGGCACGCGGGGGCGGTCCTTGCGGTCCTGACGGGCGTAGCCAAAGAACGGCAGCACGGCGGTGATGCGGTGCGCACTGGCGCGGCGGACGGCATCCACCATGATCAGCAGCTCCATCAGGTTCTGGTTGGCCGGCGGGCAGGTCGGCTGGACGATGAAGACATCACGACCACGAATGTTCTCGTTGATCTGCACGAAGGTCTCGCCGTCCGGGAAGGTCTCAACCACTGCTGAACCCAAGGGCACCCCCAGGTTGTCCGCGATGGCTTGGGACAAGGCAGGATGGGCGGTACCGCTGAGGATTCGGAGCTTGTTGTTCATGAACGGAGGCAGTGAACAAAGATTCCCTGACAAATCAACCCGGCGATGCAGGGAAACGAAAAAGGCCGGGCAGAGTCCCGGCCCTATTTGGGTGTGATGTTGAAGACCTTGAAGCGACCGCTACGGCGCTGCGGCAGCGTCCTTGAGCATCCTCAAGTAAAACGGATGCGCCTCCCCTGTCCGTCCGGCTGCCGCCTGATCAGCCCAGAAGTAGGCCTCCTCCGCCTCTGCCCAGCGCTGCTGGCGGTGCAGATGCAAAGCATAGGCCAGCCGGGGCATCTCATACAGCGGCGCGACGCGGAGTGCATCATCGATGGCCTGCACCGCCCGTGTGGGTTCATCAAGGGCGTCGTACGCGTCGGCCAGCGCCAGGGAGGGGTACATGCTATAGGGATTGAGGCGGTGCGCACGATCCAGGTCCTCGGCCCCTCTTTTCAACAGACTCTTTGCCAGGGTCTCAGGCTGGCCAGCCGCCGTCTCAAGCCGCACCAGACCGCGCTGGTACCAGTAGTCTCCGTTCTCGGGATCGAGATCTGCCGCACGGGTCAGCCAGTCGAGCCGCTCCATCGTCACCTCCGGACTCTTGTCCTTCTCAAGCAGCGAGGCTTTTTCCGCGTAGAATTCGGCGCGACCATATTTCCATGAACCGAAGAGCATGACCGCTCCAGCGGCGAGGAGCGCGAACTTCAACAACGGCCGGCACCCCGGCACCCTCAGCGGCTTCTGACCCACGGGAGAGAATCCCGGATTGGCCAGCACCCCCAGAAGATAGGCAGCAAGCAGGGCCGGTGCCGCCACGTGAAAGTGAAACTCGAACCCCGCGTGCGCCATGGTGGCCACAATGGCAGCCGCAGCACCAACGGCGAGTCCGAGCCCGTTGCTCATGAGCGTGGCGGTCCGGTCGAACTTGTCAGTGACGAACCATCGGAGAAATCCGGCCGCATTGCGCAGGTGAATGCCTAGAACCGCGAGCAGCAGCACCAGCCCCACCCAGCCGTAGTCCGCCAGCGTCTGAAGCCATTCATTGTGCACAAACTCCGCCTCCTGAAGCCAGAGGGGCGCGATGGCCTGGCGGTAGGTCACGCAGCCTTCATAGAACATGCGTGCCCCTGCACCGATCAGAGGATGCGTCTGATGCTGCTCCAGCGCCGCCTTCCAGATCTGCATGCGGGGCTCGCCCTCCGAAAACGCCGACATGCCAAAGCGACGCTGCAACTGCTCTGAGAACACGCCAAAGAGCACCATGCCCCCCATGGCCAGCACCACCGCCGTCGCGACCAGCAGCTTGCCGACCAGATGCGGGTAGGTCTTCCACAAGATGAAAAGGCTCAACGCCGCCAGCACCACGCCGCCAGCTGCCAGTCCCACCAGGGCACCACGGCTGACCGTCAGCGCCACGCCAATCGCGGCGGACAGGGCGACAAATCCGAGGAGCAGCTTCCTGGCCGCCCCTCCACGGCCAAACAACGCCATCCCGGCCAGCACCAGGGACATCATCGTCAGAAAGGCCGCAAGGTGGTTGGGATTGTTGTAAAAGCCGCCGATGCGATGCTCGTCGCCGAAGGCACGCATGTAGCTGGGCACCACGTGAAACGACCACCGGCCCGAGAAATGAATGAAGCCCACCACCAGATTTCCCAGCGTGGTGAGCAGTAACACTCCTAGAACCCACAGCCTCGCTCCAGGATGGCTCAACACCGTGGCCGAGAGCGTGTAGGTGACAAGACAGCCCAACAGGATGAAGAGATCCTCCCGCGCATGAGTCACCACAGGCGATGTCAGCTGCCGACCGACAAAATAGGCTGCCAGCACCAGCACTGATGCCAGGCAGACATCGGCGGGCGCAAACTTCAACCGCCAGCGCCATCTCAGTGACGCCCCTACGGCTGCGAGGCCCAGCGCCACGCAGGCAGGCCAGTAAAAGAGCAGGCGCGTTTCCGTGCCCAGCACGCCCGTCAGCAGCAGGCCCAGCAGGAAGAGCCCGACGATGACGGCAGTGATGAATCGTGCGGCCATGGTTCCTTTGTCGCCTCAGGGCTGTACTGCCCGCTCATAGGCCGCCAGCAACTGCTCGACGGACTTTTCCCAGCTCAGCTCCCGGGTCAGACGGTCGTAGCCGATGCGCCCCAGTTGGGCGCTCTCAACAGGATCGTCCAGCATCTCCAGGATCGCATCCCCCAGACGCTCCGCGGAGTTCTCCATGACATAACGGGCCGCCCCTCCGGCAGAATAGCGCCCCTCCCTCGTGCCGAACATGACCTGCGCCTTGCCAAACGCCATGTACTCCAGCGTCTTGTTCATGGTGCAATGGTCGTTGTAGTCATTGATGGGATCACACGCCACACCGAGGTCCATCGTCTTCAGCCCGGTGAAAAGGAACTCGTTGCTGACCCGCCCAGGCATGTCCACATGCCCCTGCAGGCCCAGCGCATCGCGTTGTTTCACCAAATCTGCATGCTCGGGGCCAGACCCCATCAGCAGGAACTGCACGTCATTCCGCTTGCGGTCCTGCACGATGTAGCGGGCGGCATCCACCAGATAGTTCACGCCATCGGCATTGCCCATCACCCCGATGTATCCCACCAGATGCTTGCGGCCCTTCTTGAGTCCCTCATCAGCGGGAAGTGAGGTGTTGAGACGGTTCGGCGCGGTGCGGACGACAAAGACCTCGTCGTCCTTTTTCCCGCCGCGATGCTTCACCGCCGCCAGCACGCTCTGGTTCGTGGCCATGACCACATCGGCGACAGCCAGGGTACAGCGCTCCGCAATCCGGACCGCCCAGTAGAGCAGCCCCCGCCGGCCAAACTTGGCCTCGAACATCTCCGGCCAAAGGTCATGCACATCGAAGATCACCTTCACCCCTCCGATCAACTTGAAGGGCAGGGCTACGAGGAACAGCAGGTCGGGCGGATTGCAGAGATGCACTACATCGAACCCTTTGCGACGCCAGGCCTTGAGCGCGCAGCCCAGCTCACCCCACAACGCACTGGCGTACTCTCCCAGGAACCCCTTGATGCCCTTGGCCTCCTCGGTAATCCAGTGACGGTAGATCTGGATGCCATCCAGGACCTCCTCGGGCGTGGTGTAGCCCCGCATCTGTGGACAGATCACCGTGACATCGTGCCCGGCATCCCGCAGCGCGCAGGCCTCCTGCCACACCCGCCGATCCAGAGGCACCGGCAGGTTCTCGACAATGATGAGGATGCGCAGGGGCTTCGACATGGGCTCTACCAGCAGCTGCCCTCGTACTTCCAGGACAGCGTATCAAGCTCCCGCCATCCGTTGACATCGATGACCCAATGGTCTGCCGTCGCCGCCGTGGCCAGCTCCTCCAATGGCGCGCACTTCTGCGCGGCGATCACCACCTCGCTCTGCGCCACCACCTCGGCTGCGGTGGCCTGCAGGAGTTGCGCCAGGTGCGGCATGCGGCGCTGCATCTCTGCTTCGTTGGCCCCCATCAGACGGGAGAGATTGAGCTGCGGATCGTACACGCTCAGCTGGTAGCCCCGGCCCAGAAGCGTCTCCGCCACCGCCACCATGGGGCTTCCCCGCAGGTCATCCGTATCCGACTTGAAGGCCAGACCCAGGATGCCCACCTTCCGGGAACCCTTGCTGGTGATGAGCTTCAACAGCGCATCCAGGTGCGACTGGTTGCTGCTCAGCACACTGTCCAGCACCGGCAGGCTCACCCCTTCCATGCGGGCGAAGGAGCTCAACGCGCTGACATCCTTCGGCAGACAGGAGCCGCCAAAGGGGTTGCCGGGCTTCATGTAATAACGGGAGATGTTCAGCTTCTCATCCCGGCAGACCACATCCATGATGCGGCTGCCATCCACCCCCAGGTGCTTGCTGACGCGGCCGATCTCGTTGGCAAACCCCACCTTGAGCGCGTGGAAGTAGTTGCAGGCGTACTTGATGGTCTCCGCCCCTTCCCAGGCGAGGATCTCGGCATTCTCGCCGAGAAGCTCAAACGGCTCTGTGCCAGTCGGAGGCGCTCCGTCATGGGTGCCCACCACGCAAAGGGAGGGTTCACGGAAATCCCGTACCGCCGTGCCTTCCCGCAGGAATTCCGGACAGTAGTAGATCGTCACCAGCCCGGCATCGAGCAGCGGCTGGAAGAAGTCGTGCACCATCGTACGGGTGCTCCCGGGCAGCATGGTGCTGCGAAAGATGATGGTGTGAGCCGCGTCCTTTTCCTTGACCGCGTCCACCAGTTGCTGGGAGACCTTGCGCACGAAGTCCAGATTCAGACGCCCGGATTCCAGCGACGGGGTGCCCACACAGACGATGGAGACCTCTGACTCGGAAACCGCCTCCGTCACATCGGTGGTGGCCCGCAGACGCCCGCTCTGCCGGGCAGCCTGCATCAGCGCATCCAGACCGGGCTCGACAATGGGCGACTCCCCGGCATTGAAGGCATCCACCTTGGCCTGTTGCACATCGGCTCCAATGACTCCATGACCTTTGTCCGCAAGACAGGCTGCGGTGACGGCGCCGACATATCCGAGTCCAAAGATGCTAACCTGCATAGTGCTGTGAAGTGCTCGCGCCCACCATCAAGAGATCACTCCCGCGTCCAAACACTTTTTACGTTCAATTCTCCGACCACCTCAATCACCTGGCAGTCCTCAAACCTGCCATAACGACGGGACGCCATCCCGGTCATCAAAGTGCAGGAGGTGGCGTTTTCAAACGTCACCCGCCAGCGCCTGCCCTGCCGCTGTAGCAGGAATTCAGCCTCACCGGCAGGGGTCACCTCCACCTCAGGAGCGAGATGCCAGCGGGTCCGCAGGTCAAAAGCGGAGCCTCCCGTCACGGTGTCCTCAATGCAGACCCGGTCATCTCCGACGATCGTCACGGACCGTTTCCAATCCCTGCCTTCGTGACATAGACTGGCGGTCAATCTGCCGCCTTCATCCTCCAATCGGGGAGCCACATGGTGGTCCAGAAGGAGAAACGTGCCCAAGCGGCGCGGGGTTTGGAAGCCTTCCGCGGGCTGCGGGCCATTGTGGGCTTCCCAGGCGGCCAGAGCCGCGCGCTGCTCTTTCATGCCGTAGTAGCCACCTGTGCCTGGATCAATGACCAGCGCCAGATCCCCATCCCATACGGAGACGTGCAACGCATCCCCATGCCCATGGGCGGCCATGGCCCCGAACCCGAGCGGCGAGGCATCCACCCGCAGCTTCCACCCGTGGTTTTCATAGGTCGCCATTCCGCTGTCCGGAGCCACCCACCATCCTGAAGTGGTCGTCGAGGCCTTGGGCGAGGCCCCCAGCCAAAAGCGCAGGGATTCCCCAGACGTCCGGCCCATCAGCCAGGCCTGCCACTCGCCCTCCGCCAGATGCCGGTCCAGGCACAGGGGCACCACTTCGGCGTCGTCAGAGTCGCCATAGTGCCAGGGTTCGGTGGGCTGCACCGCATGTACAAAGAATGAGGCCGCCCGCAGCAGCCGGTTCCAGGCCTCACCGCGCTCCACCTTCATGAGGCGGGCGCAGTGCCACGCCATCTCCCACGCAAAGAGGTGGTAGTGCAGCGCCTGTTCACGGTTGCCTCCATCCGGCGCAAACTGTTCGAGGACACAACGCTCCACCTCGGACCACAGCCGTCCGGCCGGGCAGACCACCACCTCAAGATCCGGCCAGCGTTTCACCGCGTGCAGCAGCCCCGCCAGCTCGCCCAGCAAGTGGTTGTTGGCAGAGGAGCCGAAGGACAGGTAGCGCCAGATCCACAGGGCGTGAGGTGCCACCACCTGCTGGACAAGCCGGGACTGACTCTCCTGCACGGCCGCGTTGCCACTTGCCTGCACCAGGGCATCGAACCAGGTGAAATTGATAAGCCTCAGCCCTGCCTCCAGCGGGCTCGTCCAGTGAATGCCGTAGCCCACCGGATTTTCCTGAACCCAGTCCTCCAGCCAGTCCTGGGCAGTCGAGATGGCCGTAGCATCTTGACTCAGCCAACCGTGCATGGCCAGACGCACCATCTCTGACCACCGGCTGATCTCCCACAGGGTGCGCACATCCACTCCGGCGGGCAGCGACCGGTGATTCAATTGATGTGCCAGTCTCTCCTTGGGCGTCACAAGATCGCCCAAGGGATCCCGATGCCATGAAGGCGGACAGGCAAGTTGCACCTCCCGCCAGCCAAAGAGATGCCATCGTCCAGCCCGCAGGCTGGCGGCATCTTCGGCAAGCCGTTGTTTCAACGATGGCGGAGCATCGCCAGCCTCTGGCAAATGAGGAACACCCGGCACACACTCACCTGTTCTCACAGGGCGAACACGCGCTGCGAAACCCGCGTCAGACCGGTGTTTCCAGCGCTCCGTCACCCGGTGCCAAAGCTCGGGGACGCTCATCGCCCGGAGGCGATGCAGATACCATCCTATCGACATGATTTGAAACCCGACCTACAGCTTGACTGGCGCATTCTGCTGGAGGCTCTCCAGCACACCAAAGGTCAGCAACATGCTCTGGCGCGAGTCCGCATAGGGCAGCGGATGAGGAGCGCCGCCGCTCAGGAAAGCGGCCCACTGCTGCATCTCCTCCGCATGGCCCTTGGAACCGTACTTGTGGGTCACGGCCTTACGCCCCTTGTACAGCGTCAGCTTCTGGAAGTTCTCGCACTCCGCCACCAGACCCGAAGCAAAAACGCGGAACGTCTCCTTGGGGAACGCGTAGTCGCCTTCCGCCGTGTAGATGATCTGGGCACAAGAGCCGTCCTCGAAGGCGATCTGTGCCGTAACAGAGTCTGGGAAGCTGTGGCTTCCTCGCACCGGCCAGACCGTCTGTGCCGTGACCTGAACGGGACGCCCCAAGAGGTGGCAGGCAAAGTCAAAGAAGTGGCACGCCTCCCCCAACACCCGACCGCCGCTTTCATCCAAGTTCGCATACCAATGATCTGGGGCCAGCTTGCCCGCGAAGACATGGAAGGCCAGCGTCTTTGGCCCAGGAATGCCAGAGAGAGCTTTTTTCACTTCCGCTGTGGCCGGGGCAAAACGACGGTTGAAACCCACCAGGACGCTGCCGGTGGAAGATTCCATGGCCGCATCAATCTCCGCAAGCTCCTGACGAGTGAGGCACAACGGCTTCTCCACGAAGACGTGCGCTTGCTTTGCCAGTGCCTGCAGCACCAAGGGCGCGTGCAGGTGGTGTCGGGTGGCAATCACCACGCCCGCGTTTTCAGACGAGGCGGCCAGCACGGAGGCGGCATCGGTCGCCGCCTCAGCAAAGCCGAACTTCTCCTTCACATGCCGGGCACTCAGACTGGTCTGGTTGACAATGGTTCCGAAGGGCACCCGCCCTTTCAGATGCGGCAGCAGCATGGTACGGGCGAAGTTGCCCGCCCCGATGACGTGAAGCGCGGGCACAGACCCTGTCGGCTTCTTCTCTCCTCGAACCTCAGGGGCCAGGCGGGTGTGGATGGTTGGCACGATCTCTTCTGTAGCCGATGAGGACGATGCGTACTCCAGGACCACGCCAATGTCTGCGTTATCCGACGCCATCAGATCGTTGTACACCGAAACGGCATCATGAAAGGCTGCCCGTCGGGTGGTCACGGGTGACAGATTCAATCCGCCGGACTTCATCAAGTGCAACGCCGCTTCAAAGTTGCGGTTCTCTGTCCACCGCACATAGCCCACCGGGTAATCCCGACCACCCCATTCATATTGGGGATCGTAACGCCCCGGGCCATAGCTGCGGGAATAGCGCACTTGAATGTCTTTCATGTACGCGGTCTTCCACTCCAGGGTGGCATCGTAGATGCCGACGATCACCATGGTGCCGCGATCCCGCAGGCACGTGATCGCCTGCTCGGCTGGAGCCGGAGACTTGCCCCCCACGCAGAGCAGCACCGCGTCCACACCCAGGCCTTCCGTCCATTCGCGCACTGCATCTTCGACCTTCGTCTGACCGGGATGCACCACGCGCTCCGCGCCCATTTGTTTTGCCACATCGAGACGGGAAGCGACGTAGTCCACGCCCATGACGCGCGCGCCGCTAGCAGCGAGGAGAGACGTGGCCAGTTGACCCACCAGCCCCTGGCCCATGACCAGCACGCGGTCTCCCAGTTTTACGTCTGCCTGCCGGACGGCTTGCATGGAAATGGAGGTCAGCGTGGTGTAAGCCGCCTGCCAGCCTGCTACCCCATCCGGAACCGGAGCCGCCAGAAGATCCGGCACCGCCACGAGTTCGGCGTGAAACGCGCACTCTGCCCCACCACAGGCTACGCGATCGCCCACGCGGAACCGGGAGTTGCCTTCGTCCACTGCGATGACCTCCCCTGCCGCGCTATAACCGAGCGGCGAAGGCGATTCGAGACGGTTCTTCACCTTCTCCATCGCCGCCCTCCAGCCCAGGGTGCGGGCCGTGTCCAGCACCTTCTTCACCTGGTCCGGCCGCGCCTTCGCCTTTTGCAGCAGCGACATGCGAGCCTGCTCCACCTTCATCTTTTCCGTACCCGGGCTGATCACCGAGTGCGTGACCCGCACCAGGATACCCCCGGGAGGAGGCGTCGGCGCAGGCACCTCCTGAAGTTCAAGCCGGCCGTCCTGGTATTGTGCGAGTTGTTTCAAAGTGGGAAGTGGTGAAAGGACGTTCCTTCAGACAGGATTTACAAGATTTTTAGAGATTAACAGGATGGGGTGTTTTTTTTGGGGGGGGCGGGTGAGGTTAGGACAGAACTTGCATGATTTCATCTCAGATCCAATCGACAGGAGTCACTGGGGTAATCCAATCCATTCGACGCATCGGAACTCGAACCCGGAGGGTTCACCATGAATAGCCATAGGTCGGCCGAGCGTAGCGAGGACTACCTATGGTTGGCGTCTGCGCACCTGAGCCGCGGAGCGGTTCGCCCATCGCCTTGCCCGTCCCTGACGCCATATCCTCAGAACTCATACGCCGGATTCAAGACCAAGCCCGCTTTCTTCCACAAGGCCTCGTCTTCCGCATTCCGCTACTTCTTCACCAACCATTTGTGCTTCCCTGCGGCGGTCTTTTCCACTTCCTGAACCTCACGCATCACCAGCTCAAAATCATCGCCCAACTTCCGGCTCAAACCTTCCTGGATGCCGCGGGTGGCCCCGGTCCATCCCGGGCCGGTTTGATACCGCAACTCCACTCTCCCGGGCTCGGCCTGGCAAAACTGCACAGCGCACAGGCCGTCGAAGATGCGATCGTGCATGTTGATGGCGGTCAAAGAAATCTGCCGGCCCGTGGCACTGACAAGAAACTCATACTCCCGGCCAGCCACGGCTTCCACAGAGGGCCACGGCCGCTCCCCTGCGCCTTGGGACGCCACCTTCACATAGTCGCCCGTCCGGTAGCGCACCAAGGGCATGACATGATTGTGAAACGTGGTGCCGATCACTTCCTGAAACCCTTCTTCATTGGGCGCTCCGAACTCCACATACCCATAGCCCGGCCAGAAATGGAGCAAGTTGGACTGTCGGCCCTGCCCCGCCAGCACTGCCCGCTCACTGTGCCCATACCAATGGAACACTGGAGCACCGAACACGCCCTCCAGATACTGTTGGGCTTCCTGCGTCAGCTTTTCGGAACCACAGAGCAGCGACACCGGCTTGAACGCAAGCTGCACCCCTTTCTGCTCCAGCAACCTGGCCAGGATCAGCGCCGCCGAAGGATACATGTGCAGATGGCGCGGCTGAAACCGGTTCAGCGCGGTCACATACTCATCCATGCGCTCCGGAGTCAGGTGGTACGATGAAAGCACCAGCCAGTTCCGCGTGGCATCATAGTAGCTGATGCCGCCGCGGGCCTTGGATGAGGTCACCATTCCCCGGACCACTGCCACCTTGTCCCCCACGCGGTAGCCACGCCGGGACCACTGTGCCTCCAGATAGGCCTGTTCCTTGGGACGGCTGACTCCCTTTTGCAGATAAAAACCGACAGGGACGCCGCTGCTTCCGCCGGTGGTGATGTAGAGCCGGTCTGCCGCACCGTAGCGCGGATTCACCATCTCCTCGCGACTCGCGATCAGATCCTGTTTGGTGAGCAGCGGATAGTCCTTCAACTGATCCAGCGACTCCAGCTTCCGGGGATCCACCCCTGCCGCCAGAAAGCTCTCCCGGTAAAAGGAAGACTCACCGGCCGCGAGCAACGTCTCCCGCAACTCCTTCACCTGATACTTCGCGATCTCTTCCTGGGACCAGCCTTCCGACGCCGCAGCCTCGCGCTGGAAGCGCTCATACTCCTTGCCGTGACGCAGTCGGGCCGGAATAGCCCGGTAGGCCCGTCCC
This sequence comes from Verrucomicrobium sp. BvORR034, assembly GCF_000739635.1. GTDB lineage: Bacteria > Verrucomicrobiota > Verrucomicrobiia > Verrucomicrobiales > Verrucomicrobiaceae > Verrucomicrobium. Next base: position 46,497 of record NZ_BATQ01000015.1, on the reverse strand, counting down.
ACCAGCGATTTCACCGGCTGGGGGGCCGCCTCGTAAACTCGCAGGAGCGGGTAGAGCTTGTCTTCCAGGGACATGAGTCAGGCAGGAGTGCTACGACTTCCGCTCCACATGGTTTACCCAGCCGAAGTGCGGCTTGAAATGATAGGTATCCGCCGCTTCGAACCGGCTCAGGGCGCGGCTCCAGCGCGGGTCGTTGGACCGCACGGTGATGTCATCGAACCCAAATCCGGACACCGGCTTGCGACTCACCTCAAACGCTCCGGCCAGCATGCGCACCTTTTGCCAGTCGAAGCCCATCAACCCCGCGCACACGGTATCCACGGCCAGCGGATTTTGTCCGGCCACGATCACGCCGCAGGCTTTGGGATCAGGGGCCATCGGGCCATTCCCCTCCCCGCCCACAATGCCATCCACCACCGCGAGATAGCGACGGGGGCTCGTGCGGGGTGCGCCAGAACCATCGAAATAGAAGAGGCACTTGTTCAGGTCCACGACCATGCGCCAGCAGGTGTCATTGCCATGCCAGTTGCCGGATCGCACCACCTTCTGGGTGTCACCGAAAATGAGACGCCCCACTTTCTTCAACGGGACAAAGAGCTTGCTCAGGAGGTGTTTCCCAAAGAGCACCTTCTTGATCTTGCCCATCAGGGAGTGTTCCAGCTTCGCCTTCACTGTCGCTGCGGGGAACTGGTCTCCGCCTTGATCGGGCGTGCCCTCAGTATGGTGAGGCAGCCAGTTTTTGTTGGCGTTGATGCCCACTAAGTTCTTCAGCGCACAGGTGAGCCCGACCTTCTTGTGGCACTTGAGCTTCGGGATGTTGATGAGCACGTCCGCATCCATCGGCGTGCGGCAGAGCATGTACTCATGCGTCTCCTCCTGATGGCGTTCATTTGTCTCGGCCATGTTGTAGGAGGCCCCGTAGAGCTTCCCGAGCCCGTGGAAAAGAACGAACTCACTGTCCGCATTCAACCGCACATGGGTGGAGCCCAGCGGGTCACCCGGAAGCTCCGTCTTGCTGACCGTCACACCGTCCACCGCATGCCACTCCTCGGGTCGCAGGTCCAGCAAGGCAATCTTCACCCCCGGGAAATCCTGCTGGCAGCGGGCCACCATTTCATCCAGCCGGCAATACTTGCGCAGGGTCGCGAAGGATGAGTCCGTCTGAGGAGCATCGCAGATGATGATGGAGCCGCTCTCACGCAACAACGGTGCCACCCAACGGATGACTCCTTCGATCACGGCGGGATGGGTCACCACATGCTCCCATTGATCCGGGCCAGGATGACGTTCGTCATGCTCCTTCACCCAGTTGGGCTTGAGCACGACCTTCTCGTCAGGCCGGATGAAGTCCGGTGCCAGATCAAGCGCCGCCAGCGCCCGTCGCGTCATCGCCACCACTTCTGGGCCGTCTGCATAGGTGGCAGCCCCCTGCTCCACCGAGACCAGAGGGACACCGAAACCAGGAATCAAGTCAGCCGGAGTTCCCATGTCAGTGTTTGTGACCATGCGCCCCTTCATGCACCGACCGTGCTGCCGCCTCGGCCGCGACATAAACGTCGCGTAGAGGCACCCCGGCCTTGCGGGCCAGGATGCGACATTCCTCGAACTCCGGCGCATACTTGTGCGCCCCTCCGGGAAGATGGGAGACTTTGACAATGGCCTCGCCAAACTGGGTCTTCACCCGGATGCAGTCCCGCGGCAGGGTGCTGCGCTGCATGCTCTGCTCACGCACCCCCAGAGAGCTCGTCTCCGTGAGAATCAGGTCCCGCATGGCCGGCTGGTCCTCCGGCTTGGCGATCACATTCAAGATCACGCCCGGACGGTTCTTCTTCATGTGCGTGGGCGTCATGGTCACATCCAGGGCTCCAGCCTCCAGCAACCGCTCCATGATGTGGCCATGTTCTTCCGCCGTCTGATCGTCGATGTTGGTCTCCAGCACCGCCACGGTGTCTGTGTCGAACTTTAAATCGCCAGCACCTTCGCCAATGAACACCCGGCAGAGATTCGGGATGGCAAGATCCCAGGTGCCCGCACCATAACCCACCGCATCCAGACGCATGGCCGGCAACTCACCAAAATGCGAAGACAAATGTTTCAGCAAGGCCGCTCCCGTAGGAGTCACGAGTTCCGCCTGAATAGGCGATCCCACAATGGGCACGCCTTTCAAGATGCCCACCGTGGCCGGTGAAGGCAGCGGAATGGAGCCATGGGCCCCCTGGATGAAACCACGCCCCAAAGGCAGCGGACTGCAGTGCACGCGGTCAATCCCCATGAGCTCGATGCCCGCGATGGTGCCCACGATATCAATGATGGCGTCTTCACCACTTACCTCATGCAGATGCACCTCCTCCACCGGCATGCCGTGAATGCGAGCCTCCTCGGCAGCGATGATGCGGATCACCTGCAGAGCCTGCTGTTTGACCGCGTCGCTCAACGTGCTCTCCCGCACCACCCGCTCGATCTCGGGCAGTGGCCGTGAATGAGGCTGGGGACTCACGAGCACGTCCACCTTGGTGGCGGTGAAGCAGTTCTTGTCCACGCGGCGGACACGAATGTCCCAGCCGCTGATGGGGAGCTTGGCCAGTTCCGCCCGCAGGTCGGCTTCTTGCAAGCCAGCATCCAGCAGCGCGCCCAGGAGCATGTCGCCACTGGCTCCGGCAATGCAGTCAAAGTAGGCGGTTTTCATGAACTAATTGGAGAACTGGCAGGTCTGGGGGTCAGTCTCAATCCCCTTGTACGATACGCAGCGCCAGCATCGCCGCACCAAAGCCATTGTCCACATTCACCACACCGATGCCGGTGGAGCAGGAGGTGAGCATGGCCATGAGCGCCGTGAGCCCACCGAGATTGGTGCCGTATCCCACGCTGGTCGGCACCGCGATGACTGGGGGCCGGACCAGCCCCGCCAGCACACTGGGCAGGGCACCCTCCATCCCTGCAACAGCAATGATGACCTGGGCTGTTTTCAAATCGTCCAGCCGGGCCAGCAGGCGATGCAATCCCGCCACGCCCACATCGTGAACCCGCAGAGCGTGATGTCCCGCAAACTCCACCGTCCGCGCCGCCTCCTCCGCCACGGAAAGATCCGACGTGCCAGCACACACCACCGCCACCGTCTTCACTGCTGCAGGCACTGGCATCCGTCCGATCTGAAACAACCGTGAGGTTGGATCATACTCGCCGTCCGGGAAGACGCTCAGAAGACCTGCTGCATGCGCCTCAGAGACCCAGGTGGCCAGTGCACAGCCATGCGCCGCCACCAGGCCCTCCAGGGCCGCCCGGATTTGCGCCTCGTTCTTGTGCCGGCCATAGACCACCTCGGGCAGGCCCAGCCGCAGCACACGGTGCGTATCGAGCGACAAGCCAGGTGACTCACTGAAAGGCAGCGAGCGGAGACGCTCCGTTGCTTCCTCAATCCCAACCCGCCCCGCAGCGACCCCCTGCAAGAGTTCCTCAATGTTCCAGCCGTTGCTCATGAGCCTGCCTTTTTCACATGGGCCACCAGCAGCCAGCCGATCCGGGACTTCAACCACTGGCGAAGTCCTTCAGGCACAAACGGGATCATGCGGGAGCTCATGTGCGTGACCGCAGTGCGCTCCGTCACCAACCCCGCCTGATGCAGGGATTCGGCAAACTGGCTGGCGGAATAGTGCTTGTGATAATACCCGTCCGTGTAGAAGCGCTGGACACTGGGGAACGAATGTCCCTGCAGGACCTTGCCCTTGACCACCAGCCAGTACAGCCCCTTCAACCAGTAGCGCATGCTGTTGCGATGGTACACCATGATGAGACCGGTGCCCCCGGGTTTCATCACCCGGGCCACTTGCTGATAGCACTGCTCAGGGTTGCTGCTGTGATGAAGCACCCCCCAGGAGTACACAAAATCAAAACGCCCGTCTGCAAGCCCGTCCAGCTTCTCCGCATCCATCTGCCGCACCTCCAGGTTGGTGATGCCTTTGAGCTCGGCATTTCTCCGGGTGAGCTTTACCGCCTGTTCTGTGATGTCCACCGCGGTGACATGGGCTCCCGCCCGGGCAAAGGCGCAGGCGGCAGAACCCGCGCCGCAGCCAATTTCCAGCACCTGCTTGCCCGCAAGGGAAGTGAAGTCGACTTGTTCCCGGATGTAGGGATTGGTGCCAAAATAGAACCCGTCCGTCCGTTCAAAGTCCTCTGCGGTCACCGGTTCACGCTGTTGCGATTCCCAGTCCGCATAGGTCATGGGAAGATTCTCCCACCAGACCCGGTTCTTCTCGTTCACCGCCAGGTCCGACGCTTCGATCTCGTGATTGAGATTCGTCGTCCGCTGCGTGCCCCATTTTTCAATAGCCCGGGCCTGATCGTCTGATTCAGGCGACGGTTGGGAAGGTGGGTTTAGCGAGCTCATAAGGAGACAACTTTAAGGATGTCTGTGGAACTGAGCCGTCAGGGATCTTGCATCGCGGCACCACGGCCCGTCTTCAACACTTTGTTCATGCTGCCCATGGAAAGTCCGTCCAGATCCAGGGTGACGTACACCCATCCCAGCGCCTTGAGTCCACCGACCAATTCAGCCTGACGTTCCAAAACACGGGCGAAACTTGACGAGGGCACCTCCAGGCGTGCGATGTCGCCATGGTGACGGACGCGAAGTTCGCGGAAACCGAGTGACCTGACAAACATCTCTGCAGCCTCGATCCTCGCCAGAAGGCTGCTGGTGACCGCGGTGCCATACGGAATGCGCGAGGAGAGGCAGGCAGCGGCAGGTTTGTCCCAGTTTGGCAGACCAAGGTGCTTTGCAGCAGCGCGGACTTCCGCCTTGCTGAAGCCCAGTTCATGCAGGGGACTCGACACACCATGCTTCTTCGCCGCAGCCCGCCCCGGCCTCAAATCAAGCGTGTCCTCGGAGTTCATGCCATCCAGGATGTGGGGTATGCCCTGCTCCCGGGCGTAGTTCAACAGGGCGGCGTAGACATGATCCTTGCAGTGAAAACAACGGTTGGGGGCATTCGCCGCATAGGCCGGATCATGCACCTCCAGGGTCTCAAGGAACACCAGCCTGGCTCCCATGGACCTCGCCAGTTCAGCAGCATCGTCGCGTTCCTGTCTGGGCAGGCTGGCAGACACCGCTACGACTCCCACAGCCTCATCCGCAAGCACATCCACTGCCACCTTGAGCAACAGGGAGCTGTCCACCCCGCCCGAGAAAGCGACCGCCGCCTGCTTCATCTCCGCCAGATGGTGGCGCAGCGCGTCCAGCTTCCCCATGAGCAGGTCGCCGGTTCCGTTATTTCCCATGACTCATGGCCGTATGGCCCTTGTCAGGCCCGTCTGGCATCAATCCTTTTTGAAACTTGGGTGCCAGCTGCCGGATCAGGTCCGCCAGCATCGCCACGGTCTCATCACTGTTTCGACGCCGCTGCCCCACCTCTTCCGGGGTGAAGTCCTCCGTCACGATGGCCATCAACGACGGATAGGCCCAACGGTGATTGATGTTGCGGGCCACATTGTCCCAGAGGGTCAGCCAGATGCGTTCGCTGTTGCTGGGTGTGGTGACATCGGTGCCCACGAACCAGTAGAGATAGTGCCCGCGCAACTGGCGTTTGGTGCCGTCTGACATCGTGATGGGCTTTTCGATGTACAGATCCTTCACCCGCAGCCGCTTCCCTTCGCCCATCTCCACCTGAATGATGCGGCTCTCCATCAGGTTCCAGCCCTGTCCCTGGAGACACACTTCCGGACGGTGGATGCTCTTGCGTTCCGCACCACTGAGCACAATGGAACAGTGGGCGATGTCGCGTCGATTCAGGTCCAACGTCGGCGTGTAATACTTCGCTTTGGCAAACTCCGTATCTTCCGGCAAAAGGGCCTTTTCCACCGGATCCGGCTCCTCCATCTCTGCCACAAACTTGGTCAAATCCTCAGGCAGCGTCATGATCACACCCGACTCCTGCCCACCCCGGATCTCGGGGGAATAGACACACACCACCACGGTGGCGGTGAGGAACAAGCTGATGATGAGGGCGCGGTAGATCATGGCATCAGGCCTCTCAATCTTTCCAGTAGGAACGCGGTTTCTCCGGACCCAGTACCCGATTGAGCAGTGTTTCCACCCCCATCAGGCCAGCGATAGCGAGAATGAAGACAGCCACTCCAGTGATGAGGTGAAAGTTGGAGGTGTATTCCTCCCCTTTGCCCAAGGCGAACTCCTGCCCGAACAACATCGTCGCACCGATCAGGGCCAGGATCCGGATCATGTTCGCCACGATCGCCAGAGGAATGCTCATGGCAAAAAGCACCGCCTGACGCCAGAACGTCCGCTGGCGAAAGTAGGCAAACAAAGCCGAGACCATGATGAGCGCGAAGAGTGACCGCAGACCGCTGCAGGGCCCGTCCACATTCAGGCGAAACCAGCTTCCCTCCAGACGGGTGGGCGTGGCCGCCGAGATGAGCCGGGTGCCATCCTGCACAGTGTCCACAGAGAAAAAGTTTAGTACCTTGGCCGTCACCGTGACCATCAGGTACCGGAGCTTGAAGGCCAGCGTGTCTTCCAGAAACAGATAGGGCCAGGCAAATCCCAGGATGAACCAGGCAAACACGAGAACGCGAAATTGCCGCCATCCCCAGAGCCACAGGATGATGGCCGCCACGAAGAGCTGAATGCTGGCGTAGCCAAAGTAGTAAAAGTTCCCCCGATAGCCCGCCCAGTACATCGCCATGGCCAGAAAAGCCACCACCAGCCCCCACACAGACGGCTGCTCGGGCAACAACTCCAGTTCCTTTCTCCGGCGCCAGCCCAGAAAGACCGCCAGGGGCAGCGCGAGCGCACCATGCTGCCAGGTGGGGTCCGACCACGAATTCAGCAACATCTTGAAGATGGTGCGGCGGAAGTCTCCGTAGCCTGCCGCATACGGCAGCATGAAAACCAGCCAGAAGAGCGGCAGCATCACCAGCCCTAATGGGATCCACCGCTTCCATGAACCATCTGACTCAGCCCGGGAGGCTGAGGGCGCTGCGGCGGAAGTGTCCGAGAGGGTGCTCATGCCTTGGCGGCGATCTCTTCGTAAACGGATACCAGCTTTTTCACATGCGCCTCCCAGGTAAAGCCCTGGATGTTTTTTTCCCCTTCATCGCAAAGCCTTTCACGAACGGCTGCATCCGTCATTACTTTTTCCAGAAATTGTGAAAGTTGCACTGGGTTTTTTGGCTCGTGGTACAGGGCTCCTGCGCCCCCCACCTCCTTCATGCAGGAAGCATCTGCCAGCACAGCGGGCAGACGACACGCCTGGGCTTCGAGAGTGGGTCTCCCAAATCCTTCATACGTACTGGGGAAGGAAAGCGCGTGACAAAGCTGACAGATCAGCGCCACATCCGCAGGCGGGATCACTCCCAAATCAATGATCGCCTCCGCGATTCCCAGTTCATCGATCATCGGCCCAAAGCCATCTCCCCGCAGATTGGGTCCCACTTTCACGAGCTGGACCGGCAGGTCCCTTTCCTTCCGAAGATGGGCCACCGCTTTCAGCAGCGTCGGCAGATTCTTCCGCTCGATGTTGTTCCCAATGTTCAGCACCAGCAGATTCTTCTCCGCCAGCGCCGCCAGTTCCGGGAACCTTGCCGCTGCCTGCTCGCGCGGCAGGGGACGAAACACATCGGTATCGATGCCATTGTAGGCCACCACGACTTTCTCATCGGGCAGATCCAGATGGTGACGCACTTCCCTGGCGAGAGTCTCGCTCACAGTAAAGATGCGCTCTGCCCGCTTCATCATGCTCACCCGCAGCCTCCAGGCATGCAGGGCGGGTCCCGTGAGGGTCGGCGCCGTGAAGTGGTTCAGGTCATGGCAGGTCACCACACTGGGCTGCCACGCGGCACAGAGGTGGCCATAGCTGTGGTCAATGACATGCAGGATCGGCCGGGTTCCGTTCTGGTTGTATTGCGCCCCCATACGACGGGCACGCCACGGATAAAGGAAATCACGAATGATCCGCTTGCCAAACGGGAGACTGGCCAACCCCTCCTCCGGGGCGATGTCCACGACCCGCCAGTCCGGCGCAGAACGGGCGTACTGCTCCAGCGTGTTTGCCTTGTGCAGGTCGATGCTGGTCCACTTCTCCGCACGGAGCACGGGAGCCAGCAGGATGGTAGGGTGATTCACAGCCATGTTGTCCTAAAGTCCGGCCTCCTGGATGACGTGACGCTCCAGCGTCGCTTCCCCGTGCCGCGTGGTGACCAGGGCATGATCCACCATCCATTGCCAGAGGGCGGCACCCCGGGCATGCGCGCTATGGGCCTCGCCCACTTCGCGGGAGATCTTCCGCATCGGCTCCCTCACCCGGGCGGGCATGAGCGACTGCATCTTCGCGGCAAAGGAGGCAGTGTCCTCAGGGTCAAAAATGTATCCGTTCTGGCCGGGCTTCACGAGCGCCTCTGCCGCTCCGGCGTGCTTGCTGATGAGCAAGGGCAGCCCCAGGCAGGCGGCCTCGTGCACCACGGCAGCGTAGGTGTCCTGACGGGTGGGCAGCACAAAGACATCGGCACTGGCCAGCGCTTCGCGGATGGCCGCTCCGCTCAGAAACCCGGTAAACTCCACGTGCTCCCGCAGGCCCAGGGCGTGGGCGAGTTCATGGAGCCAACCCGCATCCCCTCCTCCAATGAGCCGGATCCGGAAGCGGTTCTCTCCGTTCTCCTTCATGCGGGCGGCGGCCTGCAGAAGCAGGTCCAGGCCCTTGCGACGAATCAACTGGCCCAGATAGGCAAAGGTCACCACCTGGCTTGGAGCATGGTCAACCGGCACATAGAGACGGCTGTCCACCGCATGATAGGTCGAGATCGTCGGCACGTGTTTCCGGCTCAGCGGCTGATGCGCGGCGGGGCAACACGCCACCACACCATTTACCAGCCTGCCCCACAAGGCATGCCACCAGCGGGTGCGACGCCCGAAGAACTGCGCATTCCCCCGCCCCACCTCGGTGGAGACACAGACAGGAATCCGGTGCCACCGGGCGTACAGAAGGGCCTGCAACGTGAAGGGCGAGAACTCATGGATCAAGATGCCCCGCACATCGCGCTCCGCGAGCCGGGCCCACATCTCCCGGGCTGGCAGCTGTGTCTGGTATCGCGTGGCCCGTCCCTCCAGAGCGGCATCATTGGCCTTCAGGTCATGACTCGTCGAATGCAACGGCACGATATCGAGGTTGTCAGCACGAGGTGTCACCAGTTCCTCGGGATGTTCGCTGCCGTGCTCCGCCGGCCAGAGCAGCATCGTGCGCCAGCCCTCCGGCTGAGCCTGGGAAAAGGCTTCGTACAGCGGCTTGAAAAAGGTACCGCGAGCCTTGGTCACGATGGCCACCGTCGGTTCAGACATCCTGCACCTCATTCCTCGGTTTGGTGGCCGCCGTCATCACCAGTTCGTCCGCCAGACGGCGGGCATACGTCTCGCTGTCCATGGCCGCATGCACGTGCAGATCTCCGGGCTGCCACGCCCCCGTCACAAAAGGCTCAATCACTTCCGCCATTTGCACCGGGTCAAACTCCATGAACCGGCCGTTGCGCCCGTCATCCAGGATCATCTCAGAGCCATGATGACGGGTGAGAAAGAGCGGCAGCCCCGACGCTGCGGCCTCGACCTCCACCAAGGCAAAAGCCTCGGAGTACGAAGGGAACAGAAAGGCATCCCCCGCTGCATAGTAGCGCTCCACATCTGACACCATGCCGCAGAACACCATCCACTCCCGCCAGTCGGGATGTGACTTGTCCAGGGAATCGTGCAGGGCCTGAAGTCTTGCCGGCGTGCCACCGACCACAAGCAGTTTCACCTGCGGGTGCCGCTGGCGCACGATCTTGAGCGCCTCCACTGCCAGGAAGAATCCCTTGCGACGGTAGTGCCCGGCGCTGGCGAACACAAAGACCCGGTCACCCGGCTGCAGGCTTAGTTGTTTCCTTGTCGCCTCACGATACGGGGCCCGCACCCCTTCATGGAACCGCGCGGCGTCGTAGGAGTTCGGCAGCACCTGGATGCGAGTCTCCAGGCCTTCCTCACGCAGATCATTCGCCACCGCATCCGACGCCGGGATGAAGAGGCGGGCCGTGGTGGTCTTCAAGAAATGCCGGGCCATCACCAGGGTCACGAGGTTCACCACGCGCTCGTACACATCCCGCAGGGACTTGATGCCCAGCACCCGCTGACGCAGCTCCCAGTCGAATGGGGAAAACTGCACATGGCACACGTCACAATCCGGCAGATACCATGCAATGGTGTACACGAGATCGGGGCGAGGCTGACGCTTCTTTTGGAACAACCACCAGGCACGCAGCCGCGCCCAGAGGGCAAAGACATAACCGCCAATGGTGTGCAGCCGCCCCAGAGTGGGGAGTTTCACGATCCGGTCAATCGGCAACCCATCATCACAGTACCAGCACCAGACCTCGATCTCAAAGCCCAGTTCCTTGAACCGCGGCAGGGACCGCACCACGCCCTTCATGGAGGGGCTGGTCAGACTGACATTGGGATCGACGATGAGCAGCTTCATGCCTTCTTAAACAAGCCCAGAATCCCAAAGGGAAGGTCAGCGCGGCGGTCTTCCGGCCCCAGGGAGGTCTCCGCGTCAATGAGCGCCACCGGTACAAACGCCCCGTGCACCGGCAGCTTGTCTGCCTTCATGAACCGGTTCACCGTGCCCCGGGTGAGGAAATAATCCGTATGCAGCAGGGTCATGCCCAGCGGCTCAAACAGCGCCCGCAGATCCGCCTCGGTGTAGCCCTCCCGCACATGCCCGTCATTCGGAAAGGGCTCCGGTGGATGCGGCACGGTGATGATGGCGTGGCCGCCCGGCTTGAGCACCCGGATGAGCTCCGAAGCCGCCTTCTGGTGATCTTCGATGTGCTCCAGCACCTGGGTGGACATCACCACGTCTGCGGTGTGATCAGGCAGCGGCACCTCCAGCAGGGAGCCCTGGATCAGCGTTGCATCCGGACGCCGCCCCAGATTGCCGCGCATCACCTGAAAGGTTGGCTCATCAAACTCCAGCGCGATCCCCTTCTCCGCATAGCCGCCCACGAGCGCCTTTCGCATGAATTCACCCGAACCGGCACCACCGTCAAACAACACACCCGCCCGGGGAATCTTTTCAAAAGCATCACGCAGGCGGGGCCACTCCACCCGGTAGCGGATGGTGTTCTGGGTGTAGCAAAATCTTCGGAAGAGGGATCGCAACATGGGAAAAACTCAATGGAGGGATGATGGAGGGCCCGCGAACAGAGCGGGGAAACTCATTCGCAAATCCGGCGGCAAAACGCCGGACACTACTCTCAAATAACCGCGGGCCACCTCGCCGGCGCGGTAGGGTTTCAGGTACAACTCACGCCCCTGCAAACGCTCCGTGCGCTCTGCTGGAGACAACGCCAGCGCCGCTTTCAGCGCCCGAATCAGCCCTGGCACATCGCGATTGGGAAAAGTGAATCCGTATGGCCCGATGGTCTCCGCCAGCCCGCCGCCCTCAGAGCCCACCACCACGCAGCCGGAGGCGATGCCTTCCAGCGCCACGATACCCACCGGCTCCTGATACCGGGATGGCACCACCAAGATGCGATGGCGGCGCATTTCCCGCACCACGCCTTCACCATCCATGGGTCCGGTGAAGGTCACCCAACGGGCAATTCCCAAGCTGGCTGCGCGGGCGATCAGCACTTCTCGCAGTTCGCCATCCCCCACCAGAGTAAGCCGGGGCGAGTCGTCCGCCGGTGATGGCCCTAGAATCTCCGCAAACGCTTCAATCAACTCTTCGCATCCCTTTGACCATGTGATCCTCCCGGCAAACAGCACATCGCCCGGGCGGGCCCCTTCCACAGGATGCAGTGCGAACCGTTCTTCGTCATAGGGATTGCGCACGATGGTGGATTCCACCGGCAGCAGATCCCGGCACCAGGCATTGCACGCAATCACGGCATGGGCCCGATACAGCAATGCCAGCATCAGTCTGCCCATCCAGCGGTGCTTCCAGTGCTCCACCTGCGCAGGAGGCGTGTATCCGGAGATGGACAGCACCGCAGGCTTGGACGGCATCCAGAACAAGGGCAGGGCAAACTTCAGATAGAAGTGATTGAAGAACACCGCATCTGCCCACTGGTAGTGGCTGTGAAGTTGCATCAGTGAAAGCTGACGGTGCACGGTAACGCCGGGCAACTGCGGATCCCATTCACCTGCTGTGGGTGTCACAATGCGGATCTCCACCTCCGCGAGCCGTACGAACTCACGGGCAATCAACCTGATCATGGTCTCCAGCCCGCCCACTTGCGGCAGGGTGAAGGAGACCAGGAGCAGTCTGACGGGACGATTCATTGGCAAAGGTTCACGTGCCATCACCGACGGTTCGGACGCATGCGGATGCGAGCCCGCTCCTCTCTGGACACGCCTGCCAACGGCAGGCCTTTGGGCAGCGGGGCGACAGCTGGCTCCAGCGCAGCTTCTTCCGCCTCTGCTTCCTGACCACGACGGTACACCACTGCGGCCAGCCCCACGAGCGTGGCCAGCACCAGGTTGATGGGAACGGTGTGGGTGTTGTTCCCCGACATGAGCGTGCCGATGCCGTTCACGCCCACCACCGCCACCACAAAGATGATCACATCCCGGTTCACTGGATCACGAATGCGGAACGTGAAGGTGTGCACCGTCTTGGCCATCCAGATGAGGAAGCCCATGCTGATCGTCAGCCCCACAACGCCAAAGTCGATCAGGATGCGGTTGATGACGTCATGACTGTAGTCATCGCTGTCGAAGGCCACGATCGCGTTACCCTTCCCAAACAGGCTGTACGACTTGGCTTTTTTCAACCGGGTCCAGCCCTTGAGGCGGTCGGCAAAGGTTCCCACCTGCACCACCTTGGACGCCCAGCCGCTCCCTTCAATGCGCATGCTGTCATTGGCATCGCCGAGCCGCGCCAGGAGAAAGTCTGAGGCCAGAATGCCTGACAGCAGGGCCACGGCCGTCGCGCCGTAGAAAAACTTCGTCCCAGCCGGGGTGCGGAACAACAGGTACGCCCCAAAGGTGATGAACGGCAAAATCAGAATCGTCCGCTGCGTGGACACAACCAGTCCGATGAAATAAATGATGGAGCCAAGCCAGAACAGCGCCCGCATCTTCTCATAGCGGATGGCATGCCACACGCCGAACATGAAGAGGTAGGTGATGACGCCGAATGCGGAGGAACTCCCGGCAAACCCATAAGGCCGGGCCTCCTCCCCCGCTCCCAGCATCTGACCGGACAGCACCGGCGAAAAGCCCTTCCGGGCGTAGAACCATTCCATCTCGGTGAAACCCCAGATATACTGGCGCATGGCCCAGAGGACCCAGGGCACACCCAGCCAAAACTGCAACCGGCACAGCCTCATGGCCGCCTCCTTGTCGGGCAGCAGGTAGCACATGACCGCAGACAGCCCCAGATAGAGACCGCCGTTGATTGCATACTGCACCCGCCCGCTCATGCCCCCGCTGGAGTCAGAGAAGAACAGCATCGCGGTCATGACCGCAGAAACGATGGAGATGATGATCGACGTCCGGTCCGGCACGGGTCCGCGCAACAGAGACTGGGCCGTCGTACCCAGCAGAATGGCCCCCACCATGGCCATGGAGAGCGCCAGCACCTCCATCACCGTCATCATGCTGGAGGTGCCGTAGTACACGGCCAGTTTCTTGTAGTAGTCCGCGTAGAAATTGACCCAGCAGAGCAGAACGAGCCCCGTTTTCGGTGTCAGGAAACTGATCAACACGAGCGGCACCGCCACGTACTTGAGCAGCCCTGCCAGCCCCCCGGTGGGGTTGAAGATGATCTGCAGGATCACAAAGATGCTGCAGATCAGCCCCAGGACCATGACAAAGACTGTGATGAGCCGGTTGTTCATGTGATGTCGATATAACCTCCCCCTCGCGGGCTTACATTTCCACTTTCCGGTACATGCTGGAGTCAAAGAAAGGGTTCCCCCCCATTGCCAGGTACCTGCCCTTCAGCCAACGGCGCATGACCGCGCCCCATCGCCCGCCAGCCAGGCTTGCCAACGGAGATCTGGCAGGTCCCGCCATCGTCGGCGCTTGGTCGCCAGCACCCGCAGAACTCGTCTCCCAAGCGGCGACATAGTCCGACTGCTGCGCCCGCAAGCGATCAGGCACGGGCCCAACCCGCCGCGCCACGACCGCGAGAGACGCCGGTCGCAGGGAGGCAAACTTGTGCCGCTCATGACCCAGTCCGGGAGGCAGCACCTCATAGATTGGCGCGTCCTCCCGATCCTCAAACATCATCAGAGCCGTGAGTTCACAGCCGTTGCCTGCGGTGAAGATCTGCTGGAAAAGTTCCGCGCTGAACTGGTAGAACCCGTGCCCGAACCATCCACTGGCCGGAGTCACGGAGATGTAGTGCCCGCCAGGTTCGAGGAGTTGAAGCGCCCCCTGAAGTGCCCGGGGAAAATCAAACACATGCTCCAGCGTTCCCCCGTCAAACACCACGGAATAGGCGCCTAGCGCCGCCGCAGGTGGCGCTTCATTGAGGTCCCAAAGATGGGTGGCGTGCTCGTAGCTGCTGAAGTCGTAGCTGTGAACTGTTTCCGCCTTCAACGCCTTGAAGAGCGGCTCGCAGTACTGCCGGGGATCCGTCAGAATCTCCACCCCGGGCCGGGCACCCTCCGGTGCTGCCGCCTGCCATTTGGCAAGCTGGGACGGTCTCACTCCCATGAACCCCTGGCGTCCCAGCATGGCCGTTTTGCGGAACGATACTCCCCGGCTCATGGTCCAGGTGAGAAAGCGCACCGTATTGAGATCAATGCCCATAGATCAGGTTCTGTTTTCCTTTGGAATGATCGCCTGCAGGTCCGGTATCGGCCAGAAAAGCGCCCGCCATTGGGTCGCCGCCAGCCACCGCGTCCGTCCATGGAGAAGCGGCAGCGCCGTCCCAATCAACAAGGCCGCCAATGGTGTCGCGATCGCCGCCCCGATGGCGCCCGCCACAGGAATCAAAGTCAAATCAATGGCCACCGTAAGCAGCAGGCCAGCCACCGAATAGATGGCTGCCAGCCACCCGAGGTTCTCCTTCACCATCCACGCCACACAGGGTGGGGCGAGGAACGCCGGGACCAGATACCACCCCAGGATCCGGATCATGGGAGCCACGGCATCAAATTTGGGTCCGTAGATCAAATGGGCCAGGAAAGGACCCGCCACGGAAATGGACAGCGCGCTGAGCAGCCCCAACGCAGCGCTGAGCCTGAGGTACTGCACCAGCCTTGCCTGCCCCAGATCATGATCCGCAGCATAGGATCGCACCACGCTGGGAAAGAGCGATGACATCATGAACCCGGGTATAACCAGGAAGGGCTGCACCAGCTCGCTGGCCGCACTGTACTGCCCACCGGCAGCCGTACCCTTCATCCCGGTCAGGAAAAACAGTTCACACCGCAACTGGGCATGATTGACCACTCCGAGCCCCGCCCAGGCCAGCGACGCTGTAAGCATGTCCCGGGCTGCCGTCCGGTCCCACTGCAAGTGGGCAGGCCGGTCGTTGCGCCGCCGATAAGCCAGCACGACCAGCGCCGACATCATTACCATGCCCAAGGGCTGCGAGAACGCAAAGGTCACGACCCCAACCCCCAGCACCGAGCAGCCGATCTCCCACACCCGTGTCAGGGCGAGCCCCGCCATATTGGACACCGCCAAGACACGCCCGGCCATGCGGGACTCAAACCAGGCGGCCATGGGCACCATGAACAGCACTACAAAGTACGAGGTCGCCGCCATGACCACCAACCGACCACTCGTCCCCTCGAAACTCCAGGGTACCAAAGCCCCCACCAGCATCGCCACCAGCCCCCCCACACCCACCAGCACCATGGCCGAGCCCAGGTAGCTGCTTTCACGATCGGGATGCGTCAGCATGCGGTGGATGAGCACCTGCTGGGACACCACTACGCCCACGGAAGCAAGGAGCCCCGCCACCGCCTGCCCGTTCCGGTAGAGCCCCATGCCTTCTGGACCCAGTGCTCTCGCCACGAACCCCGCCGCCGCCAGTGCCAGCAGGGTGGTAACCACCTTGGTCGCAAACTGCCAGCCGATGTTCTTCACCACCGTCGTCCCGCGGCTCTTGCGGAACCAGGCGAGAAATGACTGCGGCTTGGCGGGCGCTGGAGCGGATTCTTCCATGAGGCGGGGATGTCGGCGCGGCGTCGCCTCAGGCGACCCGTTTCAACCAGCCCAGAGGATGATGTGTTACCACGAACCGCTCACACAGCGCATGATCCACCTGAAACTCCGGATGGGCGGCTACGTACTCCTCGATGGCTGGCAGCGGACCCGGTCGCGCCTTGCGGTACATGAATTCGGTATCGATGCAGCCGTCCTGCACGAAGCAGTAGCTCCCCACCGTCGCCAGGGGCGCGTAACGCTCCAGTTCCCCGGCCACATGCTTCTGGGAGTGGTCACTGTCCAGCATGACCAGAATCGGTCCCGTCACCCCATCAGCCATCGCCTTGATCTGCTTGTAGATCTCGTCCGAGGTGGAACTGCCCAGCAGGTACGTGATGCGTGGATGGCTCATGTCGTGCAGCTTCTCAACATCGACCGTGACGATCTTCCCGTCCGTCCCCATCAGGTCGAAGAGGGTCGCAAAGAAGAAGGAGGAGCCCCCGCGATTCGTCCCGCACTCGATGATGAGCGAGGGTTTGATCCGGCAGATCACCTCCTGCAGCGTCCACAGGTCCTGCACGTTCTGCCACACCGGCCTTCCCAGCCAGGTCACATCACCAAAAGTCTGGGTCTTGCGGATGAGGGTGTCATAGTAGATCCGGGCGGCCACCTTGCGGATGACGCGCAAGAGGGGGTTGGACATCAACCAGTGTTTTTCAAGCGGGTTCTCAGCCATAGGAAATAACAGTTGATCTTGTTTTGACGCGGCGACCGTGACGATGGCGCACTCAGTTTCCCGCCGGCTCGACCGGGGCCGTGGGGAGGGTCTTGGATTTGATGCCCATCCAGGCATCCCAGCGCCGGCGGAGGTTCTGGAGGGGCTTTTCCAGGAGATAGTAACTCAGAGCCCCCGCCACAATGCACATGGGCACATTGAGAGGAAAATGGGCAAACCAGGGTGTGCCGTGATGCCAGCTCTTGGCCGGGGCGCTCACCAGTTGCTGCCAGAGATAGGTGCTGTAGGAAATCGCCCCCAGCCAGATCGCCACCCGGGTGTTCAGGATGGCATACGTCACCCCCTCCCGCACACTCACGAGGCGGAGTATCCACCAGGCCACAAACACCGCCACGAAGGTGGGCTGGATCGGCGCAAAGAAGCGGGACAGATTCGTGGCACAGGCGCGGCTGAGGATCAGCATCCCCATCAGTCCTACAAAATGCCAGATGATGCCGCTGCGTTTGAGCGGTTTGATCACCTCGAACCCTTTCTCCTGGAGCCAGATGGCGGCCAGCGCCCCGGCCATCAGGCAGTCCGCATGATAAATCAGCCAGCGCCACTCCGTGCCACCAAGCGCATTCGTGGCCGTCCGTGCCACCAGTGAGATCACCATGACCGTCAACGCCACCGTACGCAGGTGCTTCAACTGCAGAAACGCCACGCAGAACGGCCAGGCCAGGTAGAACTGCTCCTCCACAGACAGGGACCAGCAGTGGGCATTGAGGCCGTCCGCCTCCGGAAGATGGTTCCGGAAGAAGAAGAGACTGCCCACCTGGGAGAGCGTCGTCAAAGAGACCGCCCCCTGAGCCTTCAACAAGGACAAACAGAGCAGGTACACCGCCAGTGGCGGGATGATCCGGAGGAACCGCCGTGACCAGAAGCGCGGGAGAGAAACCGCCCCGGCATCTAGTTTTTCCAACAGCAGCAGGCGGGTGATGATGAAGCCGCTGATCACAAAGAACACCTGAACCCCCAGAAATCCCGAGGCGGTTTTGATGGCTTCATTGAGGAGCCGCCAGTCCGGCCAGCCCTGTGTGGCCTGACAATGGGCGAAAACCACCATCATCGCCGCCACCGCCCGCAGACCGTCCAGGGAAGGCAGCCTTCTGGCATCATGTTTGACCGGGTTCATGAAATAGAATGGCTAGAGCCGTGACCGCACCGCCTTTGGCAAAACGATGCGCAGGGAAAGGAGAATCCACTTTTTCAACCAGGGTCCCAGTGGGATCAGCACGCCCGCCGGCCCCCAGAAGCGGCGGTGCAATCGCAGCTCCGGCAGCAGACCGGCCCGGGGATTCCACTGGAGCAGCCACTTGGCGACAAATCCCACCGGTTGATCGCCACGCAGGATGGACTGCCGGGCCCATCCCATGTCGGGATGAACGTCTTCAGCCTCCACCCCGCCCACCAGTTCGCACGGAAAACCATGCCGGCCGGCTTCCAACGTGTAGTAGTGATCCGCGCAGAGATGGGGAAACATCACCGCATCCGGGAGTCCTGTGGCAGCCACCACCTCTCCTGGCCAGGCGACAAAGTTCCCCACCAGCGAATCTCCCGGCAACACTTTCCCCGGCATCAAGGTGGAGACATCCAACGGCCGCAGACCGAAGGAAGTCTTTCGCATGCCCGCATACGCCCCCAGCGGGGATCGCGTCACGCCACCGCAGACATGGCCCGTGGTCCGAGCCCGATCCACCAGGGCCTCCACACTGCCCGCCGTAGGGCGGCAGTCGTCATTGAGCCAGACATACATGTCGGCACCCTGGTTTTGCGCGTGCTCCATACCTGCGCGGATCCCCTCCATCCACCACCACCGGCCTTCCAGCACCGCCACTTCAGGGAAGCGGCTCCGGATGGCCTGCACGGTTCCGTCTGAGGAGCCCCCATCCGTCACCACCACCTGGCACCACCCCGTGACGCCGATGGCTTGCAGGTGCTCCAGGCAGCCCAAGGTGATCTCCCGGCGGTTGAACACCGGGATCACCATCCAGACAGATTGGCTTGGGGATTTCAGATCAGCTAAAAACTCGAAATCCTGGGGCAAAACGCCCCTTCATCGAGATCAGTTGCCGCGCTCTTGCGCCAGCAGGTGCTCTTCAATGAGATCGCACAGAATGTGGCCCACCAGCAGGTGGCACTCCTGGGCGCGGGCCGTGGTGGGTGACGGGGCCTTGAACGCCAGATCAGCCACTTCCGCGCACCGTCCGCCTCCCAAGGCGGTGAATGCCACGGTGAAACACCTTTGCTTCCTGGCTTCCTCCAGCCCCGCCAGCACGTTTGCACTGTTGCCTGACGTGGAGAGGCCAATCACCACATCTCCAGGCCGGGCCAGCGCCTCCACTTGACGGGCGTAGATGCTCTCAAAACCAAAGTCATTCCCGCCTGCCGTCAGGATGCTGGTATCCGTCGTCAGGGCGATTCCGGCCAGGGCCCGACGGTTCTGCCGGAAACGCACCACAAACTCCGCAGCCAGATGCTGGGCGTCTGCGGCGCTGCCGCCATTGCCAAAGAAAAGGACTTTCCCGCCTGCTTCCAGGCTCTCGATGATACGACGGTACAGGGTATCGATGAGCGGCGTGAACGACTTCAGCGCCGCGACCACGGCAAGATGATCCTCCAAATGGTTCAGGATCAGAGATTCAGATTCAACGGAAGGGTCAGCAACTTTCATGAAATGGGATGGGATGGCAGGCCGGAATCTACGCCTTAGGAGCCGTCTGGGAAGCTTTCAATTCTTTCTCCAGCCGCCGCAGGGAGAGCCAGCTAGATCCGACATACCACGCGTACAGACCGCTCAGTCCCAGGCCTACCATGCCGTCTTTATAACCGCGACGTCGGATGACCGACCACGCGAAGGAGAAGCCCGTGTCCCAAATGGTCTTCCACCACGAGAACTTGTCCCCGGCGTGCTTGCGGCGGGGTCCCTCGAGTTTGATGTAGCGGAGGTGCTTCTCCACGAACTTGGCGTAGCTGGTCATCCAGTAGTGATGTAGGACATTGTCCCCCTCCCACGGAATGACACGGGACTCGAACCCCTCATTTGCAGTGGGGCGATGGTGGACATGATGCACATGGGTGACGCGGTGGCGGTGGTACATCGTGCCCCGCTTGTAGTTCTCCCCGCCCCAGTAGGTGCCCTTCAGGGCGTGGTCTTTGAAGTAGAACAACCAGGGCAGCTCCACCCTCGCAATCTTGGGCTCCTCCGGCCCTGTCACCAGTTCGGTGATCTGACGCCCCAGCTTGGGGTCCACCACCTCGTCGGGATCGATGCTCAGGATCCAGTCATTCCGCGCCTGGGTGGAGGCCCACTCCAGCACCAGCTCCACGGTGGGCACACGATGGTGCTCCACCATCCGGGCTCCATGCCGGGCAGTCACCTCCGGTGTGGCATCCGTGCACTCCATGTTCACCACCAGCACCTCATCACAGAAGGAGAGCGAGGGCAGACAGCGTTCCAGAAGATCCGCCTCGTTGAAGCTCACCACCACACCTGTCACAGGCGCCTTGGGGACCGCCGGCTGGGCTTCATCCGTCAAACCTTTCATCAGTTTTTGGGGTTGGAGGGTTGCACGCTTTCCGTCAGCACACGGGCCACTCCTACGGGCCGGAGTTCGAGGGAACTCCAGCGAGGGCGGCGCTGCAGGCACGCTGCGAACCATCGATCGCCTGCGGGAACAAGGAACAACATTTTCGTGTGGGCGGCCGCCACCTCAGAGGCAGACAGTTTCTTGAACTCGTATTCACAACGAAAGGGACCGGCCTCCGTTCTGACGATGGCCAGGAGCTCATAGCCCACCTCCTCCAAAAAGGTTCCGAGGCGTTCGTGGGAATTGGGCCGCTCGTCTTCCAGGTTGAACTCCACCAGAAAGACGGGCCGGTGCCGACGGGCCGTCAGACGCGCGCCTTCCAGGGCGAGAATGTCGAAGCCCTCGATGTCCACCTTCACCGCCAGGGGCCGAAGTTGCCGCTCTTCCACAAATCGATCCAGCGTCACCGCCTCCACCAACTGCTGGGCGTCTTCCGCCTTGTCGGCGAGATGGCTGACTGAGGAGGCCTCTCCTTCGCAGAAACCCACCTGGCCGTCCTGGTCGGCCACCGCCCTTTCCACCACCTCCACGTTGGCCGCACGGGCGGCCGTACGGGCCATCGCCTCACGGTTTCTCGGATCAGGCTCAAAGGCATACACCCGTCGCACGAGCGGAGCCAGAAGCAGCGCGTAGTATCCGATGTGCGAGCCCACATCGAGGAAATCACCCTGCCTGCTACCGGGATGCTCCATCAGATACCGCGCCAGAATGTGCTCGGCATGCCAGTCCACCGAGGCCTGGGTGACGAAGACGTCCGAGGCAAAATAGTTCCCCTTGGGCAGGGGAAGCCGGAGGCCAGTGGGAAGCAGGTAGTCCGTAGGACGCCCCCCCAGAGATTGCAGCAGCCGCCAGAGGCAGCGCCTCCAGACATAGCGGACCGGGCCCACCTCCTTGGCAAACACGTAGTTCATGATCCGGATTGGGTTTCAGGAAGCGACGTCCTGATACGCGCATGCGGCGGCGCTACGAATCGTAAGCCGCCAGCAACTCCTCGGGCGTGACGCAGGCGGTGCCCAGCTTGCCCACGACGATGCCGCTGGCATGGTTGGCCACGTCTGCAGCCTGCACAGGGTCCATCCCGCTGGCCAGCGCCATCGTGAGCACCGCAATGGCCGTATCCCCCGCGCCGCTCACGTCATAGACCTCACGAGCCCGGGTGGGAATGTGATGCGGTGCCTCATCGCGGCGGAAGAGCATCATACCCTGCTCACCCAGAGTTACCAGTGCCATGGGCGTATCCCAGCGCTCCAGGAGGGTTTGCCCCACCCGCAGCAGTTCTTCGTTCTGCTCTGCCGGCACTGGCAGATGATGATCTTCAAGTCCGGCGGCCGCAAAGGCCTCCAGCCGGTTGGGCTTTACCAGGCTCACCCCACTCCAGGGCAGCGGATTGCGAGGCGATGGATCCACCGTGACCAAAATGTTGGAGGCCTGGGCGATGCGAGTCACTGAGCGCATCAATGGCTCAGTGATGAATCCCTTGCCGTAGTCCTCCAGAATGATCGCGTCCAGTTCGCCAGCGGCTGCGCTCAGCTTCTGTTCCACCTCTTCGAGCTCCTCAGCGGTCAGGGCCACGAGCTTCTCGCGGTCCACCCGTACAATCTGTTGCTGTCGGGCCACCACGCGCGCCTTCGAGATCGTCGGGATCGTGTTGCTCACCAGCATGGACTGGGTGCCCACGCCTTCACTCTGGAGCAGGCGCCCCAGATGATCCGCAGCATGGTCTCGTCCGATCCGTCCCATCAAAGACACCTGGTTGGAGAAGCCGGCGATGTTGCAGGCCACATTGGCCGCACCACCCGGATTGAACGTCTCCTCCGTCACCTCCACCACCGGCACAGGGGCCTCCGGGGAGATCCGGCGCACGTTGCCCCGGACGAAGTGGTCGAGCATCACATCCCCGATGACGAGGATGCGGGTCTGGCGGAAGCGGTCGAGGTCGGCTGAGGTCACGCGGTGGCGGGAGTCTGAATCACTGTCTGGGCGGCCGGGGTGCGGCCCCTTTAAGCCTTCGCTGCAAGTGCACGCCGTGCCTGGACTGCCGCGGCAAGATCGTCAAACATCTCCAGGGTGGTCTCCCAGGAGACGCAGGCGTCCGTGATGCTCTGACCGTAGGTGAGCTCCTGACCTGGCTTCACATCCTGGCGACCGCCACAGAGGTGGCTCTCAATCATGACCCCCGTCACCCCGGTGCTTCCGGAGGCGATTTGGGAGGCGACATCCTTGGCCACCAGCGGCTGGCGGCTGTAGTCCTTCAGGCTGTTGCCATGGCTGCAGTCCACCATCAGGTGCGGAGGCAGACCGCGCGAACGAAGCTGCTCCACCGCGTTGCTCACGCTGGCCGCATCGTAGTTGGGTGAGGCCTTGCCCCCACGCAGGATCACGTGGCAGGCGTTGTTTCCTTTGGTCTGGACGATCGCTGCGGTGCCGTGCTTGGTCACAGAGAGAAAAACATGCGAACCCTGCGCTGCCGCAATGGCGTCCAGTGCGATCTGGATATTGCCGTCCGTGCCGTTCTTGAAGCCTACCGGCATGGACAGGCCGGAGGCGAGCTGGCGGTGCACCTGGCTCTCCGTGGTGCGGGCACCAATGGCCCCCCAACTCACGACATCCGCAATGTACTGCGGGGTGATCACATCCAGAAACTCCGTGCCAGCGGGCACGCCCATCTCCGCGATCTTCACCAACAGCTTGCGGCCTTCCCGCAGACCGGTGTTGATGTCGAAGCTCTCGTCCAAGCCGGGATCATTGATGAAGCCCTTCCAGCCGACGGTGGTCCGCGGCTTCTCAAAATAGACACGCATCACCAGTTCCAGCTCCCCAGCGTACTTCTCACGGGCACCCTTCAGCAGCTCGGCATACTCCAGGGCAGACTTGGGATCGTGAATGGAGCACGGGCCTGCCACCACCAGCAGACGGTCGCTGCGTCCCATGAGAATGTCTTCTGCCGACTGACGCGAACCCGTCACAAAGTCTTCGTGGGCCTCCCCCAAGGGAATCTGGTCCATGAAGATGCTCGGCGACACGAGGTCGCGAATATGCTCGATGCGAAGGTCGTCTGTACGGTGCTTGTCACTCATGATCGGGTCCCCTGTGGAAAGGGGGATGGCCAAAGTCCGCGGGTGGGGCCGACGCGCAAGTGATTCGTCAGAATCTCAGCGTGACTTCTGCCGCGATCGAGGGAGGAGGCTTCCCTCCTGATCAAGCTGCCGCCCCCGGTCAACTGGGCCACGCCAGAACCGTTATCGTCAGCACATCGTTCGTTTTCACTGGCAAGGCGCACTGGAAAAGTGGGACTCGCGGCTGATCTCCTTCTGAGAGCCTGAGGACATGGGAAACGTCCACCCTCTCTCAAATTCGGAAATCATCACAATTATGGTAATTCTATAACGGCAAGGCACTTTGCAAAGTTAAAAAGTCGGCGAAAATAAAAAATTCCCACCCCTGCTTTGCAAGCGGTACTTTCGAGACCGGATAGCGAAATGAGCCGCAAGGGTGGCTCACAAGCCTTTTTTGACTGCCATCACGTCGCGAGGGGCTTTTTCACTTAGCAATTTCGACGCCTGCACCTCCACCAGACTTTGGCGGCCTAGAAACTCGAGGAGGAGTTTCACGCGCTGTTCCCCGTTGGCCAGGCTCTCCACGATCCCTTTCAAACCGCGCATGGGGCCTTCCGCCACTTCCACGGTATCACCCACCTCCACCCCGTATTTCACTTCACGGAGTTCGGCCCCTTGCATCTCCTCCCGCAGACTCTCGATGGTGAAGTCCGGGATCGGAGCCGGATCACCGCCAAATCCCACGATCCGGATGACGTTGTGGGTGTGCTTCACCGCCCGGTGCGCTTCCGAGTACACGAAGTGCGCAAAGAAGTAGCTGGGGAAGAGGGCTTCCACAAACCACACCTTCCCCCGCGGCGTGCTGCGCTGGAAGCGGATGCGGGGGCAGAAGGTCTCCACATGCTCCAACTGACGCATCGAGGCTGCCGCGATGTGTTCACACTTCGGTTTAGTATGAACGCAATACCAATGGGCTGTCTCAGTCTCGGGCATCGTGGGTGATCTGCTGGGGTGCATCATCCCGTCCGCAGGGGGATGCAAGAGCTATCTTGCAGTCGGCCAGGTCAGGGATTCTTGCGGGCGGGGCTGCCAGCGCCGCGCCCGTTGCGGGTGGGCGGTCCGACGGGGATGGCCCTGGGCACCGATCCAGCAGCGGGCTCCACATCCGGAGCTTCACCGGGCTTGCGAAATTTTTCCTTCTCCTGGGTGGTGCTGAAGTAGCGGGGCCGCCACATGGGTTCCCCCACGCTCCCCTCTCCCACATACTCAAAGATCTCACTGACCGGGAAGAGCACCAGTCCCGGCAAACCTCGGAACTTCACCTGGGCCTCGAACTTGATGCGGTCCTCCAGGAAGTCGACCTGCCCTTTCGAAACCAGCCTGAATACACCAGTGAGGGCCTCCAGATCGTCGGTCCGCACAAAACCGTCGGCAACCTGGAAGGTGCAATCCGCCTCTTTGGCAAGGTTGTAGCCGCTCATGGGGCGGGGCAGCAGAGCCCCTATCAGGGGAGTGAGCGGGCCGAGGATGGGCACCGCATAGAGGTTGCCGTTGAGAATGATGAGGGCCCCACGTCCCTTCAGCGTCCGCCAGTCACCCAGTTTGCCCGAGAAGATGAAATGGCCGGTCAGGTCCCCTTCGGTGTCGTTGGAGGGTGAATAAACGCGGGCGAAGCGCTTGAAACTCAGGCCGTTCATGCGCAGTTCGCCCTCGTAGGCGGGCTGGCGAATGGCGTCGTTGATCTTCCCCTTGAGCGTGAAGCTGCCGTTGAAGAGCCGCGCCCCAGCGTTGAAGGTTGCCACGCCCTTTTTGCACACGACCTCCGCAGAGACCCGCTCAAAAGGCAATGGCTTGCCAAAAACGCCATAGGGAAAGCTACCAGACTGGAAGGACACCGTGTAGTCATGCACATCCGGGGTGAGGTCGGCGGTGCCCCGGCAAGCCATGTCCT
Source organism: Verrucomicrobium sp. BvORR034 (assembly GCF_000739635.1). Taxonomy (GTDB): domain Bacteria; phylum Verrucomicrobiota; class Verrucomicrobiia; order Verrucomicrobiales; family Verrucomicrobiaceae; genus Verrucomicrobium. Next base: position 20,984 of record NZ_BATQ01000015.1, on the reverse strand, counting down.
GGCCAAAGACTTTTCCCGTCACCGCATAGCCGAGCTGACGGCCCTTGAACTTCAGTTCCCCGGCGGGCAGATGGATTGTGTAGTCCTCATCCCACAGCACGTAGTGCGCGGTGCCCGTGGACTTGAACTTCACCTTGAAGTCACTGTTGCCATACTTGTAGCCAATCAGCCCGTCCAGCTCCACACGGGGATGTTTGTCAAAACGGTAGCGCTTGATCACCGCCGCCGTCTGCTCATTGAAGCAACTGGTCAGCGCCACGGGGTCCAGATCTGCCAGCACCCCGGTCAGCTGCACCGTTTTGGCCACATCGTCACAGCGCACTTCCCGGGCGGTGGCACGGCCCTCTTTACGCTCGATCTCGACGTTTGTGTAGTTGTGCCTCGGCCCGCTGAACTGGACATCCGCGCTCAAGCGCTCGAACTCCTGACCGCGGTACGCAAAGTTGTGCAATTCGGCCCGCCCTTGGTTGACGCACTTCGCAATGTCTGGATTCGGCCCAGACCCTTCCACCTCGGCAAAAATGCTGGACTCGTGCCGGAACTTGAAGCGCTTGATGATCTCCTGCGTCTGCGGGAGCTTGGCGAAGGGCAGGAACACATGGGGATCCATCTGAAGCAGCGCCCGATACTTGAAGCCCTCCCCCTGACGCCACATGGCCTGCAGCCCGAGGCTCCCAGTGGAATGCCGCAACCGCACATCCCGCACATACCACCCCTCCGGAGCAAGCCCAAAGCTGCCGGAGAGCCCCTCCAGCATCTCTCCCCGGGTGGCGAACCGTCCAGCATCCACACTCCCCACGCAGTTCACGGGCAGACCGCCCCCTTCCGCCGTCGGCTGGTTGAGGTGATAGATGCCCTCTGCCCGCACACTCACGGGCTCATAGAAGACCACTTCGCGAAACGCCTCTTTTTCAAAGACCGCTGCACACAAGCCGGGAAGATCTGCGGTGGAGCGGAAGTGGAAATCCACATCCTGGCCCCCCAAGGTCCATGCCGCCGCCAGCTCCAGCTGCCCCAGACGATCCCGCACCCGCAAGTGGGAAAGGTCCACGGTCTCCCCTGAGTAGCTGGCCAGGACATCCAGATCCTCACACACATAGGTGCCATGCCGGAGGTCGCTCGCCCGGAGGTGCATGGTGGCATTCATCTCTTCTGGCTTGGCCAGATCCCCGGTGATCTCCACATCCAGATTTGGAGCTACTGCGGTCTCGAAGTGCTTGAGCACGCGGGCCGTGTCCAGAATCAAGCCACGCCGGGCCTTTAGCAAAGCCATACGCCGACGCTTGCGCTCTTCTACTGCGGCAGGGTCCTCACTCTGACCAGTGAACTTGGGCTTCAACACCGATCCCCGGAGATGCAGGGCCAGGCCAAAGAGCTTCGCTTCCGCTTTCCGCACCTCAATGCGATCCCCGATCATATAGAGACGGGCACTGATGTCTTCGAGCTTGATGACTTCCGAATCCGTCTCTTCGGGATCCACGGCGAAGGACAGGTTCGCCTCCCGCAAGTCCACGCCTTCGAGGAAGAGCTCGTTGCGGAGCATCTTCCCGTAGTCCAAATCCAGGTGGAGCCGGTCCACCTCGGCGACGACGCTCTTGCGATCAGCGTCCTGAAACACCGTGATGCCGCGCGCCACCACGCCTTCGAAGGGATCCAGCGTCAGACGGTCGAGGGTCAGGTACACCCCGCGGTGCTTGAACTGCTCGATCACGAACTCGCGCCACTTACGCGAGAACCCATCGCTGCGCACATAGCCAGCCGCCGAGATGCCGGAGCCCAGCAGCACCAGCAAGATCAGTCGGCGGATCCACACATACATTCCCGCCATGATAGCCTGCCCTTTCTACGGGTGCAAAGAATCTGCTCTGGACCTGAGGAGAACTGACCAAACTGCTGTGCTCGGTCGAAGCTCTTCCTCGAAGAGGATGTGGCTACAAACCCAACGTTGGCGAGCTTCCAGCGAGTCTACGTTGGGTAGGTGCGAGTGTTGAATTTACTCCGAAGGGGAGTTTGGGCGGTCTGATTCGTGATCGCCCCTTGAGGTTCCTTGGCGGGCATTTCTGCTTTTCACGGCGGCCATCTCCCGCTAAGCTCGGCCATGCTTTCCCTCACGGTGCTCGGCAGCGGCAGTTCAGGCAATTGTGCAGTGCTCCGCACAGAGCGCACCTGCCTGCTCGTGGACGCCGGGCTGAGCGCACGCCGCATCACGCAGCGTCTGGAGCAGGTCGGGCTGAACGTCGGACAGCTCGATGGCATCCTGCTCACCCACGAGCATGGCGACCACACCGCCGGTCTGGAGGTTCTTTGCCGGAAGCATGAGGTGCCTCTCTTCTGCACCCCGCTCACCCAGGAAACTCTGATGAGTGGCTTTGAGAAAGCCAGGCCCCGCTGGCGGATCATGCAAACCGGCGCGGCCTTCCAGTTTCAAGATCTCCACATCGAGTGTTTCCCAGTCCCGCACGACGCGGTAGATCCTGTCGGCTTCCTCATTCAGGACGAAGATTCCCGCTTGGGAGTGCTCAGCGATGTGGGCTTCATCACCAACCTCATCCGTGACCGGTTGAAGGGAGTACACACCCTCTTCATGGAGGCCAACTACGACGGCCCACTGTTGGAAGCCGACACCAAGCGCCCCTGGGCTACGAAACAGCGCATCAGTGGTCGGCACGGCCACCTTTCCAATGAGCAGGCCGCCGAGCTCGTGCAACACCTCGCGCACGAGCATCTTCAGCACGTGATTCTGGGACACCTGAGCGAGGACTGCAACTGCCCCAACGTCGCCCGCCAAAAGATCACGGCCGCATTGCACTCCGCTGGCGTCACCACTGCCCAAGTGCATTGCGCGAACCGCCACGGGCCCCTCCCCTGGCTGGAAGTCGCCCGACGGGCCAATGCAGCCTTGGCCCCAACGGTTGTCGTCCCGTCCCTGGAGGTCGCTCCAGTGGTGGAGGATCTGGAGCAAGCGTTGAACCCAGCCCCCGCTCCGACACCCGTCCCAATTCCTTCCCCAACCGTACAAGTGCGCGAGGAGGAAGACTCGGGCTATCAGGTCATGGAACAGCTCGGCCTCTGGTCCTCCATGCGAGCGGCGGGTTGAACCGCCCACTTGATCTCCGCGTGACCTTCGCACAGTATTCGATCATGTCGGCGTCTAAACGGATGGCAGAGATGGCCACGATTGAGCAACTCGGCGGATCACCGGATCAAGAAGCGTCCAACCGCGTTTCACCAGCTTGGCACGAAGAGGTCTTAGCTGTGCGAGCGAAGATTGCCGATTCGGAATCAGCGCAATGGTTGACCATTGATGAACTAGAGGAACGTCTCTCCTAAAACCCATGTACGGCATCCACGACTTTGGCCTCTATGTGGGCACCTGCATTCTGCTCAATCTGACCCCGGGGCAGGACACGTTCTACATCCTGGGTCGCAGCATGGCACAGGGTCGGTCGGCGGGCATGGCATCGGTGCTGGGCATATCCAGTGGAGCTCTGGTGCACAGCCTGGCTGCAGCTCTTGGGCTGTCTGCCGTAGTGGCGGCTTCAGCCACGGCCTTCACGGTCATCAAGTTCGCGGGCGCGGCTTATCTCATCTGGCTGGGCATCCGCATGCTGCTTTCCCCCAAGCAGGACAACTCCCTTGTTTCAAACGCACCCCCAGCCTCCTCGTTTGGGAAGGTTTACCGACAGGGGCTGCTCACCAACGTGCTCAACCCCAAGGTGGCGCTCTTCTTTCTCGCCTTTGTCCCCCAGTTCATCGCGAAGGACAGCGGCAACCCCTTCGCTGCCTTCATCCTGCTGGGGCTCACCTTTGTGACCACCGGCACGATCTGGTGTTTTTTCCTCGCCCTTTTTGCCGCCTCCCTCGGACGGCATTTGCGCGAGCGCCCCGGCTTCGGCACCTGGCTGAATCGCACGGCGGGCGCCTTGTTGGTGTTGCTCGGCTTGAGGCTGGCGACCAGCAAGTAAGCGGGGCGGACGAGCAACCGGTCCTGGCCCGGTCAGAACTCAATCGAAGTTCTTCTCGAAGAGGACGAGCCTACAGATCCCACGTTGGCGGAATTGCGCCAGCCAATCCCATCAGCATGCCTCAAGCAACAACAGCTCCAGCTCCACTCCCTTCTGCCAGACCACTCTCAACACCGGCGTAGCTGACGACGTGAGGAGACACTAACTGAAGCGTCTACGGCGTCATCCCGCGATCGTCTTTCACCTGCCCAACGCCCCGCCACCATTCATCCCAGCGTTCCCCTTGGCCCTATGCCCCTCTCTCCCGGCCACATCACCACATACCGGGAAATATGCGAGGAGAACCGACCAATCGCGCGCGTTTTGGGGTGGCTACCAAGGAACCACCTTGAGGTGCCCGCCTCAGACCGAAGTTGATCCCAGTATGGGATCTGTAGCACAGCCCAGTGGTTGGACGAGCCTCAAGCGAGTCAACCCTGGGTACCTCCGCGGAGGATGATCAGGTGGGAAAGCCGACAGCATCTGCTTTCTCCCCACCGCAATCAACGCCTCCACGTCAGCCCCGCCAAATTCCTCGGCAGGCACTGTTGGAGACCACACCTTTTCGTCCCCAATAACAAACAACCCGCTTCAACCACCTGACGATGGCGAAGCGGGCCGCGCAAAACAACTACAGCACAGCTATTTCATCGGATGCTGCTTCAGCAGCTCTTCAACCGTGTAGAACATCATGCGTCCAGGATTGGCATCGCGAATGGCCTTCACGTCCTTCGTGGTCACCGGTTCGGCCTTGTTGCCGAAATGGTTGCGCACGAACGTGATCACCGCCGCAACTTCCTCGTCCTTCAGCATGCCGCCAAAGGGGGTCATAGGCACCTGGCCGTTGTACTGCTTGCCGTCCACTTCAATGGGTCCGATCAATCCGTAGAGCACCAGCTTGATCAGGCGATCCCGGTCCCCAGTGACCCAGGGGCTCTTCTGAAGCGAGGGGAAGGCAGGATCCAGGCCACCACCGTGGGGCTGGTGGCAGGTGGTGCAGTGCCCTTCACGGAAGTAAACTTCCTGGCCCAGCATGAACTGCTTCTTCGCCTCGGGCGAGAGATCGGCCGGAGCCGCAATCACAGGGTGCTCCGGTGCGGCCACTTCTGCCACCCCGGCAAGCCGGTCGGCGGCCGTCTTTGCGGCGTTCTTGCTCCACTCATCCAGCGGTTGTTTGGAACCGATGGCGACGATGTTCTTGGCAGCGGCCGTGTTGGGCAGCCAGGAGGCCGCGACGATCGCTTCCAAACGCACGCGGCCGTGTTCATCGGCGGCCGCCTTCTCCAGCAGGGCCACATGGTCCGCCACACGATGGGTGTTATACCTCAGAACCCGTACCGCGCCGGCGCGAGCGTGGAAGTCTTTGGCATTAAGCGTCTGACGCAGCAGGGTTTCATCCGCCTCGTTCATGCCCCAGGTCACCCAGAGGGCTTCCAGCACGTTGTGCTCGTACTGTGCGTCGTTCTTGTCGAGCCCGGCAACCCAGGCCTTCACCGCTGGCAGGACCTCGCTCGCCGGATGGCTGCGCAGGGCACGGCGGGAGCGGTAGCGGGTGCGCAGTTCAGGCTCCTTGAGGTTGTTGAGCAGGGTCTGCACGGAGGCTCCTGCCACCTGGGCTGGCTTTACCAGCGGGCGGGAGGGATAGGTGATGCGGTAGATGCGGCCATGCACGTGGTCGCGGAGCGGGTCACGGGCGTTGTGCTGCATGTGACCGATCAAGACGTTGTGCCAGTCCAGCACATACAATGAACCATCCGGGGCAAACTCCAAATCCGCCGGGCGGAAGTTCCCGTCCGTGCTCTTCAACAAGTCATGACGGAAGGAGGTCTTCCAGCCGGTGCCTTCGTCCTGGATCTGGTGCTGTTTGATGCCCAGGAAGCCGATGGCGTTGCAGAGGATAAGATCGCCCTGCACTTCATCCGGGAAGTGGCGTGAGGAAACAATCTCTAGACCGGTCGTGGGGCGGACCGACTGTCCTTTGGGGATGAGGTCCGGGGTCGAAGGGGTCTTGCTACCGAAGGCGGGCTTCACCGAGACGGGCAGCATCCAGTTCATGCTCGGACCAGAGGTGTGCAGGAAGAAATCCTGGCCCCACTTGTCGAACACCACTCCCCAGGGGTTTGGGATGGAAAGCTGCGCCGTGCGCTCCAGATGACCGCGCTGCGGGCTGTAGCGGAGGAAACCGCCGTCCACACAGCGCACCGGGCCATAAGGGGTCTCGACATTGGAGTGCAGGAACACCCCTTCACAGAGGATGAAGGCACCGCTGGGATCCGCTGTGTAAGCGCTGATCGCGTGGTGGGTGTCGTGCGAGTCAAACCCGCCCAGAATGATCTCGGAGCTGTCGGCCTTGTCATCGCCATTGGTATCGCGCAGCAGGACGAGGTTGGGCTCTTGGGAGACATAGACGCCTTCCGGGGCGAACTCGAACCCGATGGGCAGATGGAGGTGATCCGCAAAAACTGTTTCCTTGTCCGCCTTGCCGTCGCCGTTGGTGTCCTCATAGATGAGGAGCTTGTCGTTCGGCAACGCGTCGCCGGGACGATAGTGGGGATAGGTCGGCATCACGGCCACCCAGAGACGACCCTTGTCGTCGAAGGAGAGCTGCATGGGGTTGGCCAGATTGGGGAACTCCTTCTCACTGGCAAAGAGCTCCACCTTGTAGCCTTCCGGCACCGACAGGGTCTTGAGCGCCTCATCGCCGTACAGATACTTCTCACTGCCGTTCTTGGCGCTCGGCTGGTAGTTGGTGGGAACCGGAGGCAGCACATGCGTCTTGGAATCATCCACCACGAGGTCGTTCTTCCGGCCGCTGGCCAGGTCATGGATGAGTTGGTCGCGCAGCGCGGTCATCTCTCGGGACTTCTTCACCTCGTCCGGATAGTTCTGCGGGCCATAGGGATTGTACCGCTGACCGTGGGTGTGCACTCCGTTGAGGATGTTGTAGTCCGTGTTCCAGAACCACTGCTTCTGCTGAACAGCTTCATGCACTTTCTCCGGATCTGCCTTGGAGACGCGGGACTGATGGCCATAGAGGCCTGTGGCGAGCACGTCAGCGATGGTCTTGTAACCCTCACTGGTGGGGATGAAACCACCCGTGGTGAAGACCGGTCCACCCTTGGCATAGATCTCCTTGGTGGGCGTGAAAAGGTCGATATAGGTCACCCCGTATTTCTTGGCCACCTTCTCCATGGCGGCGGCGTAGAGCAGCAGGTTGGCGTTCTCTGCATGGCCATCCGGCAGATCGCGCTTGGCGCTCTGATCTTCATAGGCGATCGGAGACACGAGCACCACACGGGGGGCTTCTTTGCCGTTGTAGGCCTTGCTCAGGGTGTGAGCCACCCAGGCATCAATCTCCGCTTCAAAGTTGCCCACCTTGCTGGCACCGTCGAAGGACTCATTGTAACCGAAGAACCCGACAATGGTGTCGGCTTTCAGATGGGTGAGCCACTGGTCCGGCGTGGGGAAGAACCCCTTGCCATGATGCACGTTCTTGTCTGGATGAAACTTCTCAGCCCCGGGGAAGGCCCACTGCGAAACGCGGGCAGGGTGCGGGCGGAATCCGGGGGTGTCTCCCACGTGGCCCATGTTGCGGAAGAACAACTCCTTCTCAGGATAGCGCAGGTTCAGTTCCGTTTCGATCCGACCGTAGTAAACGTCGCGCTCTGCCAGACCGTTGCCGACCAGCACAATGCGTTCGCCCTTGGCAGGAGCTGCCACGGATTGATCACGTTTGGCCTTGGCGGGGGCAGGCTCGGCATTGAAGGCGTGCGGAGGCACCTCGTCCTTCTTCTCTGCTGCGGGCTTCGCGGCCGCAGGCTTGGCCGCCGGTTTGGCAGCGCCTTTACCGGTTGCCGGGCTCTTGCCCAGAACATAGTCACCGGGCTTCCGGTTCAGCGTCTTGTAGTAATCGCTGCTGTTGTTGCCGTAGAAGGTCGGCTCGAAGGCATCCACATAGGCGACATCCGCCTTGTCCGGCACTTTGAGTCCGAGCAGGGCATAGGAAACGTTGACCGCGAGCCGGCGAAGATCTTCATCCACGAAGTCCGAGGAAGCACCGAGCGTGGTGCAGAAGGCGCGCCCTTTGGCCGTGCCATTGGGGGCGGTGTACTCCCGCAGCCAGGCCAGCGGCATCATGGGATTGTTCTTGGGTCCTTCGATCGCTTTCGAGGTGGGATCGAGCGACTCCGTCACCGCTCCACGCAGGAGGATGGTCGCCGCCTTTTGGTCCAGATTGGCGATGCCATACACATCCGTAGGCGCAAAGATCTCACCCACCCCCTGCAGCACCTCATTGGAGGCATTGGCCTGCTCCACCACCGACTTGGTGCCCTGTTTGCCGTGGGCACCGTGGTGATTCACCCATTTCTCGCCCAAGACCTTGAGACCGAACTCCGCCCACTTGAAGTCCCCGGTGGCAGCTCCGCCCGTGAAGGCATGTGTGGCGGTGCGGAAGCCGATCACTGGCTTGCCCGCATTCAAGTACGCGGCAAAGGGGGCGAGCTGGTTGTCAGGCAACTGGCGGAACCGGGTGCCAATGATCAGGAGATCCGCCTTGTCCAAAGTCGCGGTGCCCGGGATGTTTTTCTGGAAGTTGGGATCGATGTAGCCGCCCTCGGGATTGATCGCGAAGAGCACCGTGCAGTCGAAACCGTGCTTCTGGCTGAGAATCTTCGCGAGCATGGGGAAGCTCTCCTCCGTGCGGTATTCTTCGTCTCCCGAGACAAGGACGACACGTTTGCCATTGCCCGCTCCCACACCGGATTTGGCGGGAAAGTGCAAGGTCTCCTGGGCGACCGCAGACGCCGCCAGAGCGACGAAAACGGTGAAGGGGATGAGTTTTCGGATCATGGAAGAATTGAGTAAAGGCGGCTTGGGTGGAGCAATGGCGGATGCTGACTGGGTTGAGACATCAAAAACAAGGATTTTTTCCTCTTCCCACTCCGTAGTGGACGCCTTCCGGTCAAAAAACCCTTTCACCTGCCGTTTGATTCCCTCTCCCCTATGCCGAACCCCTTCTTGTCTCTGCTCATCTCCGTTTTTGCTCTGGTCACCCTCTCTGCGGCGACGCTTTCAGGCGCGGCGCTCGTGAATGAATCCCCCCAACAGCTCGCTCCGCAGGCAGAAAAGGCCTGGAACATCGCCTGGCAGCGGTTTTTCAACCCCAAGACCGAGCTCTTTTACGACTACCTGAGCAGCTACGAACCCGGCCAGGAACTCACGCATCTGCCGACCGCAGACGAAGTGAAACGCCAGTACCCCAACCCCTGCGGCTACGGCACGGGCATGGAAGACTGCATGATCCTGGGGGGAGCGATGCTCAGCGTGCTGAGCGACCGGTATGACGTCACACAAGAGACTTCGCTGAAAGCCGACGCGCGTCGCGTTTTCAGCGGGATCAAGGCCTGCGTCACCGTGCATGGCAAAGAAGGCTTCGTCGCCCGGGGCATCAGCCCGAACTATCTCGGAGGCGTGTACATCAACTCTTCCCGGGACCAAGTCACCCACTGCGTGCATGGTCTCTGGCGCTACTATCACAGCCCGCTCTGCGACGAGCCGACCAAGGTGGAGATCCGCAGCCTCATGACCGCCATCGCCAACCGGATGATCAAGAACGTCACTCCGGAGAATGGCTACGACTTCCTGCGCGCCGATGACCAACCCTGCGGGCTCGGCATCTGCAAGATGTGGGAGGTGCAGGCTCATGAAGCGGCCCGCCTGCCCATGATCTATGCCGTGGCCTGGGATGTCACCGGCAACGAAGCGTTTCATCAGGAATACCGCCGCTACGTGGTGCCTGCCGTGGAGCAATCGGCCCATCCCGACGAGAAGAAACCCGCCTACGCCATGCTCCAGATGCAGTGCTCGCTCGAGGTGCTCTATCACCTTGAGACCGATGCCGCCCTCAAAACGCGCATCCGCGAAACGATGGTGCACGTGGGCGAAATTGCCATGAAACGCACGGCCGAAACGGGAGCACGCCTCGCCCAGATGAGCCCGGAGATGCTGGCCATGGTTGGCCCCGACTGGCGTCACGTTCCGGAATGGAAGAACCAGAAAGGCTACATGAACCCGCAGTGGGGCGAGTACCGCAAGGTCTGGCACAACATCCGCGAGGCGGGCGAGTCCGCACTGGTGCCGATGATGGTGAACGATCCTAAAATCCCCGTCGCCCAGCAGGAGTGGATGCGGAAGTTCCTGGTTCAGTCTGACTACGCCCACATGTCCAGCTGCGGGATCGTCTATCACATTGCCATGTACTGGAAGGCCCGCCGGGAAGGCCTCCTCTGATCCGGACCTTCGTTTCTGTCCCGAGGATTTTTGTACTGTTCGGCCATGGATTTCTGTATGGTCGGCGATTCCGGGACCTCACGCCCGTTCACTGTCATCTCCTTACCATGCTCTCACTCACCCTCTCTCAACGCGGATCCCTGGCGCTGCTGGCGCTGGCGGGCCTCCTGCCCACCCTCGCCCCGGCCGCAGTCAAACTGCCGCATATTTTCACGGACCACATGGTGCTCCAGCGGGACGTGAAGATCCCAGTCTGGGGCTGGGCGGACCCGGGCGAAAAGGTTTCGGTAAAACTGGGCCAGACAGCTCCGGTGGAAACCACTGCGGGCAAGGACGGCAAGTGGCGCGTGGAATTGCCAGCCCTGGCTGCCGGTGGCGGCCCCCTGGAGTTGAACGTGACCGCCTCCAACACCGTCGCGGTGCGCGACATCCTGGTGGGAGAGGTCTGGCTCTGCTCCGGCCAGTCCAACATGGAGTGGGTAGTACAAAACAGTCTGAACAGTGCCCAGGAAATCGCGGCGGCCAATGATCCCACCATCCGCCACATCAAAGTGCCGCTGGTTCCCAAGCCCGTGCCCCAGGATGATTTCAACGGCTCCTGGCAGACCGCCAGCCCGGCCACGGTGGGCGGGTTCACCGCCGCCGGTTATTTCATGGCCCGCGAGCTGCAGAAGCACCTGAAGGTGCCGGTGGGCTTGATCAACGCCTCCTGGGGTGGCACCCGGATTGAACCCTGGGTTCCGGCCGCTGGCTTCGAGGGGCTGGAGCGGCTCCGTGACCTCGCCGCCCAGGTGAAGCTCAAACAACCTGGGAATCCCCAGTACCGCGAGCGCGTCTTGAAGCATGTGGCAGACATTGAAGCCTGGACCAAAACCGTCCCCGGCGCGCTGGATTCTGGCAACGGTGTCTCGCCCAGCCCAACCTTCCCCGGCGAGCTGACACCTTTTGCCACCCATGGCGATCCAACCACGCTCTACAACGCGATGATCCATCCCTATGTGGGCTTTCCCATCCGCGGAGCCATCTGGTACCAGGGCGAATCCAACCACGGCGAAGGCACCCTCTACACTGAGAAGATGAAGGCCCTCGTCGGTGGCTGGCGCAAGGCCTGGGGTCAAGGCGACTTCCCGTTCTACTACGTGCAGATCGCCCCGTTCCAGTATGGCCAGGAGCCGCCAGAGGTCCTGGCTTCCTTCTGGGAGGCCCAGTACGCGGCGCTCTCCATCCCCAACACCGGCATCGTACCCACCACAGACATTGCCGAGCTGAACGACATCCACCCCAAGAACAAACAAGAGGTGGGCCGCCGTCTGGCCCAGCAGGCGCTCAAGCACACCTATGGCAAGACGGACGTGGTTGCCTCCGGCCCCATCGTCAAATCCGTACAGCCTGAAGAAGGCCGACTGCGGGTGACTTTTGACCACGCCGACGGCGGACTCAAGTCCCGCAATGGCCAGCCTCTCGACTGGTTCGAGGTGATTGGCGAGGACACGGCCTATGTGAAAGCCCAGGCGACCATTGAAGGCAACGCCGTGGTCCTCACTGCCCCCGGGGTGCCCAAGCCGACCGCAGTCCGCTTTGGCTGGAACAAGCTCGCCGAACCTAACCTCGTGAACGGGGCCGGATGGCCTGCTTACCCCTTTCAGGGGGGCAAGGTTTCCGTCTTTGATCTGCTGGCGAAGAAGCTCCCTGAAACTGCGGGTTATCAGGTGCTCTATGACTTGGACTTGTCCAAGCTCAGCAACACCCCCGCCTACGAGGTGAATAACGCCGACACCCTGAAGGGTACCGTGGAAAAGGTGGCGTGGCTCCTCGAACTCAAGGAGCCCTCCAGCCCCGCCAAGTACTGCTTCGTCTCCGTGGATGGCTTCACCAGCGAGCTCAAGAAGCTGGGCGTGCCCACCTCCGCCTCTGGAGCCAAATTCCAGATCCCGGTGAAAAACGCCGTCATCCTGAGCAACGTGCCCGGCGTGCCCAACGGTCCGGCAGGTGATGCCCTGAACCTCGAGTTCTGGCCCGACAACTACGGCCCTGCCAACACCGCCGCCGTGCCCGGCGCCTCCGACGCCGAGTTTGACACCGGCGACCAGCTCACCGAGTTGGTTGACGGCTATGGCTCCATGCAGGTGAACCACCACGGAGCCAAGACCACGCTGATCGCCATCAACCACTGGGGTGCCGGCCCTCAGGCCGACATCGGCATTGGCAACAGCCCCGGCCAGACCAAGGACTGGACCTTCACCCAGAATGCCTCCACTTACCTCTACAAGCGCCTGCGTGTGCTGGTGAAGATGAAATAACTTACCTCCGCCAGGAGGCGCGCGACCCTTGCAAAAAGGAGCAGGGGATTCCATCCCCGTTCAGTCGCGCGTCTGCTGACGAAGCAGAAGAGAATGAGCCAGACGAGCTGACCACCAACCGACTGCTGTCAGCCAACAGCCTCACCGCCTTCAACTTCGCGAAGCGTCTTGGAGTGCCGGTGGCTCGACACCGCTTTCGCGGCTCACGTTATATTCTTAAACCCTGGTCCTTGATCGGAGCCCGTCCACGGCCATAGCACCTCTTGGGCAAGTGGTTGCACTCCACGATACAGACATCGCATACGGGAAAGTTTGTGCCTGCCAAGGAACCTTGGATGCGAAAGGCTCTCAGACCGCCACAACTCCTTCGGAGTAAAGACCTCCCACACCCGTACCCAACGTAGACTCGCTGGAAGCTCGTCAACGTTGGGCTTGTAGCCCCATCCTCTTCGAGGAAGAACTTCAACTGAGCGAGTGGATGGCACCTGCTCAGTCCGCAGTTAATCCCCGAAGGGGATTTCTAGCACAGCCCAGTGGTTGGACGAGTCCCGCAAGGCAAGACGAGTCAACCCTGGGCACCTCCGCGAAGGAGGATCAGGTGGGAAAGCCGACAGCATCCGCTTTCTCCCCATCGCCATCAACACCTCCACATCGTTCGAAGGTTTGGTTGCACTTCGCGAGGTCACCCGCTGACTGACGTTCCCGGCAAGATGCCGGAAACAGCACGCAAGATGCGTGCGCTCCCCTGGCTTCTCCAGCACAGGCCGCCAGACGCCTGGCACTTCACCCCACCCCTTCCCGTACCACCTCCAGCCAGCGCCTCGCGGCTGGCGACAGATCCCCGCCCCGCCTCCAGATCAAACCCAGACGCCAGCGCAGGTCTTCATCACGCAGCGGCACCACGGTGCAGACGCGTTGTTCCCTCGAATCCACAATCAGCCTGGGCAGAAGCGCCACGCCCAGTCCCGCCGCTACCAAGGCAATGATGAAATCCACGTGCCCGCTGCGGGCCGCTTCCACGGGAACAAAACCCCGCATCCGGCAGGCATCGAGGATCACCGCGTTCAGGGAAAAACCGGGCTCGAAAAGTACGAACGGTGTGTCCTTCAGATCCGCCAGTTCCAGGCTGGCCTCTCGCTCCAGGGGATGTCCTGCAGGCAGCAGCGCCACCAGCGGCTCATCACTCACCGGCTGCCAGTCGAACTCCTCTGGCACCGGGCCCAAAGACACTCCCACCTCAATCTCGCCGGCGCGTACCCGCTCCTGGAGATGCAAGCTGCCCTGCTCATGGAGCTCAATCTCGATCCCTGGATGCTGGCGGCGGAAGCTGGCCACATGAGGCGCGAACAGCAGGCTGCTGCCCAAGGAAGGCAACCCCAACCGGAGCCGGCCACGCTCCAGCCCATGAATGCCAGCGAGTTCGTCTCGAAGGCGCTCGTGTTCCTTGAGGATGACCTGCGCACGCTGGTACACCACCTCGCCAGCGGCGGTCAGGCTGAACTTCTTCCCCTGTCTGTCAAAAAGGAGGCAACCGCAGTCGTGTTCCAGTTGCTGCACCGCCTTGCTAATCGTGGGCTGGGTCAACCCCAAGACCTTGCCCGCCGCAGAGAAGCTCTTCTGCCGCACGACTTCCGCAAAGACGGCCAAAGCCCGTGATTCCATAGCGCTCTGCATTCTAAACTGGAATCCAAAGTATTCCATGGATTCATTTTGTCTATTCAAAGAGGTGAGGGATGCTCCGCGATGCGCCAATCCCTCGTCCTCCTGCAATGTCTGGTCCTCGTGGCCTTCTGGCTGGCTGGCGAGATGATCGTCAAGGCGCTTCACCTTCCCGTGCCCGGCAGCGTGCTCGGATTCTTCGGCCTCCTGATCTGCCTGCTTTTCCGCTGGATTCCCGTTTCCTGGGTGCAGCACGGCTCCACGGGCATGCTGAAGCACCTCTCCCTGTTCTTCGTTCCGGCGATGCTCGCCGTGGTGAAGTACAAGGAACTCGTGAGCTTCGATGGCCTGAAACTGGTGTTCGCAACCATCGCGGGCACGTTGACCGTGATGATCGGAACTGCCCTCGTGGTGGAAACCAGCCTGCGGTGGAGGTTGCGTCATGGCGATGGAAATTGACCTGTCGCCGGGCCTCTGGGCCGGGGTAACCCTGGGACTCTACGCTGGTGGACGCCAGCTTTACCAGCGTCTCCCACGCTGGTGGACCTCTCCCATGGTGATCGCCTGGGTGGGCTGCGGCGCCCTATTGCTGCTCACTGGCATTCCCTATGGCGAGTACCTGCGCGGCACCTGGTGGCTGGGCAGCCTGCTCGGCCCCGCCACCGTGGCCTTTGCCGTGGTGGTGCATGAGCATCGGCAGTTGATCCGCAAGCACTGGGGCACACTCGCGGTCGGGGTGGTTTTCGGCAGCCTGCTGGCGCTGGCCAGTGCGTGGATCCTGGCCAAGGTCCTGCACTTTTCCCCGGAATGGCAGGCCAGCCTGCTGCCGCACTCGGTCACCACGCCGTTTGCACAGGCCGTGTCCCGGGAGATCGGCGGCATGCCGGAGCTCACTGCGTGTCTGGTGGCGGTGACCGGCCTTTTCGGCGCAGCCATGGGCGAGGCCCTCATCTCCTGGCTCCCCCTTCGTACCGCGTTCGCCAGGGGTGCCATGCTCGGTATGGGTGCCCATGGAGCTGGCACCGCCAAGGCCTACGAATTGGGCCGGGAGGAAGGCGCGGTGGCAGGGGTGATCATGATCATGGCGGGGCTGCTCAATGTCGTGGGCATCACGATCCTTCTGGCAATCTTCCCCCGCATTGCCTGATGGCAGTCGTATTGGTTTCACTCCACCCTTTTCAGCCTGATGACTCCCCTCAAGATCTTCACCGACATCAAAGCTCCTGTAGAATTGCTGACCTGGTTCCAGGAACAAATCCAGCCCCATCAACTCATCCTCCCCACCCAGCCGGGGGCCTCGGTGTTGGCAGAAGCTCCGGTCGATCCTCTCATGGCGGAGGCTGACATCATTCTGGGGCAACCACGGACGGAGGGCGTTCTTGCCTCATCCAAAGCCTCCTGGCTCCAGGTCAGTTCCGCGGGCTTTACCCGCTATGACACGCCCGAGTTCCGGCTCGCAGCACAGTCCCGAGGCCTCACCGTGACCAACAGCTCCGGCGTCTATGATCAGGCCTGTGCGGAACACGTCTTCGCGTTCATGCTGGCCCAGGCCCGTCTCCTCCCCCAATCGCTGGGCTCTCATTTCCCCAATGGCCGGGCCGAATGGATGGCGCTGCGCAACGGGTGTCGCAGCCTTCATGGGCAATCCGTACTTATCGCCGGGTACGGAGCCATCGCCGCCAAGCTCGTGAAGATGCTGGCCCCGTTCGACATGAAGATCACCGCGATGCGCCGGACCGCCCGGGGCGACGAAGGCATCCGCGTCATCCCTCCCGAGGCCCTTCTGTCTGAGTTGCCTGCGGCCGATCACGTCATCAACATCCTCCCGGAAAACGCCGAGTCCCGCGGGCTTTTTGGGACCGCCCACTTCGCGGCCATGAAGCCGGGGGCCATTTTCTACAACATCGGGCGCGGGACTACCGTGGATCAAACTGCCCTCGCCAACGCCTTGCAATCCGGCAAGCCCGCCGCCGCCTGGTTGGATGTGACTGACCCCGAGCCTCTTCCCGAAGGTCACCCGCTCCGCGAGCTGCCGAACTGCTTCATCACACCGCATATTGCCGGGGGACACCACGATGAACTGCACACGGTATTCCGGCACTTTCTGGACAATCTCGAACGCTACCTCGCTGGCAAACCCCTGAACAACAGGGTGATGTAATCCTTTGAGATGACGCATTGCCAGCCTGACCTGCGATTGGTTTTGCCATGCAGGCGGGTATCGTGTTGAAATGGGGTACCCCAAACCCCATAAAAAAACCCATGCGTCTTATCATTCGTATTGCCGTCGTTGTTGTTGTCCTCGTCCTGGGCTGGCTGGCCTGGCCCTATCTGCAGTCTGCTGAAAAACAGGCCAAAGCCCGACACCTGGAACTCTTCAAGTTCGCCTCCAAACGCGACTGGAAAACGGCGGGGAAATTCCTCTCCCACAACTACGAGGATCAGTGGGGTAGCCGCCCTGCTGAAGCCCTGGATCTGGCCCGCGACCTGATGGCAGGCTTCATCATCCTGGAGATCAAGTGGGAGGACACCGACATCTCCGCCAATGACACCATCGTCAAAGTCCGCGGTCACGCACGGATTGAAGGCAATGGCATGGGTGTCAGCCAGATGGTCATGACCAAGGTCAACCAGATGCAGGAGCCCTGGGTTTTCACCTGGAAAAAGGAAGGTTGGAAGCCGTCCGACTGGAAATTGATGTCCGTGACCAACAAGGAGCTTGAAGGAGTAGGGCTTCCATCGGATCTGTAATTTTCAGGAAACTCCAAAAAATCTGGTAGTGAAATGGGGCCATTTTGGCCCCAAATTGCACTATTTGTTCGCGGAAAATGGCTATTTTTTGTCCATTGTTCGCTAGAAAATTAGTTTCTATGCCCGTTTTGGCATAGAAATTTTCCCTTAGAAATATAAGGGCTAGAGCGTCAAGCGAATTTTTTTCATGCAATTGCAACGTCCGTAAGCAGCACGGATAAATTGCTTTTTCTATAATTTCTAAATAATTTATGGCGTGCTGCAAATAATCTAACGCCATGAAAATCCATCAACTCCACAATACCCGTCGTTTCAAGCGCGCTGCTGGCTTCACCCTCATTGAAGTTAGCTTGGTCATCGCCCTTCTGCTTGGCCTCATCGCCGTGGTCTTCCTCGGTCTCGGTGCCTACCGCAAAGGAGCCGATCAGGCCAAGTGCAGAATGCAGCTCGCCACGATCCAGAAGGCGGTGCGTTCCTACGCCAACTACAACAACCTGGCCGTGACTGACCCGGTGCCCGCCGCTGGTCCTGGCAGCTACATGGAAGCCCTTCCTCCGTGCCCCAGCGATGGCTCCCTTCCTACAGTGACTGGCACGGTTCCCGCGATTGGCACCGCTTTCGCGACTTGCGCCGTGACGGGTCCTCCGACCCACGCCTTGGTCGCCGGCACCATCGCCGACTGGTGAGCCGCCCTCTGGAAGCCTCTCTCAGACCTCTCCGCCCCCATTTGTCGTGGCTGCCTTTTCCATCTCGGACCCCTATGATCTGAAGCCTGCCGATGTCTATCGCCAGGCTCGGATGGTGGCGTCCAAGACGAGTCGGGCATCTGACGGCAACTGGTACAAGGAACCTGGGGAGATCGCCTTCCAGTGGCATCTCTGGTTCGACGGGGGGAGGGAGGTGTGTTCCGCCACCTTCTCCCGTTCTGAAGGACGCTGGCGGCAGGGGCCATCCCTGCCGCTGGCCAGCCTGACCACCGCCGAGGGCATGCCCGAAATGCTCGGGAACCTGCTCTCGGCTGAGTACTTTGGGACACGACCCAAGGCACTGGGGGTGATCCTCCACGTGGCCGATGACTTCTCCCTCGCGGAGGTAGCCGCCTTCACGGATTCCGCTGGAGACGCTTCGGACGAATTCGGACTGATCCGGTACAACCTGGTGGACGCTCCCAAGGAAACGCTGGCCGACCGCGAGGTTTCCGTGGATACCATCTCCTGGAGACTGCTCCCTTTTTGGGGTGCGGCGGCAGGCCAGCAGCGATCCGCGGCCATGGCCCTGCCCCGGCAGCGTGAATCCTTTCTCAACCGGCTTGTGGAAAGCGGTGAGCAACTGCGCCTCCCGGTTCGCGTCTCTGTTACCAGCGCCCCTGCCGAAGCATTTGCCGCCATGGCCGTGGTCATGCCTGAGCTTTCCGGCGGCTGTCTGGTGGTGCTGCCCTACTTGAAGTTCACCGCTGTTTTCGCGCTCACCCCGTCGGGGGAGCTCCGGTCCGCCCGAAGCCTTTCTCATCGCGGCAACAATACCGTACCCGCCAGTTTCGGTGACCTCCTTTGGAACATCGCCGTAGGAGCCGAGCTGGTGACCTCGGGTGAGTCTGGTCCCGTTCCGCCAAAAATCATCATTGCTTCATCGAACCCCACTTCCCTGGAGGAAGCGATGCGGGATCTGGAGATCTACTCCCTTTCGCGGCAGAAGCTCGATTGCCGGAAGTTGGAGCTGGGCAGTCTTCCTACGACGGAGTCACTCCCCGGCCACCGCCCCGAATTTCTGCTTTACGACCCCAAGATGAGCCAGGCCATGGCTGGCGGTCAATCTGCGCTGGCCAGGACGGAGACCTTCAAGAATCTCTGGGACGGCTGGGCTTCGCAGAATTTCTTTCACACGGCGAAGCTGGACGCCCTCTACCCTTCCCTGGCGGACCTCCGCCTGCTGAAGCTTTCCACCTGGTTTGTTTACATCCTCGGATTCCTTCTCATCGGCCTCGGAGGGTACACCACCTTCTCGCTGTTCGCCGCGATGAACCATCCCTCCTGGCACCTGACTCCGGAACAGGTGAAACTGACTGAAGCCAATCACGCCAAGCTGATCACCGAAGAGCGGCAGATCAACGTGACGGAGCGCCTGCTCCTGCCCCGCTCCAAAGGCTGGACGAATGTGGAGCTTCTTCTGCAACTCTTCCCGGAGGAATCCGGAGTGAGGCTGGAGTCCTTCAGCTACATCTTGAACAGCGCCGTGCCATCGGGCCCGCAACAAGGTGGCGCTGCGGCATCGAAAGAGTCGGTCGGCCTGGAGCGGGAGTGGACCTTCAAGGGGCTGGCCAAAGCCAAGGGGCTGGATCTGCTCAACAACTTGAACAGCCAGCGCGGACTCACCGCCTTCTTTGCGAACATCGCCGAGGTCACTCAGGACACCAGCTTCGCCCCCAGCGCCGAACGTCAGTTCCGGATTACTCTCACTCAGAACCGGAACCCCCGCTACACCGCCGCCGCCAGCGCTGCCGATGTGGCCCGCGATCCTTCGCTCTCCTTCTCCTACACCTTCGAGGCCACCATCGTCCAGACCCTCTCGGAAAAGGACCCCCTCGCAGTGCCGATCGCCAAGCCGTTCTAGACCATGAGCGCCTACACCAAACCCATCATCCGATTCGGTCTGGTCACCCCGGCCATCTTCAACTGCGTCCTGCTGGCCGGTGTCGCAGCAGGCACGGCCAAGCTCACCTCCGTCCGGGCGGAAAAGGAGCTGCGCTATGATGAAGAGACCAAGCGAATTGCTGGCATGAAGGTGCTGGAAGCCCGGATCGCCCCGCGACGCAAAGCCTTTGAAGATCAGAAGAAGATGCTCGGGGCAGATCCCGGCCAGCTCTACACCAAGATCCTCGACACCGCACTGCCGCGGTACAAGGACATCGAACTGGAACGCAGCAGCCTCATCTTCCCGCAGGACCGCGGCAAGGTCGCCAAAAGCGTGAAGTGCGACGTCATCCGCGTGAAGGCCAGCTACCAGGGCGGCATCGGCCCCATGCAGGAATCCCTCCTCCAGGTTGAGAGCCTGATGCCCCAGGCCATGCTTGAGGAACTCAAGATCACGCGGAAGTCCGACCTGCTCATGAAGCGGCCTGACTACCTCGTGATCGACACCACCCACGCATGCTGGAAGGCAGGGGAGGCTCGTCCGTGAAGTTCTTGCGCTCCCTCACCGCAGTGGCCCTTGCCACGGCGGTCACCACCTTGGGCGCCCCCACCCCCAAGGCTCCTGCCACGAAGTCCGCAGAGAAGGCCAAGCCCCTCTTCTTTGGCATCGACACCGCCACCTGGCTGCCCAAGGCACCCAGCCTGCCCAAGGCCGGCGATGTGGAAGTGCTCGCCCAGCGCCTCGGCTCCCGCGTGAGGAATGTGGACCCCTTTGGCGTGCCGACCTTTCCCCGCGAAGACACCCTCCCTCTCATTGTGGAGGAGGATCCCGCCCGGCCGACGCCAAAACTTACCTTGAACCAGGCGCTGCAGACCCTGAAGCTCAACGCCGTCAATCTGGACACCAAGGAGTTCATCATCGGAGCACGCAGCGTGTTCGAAGGTGATGTCATCGAACTCTCATTCCGCGGCGAACTCTTCCGTGCCCTGGTGGTGGAGGTGGGGGCCACTGCGGTGGTCTTCCGGGACATCGACAGGGCCGAAACCGGATTGATGCCCC
This sequence comes from Verrucomicrobium sp. BvORR034, assembly GCF_000739635.1. GTDB lineage: Bacteria > Verrucomicrobiota > Verrucomicrobiia > Verrucomicrobiales > Verrucomicrobiaceae > Verrucomicrobium. The sequence continues at coordinate 289 of NZ_BATQ01000015.1, read as the reverse complement.
ACGCCATGGTCCGCAATCTCCGGCTGGAACCGATGCAGACGACGCCCCCCCGGCTGGACGCCCATCTTGCCCCTCTCGAACCCCCGAGCACCCCGAATCCATGACCGTCTGGAAGGCTATTATCACCCTTGCATCCCTCGCAGGCCCGGTCCTGCTGCTGGGTGATCCCCTGCACCTGAAGCCCGCGTCAGCCCCCGCTGCGCCGGCCGCACCTGAGGCTCCAGCACCGGCCGGCTCACCCGTTCCTGCGGCGCCATCCGCTGCCGCCCCCACCGCCCCGTCCCCGGCT
>NZ_BATQ01000016.1 GCF_000739635.1 Verrucomicrobium sp. BvORR034 | reverse complement strand
ACTCCGCCATCCCCCACCCAAACGGTGGCATCGCAGGCTACCTTTACGCGGACTTCACCAGCCGCCACGTCCATGGCGACATCCGTTACCTTCCAAGGCTGGCTCAAGCCCAGCAACCGCTCATAAAACTCTGTGTCCTGTATGAGGTGCAGTCTACTCAGCTCAACGAAAAATCCCACGCTCGATTACGAAGAGCCTGATTTTCCTACCGATCCTGTTGTGGGAAATGACGACTCAGGGTTCGGAGACGAAGACAACGATCCCTATGCTACGGTATCCGGGTCGCTTGCTCATGCAGCAGGCGAAATAACATCAAAGGATAGCCCAAGCATATTTGTTCCCGAAGCTGGATCAGCCAATGGCCACACGATCGAAGAGCAGGACATGTTCGGTGAATTTGCGAGATTGGAAATTGGGAGAAAATGGTACAGAATAAGTGATTACTTTAATTGGAAGACCGTCGCCAAAGTTCTAATGGCGAGCAACATCTGGACGAACAACGGCTGCTCAACCAACACAGGCAATTGAAATGAAAACTCTACTTTTTTTGACTTCATGGGTGACCCTGGCGATCTCTCCCCTCAGCCATGCTGACGACCTCCTCGATAAATGCACTTCCCACGTGTGGCGGGCAGGGACCGACATTGGGGCGCTACTTCGTGAGGCTTCAAAAAATAAGCGAGAGGACTGTGTTCAAGCACTGCTCTCCAATGCGAATTTCAATGTCCGCTCAGATGCACTGCGAGCGTCCTTTCTGCTTGAACCCAATGATCAGATAAGCATCCTGCGAAGCTCGCTTCGCAAATCATCAGTCTGGACTCCTCCGACCAAGATCGGGGAGAAGATTGCAACCTTCGATATTCTGACCGAGAAGTACATCGAGCTTTTTCAGCGGAATGGGGTGAAGGCAACAAAAGCGCAGTTAACATCTGAACAAGGAAGAGCAGAGCTTCTTAAAGCGCTGGGCGATCAGGCAGGCTCGTAGATACATGCTGGAAACTGGCCGCCGAATCGTCTCGCTGAAACAAGCATCCAGAGAGCACTGACTGAGTATGACTCCCACAGCTTGAAACTGCCAGGGTGGGGGCATCTTGAACTGGCTGCCTTAGGAGGCGCTTCAAATTGTCGTGCCGCAACAACTGTGCTGCGCGAGCTTTAATGTACGCCTCTTGAAGCCGCATTGCTCAGTGCGTGACAGATGGCCTGAACAGTTTCGCAATGCCCCGGCCATCGGACGCTGTGCGCGGTTCTTACTGAGTAAAACCAAAGTTTGAATGAACAACTACCACTGGAGTTGGACGTGGCAGAAGCTTGTGAGAACAACTTCATCCGCCGGCAAAGCAGTCCTGCACTTCAGTGCGTCAGTCGCACGACTCCTGTCATTCAACGCCAGACTAAAGCCCAGCCTTCCCATGCGAAGACATCCCAGACGGTTTACTCAGTACGCGTTACGGAAGATCGACTGAGCAAACTAAAGTTTGTACTACGAACAGTGCCCGGTTAATGAAAATCAAGGGCAATCCACACACCCTCCCGGCACCGTAGCCGCCGAAGCTTTTGCCTTGGATCGCGTCACATTGATGAGCACCAAAGTCGTGGTCAATGCCAGCACCACCACGATGGCCGCGGCGAGGCCGACGTTTGCAAGGCCATAGGAGTCCAGCACCCGCCCACCGACGATGGCTCCAAGGCCTATGCCGATGTTGGCACCAGAAATGTTCAACGAAGCCCCCAGGGCCGGAGCCTGAGTGACGGCCTTCATGACCCTCACATGGGATCCCGTAAAGAGTGCGGCCTGGCAAATCCCCCACACAACCAGCACGATGCCCAGCAGGGCGTGCTGATGGATCACCGGCACGAGCAAGGCCATGGCAACGACCATGGGGCTGCCAAAGAGAAGGGTCACACCGAGCGGTCGCTTGTCCACGATGCGGCTGGAAAGCCAGTTCCCGAGGAGGCCCACCGCGCCGAAGCCCATGAGGCACCAGCCCACCGTTGAACCATCGAACCTGGCCAGCTTCTCCAGGATGTCTGCCAAGTACGTGTAGGCGGTGAACATCCCGGCGAAAACGAGCATGGACAGGACTACGTGCCCGACAATCAGAGGATCCTTCAGTACTGCCAGCTGGCGGTTCACGGAAACGGGTTCCTCATGAGGGTGCACCGCCGGCATGAAGATCTGTAGCAGCACGGCTTTGAGCAGGGCAAGGCCCGCGAGCGCCCCAAAAAGCCACCCGCCAGCCAAAGGCATCGGAAATCAAGGTGCCAATGGGAATCCCAAAGATGGTGGCCACCACAATGCCAAATGAGACCATGAAGATGGCCTTCCCCGACTTCGCCGGTCCGGTGATGTTCACGGCGGTCTCACTGGCCAGTGACCAGAAGACCGGAAGCATGACCGCAGGGATGAACCTGGCGAACGCCATGACGCCAATGTTGGGCGAGAGCGCAGCAATCAGGTTCGACACAGCAAACAAGAGCAGGGTCGCGACAAAGAGCCGCTTGCGATCAAAGCGCGAGACCCACGCCGTGAGCGGCGGCCCCACGATGGCGACGGTGAAGGCGAACAGCGTCACCAGCAACCCGGCCTGGGAAACGGTGACCTGGAGGTCCCGCGCCATGGGCGGGAGCAACCCCACAATGACGAACTCCGTGGTGAGGATGGTGAAGCCAGCGGCGGAGAGCAAATAAATCGGGAACCAGGAGGGCCGTGGCGAAGGGGAGTCGGACATGGGAGATTTCTGATTACGCCTGACGATCGTGAAGGGGGACAAAAACTGAGGTTAAACCACAGGGACGCAGGGGGGCGGAAAACTTCAAAATCCAAAATCCAAATCTCAAAATCCGAGCTTCGATCCCGCCCCTGAATCCAACTCAATCCTGTCTGGTTTTGCCCCCCTCTGCGTTCTCTGTGCCTCTGTGGTAAAATCGGCACTACCGCCCTACTCATCAAGCACCAAAGCCACCATCAATCGTCAAGCTGGAGCCGGTGATGTAAGCCGCCTCAGCACTGGCGAGGAACGCGACGAAGGCAGCGATTTCTTCACCTTTGCCGTAGCGATCGATCGCCATGAGCTTCTTCAGGCTTTCAGCGAAGGGGCCGGTTTCGGGATTCATGTCGGTGTTCACGGGACCGGGTTGGACGTTGGTCACGGTGATGCCACGAGGGCCCAGATCGCGCGCCAGGCCTTTGGTCAGACCGGCCACGGCCGCCTTGCTCATCGCATAGACACTGCCCCCGGGGAAGGGCATACGGTCGGCATTGGTGCTGCCGATGATGATGATGCGGCCGCCCTCTTTCATGTGGCGCGAGGCTTCCTGGGAGGCCACGAACACGCCGCGGACGTTCACGGCGAAGGTACGGTCGAAGTCCTCGAGTTTGAATTCGTCCAACGGGGCCATGATGGCGACGCCGGCATTGTTCACCAGGATGTCCAGCGCACCCAGAGCTCGGACCGTTTCATCGACGGCATTCTTCACCTCTGCGGCATCCCCGCTGTCTGCCTTGATGGCGAGGGCCCTGCCACCAGCAGCCTCGATGGATTTGACCACCGCCTCTGCTTTCTCTTTGGCGCTGGTGTAGGTGATGGCCACGGAGGCTCCTTCAGCCGCAAGGCGGATGGCGATCGCCTCGCCAATGCCGCGAGATCCTCCGGTTACAAGGGCCACTTTGTTGGCGAGTCGGGCAGCAGTCGTTTCCGGTTTCATGGTCGTTCGTATTATTTACTGACTGGTACACATATCAGCGATGGACATTTCGGCGTCAACGATTAATTTACCAAAAGGTATGAAATCACTGAAAACTTCACCCTCGCCAGGCCGCCCCCGCGCCTTCGATGTCGAACAGGCGTTGGAGACGGCGATGAACCTGTTTTGGAAGCAGGGGTATGAAGGCACCTCCCTGACAGATCTGACTGACGCCATGGGGATCAACCGGCCCAGCCTGTACGCTGCCTTCGGGAACAAGGAGGAGCTCTTTCGTAAAGTGGTGAAGCGCTATGGCTCCGGTCCGGGAAGGCATGCGACGACGTCCCTGACGGAACCGACGGCCCGACAGGTGGCTGAGGCGATGATTCGCGGCTCGGTGAACCTGCTGGGGGACCCGGACCATCCGCGCGGCTGCCTCATGGTGCATGGCGCGCTGGCCTGTAGCGAGGACTCCGCTGAGGTGCAGCAGGACATGGCCGCCATGCGCTGCTCTGCCGAAACTCAGCTGTGCGAACGATTTGCCCGGGCGCAGGCAGAGGGCGATCTCCCTGCAGCAGCCGACCCCGCGGACTTGGCGCGATTCGTCCAGGCCGTGACGCAAGGGATGGCCGTGCTGGCTGCCAGTGGAGCGACCAAGGAGGAATTATCCCGTGTCGGCGAGCTGGCCATGCGGGCGTGGCCAGAGTGACCTTTGCGCCTCCGTCAGGCTACCAAGCCGAATTCCTGCTCAGCGCGGCAGACCTCAAGCCCTGCCAGACGTATGCAAGGGGACTGTGGCAACCCCCTCCTCGTCAGCCGAAACCAGCGCTCCCTCCCCTGCCCTGGTCGTGTCATCCAGCCCGATTGAGACCGCGGCGGCAAAATCACAGGAGACTGCCGCCTCAAAACCGACCCTGTTTCTCATCCTGCTGGCCTTTGCCGCGGTGTATCTGATCTGGGGCTCCACGTATCTAGGGATCCGGCTGGCCACGCAGACGATGCCACCCTTCCTCATGGCGGGCAGCCGATTTGTCATCGCGGGAGCGTTGCTCTATGGTGTACTGCGCTGGCGTGGCGAGGCCAAGCCCTCTGGGTCCTCGTGGAAGGATGCGGCCATCATCGGTGGATTGCTACTGCTCGGCGGCAACGGCGGGGTGAGCTGGGCGCAGCAATACGTGCCTACTGGCGTGGCCGCCTTGATCGTCGCTTCCGTGCCGTTGTGGATTGTGGTGACCGACTGGCTCAGGCCCAAGGGTGTGCGCCCCCAGACGGCCGTGCTGGTGGGGCTGGCGATCGGATTTGTGGGCGTGGTGTTGATGGTGCTGGGGAAGGATGCGAAGGGGCATCCCGTGGTGGTGCCGGTGGGTGCAGTGGTGCTGGTGCTCTCCACCATCACTTGGGCTCTGGGATCCATCTATTCACGCCACGCGAAGCTTCCCGGCTCGGCGCTCATGGCCATAGCCATGCAGATGATGGCGGGTGGGGGCTTGCAGCTTCTCACCGGCGTGGCGCTGGGTGAGTTGCCCCGGATGCGACTGGATCTGGTGAGCGCCTCCTCGGCCTGGGCGTTTGTTTACCTGACTCTCATCGGATCGCTGGTCGGTTTCACGGCCTATGTGTGGCTCATGCGGACATGCAGTCCGGCCCTGGTTTCTACCTATGCGTATGTGAACCCCCTGGTGGCCGTGGCCCTGGGCTGGCTGGTGCTGAAAGAACCGGTGCCGCAGGCCATGGCGACGGCGGGCGGGCTGATCCTGGTCTCGGTGGTGCTGATCACGCTGACGAGCAAGCGAAGGGCGAAGTGAGCGCTGCCACGCAGAAGGCGGGGCCGATGGGCTACTGCTTCACAACGCCCCCACAAAAGGACCACGCTCCTTGAGTATCCGGGCAAGGCGAACCTTTCACGGTTCAAGAACTAACTCCACGAGACCCCATCACCCCTTGCGGATCGGGCGGCCTTCGTCGGCGTCGATGAAGTCGAACATGGTCGCGATGTTGCCGTCTGGACTGAGGCCGGCCTCGTTGAGGCGGAAGATAAGACGGTCATGACTCTCATCACGCCACCCCCGCTTGGCCATGAAGCCGTTCCACACCTCGATCTCCTCATCGTCAGGCTGGCCGCCGTGATCGAAGACCCAGTCAAGAATTTCCTCGTCCGTGCCGCCTTCCAGCGTGCGTTTCACGAGGTCGTCATACCGGACCCCGAGGAAATGCAGGCAACGACGGTCAAACACACCCGGCTTTTCCCCCACGAAACTGGCGTAGTCGGCGGGAAGCTCCCCCAGGGCGTTGAGGCGGATTTTGTCGAGCATGCGACCGAAATAAACAATGCCACCCACTTTGTCATAGGGGCTACGGAGACCGGGAATGTGAGGCATGGAAGGAGAATAGAGAGACCGGGCGGGTTCGCACGGGATTTGTGTGAAACGAATTCAAGCGAGAGGGAGAGCCCGCACTCCCCCTGTTACGTCGCCCACTACACGGCGGGTTCAAGCTGACCGGATTTTTCCACGTTGGCCTCGCCTGCTACAGTCGGCTTCTTTCGAGGCTGCACAAGGCGGTCGAAGAACAGATACACCACTGGGGTGGTGAACAGGGTGAGCGCCTGGCTCAAGACCAGTCCACCGACGATGGCGTAGCCCAGTGGCTGCCGCAGTTCTGAGCCATCGCCATGCCCGAAGGCGAGCGGAATGCCCCCGATCATGGCGGCCAGGGTGGTCATCATGATGGGGCGGAAGCGCTTGATCGAGGCCTCATAGATGGCATCAAAAGGCGACTTGCCCCGATCTCGTTCCGCCTCGATGGCGAAGTCGATCATCATGATGGCGTTCTTCTTCACGATGCCGATGAGGAGCAGGATGCCGATGATGGCGATCACGCCCACGTCATGTCCGAAGGCCCACAAGGTGAGAAGTGCCCCCAGACCGGCGGACGGGAGCGTGGACAGGATGGTGAGCGGGTGGATGAAGCTCTCATACAGCATGCCCAGGATGATGTAGATGGCGATGATGGCCGCCGCGATCAGGTAGGGCTGTGACTTCAGCGACGACTGGAAGGCCTGGGCCGTACCCTGGAAGCTGCCGGTGAGGGACGATGGCGTGCCCATGGCTTCACGAGCGCGATCCACGGCCTCCACTGCCTGGCCCAGCGCGATGTTGGGTGCGAGGTTGAACGAGATGGTCACCGCCGGGTACTGGCCCAGGTGGTTCACGGAGAGCGGTTTCGTGCTGCTCGCGTTGAGCTTCACCAGCGAGGACAGCGGCACCTGCCCACCGGTGAGGGGGGATTTGAGAAACAACTTGTCAAACGTGGAGGGATCCTGCTGGAGTTCCGGCGGCACTTCGATGATCACCTTGTACTGGCTCACCTGGGTATAGAACTGCGTCACCTGGCGCTCGCCAAAGGCATTGTACAAGGCGGCATTGATGGCCTGCGTCTGGATGCCGAAGCGCGACGCTGCCTGGCGGTCAATCTCCAGGTTCAGGGCGGGAGAGGTGGACTCCTGGTCAGAGGTGACGTCTCGCAGCTCTGGCAGGGCTTTGAGCTTCTCCACCACGCGGGGTGCCCAGGTATTGAGTTCATCCACATCTGCATCCCGCAGGGTGTACTGGAACTGGGTCTTCGAGGTCAGGCCGCCCACATTGAGATCCTGCTGCGGCTGGAAGTACATGCTCACTCCGGGAATGGAGGCCGTCTTCTTCCGCAGTCGGGCCACGACGGCGTCCATGGAATCGCGCTCGTGGCGGTCCTTCAACGTGATCCAGTAGCGGCTGCTGTTGCCGCCGGCGCTGCTGCGCCCGCCGGAGCCGATGCGGTTCTGCATGCCCAGGATGGCGGGGTCCTCCATGAGAATCTTGCCCACCTGTTCGGCCTTCTCATACATGGAGGTGTAGGACACGTCCGGGGCACCTTCGGCCGTCACATTGAGCATGCCCGTGTCCTGGAGGGGGAAGAAGCCCTTGGGCATCTTCACAAAGACGTAGCCCGTGAGACCGATGGTGGCGACTAGCGAGAGCAGCGTGAGCCGCTGGTGACGCAGCACCACCTTCAAGATGGCCTCATACACACTCTCCATGCCGCGGAAGAGTTTTTCCAGGGTGCCATCCACCCAGCCCCGCATGGTGCTCTTCTTGGGCGGATGATGCGGATGCAGGAAGAGCGAGCACATCATGGGGATGAAGGTGAGCGAGACAAAGCCCGAGACCAGCACGGCCACCGACACCGTAACGGCAAACTCACGGAAGAGACGGCCGACAATGCCACCCATGAGCAGCACAGGAATGAACACGGCGATGAGGGAGAACGTGATCGACAGGATGGTAAAGCCAATCTCCCCCGCTCCCTTCAATGCTGCATCCATGGGCTTCATGCCCTCCTCGATGTAGCGATAGATGTTCTCCAGCATCACGATGGCGTCATCAATCACGAAGCCCACCGAGATGGTGAGCGCCATCAGTGAGAGGTTGTTGAGGCTGAAACCAATGACGTACATCACGGCAAAGGTCGCCACGATGGAGATGGGCACGACCGCGCTGGAGATGAGGGTGGCACGACCGTTGCGCAGGAAGGCAAACACCACCATGGTGACCAGGGCCACGGTGAGCACGAGGTGCAGCTCCACCTCCTCCACCGAGGCGCGGATGGTGCGGCTGCGGTCGCTCAACACATCCACCTCCATGGCAGGCGGGATGGCGGCCTTCAGCTGGGGCAGCAGTTCCTGCACGCGAGCAATCGTATCAATGACGTTGGCGTCCGCCTGCTTGCGGATCATGATGCCCACGCCCCGCTCGTTGTTGATGAGGGCCGCAGAGCGCATCTGCTCTGGCCCGTCAACGGCGCGTCCCACATCACGCACCCGGATGGGGGCTCCGTTGCGATAGGCCAGGATGAGATCGTTGTAAGGCTCCGCCTTCAGGATCTGGTCGTTGGCGTAGATTGCGATGCTCTGCTTGGGGCCGTCGAAGCTGCCTTTGGGAGAGTTCACCGTGGCGGCCGCAATGACACCGCGCACATCCTCAAGACTGAGGCCCAGTGAGGCAAGCTTGGCGGGATCCACCTGCACCCGCACGGCCGGCTTGCGCTCGCCCATGATGTCCACCTGCGCCACCCCCTCAAGCTGGGAGATCTGCTGGGCGATCACGTTGGATCCATAGTCACTGACCTCCTCCAGGGGCAGCACCTTGGAGGTGAGGCTCAGCACCAGGATGGGTGAATCAGCCGGGTTCACCTTCCGATAACTCGGGGGACTCGGGAGGTTGGTGGGCAACTGCCCTGCAGCGGCACTGATGGCAGACTGCACCTCCTGCGCGGCGGAATCGATATTGACATTCAAGTCGAACTGGATGGTGATGGACACGCTGCCCAATCCGCTCGCAGAGCTCATCTGCGTGATGCCCGGAATGAGCGCCAGCTGGTTCTCCAGCGGCGTGGCCACGGAGGAGGCCATGGTCTCCGGGCTGCCCCCGGGAAGCCGGGCCGAAACCTGGATGGTAGGGAACTCCACCTGGGGCAGCGGGGCCACGGGCAGGAGCGGAAATGCCACTAATCCCACCAGAAAAATGCCGATGGTCATCAGCGCCGTGGCCACAGGGCGACGGATGAAAGGGGTGGACATGCTCATGATACAGGGCCGGCTTTGGCGGTGCGGATCTCCGAGGCGCCATGGTTCCCCGCGGGAGCGGGCACGTTTTGCGTCTTGTCCTGCTGCGGGACGACCTGGGCCCCGGGCTTGAGTTTGCTCTGGCCCTCACGCACCACTTTCTCCCCGGCGCTGAGACCGTCCTCCACGAGGGTCGCACCTTCAAACGTCAGGCCGGTTTTCAAGGTTCGAGCCTCCACCGTGGAATCCGCCTTCACCACATAGGTGAAGGGGCCGTCGAGGCCGGGCTGAATGGATTCAGCAGGCACCACGATGGCGTTCTTGTGGGTCTCCACCAGCACGCGGGCGGAGACGAACTGGCCGGGCCAGAGGGCCAGCTTCTCATTGGTGAAGGTGGCCTTCAGCTTGAGCGTGCCGGTGTTGCTGTCGATCTGGTTGTCGATCAGCTCCAGACGGCCCTCGTCCAGCACGGTGCCATCTTCATCCAGCGCCTGGGCCACCAAAGGGGCGGCCCCGGGCTGCATGTGACGGCGGAGGAAGGGCAGGTTCTGCTGAGGCAGGGTGAAGACGAGCGAGATGGGCTTGAGCTGGGTGACGACCACGATGCCAGCCCCTTGGTTCGCGGTGACAACGTTGCCCGCATCCACGAGGCGGACCCCGGTACGCCCGGCGATGGGGGCGCGCACGGTGGTGAAGTCCAGATCAAGCTGCGCCGACTCCACCGCGGCCTGGTCCGCCTGGACCATGGCCGTGAGCTGGGCCATGGAGGCCTGCGCCTGATCCAGCACCTGCTGGCTGACGGCGTTGTTCTTCACGAGAGACTGCACCCGGGTGAGTTCGAGTTTGGCATTGGTGAGCTGCGCCTCGTCCTGCGCCTTCTTGGCCTGCGCCTGGGCGAGCACGGAGCGATAGGGACGCGGATCGATCTGCGCCAGCACATCCCCCTGCTTCACGGTCGCACCCTCGGTGAAGTTGACCTGATCCAGCGAGCCACCCACCCGCGGACGGACGGTGACGGTGTTGAATGCTTGAACCGAACCAATCCCAGTGAGCCAGACGGGTACATCCCGGGACTCTGCCTGGGCCACCAGCACGGCTACCGCCTGGGGGCCAGAAGGTTTTGCACCGGCTTGCCCAGCACCCGCACCGGAACCAGAAGCCCGCGCCCGCCAGAACACAGCAGCTCCGGCTGCCACCAGGACCAACAGAAACAAAAACCAGCGTGTCTTTTTCATGCGAGAAAGCTTGAACACCCATCTGGAGGGCGCCAGGGGGAGGCCCCCATCCAGACGATGCTACCCATAAAGGATAACATAAGGAACCGGGTGAAGCTTGCCATCCGGCCGCCTTTATTGTCGCGATTTGTCGCGGATGGAGCGGGGCTGACACACTTTGATACAATTTCAACTACACCCGCCCGGCGTCACTCTAGTATCCTTTTCAGGTAACGATGAACCCTCCGGACCCTGCCCCTCTCATCTCCGTGGTGGATGACCACGGGGAGATCCGCGAACTGGTAGTACGCTATCTCAGCCAGCATGGGTTCCGCGTCGCGGCCGCCAAAGATGCCGCCGACTTCCGCCAGCAACTGGAAAAAGCGAAGCCGGACCTGGTGGTGCTGGATATCATGATGCCCGGCGAGGACGGGCTGGCCCTGTGCCGCCACCTCCGGGCAGAGACGCAGATCCCCATCATCTTTCTCACCGCCATGGCGGAGGATGCTGACCGCATTGTGGGTCTGGAGCTGGGCGCGGATGACTACTTGGTGAAACCCTTCAACCCCCGCGAACTGCTGGCCCGCATTCGCGCCGTGCTACGGCGCGTAGGCACCCTGCCGGAGATCCGCAGTGCGCACCAAGCCATGCAGGTGCGGTTTGGGGACAAGGTCCTGGATGTGCGCCGGCATGAGGTGACCGGGTCAGATGGGGTGGCCATCCCACTGAGCACGGCGGAGTTCCGGCTGCTCTGTGTCTTTCTGGATCATCCGGGCAAGGTGCTGAACCGTGATGCTCTGTTGGACCTTACCAGCGGAAGAGAGGCGGACGTCTGGGACCGCAGCATCGACAACCAGGTGAGCCGGCTGCGCCGGAAGATCGAGCCGGACTCCAAGAACCCCACCCTGATCAAAACCCACTGGGGAGACGGCTATTGCTTCACGGGGAAGGCGGTGGCGGAGTGAGGGCCTTCTGGACGCGAAGTCTGATCGGCCAGTGGATCATGGTAATGCTGCTGGCTCTGGGCATCTCCCAGACGCTGTTCTATTTCATCTTCCGCGCAGAGCAGATGCGGTCCCTCCGGGAGGTGCGGCGGGAGGAGTTCCTGGCGCGCACGGCCTCGGTGGTGCGCCTGGTGAACACGGTGGGTCCCGAGCAGCACCCTGAGATCCTGGGTGCCGCCAATACACCGGTGGTGCGGTTCTGGTTTACCACCGCCCCCATTGAAGATCCGATGGCCTGGCAGAATGAGGGCCGCAAGAAAATGCTGGAGCCCCCCCGCCCCCCGGCGGCAGCGGATCTCCCCCCTCAGGCGGACGCGACATGGAACAAGCAACACGTTGAGGAACGACCAGAGACGGCGAACGCGAGGCTGATGCATCTGGAGGACTGGAACGGCTTCGGACTGCAGATGCCCGTGGGTCCGAATCTGTGGCTGCAAGGTGTGTATGCCAAGCCTGCCTCCACCGGCCCCCCATGGTACTACCATCTTTCCATGGGCATCTCGGCAGTGCTGCTCACCCTGGGGGCCGTCATGCTCGTCCGCCGGGTGGGCCGCCCTCTGGAGAGACTCACCGAGGCCGCTGAAAAAGTGGGCCGCGGTGAAGAAATGGCTCCGCTGCCGGAAGAAGGTGCCGACGACATCCGCCACACCACTGCGGCCTTCAACCGGATGCAGGAGCGACTGCGCCGTTTTGTACAGGATCGAACCCAGATGGTGGCCGCCATGAGCCACGATCTGCGTACGCCCATCACCTCCATGCGCCTGCGGGCGGAGTTCATCTCGGACGCTGACACGCGGGAAAAGATCATCGCCACGCTGGATGAGATGAAAGCCATCGCGGAGTCCACCCTGGCATTCGCCCGGGAAGAGGCGACGACGGAGCCCACCCGAAATGTGGACCTGAACGCCCTGCTGGAGAGCCTCTGCGACGATCTCGCCGACCTCGGCTGGGATGTCACCTTCGCCCCCGGCGACCGGACTCCCTGGCGCTGCCGGCCCGATGCCCTCCGACGGGCGGTGCGCAACGTGGTGGAAAACTCCGTGCGCTACGGCCAGCGCGCGCGCGTGGGCCTGGAAATTCGCGAACAACGGGCTCTCATCACCGTGGACGATGACGGCACCGGCATTCCCGCTGAGGATAGCGAGCGGGTGTTCAACCCCTTCGTGCGTCTGGAGAGTTCAAGGAATCGCGGCACCGGCGGCGTGGGTCTTGGCCTTTCCATCGCCCGCACCATTATCCGCAGCCATGGTGGAGACATCGCCCTGGCCAATCGTCCTGGCGGCGGTCTGCGCGCGACCATTGAACTGCCCAACGACTGACCCGCCCGCCGCCGCACCGGATCAGTTTTTCGCCAGTCTTTCCTCGAACTCGCTCCGCACCAGGGGCGAGAGGGCTTCGATCTTCAGTGCCCGGCGCAAGTCTTCTGGAGTGCCTTCGTGCAACCGGTGCATGCCCAGCAGGGCTCGAACTGTGATGCCCTCCGGATCCCGCTCCAGGACCTCGACCGAGTCCCCTGCCGCCACCGTCCCGCTCTCCACGACGCGATAGTAGAATCCGCTGCGTCCGCTCTGTAGAAACGGCTTCAAGATATCGGGCCGATTCAGCTTGTGCCCCAGCTTGAAACAGGGGATGCGCTCGCAGGTGACCTGCAAGACCGTTCCACCGATCCGGTGGACATCGCCAATGCACACCTCTGTTTCCAGCAAGCCACTGACGGTGAGATTCTCCCCAAAGGTCCCTGGTTCCAGGTGTTCACGATCCAGGGCCTGCTGCCAGTGCAGGTAGTGCTCTGCGGGGTAAGCGTACACGGCCTGATACGGGCCCCCGTGCACCTTTAGATCGGCCTGCCCATCCTCTTCCAATCCCAGGGAGTGCACCATGACCGCGGCATCGACCGGCTCTTTGTAGATGCCAGTGGGAACTTCTTTGCCATTCACCTCGACGAGGCGGACCAAGGACCGATTGACGGAGAGTACCTTCATGGGATGCAGGGATGGGGCCTGCATCGTGAAGAAAGAACAATGCCATCCCACCCCCTCAAAGCGCCGCAGACCAGCTAAGACGAGAACCGCGGCTGACGGCCTTCGTCCATGTCATGCAGGTCCACATACGTCTGAATGTCGTTGCGGTCCTGCCAGCCGTTGGCTGCCTTGGCCTCGATGATCCCCGGTGAGCCGTTGTCGCGCCAGCCGCGTTTGATCAGGAAGGAATTCCACACCAGAATCTGCTCATCGTTGGGAAATTTGCGATCCCGGAAACACCAGGCGAGCAACTCCTCATTGGTGCCGCCTTCCAGCGTACGTGCCTCCAGCAGGTCGTAATCCACCTCCCAGAAGCGGCAGAAGCGCGCGTCCAGGCAGGTCAGATCCATGAACCCACGCAGATAGTCAGGGGCCAGCTTGCCCGCAGCATGCAGGCGGATCTTGTCCACCATGCGGGCAAAGAAGACGATGCCGGAAGTTTCCTCGTAGTCGCTGACAGGGAGCTGGTAACTCATGGGATAACTTGATCAGGGGCGGGAAATTGGCAAGGAACTGGTGGTTCCAGTTCCTCTTTGGTCGTCATGCCCCAACGGTACGTCTGCCGGATCGGGAGTGGTTTCCGCCTAGTCCAGGCAGACATCCAGAATGCTCAGCATCCGCCTGTTCGTCGCGGCGTCTTTGACGGCGAAACGGAGGGCATGGGTGCCCAGCTGGCTGCCCATGCCGGCGGCATCGCGGAGATAGAGGCCGAAGCCACGGCAGGCCTGGACCACCTCTGCGGCGGAGGGACCTTCGGACGGGAGATGGGTAAGCAGATAGTTGGCGGCACCGGGGATCACGTGGAAGCCGCGGTAGCGCAGGGCAGCGGCCAGATTCTCCCGCAGTTCCCGGGTCTCGGCCCATCGGGCGGTGTAATAGGCGGGACTCTGGAGCGCCCGGACCGCCGCGACCTGGGAGGGCAGGCTCACCACCCACGGCGGCGTCCAGGCACGCAGCTCCTCGAGCTGATGCACGGCGGCGCAAAGATAAGCCACCCTGGCCCCACTCAGAGCGTAGGCCTTGGACATGGACTTGCAGACGATCAGATTCTCGCTCTGGGCGGCGGCAGTCTCCAGAGACTGGGCCGGATCCACAAAGTCCACGTACGTTTCATCGATCCATACCCGCGTGGAGGCCGGTGCAGCGGCGAGGGTCTGAAGCAGGTTCTGCCGGGTGATGTGTCTGCCCGTGGGGCTGTTCGGATTCACCAGCACCACGAGATCATACCCACGGCCCAAGGCGGCCTTCAGGGTCTCCAGCGGCACCTCGTAGCGGTCCTCGCGCTTCAAGGTGAGGCGGTCCACCTGGCAGCGGATGACCTTCTCCAGCACGTGCGCATACTCACCATAGGTGGGATCCAGCAGCAACACGCGGGAGGCAGGTGTGAGCCAGCGGGAGAAGGCGCGGAAGATCAGATCGGACGAGCCTGCCCCGGGCAGGAGCTGCGAGGGTCTCACCCCACGGGCGGTGGCGATGACTTCCAGCAGACCGCCACAGTCGGTGGGTGGCGAGGTGCGCAGCAGCCAGGGCAGATGCCGTTCCAGAGTTTCCTGAACCGCTGGCGCGGGAGAATACCAGGCATCCAGCACATCCGCGTTGATGATGCCTTGGGCGGAATCCAGGCGGTCGAAGCGTGGACCGATCCGGTCAAAAAACGCGCCTCCATGAAAACAGGCCGCCGGTTTGCGGAAGGTGATGCCGAGCTGCCAGTTCACATGACGCTCCAGGCGATCCAGCAAGCCGGTCATGCGGTCCGTCTCCCGGTGGAGTGCCTCTACCGGGGCATGCAGCAGGCGATAGGTCACCGCGCCCGACTTCACACTGGCATCGCAGTCACGCAACCCCGCCTTCACATAGATGGAAAGTACCTCCTCCCGGCCGATAGCCATGATGTGCGTGCCACCCCGCGACTCCACCCAGCGCAGCGCCCCGTACATGAGCAGGGCGGCGGTTTCGGATCCGCGACTGGCCTTCAGCACCGTGAGCAGGCGCACTTCGTAGAGCCCGGTGTGAACAGGAAATGGCAGTTCCCCACGGCTGAAGTATTTGTCGATGGAGTACGAAGGGCTCTCCGGTGGGGTGATGCTGATAAATCCGGCGAGGCCACCGTCCATCTCCAGCACGAGGTAATGATTGGTGGCGTCCAGGCGATCCGTAAGCTTGCCGGTTGGATTTGCCGGATGCTGCCCTATCTCCTGGGCATAAACCTCGTGCCGGATGGCGGAGATGCGTTCGCGATCCGCCTGGGTGGCGGGGCGGAGGGTCATGCGGGACCCGTGGTCCCGGTCGGAGCGGTCAGCCGTCAGGTGGGGAGTCCGGTAGAGCGTTTGCATGCCGGCCACTCTGGAGAGAGGCGGCGGAGCCCGCGACTTGATAAAATCAATGGCACTATTGACCGGGCCAATACACCATCAGTCCACTTTATGAACCTGCCCCGCCTCCTGTTGAACACACTCGCGAGCGCCAGCATGTTTCTCCTGTGTGGCCATGGAGCCGAGCCTCTGCCCGCCTTCTCACAAGAATGTCGAATCCTCTTCCAAGGTGACTCCATTACGGACGGAAATCGCGGGCGGACGGCGGATCCGAATCATATTCTGGGTCACGGCTATGCTTTTATCATTGCGGCCAAACACGGTGCCGCGTTCCCCTCCCAGAAGCTCACCTTTCTGAACCGTGGCATCAGTGGCAACAAGGTATCCGATCTGACCGCGCGCTGGCAAAAGGACACTCTCGACCTGAAGCCAGATCTTTTGAGCATCCTCATCGGGGTGAACGACGACGGGCGCAACGTTCCCATGGCGGAGTACGAGGCGGGCTACGACAGGCTGCTCACTGAGACCAAGGCTGCACTTCCAGGAGTCAAGCTCGTGCTCGGTGAACCCTTCCTTCTGCCCGTCGGCAAAAAGAAAGAGAACTGGGAGGCGGCAAAAGCCAGCATTGAACAACGTCAGACCATCGTGGCCAAACTAGCGGCAAAGCACGGGGCCGCCCTGGTAAAGTATCAGCAGGCATTCGATGAGGCCTGCAAGCGGGCTCCTGCCGACTACTGGATCTGGGATGGGGTGCACCCCACCTATGCAGGACATCAAGTGATGGCTGATGCTTGGGAGGCAACGGTCAGGGCATTCTGGAAATGATCAAAGCAAGAGCAGGCGCATCGCCAGAAATGGCTCCAGATTGACGCAAGTCTGGTGCTGGGCAGGTCGTTTACGGGGCTTCCCGTCCTGCCATGGCTGCACGCTTCCGTTTTCCCCTCCACCTCATCGCCCTGCTCTGTGGCTTCATTGCCGCGTGTGGCGGGGCGCACGCGGCCCCCAATGTGCTCTTCATCGCCATTGACGACCTGCGCAATGATCTGGGAGCCTTGGGGAACGAGCGCGCCCGGACTCCCAAGATGGATGCCTTTGCCCGCACGGCACGCACCTTCAGTCACCACTATGTGCAGGTGCCCACATGCGGCGCATCGCGTTGCACCCTGTTGAGAGGGCGCTATCCGGAAACTGCCGCGCAACTGGGCAACGGCGCTATCGCCAGCACCCAGAGCCAATGGGGAGACGCCAATCTGCCGGCATGGTTCCAGCGTCACGGCTACAAGACGTATGCGATGGGCAAAATCACGCACCATCCCGGCGGTCGCACCGGCAAGTTGTGGGCGGAGGGTCCCGAAGAGTTGCCGGGTTCATGGGACAGGTGCTGGATTCCCGAGACGCCTTGGGGAGCCCCGCAGCATCTCATGCATGGCACCGCCAACGGCAAACCCAGAGTACCAGGGGTGACGCTGCCGTTGGAGTCCTTTGACGGCCCGGACCATTCCTATCCAGATGCCTTCGTAGCGGATGAGGCAGAGCGCATGCTGATGGGGCTAACCACGTCTCAAAGCCCCTGGTTTCTCGCCGTGGGCTTCTTCAAACCCCACCTGCCCTTTGCCTGCCCCAAGTCCTACTTTGATCTTCAAGGAATGGCTCCCTTCCCAGCCCCGGGGGAGGCGGCAGCCGCGAAGCCCGGCTGGCCCTCCACCTGGCACAGAAGCGGCGAGTTTCATGGAAACTACGCCCGGCTCGCCACGGACGGCACGGACCCGTTCCCCGAAGTGGCGGCAGAGGTACGGCGGGCCTATGCCGCCTGTGTCAGCTATGTGGATGCCCAGGTGGGCCGGGTGCTGACCACCCTGGAAAAACTGCACCTGGATGACAACACCATCGTCGTCATCTGGAGTGATCACGGCTTTCTGCTCGGAGAACACAACATCTGGGGCAAGCACTGCCTGTTTGAAAAGGCCCTGGTCAGCCCCCTGTTGATCCGTCACCCGAAGATGAATGCCCCGGGCGTCACGACCAAAGCGGTGGTGGAGACGGTGGACCTCTTCCCGACACTGACGGATCTCTGCGGATTGCCTGCACCAAAGGGGCTCGATGGAAGGAGTCTTCGTCCCCAGATGGAGTCTCCCGCCACCCCTTCCAGCAAACCGGCGCGAGCCTGGTGGACACAGGGATGGCGCACGCTGCGCGATGACCGGTGGCGCATCAGCTCGCGACCCGGCATCAAAGAGCAGCCTGCCGCAGTCGAGCTTTTCGATTATCAGACCGATCCGGATGAAACGCGCAATCTGGCCGGCGAACATCCGGAAGTCGTCTCCAGGCTGATGGCCCGACTCCATGAGCTGCCTCCTATACCTGTAGCGGCTGGCACCAAGCCCAGTGGTGAGTGAGCCCCCTTGCGCTGAGCTCGTTGAGTCACCGTCTTCCGCATTCCCCTTTTGATCCCCATGTCCCGTTTCTTCCTTGCCGTCCTGCTGCCACTGATCTTTGCATCTTGCTTCAGCTCTCTAAGGGCTGCGCCGGACCGTCCCAACATCCTCTGGGTGACCAGCGAAGACAACAGCCCCTATCTGGGCTGCTACAAGGATGCCCTGGCCCTGACGCCAAATCTGGACAAGCTGGCCGCGGAAGGGGTTCGATACCGCAACGCTTTTGCCAACGCTCCGGTTTGCTCCGCCTCGCGAAGCACCCTCATCACCGGCATGCATGCCTCTACCCTGGGAGTGCAAAACCATCGCAGTCAGGTGGCCATTCCACCCGGCTTCCAGCTCTACCCGGAAGTGCTGCGCTCCGCCGGCTACTTCTGCACCAACAACGTCAAAACGGACTACAATGTGGAGGGTTCGAGGAGCAATCTCTGGAACGAGAGCAGCAAGCAGGCCCACTACCGGCACCGCACTCCGGGGCAGCCGTTCTTCGCCGTCTTCAACTTCACTTCCAGCCATGAAAGCCAGGTGGCCCCCAAGAAGGGCAAGGAAACCTTCCGCGTGCCGCCTGAGAAGATCGTCCTGCCGCCCTACCATCCGGACACGCCGGACATCCGGCGGGACTGGGCCAACTACTACGACCAGATCACCCTCATGGACAGCCAGGTGGGCGAGGTGCTCAAGGAGCTGGAGAAGGAAGGACTGGCGAATGACACGATCGTCTTCTACTACGGCGATCACGGTGGCGCGCTGCCGGGAGGCAAACGCCATCTGCATGACTCTGGTACCCGCGTGCCTCTGATCATCCGCATTCCGGAAAAATGGGCCGCGTGGCGTCCGGAAGCACCCGGCGGCTGGGTGAATCAGCCAGTGTGCTTCACCGATTTCCCCGCCACGGTCTTCAGCCTGTGCGGCGTGGCCCAACCCGCGAACTACGAGGGGCGCGCCTTTCTGGGCAACAACAAGACGTTGCCACGAGATCACGTCTTCCTCTTCAGAGGCCGCATGGATGAGCGGTATGATACCGCTCGCGCCATCCGCACCGGCAGTCACCTCTACATTCGCAACTACAGTCCCCACCGGCCCTGGGGTCAGCCCTACAGCTACCCATTTGAAGTGCAGCCCAGCATGCGCTCCTGGTTCGCGGAATATCAGGCAGGCCGGTGCAATCCCGCGCAGTCGGCCTACTGGCAGCCGAAGTCAGGAGAGGAACTCTATGATGTCAATGCGGACCCCTATGATGTAAACAACCTGGCCGCAGCGCCAGAGCAGGGAACGCGGCTGCTGGAGATGGAGAAGCTCTTGCGTCAGGAGCTGATTCAGACACGGGACACCGGCTTCATCCCGGAAGGCATGTACACGCGCCTCGCGGGGGACAAAACACTGTATGACTACGCTCGAAGCAGCGACTATCCGCTGGAGCGCATCATTGATGTGGCCAATGCAGCGAGCACCGGAAAAGTGGACGACCTGCCGACGCTGACCAACGCCCTGGTGGATCCCCATCCCGTCATCCGATACTGGGGGGCGACCGGCTGCCTGATCCTGAAAGAAAAAGCGGCAGCGAACAAAGAATGCCTGCTAACGCTGGCGAAATCAGATGAATGGCCCGATGTCCGGGTGGTGGCGGCTGAGGCGTTGGCTTGGATGCAGGAGGAACGGGTGGGACTGGCGACGCTGAAGGAGGTGATCTCCAACGGAAATGCCCATGAAACACTCGCAGCCCTGAATGCGTTGGACTTTCTGACGGATGCCGGACACGTGCCGCTGGAGGAGGCCCAGGCAGTCGTGCGCGGACTGTCATTCAAGGAGCCCGCGGGCCGCATCCAGCGCCGTCTTTTGGAGCGTTCGCGATAATTCTGCGCCTACCTTTCCACCGTCCAGTCATTCACAAGGATGAAACGATTTTCCCTGACCCTTGCCGCGATCCTTCTGGCTGGCAGCGTAGCCGCTGCCGCCACCCCGGAGCGCCCCAATGTTCTGCTCTTTCTCGTGGATGACCTGGGAAGCCAGGACCTGGGCGTGGAAGGATCCAAATTCTATGAAACCCCGGCGATCGACGCCCTCGCGGCGTCGGGAGTCCGCTTCAGCAGCTTTTACTCCGCCCATCCTGTCTGCTCCCCCACCCGGGCAGCATTGATGACGGGCAAGGTGCCACAACGCGTGGGCATCACCGACTACATCAAGCCCAAGTCCGGCGTGGCCCTTCCCGGCACCGAAACGACGATTGGCGAGGCCTTTGCCGCGCAGGGTTATCAGACGGGCTACGTGGGGAAGTGGCATCTGGGTGAGGCCGATACAGACCAACCCGCCCAGCATGGGTTTCAATGGACCGCTGCCGTCAATCGGGGCGGCCAGCCGGCCAGCTACTACTACCCCTACCGCAAAAAGGACGGCAAAGACACACTCTGGGATGTGCCCGATCTGGAGCCAGGCTCCGATGGCGACTATCTGACGGACGCCCTGACCGGAAAGGCGTTGGAGTTTTTGAAACAACGGGACGCCACCAAACCCTTCCTCCTGTGCTTCTCCCACTACGCCGTGCACACCCCCATCCAGCCGCCCCCGCAGCTGGTGGCAAAATATCAGGCCAAGGCCAAGGCGATGTATGGCGACGCCCCCGCTCCTCCGCTGGAGGCTCCGTTTGGAGCCCAGTCCCGCCCCCGCCAGGATGACCCTGCCTACGCTGCTCTGCTGGAGAATCTGGACTCCAACATCGGTCGGGTGCTCAAGGTCCTGGAAGATCAGAAGCTCCGGGAGAAGACCATCGTAGTATTCACTTCAGACAACGGCGGATTGTGCACGCTGGCCAAGGGTCGCACCGGCCCCACCAGCAACCTGCCGCTGCGCTGTGGCAAAGGCTGGAACTATGAAGGCGGCATCCGCACTCCGTGCTACATCTCATGGCCAGGCCACCTGAAAGGCGGGACCGTCATCGGCACCCCCGCCTACACGCCCGATCTGTATCCCACCCTGTTGGAATTGAGCGGGCTGCCTCAGTTGCCAGAGCAGCACCTCGACGGGCGCTCCCTCGCCAGCATCGTGGGCACCGGGAAAGACGACTCGCTCAAGGACCGCCCTCTGGCCTGGTACTACCCTCATGAACACGGGTCTGGCAGCCAGCCTTCCGCCGCGCTCCGCCTTGGTTCGTGGAAACTGATCCACTTCTTCACCACCGGCCAGAATGAGCTCTACGACCTTTCCTCTGATCCGGGAGAACAACATAACCTGAGCGCCGTACAGCCTGAGAGAGCCAGGGCCCTGCATCAGGAGCTGATGAACTGGGTCACGGCCACCAATTCAAAACCGAAACCCGTCTCCCTCACCAAATGACTTCCGGCCTCCGTCTTCTCCTGCAAGCCACCGCCACTGCAGCCGCAAGCCTCACGCTTGCTCTGTGGGCACCAGCCGCCGACCGGCCGCCCAACATCGTCATCATCCTGGCCGATGATCTGGGCTACGGCGATCTGGGTTGCTATGGCTCCCCGACCATCGCCACGCCGAATCTCGACCGGATGGCCGCCGAAGGCCTGCGGTTTACGGACTTCTATGTCGCCTCCGAGGTCTGCACTCCCAGCCGGGCCGCCCTGCTTACGGGCCGCTACCCGGTGCGCAGCGGCATGTATGGCAAGCGGCGCGTGTTGTTTCCTAATTCCCCAGGCGGATTGCCTGCCAACGAGATCACCCTTCCTGAAGCACTGAAAACCCGCGGCTACGCCACCGCCCACGTGGGCAAGTGGCACCTCGGCATTCATGAAGGCTCCCGCCCGCTTGACCAGGGGTTCGACCAGAGCTTCGGGCTGCCGTACTCCAACGACATGGATGCCCGCCCCGACCTCCCCAAGGGGTCAACCGGATCACCAACCCCACCAGCCGACGGCTGGAACGTGCCCCTGCTGCGCAATGGCGAGGTGGTGGAAAAGCCTGCCGACCAGGTTCATCTCACCGGTCACTACACGGAGGAGGCCGTGAAATTCATCCAGCAGAAGAAGAACCAGCCCTTCTTCCTCTACATGGCACACAGCTTTCCGCACGTGCCGCTGTTTGCGTCTGAGAACTTCAAAGGCAAGAGCCGGGCCGGCATCTATGGTGATACCGTGGAAGAGCTGGACTGGAGCGTGGGGCAGGTGCTCGAAACCCTCCGCAAGGAAGGGCTCGCGGAAAATACTCTGGTGTTCTTCACCAGCGACAATGGTCCCTGGCTGATCATGGGAGCTCAAGGAGGCAGCGCCGGACCTCTCAAGGATGGCAAAGGCAGCAACTGGGAAGGTGGCATGCGCGTCCCGGGCATCGCCTGGTGGCCAGGACACATCAAGCCCGGCGTGGCTCATGATCCCGCCAACTCCATGGACCTGTTTGCCACCTCGCTGGCCCTTGCGGGGGCCGAATTGCCCAAGGACCGGGTGATCGACGGCACAGACATCCGCCTGCTCCTGCTGGAAGGAAAAGCACTATCAGAACGCCCCTTCTTCTACTACCGCGGCGACCAGCTCTATGCCTGCCGTCTGGGCGAGTGGAAGGCGCACTACGTCACGCAGCCCGGCTACGGCCCGGGAAAACGTGAGGTTCAGGATCCGCCCCTGCTTTTCCAGCTGGGCCTGGATGCAGGTGAAAAGCGCTCGCTTGCAGCCGAGCATCCCGATGCGCTGGCCCGCATCCAGGAAGCGGTCAATCAGCATCGGACCGGAGTGGTGCCTGGTCCCCCGCAACTCGACTGAGCCCTTCAACACATCGACCTTTCCGATCATGAAACGACTTTCCTTGTTCCTTGCCGCGACCTGGTGGGGTTGCCTGGCTGCTCTTTCCCTAACAGCAGCCGAAACCAAGCGGCCCAACATCCTCTTCGTCTTTGCCGACGACTGGGGCCGCTACGCCAGCATCTACTCCGAGATCAACGGGCCGGGAGGAATCAACGATGTGGTTCGTACCCCTAACTTCGACCACATTGCCCGCGAAGGGGTGCTGTTCCGCAACGCCCATGTGAATGCGCCCTCCTGCACTCCCTGCCGCAGCTCCCTGCTCTCCGGGCAGTACTTCTGGCGGACCGGTCGGGGCTCCATCCTGCGTGGAGCGGTGTGGGATGAGAAGATCCCCACCTACCCTCTTTTGCTGAAAGACGCTGGGTACCACATCGGCAAGGCCTACAAAGTCTGGGGCCCGGGCACGCCCGCGGACGCCCCCTACGGCGGGCAGAAATACGCTTACCAGAAGGCAGGAGGGCGGTTCAACAACTTCTCCGAGAACGTGACGGCCATGGTAGCCCAGGGGAAGGACATCGAGGCTGCCAAGCAGGAGATGTATCACGAGGTTTTAGGAAATTTCCGCGACTTCCTTTCAGCCAGGCCCTCCGACTCCCCTTTTTGCTTCTGGTTTGGCCCCACCAACGTCCACCGCTCCTGGAAGCAGGGCAGCGGCAAGGCATTGTGGCAAATAGATCCCGACTCGCTCCAGGGCAAGATGCCCCCCTTCCTGCCCGATGTGCCAGAAGTGCGGGAGGATCTCGCCGATTACTTTGGCGAGATCCAGGCTTTGGACACGATGTTGGGCCTGCTGATTGAGGATCTGACCAAGCGCGGAGAGTTGGAGAACACGCTCATCGTCATCAGCGGTGATCACGGCGCCCCCGGCTTCCCTCACGGCAAGTGCAATCTCTATGACTTCGGCACCGGCGTGAGCCTGGCCATCGCCGGACCCGGAGTGAAAGGGGGGCGCGTGGTGGAGGACTTCGTGAACCTGCCTGATCTCGCTCCGACTTTTCTGGAAGCCGGGGGTGTAGCTGTGCCTGAGGTGATGACCGGTCGCAGTTTGTGGCCGGTATTGAAGTCGGAGAAGTCCGGCCAGGTTGATGAAAGCCGCACCTGGGTGGTGACCGGTCGGGAACGCCACGTGGAGAACGCGCGTGCTGACTACATGCCCTATCCCCAGCGGGCCATTCACACGGCAGATCACCTCTTGATCATCAACTTCAAGCCCGATCGCTATCCCATGGGTGACCCCTACCGTCTCGACAGCAGCGATCCACCCACGTACGAGGAAATAAGAGATGAAACCCGCTCCACCCTGCCCGACGAGGACTCCGGCCCCACCAAGGCCTGGCTCGTGGGCCAGCGCAACAGCCCTGAATGGAAGGCGCACTTCGAGTGGGTGTATGGCAAACGTCCGCGCGTGGAGTTGTATGATCTCAAGAAGGACCCCCACCAGACCAAGAACGTGGCCGAAGATCCGGCCTATGCCATAGTGAAAGCAGAATTGGAGAAGCGGTTGTTGGATGAGTTGCAGCGCACCGGCGATCCAAGGTTGGTGGAAGATGGGAAGTTCTTCGAGACACCTCCGATGTCAGGCCCGTTGTCCGATGCGGAAGGCAAGCGTGCTGCGGGGAGGAAGAAGGGGGCGGGGAAAGTGGAGTAAGGCGGGAAGGTAATCTTCTCGGTGGCATCAATCCCTGCGAGGATCTGTATCAGAGCCCAACGTTGGACTCGGCCCGCTGCGCGGGACGAGTCAACGTTGGACGGGGCGCAAAGAGTGCCAGCATTGGAAATTCGATCCCCGAATGGGGATCTCTAGCACAGCCCAACGCTGACGAGCCTTAGGCGAAGTCGCCGTTGGGTAGTTGATCTAGAAACTCAACCTTGAAAAGGTTGTCTAGACGGTTCTCGCTCACCTTTTCCATCAATCCCAGACGTACCGCTCGTCCCACTCCACAACATGCCGCTTCAGCAACGCGCGCAACTCTTCCTTGAAGCCCACCTTATTGTGATGCTCCTCCTGCTTCTGAATGTAGTGCCGCACCGCCTCAATGTTGGAGACACTCACTGAAAATGCTGCATAGCCGCCCTGCCATGCAAAATCTTGGAGATCGGGTGCCGTTCGCTTTACCCATGCATTGGAATTGCGTTTGAGTTCTTTGACGAAGTCTGAAGCAGACAATGCTTTCGAGAGGCGGATCAGCAAATGTACATGATCTTCCACACCGCCAACCTCCAACGGCATACATTCCATTGATTTCGCGAGGCCACCCAAAACAGAGTGCAACTCATGACGAAAACCGCCATCATTGAAACATGGGCGACGATCTTTGGTGGAAAATACCAAGTGCAGATAAATGGCGGAGAGGGATTGTGCCATTGAGAGGTGGAGAAGTGTTTGGTGCTGACGATGCGAGGTCTTAACGGGTAAGCATCTAGACAACCTTTTCAAGGTTGAAATTTCTCCTCACAACCACCCAACGGCGACTTCGCTTGAAGCTCGTCGGCGTTGGGCTGTGGTAGAGATCCCCTGCGGGGATCGGGACGCTATGGGTGTCACAGTCCTGGATAGGCTCCAGACTCCCCCCATTCTCTCCTGAAATGCGCCCCCACCCTTTCGCGTTGAAACTCCACCGCACACTCGCGCCGCGTTGCGCGCCCACTCTCCGCACCATCACCGGTCACCTCCACACGCAGCCCCATGCCTTCCTCATACCACCCCCATTTCCACGGTCTCCTATTCCTCGTCATTCTTTCGATCCTTCCCGCTCACACCCCCGCCCTGCGTGCCGCATCTGAATCCCGCCCCAATTTCCTGCTCATCATCACCGATGACCACGGCTATGGCGATGTCTCGGCCTATGGTGCCAAGGATGTGCAAACGCCGCACATCGACCGCCTCGCAAAAGAAGGCATGCTCTTCACGAACATGCGGGCGAACTGCACGGTGTGCTCTCCCAGCCGGGCGGCCATCCTGACAGGGTTCTATCCCGATCGGGCGGGGGTGCCGGGGGTGATCCGTACGCAACCTGAGAACTCCTGGGGCTATCTGAAACCAGGACTGCCCACTCTGGCCAACCGATTGCATGATGCGGGCTATCACACGGCGGCGATTGGCAAATGGCACTTGGGTCTGGAGTCTCCCAACACGCCAAATGAACGTGGTTTTGACCAGTTCCAGGGATTCCTGGGAGACATGATGGACAGCTACACGACGCATCTGCGCCAAGGAAACAACTACATGCGTCTCAACAAGGAGAAGATCCAGCCGCAAGGGCATGCCACGGATCTCTTCAGCCAATGGGCCGGCGATTATCTGAAATCCCGTGCATCAAACGGGGACAAGCCGTTCTTCCTCTATCTCGCCTTCAATGCCCCGCACTTCCCCATCGAGCCACCCCAGGAGTGGCTGGACCGCGTGAAGCAGCGGCATCCAGATCTCGAACCCAAGCGAGCCGCCAACGTGGCATTCGTGGAGCATCTGGATGACCGGATCGGTCAAGTGCTGAAGACCCTGGATGAAACGGGACTCGCCAAGGAGACCGTCGTGATCTTCACCGCGGACAATGGCGGATCCTTGCCCCACGGTCAGAGCAATCAGCCCTGGCGCGGCGGCAAGCAGGACCACTATGACGGCGGATTGCGCGTGCCCTTCATCGTGCGCTGGCCGGGGCACGCTGCCCCGGGATCACGCCAGGACTACGCTGGATTGGGCTTTGACAGCGCGGTCACTTTCCTTGAACTCGCGGGCGTCGCCCAACCTCCGGACACCGATGCGGTGAGTCTGGTTCCCGCGTTGAAAGGGCAGGCCATGCCGGCGGGGCGGGAACTGTACTTTGTACGCCGGGAAGGTGGGCCAGAGTACGGGGGCAAAAGCTATGAGGCCATCATCAAAGATGACTGGAAGCTCATGCAGAACGGGCCCTACGCACCACTGGAGCTTTTCCATCTGAAAGATGATCCCAAGGAGGAGCACAATGTCATGGGCAAGGCACCCAAAATCACGCGGGAGCTTTCCACCGCGCTGCGACGTCATATTCAAGCCGGCGGGGCCGTACCCTGGCAGAAGGCAGAGTAGAGCAGGGTAGCGGCCCACCGATCCGATTCACCTTACTTGGCCTTCTTCTCTTTGCCGCGCAGGTCCTTTTCGCAATCTGCATCGGCTGGCCCGGGCTGCCCCACGGCGTCAACCGGTTGATTGAAGAGATAACGCCAGACGTCTTCATGAATGAATTCACCTGCGGCGTTCTTCACGGCAGCGCCGCCAGGAGTGACGCTGCTATGGGCCTTGTTGGCATCGTTCTTCACGTCGGCGTCGGTGATCAGGCGGCGAGTGTTGCCATACGGCGCTTTGACCTGGTCCACGTTCACAATGGGTCCGAACTGGTGCAAGCCAATCATCTCCCAGGAGCGGCAGTAATGATCCCCAGACCATCCACCGTCAAGCACATGGCTGAAGCCAAAGTAGCGATTCTCTGGGGTAGCGGAAGGGAGGCCCTGCCAGGTCTCCAGCTGATCACGCGGACCACAGAACATCACGACACGATCAACGCGCTGATGTTTGGCAAACCGTGCCGCGGTGGTGGCCCCGTGTGACGCCCCGGAGATGATCACCTTGTCCCAGCGCAGGCCTTTGCCGTCATCTGTGATGAAGGTCTCCCACTTGCCTTGGGGGTTCTCCTTCGCGAGCCATTTCACGAACTGGTAGGAGCGCTCCATCATGCCGTCTGGTTTGGGGATCTCCACCGCTGAGCTGAAGTCTTCGCCCGTGGCAGCTTCCAGGCGAATCTTGCCCAGATACTTGTCATCATCCGCCGGGGCCAGCTTCGAGAATTTCCCAAACCAGCCATTGGCATAGTGCACCTGGATGCCGTGCAGCCCGTAGCTGGAAATGCGCTCGAACAGCCCCCCATTGTACCCCATGAGCCAGATCACCAGCTTCCCTTGAGGCTTCACGCGGGTGTCCACCATCGCGCGCTCGGTATCGGCCGGTTTGTCCTTCTTGGTGAAGACGAATTCCAGCTCCGGATGTTCTTTGGCCCTGGGATCGATCTGACTGGCTCGGGCGGTGAGCTCGTACCGCTGCGGTTTGGGATCATTGAAGGTCAGCTCTGGGGCCGCAGTGAGCGTGGAAGCTCCAACCAGCAACAGCACGGAAGGTATCAGATGAGGCAATGACTTGATGTTCATGAGAGGGTAGATGGGAAATAACTTTCTGAGAAGACCGGCTCACTTGGAGTTGATCACTCCAAGCACTGACTGCGCGACCTGGCCTCCGAGCAGCTCGTAGCCCTGCGCGGTAAAGTGCACATCCTTGGGGTTCTGGACGGTGCCGAGCTGAGGAAGGATGAAGGCGTTGAGATCATCAATGGCCACGCCTTCGCTCTTCATCAGCTCCAGAGCAATCCGGTTCTTCTCCTCGATCGACTCCGTGGCTTGGGGGCCGTCTTTGGTGTCGGGTGGGATGGGGGTCGTGGTCGCCCAGACCACCTTGGCCCCGGTCTTTTTGAGCCGTTCGACGATTTGCTTGAGCCGGGACAGGTATTCCTCGTTGGGCGTGGCTCGGTCATGGATGCCGAAGTTGAAGTGGATGACATCCCACTTCCCCTCCCCCAGCCAGATGTCGAGCTTCTTCAAACCATTGGCGGTGGGGCCACAGTTCTCAGGGGCCCGATGCACATTGGCCTTGCCCTTGAGCGCAGCCCGGGTGGCGAGTGTGTAACCGCGGGACACAGAGTCGCCGATGAGCAGCACCCGGGGGAGCTTGGCGTCATCTTCCAGATAGTCCCACGCGGTGGGGGTGGGCGGAGTCTTGATCTTGTCCTTCTGGTAGAGCGGCAGATAGAAGTTGCCCAGGTTGCTTTCGAGCACCGTTTCCCAGGCCTGCTGCTTTTCCGGTAGTGTGGCCTTCCATGCTGCGAACTTGGCATTCAGCTCCCTGGCTTCGGCCGCTTTCTTGGCAGCGGCCTCATCAGCGTTGGTGGGCTCGCCGGCGGGGACGGCGGTTTGGGCGTGGGCGAGGCTCCCTGCATAGCAGGTCAGCAGCATCGGAAGCATCAAGGAAAACAGTTTGTATTGCATGAGTTGGACGAAGGTGATTCAACATAACGCAGCCGTCTTGCCATCTTGTTCAACCTGGGAAACGCCGATCCATGAAACTCACCTTGATCGACCGCAACCCCGAGTCCCGCGAAGTCCTGCGCTGGCAGTTTCGCGCTCACCCTGAAGTGGAAGTGGTCCTGGGGAAGTTCGAAGACCTGCCCGCCTACGACTGTGTGCTCACCCCGGGGAACTCCTTCGGCCTCATGGATGCTGGCATGGACCTTGCCGTGGTGCGCTATTTTGGCCGTCACGTGATGGACCTGATCCAGCAGCGCATCCTGAATGACCACTTGGGGGAGCAGCCCGTGGGCACCTGTATCATCGTCCCTACCGGGCATCCCGCGCATCCCTTTGTCGCGCACGCCCCCACCATGCGGGTGCCGATGAACATCTGTGGGACCGACCACGTCTATCTCGCGCTCTGGGCCACGCTCACCGCGGTGCACCGGCACAATCAAACCGAGGCGCGGAAGATTCATCATCTGGCGTGCCCTGGGCTTGGCACTGGCACAGGCGGAATGGATCCCCTGGAGGCGGGCCTGCAAATGTGCCTGGCCTATGAGCATTTCCTCAACCCTCCCACCGTCATCAACCCCACGTTCGCGCAAGTGCGCCACGAACGCATTCACTATGGCGGTCGCTGGGGGCAGCAGCAGCCACGGCAGCCCCATTGACAGTGCTTTGGTCATGTAGCCGAGCTCGCATCACTTGAAGCACTTCGGTTCGGTCACAGTCTCTTCAATCTACGATGAGCGACTGAAGAGCTGATGATTTTTCCAGAGTTCATTTCTTCCAGTCCACGATGGATTGCCGAGATGGCATCCATCTCTTCAATCACCGATTCAATGTTCTCTTGGCAAGACCTGCCAAGACATCCCGCTTCAGCGATCACGTTGACTGCGCATGCCCCACTCCTCTCTGACTTCTTGTCGAGGGAGTGTTTCTTGGTCATGGGGCTAAAGGTCGGCAGAAAGCAAAAGCTCTCAAACTGAAAATCCACGAGATTGATCATGGATAAGACATGCCCTTCCCTGCTATTTTCCCCTGAAAGCGATACTTGCGATGTGGTGAGTTCTTAATGAATGCCTCCTGCTCCGTGCCCAAAAACGTATCCCGGCCAGCCGCATGAATCCTCACCCCTCCTCTCAGCCAGACGCCGACACGGATCGCACCGCCTTTGGAGCGCCGGGCATCCCACCCCGCTGGACCTCCAGCGCGAAGGAGGGCCTGGGCACGTCTTACCACACGAGCTGCCGGGTGTGGTTCACCCTAAGCCACGGCATCATCAATGAGATCTACTACCCCCATGTGGATCAGCCGAACACCCGGGATTGCCAGCTTCTCATCACCGATGGTGAAACGTTTTTTCATGAGGAGAAGCGGGATCTCAACCACGAGATCAGCTATCCGGAGAAAGACTGCCCATTCTACCAGATCATCAACACCGCACCGGATGGACGCTACCGGCTGGTCAAACACATCCTCACGGACCCGCATCGCTCCGTGCTGCTCATGCAGGTTCGGTTGGAGGTGAAGGATGAAGCGCTGGAAGGGAAACTGCGTCTCTACGTGCTGCTGGCACCGCATATTGCGGGTCGCGGAGAGGGGAACTCGGGCTGGTGTTGTAACCTTGGTGGCGCGGAACTGCTGCATGCGGAGAGGGCGGGCACGCATCTGCTGCTTGGGTGCAGCTCTGGTTTCACGAAACGCTCGGTAGGATTCGCCGGGGCCAGCGACGGCTGGCAGGACTTGTCCGACAACTTCCAGATGGACTGGCAATTCCACGCGGCCGAGCACGGCAACATCGCTCTCACGGGAGAAATCCGACTTCCGGACAGTGGCGCATTCACCATCGCAGTCGGCGTTGGAGGCAGTTGTCAGAGCACGGCCGCCAAGCTGCTACAGTCTCTGGCCACCCCGTTTGAGATTCATCGGGAAGGCTATGTGCGGCAGTGGCAGAGGGCGGTCATCGATGCCAAGTACGACTTCAGCCACAACACCGCGGATCAGGGCAGCATGTACCGCCTGAGCCGGTGCGTCCTGCTCTCCCATGAGGACAAGATCTTCCAGGGGGCGTTGGTAGCCTCCATGAGCATCCCTTGGGGGGAGTCCAAAGGAGACGATGACCTCGGCGGCTATCATCTGGTATGGACGCGCGATCTGGTGCAGAGCGCCAGCGCGCTGCTGGCCACTGGGCAACACAGCACGCCGCTGCGCGCCTTGATCTGGCTGAGCACGATCCAGGGGAAAAATGGCAGCTTTCCGCAGAACTCCTGGATCAACGGCAACGCGTACTGGCCCGGGATGCAGATGGATGAAGTGGCCGCGCCCATCCTGCTGGCCTGGCGATTGAAGCACAAGGGCAACGGCCTGGGCCTGTTTGACCCGTGGAACATGATCCGCCATGCGGCAGGTCACTTGATCCAGAATGGACCGGTAACTATGCAGGAGCGCTGGGAGGAGAATGCGGGCTACTCGCCCTCCACCCTGGCGACAGTGATCGCAGGGCTGGCGGCCGCTGCCGAGTTTGCCGGAGAACGAAATCTTCCCGAGACCTCCGACTTCATCCTCGCCTATGCAGACTGGCTGTCTGACCATCTGGAGGAGTGGACGGTCACCACCCGTGGTGACCTGGTGCCGGGGCGATCCCGCCACTATGTCCGCATCACGCCTGCGGACCCGTTGACTCCTGATCCCCATCCGGATCCCGACACGCTTGTGCTGCTGGTGGCCAATGGCGGCGGCTACCACCCGGCCCGCAACGTGGTGGGAGGTGATTTCCTCCACCTGGTGCGACTGGGCATTCGCCCCGCCGATGATCCGGTCATTCTTGAGTCACTCGAAGTCATCGACCGCGTCATCAAGCGCGACCTACCCCAGGGACCCGGCTGGCGACGATACAACCACGATGGCTACGGGCAGAAGTCGGATGGTGGCCCCTTTGACGGCGGCGGAGTGGGCCGCTCCTGGCCCATTCTCACGGGAGAACGCGGCCACTACGAACTGGCCGCCGGTCGCGATCCCCTGCCCTACATCAAGGCTATGGAGGAGTTTGCCAATGATGGCGGCATGATCAGCGAGCAACTCTGGGACGACGCCCCGGTGGGCGAGCATCTGAACCCCGGCTGCCCCACGGGTGCAGCCATGCCATTGTGCTGGTCTCATGCCGAGTACGTCTCGCTTGTACGCAGCCGCAACGACGGGGTGTGTTTCGATCTGCTGCCTCCGGTTCGAGACCGTTACGCCATCCGGCGCACTCACGGCACGCATGAGATCTGGAGCTTCCGCCATCCGCTGCGACATATGCATGACGGCAAGACGCTTCGCATCGTGCTCAATGCCGGTGCCCGAGTGGTCTGGTCGTTGGACGGATGGCAGTCCACGCAAGAGACAGAAACGACACGCAACGAAGCCCTAGGCTTGTGGTATGTGGATCTGCCCACTACGGATTTGCATGTCGGTGCTGCAGCAGACTTCACGTTCTACTGGCTGGCTTCCAATCACTGGGAAGGGCACAATAGCCGTGTGGAAGTGGTCTGATTTCTGCCTGCCATCTCCCCCTCCTCCCTATTCTCCATGAACACCCGCATTTTTCTCATTCGCCACGGTGCCACGATCCTCACCGCAGAGGACCGGTTTGCCGGCTCCATCAATGTTCCGCTGTCGGATCAAGGGCGGGAGCAGGCCCGTCGGCTTTCCATCCGGCTGGCGAACGAAAACCTCATCGCTGTCTATGCCTCCCCACTGGATCGCACCATGGAGACCGCCCGCATCCTGGCTCAGCCCCATGGACTGGAGGTGCAACCTCGCGATGGCTTGCGGGAAATTTCCCACGGCCATTGGGAGGAGATGACCCGCCCTGAAGTGGAGGCGAAGTATCCCGAAGAGGCAGCGGCCTGGGAAGAGGACCCGTTCACCTTTGCTCCGCCTGGCGGAGAGAGCGGCCTGGCCGTCACCGCCCGCTCCCTGCCCGCCCTCATGGACATCCTGCACGCCCATCCTTCTGGGAATGTGGCAATCGTCTCCCACAAGGCCACCATCCGGCTGCTGCTCAGCTCCCTCCTCGGCTTTGACCCACGGCGCTACCGGGACAACCTGGACCAGAGCCCGGCCGCGCTGAACATTGTGGATTTCAAGAGTCCCGTTCGCGCCCGGCTGACTCTCTTCAACGACACCTCTCACTATGAATCCGCGGGGCTGGCCATTCCCCCATTCCCTGGGGAGCGTCTCTCTGGCTGGTGGGCAGGGACGGATCAGAACCGTCAGATGTGAGCCCTCCGGCTCGATTTGGATCGCCGCCAAAGCATGGAAGCCTTGCCCAGGAGGGTGAAGCCGGTACATTCCTCCTGTTTCGCCCCTTTTCTTCATGTCTTCCCCAGCAGCCCCAACGCAGACCCGACGCACCTTCCTCTCCCAAGCCGGCCTGGCTCTGGGAGCCGCCTCCCTGCCCGCATTTGGGCAGGATGCTGGCAAAGGCAAGACCGTCTTGCTGAAGTCGGCTTGGGACACGGTGAATATCGGGGACATTGGCCACACCCCGGGGACGCTGCGCATTCTTGAGCAACATCTCCCCGAGGCGCAGGTCATCCTCTGGGCCTCCAAGCTGGATGATCGCGTCGAAGCCATGCTCCGCCGTCGCTTTCCCAAGGTGGAGATCCTTCAGGGCAATCTGACCAAGCAGGACAAGAAGGGCGAAGCGCTGGTGGACGCCTTCAAGCGCGCCGATGTGGCCATTCACAACTCTGGCATGGGCACGGACACCTCCTTCATGAGCTACTGTCGGAAGCTCGGCAAGCCCTACGGTCTCTACGGCCAGTCGTACTTCCTCGACTTTGTGCAGGGCGACAAGGCGGCTGAGCGGATCGACCTGCTCAACAACGCTGCCTTCGTCTATTGCCGCGAAGGCCGGACCCTGGAAATCCTACAGACCGCCGGGGTCAAAACACCGGTGCTCGAGTTTGCCCCAGACGGTTGTTTCGGCATCGATGTGCGCGACGATGAAAAGGCGCTGGCGTTCATGGAACAAGCCGGACTGGAAGACCGCAAGTTCATCACCCTGCAGCTGCGCACGCACACCGCCAAACATCCGGGAGTGCACAATCCGCCGCTGAATCCCCTGCATCCCACTCCAGAACAGGTGGCCGATGACGAACGCCGCGCGG
This sequence comes from Verrucomicrobium sp. BvORR034, assembly GCF_000739635.1. Lineage (GTDB taxonomy): Bacteria > Verrucomicrobiota > Verrucomicrobiia > Verrucomicrobiales > Verrucomicrobiaceae > Verrucomicrobium. The sequence continues at coordinate 98,999 of NZ_BATQ01000016.1, read as the reverse complement.
GCGTTTACCGCGAACTCGTCACGCTGTGGGTCAAACGCACCGGGTACAAGGTATTGATCTCGCCCGAGGTGAAGAAGGAGATGGTGCACAACAAGCGCCTCATCTACGACCTGCTCCCGGCCGACATTCAGAAGAACGTCGTGAACCTCGACAGCTTCTGGAATGCAGACGAGGCCGCGTCCGTTTTTGCACGAGCCCACACGGTCGTGTGTCACGAGCCGCACTCACCCATTATCGCGCTGGCCAACGGCACGCCGATCATCCACACGTACTCCGAGTTCCACAGCCCGAAGTGCTGGATGTTCAAGGACATCGGTCTCTCCGAATGGCTTCTGGAGTTCGACTCCACGCCCGCAGGCAAAACCGTCGACACCCTCCTGGCCATCAACAGCGACTATCCCGCTGCCCAGGCCAAGGTGAAGAAGGCGATGGACTTTGTCCATGAGCGCCAAGCCGCCACCATGCAGGTGGTGAAGAAGGCGATCGAGGCGTAGGAAAGCGCAGGGATGTCAAACACCGGACGCGATCTTAGAGAGGGAGAATCCGCGTCCGGCAGCGTCTCCACCGTGACGCGCTTCGGCACCCGAATCCGACGTCCTGTCGGTCCCTGGACACCGGCCGTCCACGCGTTGCTCCAGCATCTTTCCACAAAGGACTATCTCCACTCCCCTCGTGTTCGAGAATCCATTCAGGAGTTCGAGGAACTTGACTATCTGGAAGGAACGGTGGCGCTCCGCCCGTGGCCACCTTGCCTTCTAAAAGACTCCGGCATCATCGCCATCGGTGAGGCTCTCAACGCCTATCACCATGCGGTCGCCGACTTCATCCCGCCGCCCAATGCGGTGTGGCGCGATCCCGACAGGCGTTGGTCCACAGGCCAGATCATTCGCCATGGTGATCTAGGTCCGTGGAATATGGTTTGGCGGGAGGATCAACTCGTCGGATTCATTGACTGGGACATGGCGGAACCCGGCAACACCATCGAAGACATTGCGCAAATCGCCTGGCACAGCGTCCCCCTGCGTACTCCTGAGCTTTGCCAACACTGCGGTGTGGTGCCTGGGAAGGACCAAGTTCATCGCTTCTCGCTGCTTTGCGAAGTCTGCCATGTTTCAAGGATGGATGCGTTGGAAGTTCTCAGAGAATTCCAGCACCGGGAGATCGAGCGGACACTGCATCTGGCATCGGGTGGCATTGAGCCCTGGGTGGGGTTTCATCTCCGGGGCGATGTCGCCTCTATCGATTCCGATGTGAAGTGGCTGGCAGACTTCTCAGCCGGCCAGCACATCTGATCACCACCGTTCGGCACGGCACCAAGACGCCGTCACGACACAGGCAGAGAGATCCGCCGATGGATGCCAACCTCTTGAAGAAACGCCTCATCGTGACTGACCACCAGCAGAGCCCCGTCATAGCCGCGAAGCCCGGCTTCCACGGTCTCGATGGACTCAAGGTCCAGGGAGTTGGTCGGCTCATCGAGGATCAGCAAGGGAGGCGGATGACTGCCCCCCAGGACGCAGGCCAGTCCGGCCCGTAGCATCTGTCCGCCACTCAAAGTGGCGACGGTTTGAAGTGCGGCGTCCGCTCTGAAACGGAACCTTGCCAGGGAGGAACGGCAGGCATTTTCATCGCTGTCAGGGTTCAGATTCCGGTAGTTATCCCGAATGGAAAGCTGGGGGTTCAAAAGACTCACCTGCTGATCCAGCATGGCGAATGGCACCCCCAAGCGAACACTGCCGGCCCACGGAGCAAGCTTGCCGGAAATCACCTGCAACAAGGTTGTCTTGCCCGAGCCATTTCGGCCCTGAACCGCCACTCGTTCCGGTCCGTTGATGGAGAACGAAACATCCCGCACGATGGGTTGTCCCGGTTCATAGCCAGCCGTTACCGCATCCACCTCCAGCACGGTCTTGCCCGCAGGAAGCCCCGTGGGAGCTAGCACTACGGTGAACGGTTGGATCACTTCCAGACGTCCCCGCGCAGAGGCCAACCCCTCCGCGGCCTCCGACCGTCGGCGCTCCGCCAAGCGAGCCCCTACCCCTGCCGAGTCCTCTGCACGATCTTTCCTGGCCCCCAGCAGGATGGGCGGTTCGCCACCCTTCGCGCGCTTGCGCCGGCCCGCTGCATCCCGGCGGGCCTTGCGCTCCACGGCAACCTGCGCGTCACGATCCACCTCCTCCTGGCGCTTCTGCGCATGAGCGAGATCGTGCTGGGCGGCCTCCAACTCCTGCGCCTTGCGCTCCCGGTAGTGGGACCAGTTTCCGCCATATTTCCTCGCTCCCAGTGACGTGAGCTCCACGATGACGTCCATGTTTTCCAGCAGCTCACGATCGTGGCTGATGACGATGGCTCCGTGAGACCATTCCTTCAGGAGGGCGTGCACCGCAGCTCTCCCCTCGCGGTCGAGATTGTTGGTCGGCTCGTCCAGCAACAGCAGATCCGGCTCTGCAAACCAGACAGCTGCGATTCGGGCACGCATGCGCTGGCCGCCGGAAAGCTCCTGCAAAAGAGTGCCCGGACCAGCGTCGAGGCCGACCTTGCCCAGCGCCGCCAGAATCCGGGCCTCCAGGGTCCAGTCCACGTCTGAGAGCTCATCGAGTTCAGCGGTGCCCGCCTCGGCACGCCGCAGCAGGGCGAGATCCCCGGACACACCGAAGAGACCAGCAACCGTCTGGCCTTCTATTTCCTGAACCACCTGTTCCAGGTACGCCACCCGACCGTGGACGATCACCTTGCCGGCATGCGGCCGGAGTTCACCCGTGATCAGCTTGAGCATCGTGGTCTTGCCCACGCCGTTGCGGCCGACGAGACCCGTCCGACAGCCCGTGAGGGACAGGGTTAGATCCGTGAAGAGAGGGTCCCCATCAGGGGTGCACCAGGTGACATTGGCAAAAGAAACCGAGGTAGACATGAGCATGGACCCGCGTCATCGACATGATGAGACGGAAATCAGGTTGGCATTCACAAGCAGCCGGTGAAATCACCCCGCTGCTGCCCGGGCTCATCCATGGAGCGCGGGATTCAGGAAACCACTTGGAGTCTGATGCTCTTATTCTGTCATCGGTGAACAAAGATACGACGCCCGACAAGAAAGGCAATCGATTTTGAACTCGGTGGGCTGGGCGAAGCCTCTCACTTCTCCCGTTTCTTGGCCTTCTCTTTTTCTGCGTTCCGGTCTTCGCGCAGCCACTTGAGCAGGTCGGGCAGAAAGGCCTCGACGGGCAGGGCGTAGTTGGTGACACGGTCCACCCGGGCCACGTTGATGGCGATGGCGCGACCGTGGAGATCGAATACGGCACCGCCCATGTCCATGGGGCCCAGGGGCAGGTCGTGCTGGATGATCTCCGGGTAGTTGTCGGTGCGGAAGGAGGTGCCGTGATTCCCAAAGTCCTCGCCCGCCCAGTTCATGAGCACGCGGCTCTTGCTGGCGAGCCGCACCTCCGTCTCTTTGTCTGCGCCGGACCGGCGATACTTGATCTTGATCAGATCCCCTGGCTGCCGGCCCGACACGATGCGGGCCACGGCTTCATTCTTGGACACGCCCTTGCCATCCACTGCCAGGATGAGGTCATCCTTCAAGATGCCGGCCAGATTAGCCGGACTGTCTGCGGCCACTTCCTCCACCATGACACCCACATCGGCGTCATCCAGCCCGAAGCGTACGCCCAAGACCGCGCCAGAGTTGGGGATGGCTCGGCGGTTGGCGCTCACCACACCCAGCCGCACCTCGCTGCCATGCTCAGTGGGACTCACCACCCAGTGGCCGATGTCCAGCGAGAGCGATTCGCCCCAAGCGGCGGGCATAAAACCGGCCCGGTCCACTTTCAAGAGCAGCAGATTGAGCCGGTCATCCCGTTTGACCTCGCGCACCTCGGTGCTTGTTCCATCCGAAAGGAAGGCTCTCAGCGGCTTCAGCGGTTCCGCTTCGCTGGCGAGGGTGAGGATGTACCCGTCTGGCGTAGTCGCCACGCCAGTGAGCGTCTTGTCCTTGCTCTTGCCAAGCTGGATGGCGCTCTGCATGGCAAGGTTTTTCACTGGCTGGACCGCCTTGAGACTGGCTGCACCATTGGTGCGCAGCTCGTCGGGCAGGACTTCCTGGCTGAACGCGCTGCCGTCCAATACCCACCCGCCGACCAGTGCGAAGCAGACGAAAGAAACAAGCGACCGGCTGAAGCACCCCGGTTTTGGAAAAGATGGAATCAGTCGCATGATGCTCCTCTCGATACCGGCCTACTGCTCGGGACGCTGACCGAGCTTCACCTCCACAAACCTCTCCCCGTGGGGCGAGCGGATCTTAAGCGTGATCAACTGACCGGCCGTGCGATTGCGAATGGCCTGGGAGAAGTCCACCGGAGCGGCCAGCTTCTCATTGTTCACGCTCATGATGACATCGCCCTCCTTGAGGCCGGCCTTCATGGCGGGCGAGTCCGGGGCAATCGCCCGAATACTCAGGCCACCCTCGGCGGCCTCCGTGCTGAGGCCGATCCAGCCGCCACTGCCCTGAGCCCAAGCCGTGATGACCTGCCCCTTTTTCATGACCTCCCACGCGCGGAGGAAGGGGGCCATGCTGACGTGGAGGTTCTGATCCCGGCCCTGCCAGATCTGGCTGTGGATGCCGATGACATCCCCCTGAGGATTGAAAAGCGCCCCGCCGGAATCGCCGCCCATGAGCACGCAGTCGCTCTGGAGCATATTGGCCGCCACCTTGACGATGCGGCCGATGCGCAGCACGGGGCCGCGGGCGACGTCCCACCCGCCAGGATGGCCGAGGGCGTAGCACCAGTCGCCCACCTTCACCTCGCGAGTCTCCCGGCTGATGGAGACGTACGGCCAGGCTTTGGCCGGGGCGGGCAGCTGGATCATTGCGGAATCGGTGGCCGTATCCAGGCCCAGAGACGTGCCTTCCACCGAGCGGCCGTCGGAGAGGATAACCTTCACCTTGCGATTGGGCTCACCCGTCACATGGGCGGCTGTGAAAACGAGACCGTTGGGGCTCACGATGACGCCGCTCGCGGTCCCGCCCCCGCACTCAATGGCCACCAAGGCCTTCCGGGTGCGCTCCTGCACGGACTGAATCTGGGTCTGGAGGGTGAGCAAATCCTCCAGCGAGGTCTCGACGGTGGAGGGCCCAGCCAGGGAGAGGGATTGAGCCACAAGGAGGCCGCCCAGCCCAAGCAGGGAAAGGAGGCGGCGGGAAAACTGGCGGAACTTCACTAGGGTGGAAACGTAATACGACTCCCGCCGGATTCAAAGCTGATCCTGATGGACGGCTCGGGATCGTTTCTCGCGCCCGTTTGCAAACCCCCTCTCTTTGGTGCAAGCTGTGCGCCCCTATGCCCGAACTGAGCAAGACCTACACGTCCAACGAAGTGGAAGAGCGCTGGTATGCGCAATGGCTGGAGCGTGGCTGCTTCACCGCCGATCCCGCCCGCGTGAGCGATAAGCGCCCGGCCTACTCGATCGTCATCCCTCCGCCGAACGTGACGGGCATCCTCACCCTGGGGCACGTCCTGAACAACACCATCCAGGACATCCTGGCCCGCCGCGCCCGCATGCTGGGCAAAGAGGTGCTCTGGCTGCCGGGCACGGACCACGCCGGCATCGCCACCCAGAACGTGGTGGAAAAGACCCTCAAGAAGGACGGCTCCATCAAGCACCGCGACGACCTCGGCCGCGAGAAGATGGTGGAGAAGATCTGGGAGTGGAAGGAGAAGTTCGGCGGCATCATTCTCAAGCAGTTGCGCGCCCTCGGCGCCTCCTGCGACTGGTCGCGCACGCGCTTCACGATGGACGAAGAGTACTCCAAGTGCGTGACCAAGGTGTTCGTGGACCTGTACCAAAAGGGCCTGATCTACCGTGGCAAGCGCATGGTGAACTGGTGCCCCTCCGCCCTCACCGCCCTCAGCGATGAGGAGGTGGAGATGCGCCAGCAGAACGGTCACCTGTACTACTTCAAGGTGGAAGTGGTGGAAGAGCCGGGCACCTGGCTGACCATCGCGACCACGCGCCCGGAAACCATTCCGGGCGATACCGCAATCGCTGTGAGCCCGAAGGATGAGCGTTATGCCCATCTCATCGGCAAGCATGTGCGCCGTCCCCTGCCCCTGGAAAATCAGGCTGGCATCCCGATTGTGGCGGACGACCACATCGACCCACAGTTCGGCACGGGCGTGCTGAAGGTGACGCCGGCACACGACAAGGCGGACTTTGAGATCGGTCAGCGGCACAACCTGCCGCAGATCGACATCATGAACCCGAACGCCTCGATGAACGAGCTCGCTGGCAAGGACCTGCAAGGTCTGGACCGGTTCGAGGCGCGCAAGAAGGCCGTGGAACTGCTCCGTGAAATGGGCGACCTCGTGAAAGAGGAACCCTACCAGAATAACGTGGGCTACTCCGAGCGCGCCGGTGTGCCGATCGAGCCCCGCCTGAGTGAGCAGTGGTTCTTGAAGTACCCCAGCGTGCCCGCCTCCCAGGCCGTGGTGGCAGAGGGGCGCATGCGCTTCTTCCCCGACCGCTGGGCCAAGGTGTATGACCACTGGATGGGCGGCATTCAGGACTGGTGCATCAGCCGCCAGATCTGGTGGGGCCATCGTGTGCCCGTGTGGTATCGCGATGGAGAGGTGTACTGCGGCGAGACCGCGCCGGAAGGCGATGGCTGGACGCAGGATGCCGATGTGCTCGACACGTGGTTTAGCTCCTGGTTGTGGCCCTTTGCCACCATGGGCTGGCCCAAGGAAACCAACGACCTCAAGGCCTTCTATCCCACCACGGACCTCGTGACGGGGCCGGACATCATTTTCTTCTGGGTGGCCCGCATGATCATGGCTGGCTACGAGTGGATGGGTGAGATGCCGTTCAAGAACGTGTACTTTACCGGCATCATCCGCGACAAGCAGGGTCGCAAGATGTCCAAGTCCCTGGGCAACTCGCCGGATCCGCTGGAGCTGATCTCGAAGTTTGGCGCCGACGCCCTCCGCTTCGGCATCATGCGCAGCGCCCCTCTCGGTGCTGACGTGCTCTTCGATGAGAAGAACGTGGAACTGGGCCGCAACTTCTGCACGAAGCTGTGGAACGCCGCCCGCTTCCGTCAGATGCAAGGCGGAGCCTCAGAGGGTGAGATCAAGCCAGAGCTGCTGAGCAGCGACGACAAGTGGATCCTCGCCCGCCTCAGCGATGCCATTCAGGAAGTATCAACAGCCCTGGAAGAGTATCGCTTCAGCGATGCCGCCGCCACGCTCTACCGCTTCTTCTGGAGCGAGTACTGTGACTGGTACGTGGAGGCTACCAAGGCCGTGCTGAACGGCAGTGATGAAGCCCGCAAGGCCAACACCCTGGCGGTGATGGACTTCGTGCTCGGCCACACGCTGCGCCTGTTCCACCCCTTCCTTCCGTTCATCACGGAGGAGCTGTGGCAGGGCATGGGCTTCAACAAGGAAATGCCAGCCGACCAGGGAGGCGACACCATCATGTTCGCCCCGTGGCCCAAGTCATTCGACGAAGCCGAGCGCACCTACTTTGGCATCACGGCGGAGGAGGAGAAATTCGCTGCCGCCAAGCAAGAGGTGGTGAACCTCGGTCGCGGCCTCAAGAGCGGTGCCAACATCGCAAGCAACAAGCGCGTGCGCTTCGTGCTCAAGCCCGCTTCCGAACTGGCTGCTCACGAAGTGGAGGTGGTGAAGATCCTCCTCAATGCGGAGACGTTGGACCTCGATCCCGCCTATGCCGCGCCGAAGGGCACACCGGTGGTGCTCACGCCGTTTGGCGAGCTCTTCCTCCCGCTGGAAGGTCTCATCGACGTGGCCGCGGAGCGTGAGCGCGTGAAGAAGGAGATCGCCAAGGTGGAAGTGGAACTGGAAAAGGTGCGCGCCAAGCTGGCGGATGAAAACTTCACGTCAAAAGTGCCTGCCAAGGTGCTGGACGATCACCGCCAGCGTGAGACCGACTGGGCCGCCAAGCTGGGTCAGCTCCAGAAGATGGCGGAAGGACTGCAGTAAAATTCTGAACTGGGAATGATGAATTAGGAATTGAGCTTCGATGAGAGCTGGAAAGAGCACTATGGCGACATTTGATTCCCCACTTGCCGAAGCCATTCAGAACACCCGGGCGCATCTGCTGTCTCTGCGGAACGCCCGGGGGCACTGGGAGGGGCATCTTTCCAACAGTGCCCTTTCCACCGCCACGGCCATCGTGGCGCTGCATCTGGTAGATGCCCCGCTGCATTCGGCCCGCATCGCGCAGGGAGTGCGGTGGCTGGTGCTGCATCAAAACAAGGACGGCGGCTGGGGCGACACCACGCTGAGCAAGAGCAATCTCTCCACCACACTCCTGTGCTGGTCGGCCCTCAGCCTGTGCGAACCAGACCGCACCGAGCCCATCCAGCACTGCGAAGCCTGGATCGAGGAAAGAACGGGCTCCCTGGAGCCGGAGGTGATCTGCCGTGCGGTGGTAGCGCGCTATGGCAAGGACAAGACCTTCTCCGTGCCCATCCTCATGCTGTGCGCCATCGGCGGCCGGCTGGGACCGCAGAAAGAAGCGTGGTCCCGGGTGCTGGCCCTGCCGTTTGAGCTGGCAGCCATGCCGCGTGAATGGTTCGGGGCCATTGGCCTTCCGGTGGTGAGCTATGCGCTGCCTGCGCTGATCGCCATTGGCTATGCGCGGTTTTACCACGCACCGCCGTCCCTGCTCAATCCGCTGCATGCGCTCCGCAAGGCCCTCTGGCCGCGCATCAGCCCCATGTTGAAGCTTCTGCAGCCCAGCACGGGCGGCTATCTGGAGGCCACGCCGCTGACGAGTTTTGTCACCATGGCGCTCGCCAGCGCGGGAGAGAAGTTCCACCCCTGCGTCCTTGAAGCGATCCGGTTCCTGGAGGATTCTCAACGGACCGATGGAAGCTGGCCGATCGACACCAACCTCGCTACCTGGGGCACCACCCTTTCCACCAAGGCGCTCACCGCCACCCCGGAAGGTCGCGAAGCGCTGGACATCCCTGCCTTGAAATCCTGGCTGCTGGGGCAGCAGTATCAGGAAATACACCCCTTCACCAATGCCGCCCCCGGCGGCTGGGCCTGGACCGACCTGCCCGGCGGCGTGCCCGATGCGGACGATACCAGCGGGGCTCTCGTGGCCCTCTGGCATCTGTGCGAAGATGAAGCCGAACGCAGGACCCTCGCTCCTGCGGTGGCCAGAGGCGTGCGGTGGCTCATGGATTTGCAAAATCGTGACGGCGGCATCCCCACCTTCTGCCGTGGTTGGGGCACCCTGCCCTTTGACCGCAGCACTCCGGAGATCACGGCCCACACCCTGCATGCCTGGGGCTTGTGGCAGGACCATCTGGATCACGATCTGCGCGGTGAGCTCTCGAACCGTATCCTCCGGGCGCTTCAGTTCATCGCCCGCACGCCCAAGGTTTCAGGATCTCAGCCAGGGTTCAATCACGTGCCCCTTTGGTTTGGCAATGAACATGCCGCAGAAGAAGAGAACCACGTGTACGGCACGGCCCAGATCATGAATCACCTCCTGGGCTCGGGGCTGGGCGGACCCATCGTCTCCCGGATCCTCGCCACGGGAGACAGCAACTTGCGGGCCTGGCAAAAGGCTGAGGGCGGCTGGAGCGGCAGCGATGTCGGACCTGCCAGCCTGGAAGAGACCGCGGTCGCCGTGGCAGCGCTCGCGGGGTATGCCTCGCTCCACCGTGACCAGGCCACCTCTCCCTCCGCTGATGCCGCAGTGAAAGGTGCCCGATGGCTCGTCGATCATTCCTCGGCAGGGACCCGGTTTCCGTCTGCCCCAATTGGGCTGTACTTCGCCCGTTTGTGGTACCACGAACAGCTCTACCCCGTCTTCTGGACCCTGGGGGCGCTGCAGCAAGTGAGTCACCTGCTGCAATCCACCCGTCCCAGTGCTCTGGCGACAGTCTCCTGAGAGCACAGAGCGCTCCCCAAGTCTATCGTCCGGTGATGGTGGAAGGACTCTTCCGCACTTTCAGCAACACGGGGAAGCTGGTCGCCGCCGCGTCCGCCTTCACGGCATCATTGCGCGCGCTGCCCACCACCATGTGACAGAGACGGTCCTGCTCCGCCACCCAGGGGGCACAGGAGAGAAAGACTTCGCGCTCGTTTTCACCGGCACGGATCTGCACCCCATTGAGGCCAATGTTGTCCACAATGACCCCGTGAGGGAGGTTCTCGATGTCCACACCGATGAGAGCGTCATCGCCGCGACGGTCCACCCGCAGCCAGGCGGAGACCAGCTTGCCGGGCTCGATGGTGATTTCATAGGGCCCCGGAGGCGCGGTCCGGCCGTCTCCAGCAGGTTTACCCACCATATCAGGCTCGACGAACAGGGAGCGCTTCCCGGCTGCCGCCACAGCGATCTTCGGCAGGCCATTGACCTCCTTGACGGCTTCACGGCCATTGATGATGCCCTTGGCGGTCACCTTCACGCCGCTGAAGTCGTGATTGCCCACTTTGACCTCCGGCCGGGCGTACAACGCGCCCGCGGCGTCCAGATGCCCACCCTCCACGACGATGGGTGTGGACACATAGAACCCTTCCGGCACCCCGGACAGCTCCACTTGAACCGGTCCCTCGAAGCCGTCATCCCGATCCACCGTGACGGCAAACTGCACGCCCGAACCCGCGGGGACGGAAACAGTGGCAGGCATGCGAAGCCGCGGTGTGAAGTCGGGCTTAGGTTCCCGTACAATGAGCTGGTAAGCCTGACGCTCACTGCTCCAGCCACGGGTGTCACTCACGCGCACCTGATAGGTGCCATCTGCCGGGGCCACGAAGTTGAGGCGGGAGTCCCTGCCCAGCTTGCGCTCCCCGTCGTCGTCATTCATGTAGTACAGCGTGAAGACGGGCAGCCCGTTGGGGACGATGCGGGCGTCCAGCGCCCGGGGTTCCACCGCATAGCACAGGTCATCCAGTCCATGGCCCGCCGGGCTGGTGTTGAAGAACGCCCTCCGCTTGCCAGCTCCAGCGTAGTAAACCATGTCCGCATCCGGCCCACGGGCGAGGCGGTAGATCCTGAGCACCTCGCCATTGAAGTACATGTAGTCGTTCAGTTCCATTTCCGCGAACCTGCCCAAGCGGATGGCGGAATCGTTGGCATCTTCGCTGCGCAACGTGATCCCGGAGTCCTTCGTCGCCTGCATCTTGATCATCGGCACCAGCTCCCCTTTGGCGTCCAGGATCTCGAGCTTCGTATCGGCCGGTGAGCCCAGCACAGCAGCGCGTGTCTCAAAGACCAACTGCTGCCCTTTGACAGCCTCAAACGGGAACAGGTCCGCATCCGGCTGTCCCGGTCTGGTCGATTGCAGCCGGGCGTTCACCAGGCTGGGGACGGTCAGTTTCCGGGCATTTGCGACTTCGTCATTCGGCTCTTGTTCCGTCAGTTGGGGCAAAGAGCTCACTTGGACCCGCATGTTCACCCGGCTCCGATACTGGTCAGAATCCAGTGGCAGGCTCACCTCCCCCTCCGCTGGGCTGGTCACCATCACCTTCGAGTCCTTCAGATTGTAGCCCACGAGCTCGATACGGCTTTCCTGGTTGGGGGGCACCGCCAGCGGCCACCAGCCTGTGACATACGGCAGCACACCCGCCGTGAGGCGGTACACATGGTCCTCAGACCCGGCCAGGGTAATTTCCCGAACCAGGACCTTGTACTCCCCATCTGCTGGGGCGGTGAAGGCAACAAAGGGATCACTACCACTGTCCAGCCCGTTGTTGGCTGCCAGCAGGCGGCCGTCGGCATCCATCACCTCCAGACGAGGGGAGACGGCCATGGACTCGATGCGCGCAGCCGCCAGATCAAAGATCACCGTCTCGCCTTTCCTCGCCCCGAAGATCCAGGCATCCACCTGACCGGTCTGGCGAAGCGTTCCCCAGACATTGAGCGGCAGCGCGGGCAGACGGGTGCCTTTGTCAGACGGAACCCCCACGAGCTGGGGCAGATAGTCCACCAGCAGACGTTGCTTTGCGGTCTCCCCTCCCGCGGTCACCAGGGAAACGTCCACCTGGGTTCGCGGAACCTTGGCACCTGCATCGACCTCGATCTCGGCAGCGGTTCCCGTCTGGTTCACGGACACAACGGACGCCTTCAAATTCGCATGCCCGAGCTTCACCACGCTCAGGCCCTGCAGGTTCTTGCCCGTGACCTTCAATGTCGTTCGCGTGCCACTCTGCACCCCACGCGGTTCGAGACGCACCAGTTCCGGCTTGGCAGCAGGAGCTGGCTTGCTCTTGGCCATCGGTTTGGGAGTGGCCGGGGCGGGAGTTGCAGGCAACCCGGTGGAGATCAGATAAACGGCGAGCGAACCGTCGAGTCTGCCCACCAACAGCTTGTCGCCTCCCAGTGCCGCCATGGCCGGCACCCAGTCGGACTGCTGATCCATGAGATGTTCCTCGGTGTAGGTGGCGCTGTTCCAGATCTTCGCCGTACGGTCCGCAGCACTGGTGAAGATCTGCTTGCCGCCAGGCTCGAATCCGATGCTCAAGATCGCGCCTTCATGCGCATACCGGGTGGCCAGGAGCTGGTTGGTTCCTTCAACCGCCTCCGCGCTCACCTTCCACACGCGCAGCCGGTTGTCAGCACCTCCAGCAGCCAGCAAACGGCCATCGGGGGAGAAGGCCACGGCAGTCTGTTCCTTCAAGGGTTGGGAGAAAGTATCCAACCGGCGTCCCGTAGCCACCTCCCAGAGCTTGACCGTACGATCCGCACTCGCGCTGGCGAGGACCTTGCCATCGGGACGGAAGGCCAGACCGAACACTCCACCATTGTGCCCGGTGAGGGCGCGCACCTCCGCCCCGGTGCTCAGGTCCCAGAGCTTGATCTTCTGGTCGTAGCTTCCCGTCGCCAGCAGCTTGCCATCCGGAGAGATGGCCATGCCATACAGCGCATCCGAATGGCCCTCCAACTTTCGAACCAATGAACCATCTGCCGTCTTCCACTGGTAGGCGACACCGCTGACGCCGGGAGTGCCCGCCGCCGCAAAAACAAAAGCACCATCAGCGGAGAAGGCCACGGCATTCACCTTGCCCGCCACCTCCTTCATCTCCCGGACCGTCTGCAAGTTATTCGGGTCGATGAGGCGCACGTTCCCGTATCCGCCAGCCACCACCAGCTTGGCCGGGGCCGACGCACTCAACGAAAGTACGGACTTCTTGATGGCAGTACGCGGGGAGATTTTGGGCAGCGAAGCCAGGGCATCCGCAGGTTTGCCAGGCGCAGCGGGAGGATGGGCTCCGGCATCGATCCACTGCCGGATGACTGCGATCTCCTCCGGCTTCAAATGCTCCTTCTTGCCGGGAGGCATGAACTGGTTCTTGCCCTCGCGACCGCTGCGGCCTTCCAGGAACTTCACAAGCAGCGAATTCTGCGCATCCCCTGGGACCACCGCCTTGCCCGCCTTGCCGCCTTTGATCAATGCGTCAAAGGTATCGAGGGCAAACTCCCCGTCTGCATCATCCGCCGCGTGACAGTCCACACAATGCTCCTGAAACAGAGGCCCAATCCTGGCCTCATAGTCCACCGGAGCCGGGGCGGCATGAAGGCCTGCCAGAGCCATCACTGGGATCGCAGAAAGATGTCGGAAGAAAGGCATGCGGCAGGACGGGATCAATGATTGAAAAGAAATTCACGTGAGCTCATGAGCCCCCAGAAGACGTCCTCCAGGACCATGCGCTTCTCCGCGGGCGTAGCAGCCTCGGACAGAACCTTCAGCACCCCCTGACGTTCTTTGTCCGTCGGCGGACGGCTGACGCACCCGAGGTAGGCATCCTCCACCAGTTCGATATCGGGACGGCCGGAGGCAAGCAACGTTCCAATACGATTGTCCGGCTTGGCCAGCTTAAGGTTCAGGGTGTCGCCATTGGCAATGTGCAGGGCCTGGGCCATGCTGGGCTCGTTGGTCCGCTCGCAATCGCAGGTCTGCACCCGGTCCGGCCTGCCAAAGCTATCCAGGAAATAACTTGAAGTGTGGGAGTCCGGCAGCTGGAGCGCCCGGTAGCCCATGGGGTAGGCGCTGCCGATGCCCTTGTTGGCGTTGCGTTTGTCCATGTTGAAGGACGTGGGCACCGCCGTGACCTGGGAAACCGCATCCAGCATGACCTCCGCCATGAGCCGGCGTGGATAGTAGCGGGAGTAGTAGCGGGTGTCCCCCTGGTTCTCCGGCAAGGCCACGCTGCTGCGCTGGTAGGTCTCGCTTTCCAGGATGGTGCGGATGAGCGCCTTGAGATCAAACTTCTGCTTCACCAGGTGCGATGCCGCCGCGGAGAGGAGCGTCTCATTGCTGGCGGGGTTCGTCATCCGCAGATCATCCACGGCCTCCACCAGCGCAACGCCAAAGAAGTTCTTCCAGACGCGATTGGTGATGGCGCGGGAGAAGTACGGATTCTCCGGAGCCGTCAGCCAGTCGGCCAGGGGCTTGCGCCGATCCAGGGTGGCAGCCAGGGCCACAGGCTTGGCATCCAGCGGGGTGGGAGCAAGCGCCTTGCCGGAAAGGGGCTGCACCAGATCTCCATCGGTGCTGGCAAACACCACCCGCTCATCCGCCACCGCTCCGTTCTTGGATCGAACCCGGGAGAAGAGGTTGGCAAAGGCGTAGTACTGGTCGTGCGTCCACTTCTCCATGGGGTGGTTGTGGCACTTCGCACAGGCAATGGACATGCCCATGAAGGCGGTGGAGACCGTCTCCGCCAGGCGGGTGGGCTCATCGTGCAGGGTGAAGAAATTCCCGGCACCGTTCTCCAGAGTGCTGCCCGTGGAGGTCAGCAGGTCCCTCACCATCACATCCCATGGAGTGTTCTGCTCCACATTGCGACGGATCCACTGGTAGTAGCTCCACATGGGCTGGACCGGGAGCTTGTCACTGTTGACCAGCAGCAGGTCGCTCCACTTGTAGCTCCAGTAGTCCACGAACTCCGGCCGCTCCAGCAGCGACTGGATGAGGCGATCCCGCTTCGCAGGTCGGGCGTCCGAGACAAAGGTCCGGGTCTCATCCGGCGTCGGAAGAATGCCCAGCGTATCGAGGAAGGCCCGGCGGATGAACTCTGCGTCAGTGCACTGCCCGGAGGGAGGAAGGTTGAGCTCCTTGAGCTTGGCCAGCACCTCGTGGTCGATGAAATTACGTGGCTTGAATTCATCAAACGCCACGGCAAGGGGCGGGTGCTCGTACGGTGCCGTGATGGTGGCGATGGCGAGCTGGCTGAGGTACCAGGCCGTCACCGTCCCTTCGCCGTTGCCCACGACCTTCACCACCCCGTCGTCATCCACCGTCGCCACAGAGGTATTGCCCGCGGTGTACTTGGCCCACCTGGTGACATCCTCCTCCCTGCCGTCGTTGAAGCGGGCTGTCACCTTGAGCGGTTGCCGTTGTCCGTTCTTCACGGAGGCGTGCAAGGGGCTCACCGTGATCTTCTGGATGCGGGCATCCTGCTCCTGGGGTCCGGGGGCACCATGAGCGATCCAGTCCGCGAGCACTTGATACTCCGGCCAGCTTTCCTTGATCTTCTCCCCGCCCTTGTGCGGCACGCGCTTGGTCGCCTTGAGCAGGAGAAGGCTCTGAGCGGGATCTTCGACCGTGACCCTGCGACCCTGCGCAGAACGGGTGATGCTCAGGTAGTCCCCCGCATCATCATACCCTCGCAGGGAAAGACGAAAGCCCCCCTGTCCGGCCGCAGACCCATGACAGGCCCCGCTGGAGCAGCCGTAGCGCGCCAGGATGGGCTGGATCTGGTTGCGGAAGGAGGGAGCCGCCTCCTGGGCATGAGCGCCGGAGGCGGTGACCAGCAGGAGGACAGATGAAACAACAAGTGAAAAGCGGCCCGGCATGCAGCGGAGGGGAGTGAAAAGCAGAGACAAAAACTAGAAGAGCTGGCGGATCGGGTCGAAACCGCGGTCCACCACCGGGAAGGGCCGGTTCTGCGGCCCGGGCAGCTCGGTCTCCAGGTCAATGCCCAGCGACTCGTAGATCGTGGCCACGACATTGGCGGGAGCCGCCGCGTGTTCCGCGGGGTAGGCACCGATCTCATCGCTGCGACCGATCACGCGGCCACCTTTGACGCCGCCGCCGGCGAAACCCACGGTCCACACCCCCGGCCAGTGATCCCGGCCTCCGGCGGGATTGACCTTGGGCGTACGGCCAAACTCCGCCAGATTGCAGACGAGCGTGTTGTCCAGCATCCCACGCTGGTGCAGGTCCTCAATGAGGGCGCTGTAGCCCTGGTCGTACATGGGAGCCACGAGATCGCGCATGCCTTCGATGCTGGTGAAGGGCTTGCTGCCGTGAATGTCCCAGGTGATCTCGTTGAACACCGTGATGAAGCTGTTCACCGTGACAAACCGAACTCCACGCTCCACCAGACGGCGGGCCAGCAGGCAGCACTGGCCAAAGCGGTTCATCCCATAACGCTCGCGCACCGCCGGCTTCTCCTGCGTGAGGTCAAACGCCTCCCGGGCCGCGCTGCTGGTCATGAGCCGGTAGGCATCGTGGAAGTTCGTGTCCATGAGCTTGGCGGACTCGCTGGCCTCGAAGTTCTTCACTGACTGGTCCACCATGTCCCGCAGGGCGCGGCGACGGGCGAGTCGCACCTCGCTGATCTCCTGCGGAGGCAGCAGATCCGGCACCTTGAAATCTTTGGCGGAAGGGTCCGCATTCAGCACGAACGGATCATAGGTCTTGCCGAGGAAGCCTGCGTCCTGCCCGTGAGGCATGTTGCCACCAGTGGGGCCCATCGGCTCCGGCAGAATGACGTGCGCGGGCAGCTCAGAATTGCGACCTTTGAGGAACTCCAGGGCACAGCCCACATGCGGGGTATTGATGCCGCCGCTGAAGAGGCGACCCGTCTGCATCATCTGGTGCCCGGTATCATGCACCGCTGCCGCATTGTGATACACACTGCGCACGAGGGAGAACTTGTCCGCAATCTTCGCCATGTGCGGGAAGATCTCCGTGAGCTGGATGTCAGGGCAGTTGGTGCGGATGGTCTTAAAAGGGCCGCGCACTTCCCGAGGAGCGTCCGGCTTGGGATCCCAGGTATCGATCTGGCTGGGCGCGCCAAGATTGAAGATCATGATGCAGGCCCGATCATCTTTCTTTTTGTCCACCACACCGGAGGCCCGGAGAGCGTTGAACTGGGGCAACGACAGCCCAATCGCCCCCAGTGCGCCCGCTTGCAGGAAGTCGCGCCGCGATACGCCGTCGCAGGTGGAGATGGAGCCTTTTGCAGAGAACTTGAACATGCCTGGAAGAAGGGGTGAGGGTCTGAACTGCCCGATATTACGGGCTCAGAGCGGTTTCTTGAATGGAGAAAGCTGGGCGGGCCATGGAGTATCTGCGCAGCCTTTTGCCGCCTCTTTCGAGCCAACCCACAGGGTATGCTCCGAGTTCGGAACAAGTATTAGTTCCAAACCGCCGCCAGGGTCATGCTCGCTCCGTCAGCGCCACTTCCGGACTGACTCCCCTATCGAAACATCCAGCTTCCCAAATCCTATGATCACTGTACGCAAATCCAATGACCGCGGCCACGCCAACCACGGCTGGTTGGACTCCAAGTTCAGCTTCAGCTTCGCCGAGTACGAAGATCCAAAGCATGTCCACTTCCGCAGCCTGCGCGTCATCAATGAAGACCGCATCGCCCCTGGAGGCGGCTTCCCCACCCACCCCCACCGCGACATGGAAATCTTCAGCTACGTGCTGGAGGGAACCCTGCAACACGCCGACAGCATGGGTAACGGCCGTGCGCTCAAGCCAGGCCAGATCCAGCTCATGAGCGCTGGCCAGGGCGTGCGCCACAGCGAGTACAACCCCTCCCAGACCGAGCCGACTCACATGCTGCAAATGTGGATCTTCCCCGAGCGCCGCGGGCTCACCCCGAGCTACACGGAGTGGCACCCGAAGCCAGAGCATGACACACAGTCCAAAGTGCTGGTCATCTCAGAAGACGGGCGGGAAGACTCTGCGGTCATCCACCAGGATGCGAGCATCTACCGGCTGAAGATCAAGGCAGGCGAGGAAATTACGCACGATCTCGCCGCCGGACGCGGGGTGTGGCTGCAGCTTGCCAAGGGCAGTCTGAGTGTGAACGGCAACTCACTGGTCGCTGGCGACGGGGCCAGCAGCGAGACGGCTGGCACTCTCACCATCAAGGCTGACCAGGATGCCGAGGGCATCTTGTTTGACCTGGGTTGATCCCTCGACAGGCTTCGGGAAAAGTGCCGCAGGCGCAGGCCTGCGGCACTTTTTTGTTCTGGCCACCCGTGGCTGGTTCCGTATTCATCCCTGTCACCCTCATGAGCATCCCGCTGCACCTTTACGATCCCCGCCGGGGAGAGCCCGCCTTCCGTGTGGAAAGGCTGGAGGACCTGCGGTGGCCGGAGGGTGCCCAGCGTGCCAATTATTTCACGGTGCTATGGCTGCCCCAAGGAGGCACTTACCACGCGGGAGAGACCACCCACGCTCTGTCCGGAGCCGCGTTGATCTTCTTCCAGCCTTACCAGATTTTTCATGTGGAGAGCTTCCGCGCTGCACGGGTGGAGGGCACCGTCTTGCAGTTCCACGCGAACTTCCTCTGCATCGAGACCCATCATGATGAGATCGGCTGCAATGGGGTGCTCTTTAATGAAGTGTATGGTGCGCCCCACGTTCCTGTGGACGGCGAACTGGTCGAGAACATCACGGACCTCCTGACTCAGATGCGCCGCGAACTGGACCAGGGTGGTCTGGCCCATACGGAACTCCTGGTCTCCTATCTGAAGGTGCTGCTCATCAAAGCCACCCGACGCAAACTTGAACTCGGGGCCGGGGGGGAAGGCACGCCGCTGGGTCGATCCCCGGAGGTGGTGAGCCGCTTCATCGAACTCGTGGAGCAGCACTATCAAAAGCTGCATGCACCTGCCGACTACGCGACGATGCTTCATCTCACCCCCAAGGCTCTGGGTCGCGCCGTGAAACGCGCACTGGGACGCACACCCACGCAGATCGTGAAAGAGCGCTTCGTCAAACACGCCCAGTGGCAGCTGCTGCATACCCTTCGTCCGGTGAAGGAGATCGCTGCGGAAGTCGGGCTGGAAGATGAGTTCTACTTCAGCCGCCTGTTCAAGCAGGCCATCGGGCTTTCCCCGGTGAAGTACCGTGAATTCGAGACGGCGATTCGCGGCGGGCGCAATCTGTCCATGTAGTGGCTCCTGGCATCCATGGTTTGCGGCACACGCAGGCGATACCGTGGCCCATGAATCTCTATTCGCGCTTTCTCACGCTGGCAGCAGGCTCAGAACGGCTGGGAATGACTCTTACCCGCCTGGGCCTCGTGGTGGTGCTCCTGTGGATCGGCGGGCTCAAGATCTTCAAGTATGAGGCAGATGGCATTGTGCCCTTCGTGGCCAACAGCCCACTCATGAGCTTCCTCTACAAACACCCGGCACCGGAATACAAGACCCATATGAATGCCGAAGGCCAGTTCGTGCCGCAGAACCGGGCCTGGCATGAGGAGAACCGCACCTATGAGTTCTCCTACGGCCTGGGTGCCGTGATCGTCATCTACGGGCTGCTGCTCTGCCTTCATCCCTGGTCACCCGGACTGGCCGCAGTGGGGAGCTTTCTCGTCGCGGTGATGTCTCTGGTCACGCTGTCGTTCCTCATCACCACGCCCGAGTCCTGGGTGCCTGCACTGGGTGATACGGAGCACGGCTTCCCCTACCTCAGCGGGCGTGGGCGCCTCGTGGTGAAAGACGCCATCATGCTGGGGGCAGCGCTGGTCACCATGGCGGATTCGGCCAGGGCGGCGCTCGCGGTACGAGGAAAATAGCATCGACCGGGATGGACTGGGGTGATCGTGCCCTGCTCCAATTTCCCGGCCTTGGGTTGACGCTGGCAAAAGAGGCGGGGCGATTTTCTCCTTGAATCCCCCATCGCCCGCCGCTAGGACGTGCAGCAGGACTTCATCCTGCGCTCCTGCATGCCCATCCCAAAAATTCTCCACCAGATGTGGCGTGACGAGGCGCTGCCAGAGAGGTGGGCGGCCCTGCGCAGCACCTGGGCTAACCATCTCCCGGAGTGGGAGCACCGGCTCTGGACAGATGCCTCCCTACGGGAGTTTGTCGCCACCTGCTATCCGGACTTTTTGCCGGTGTACGACGGGTATGGATCCGGCATCATGCGAGCCGATGCGGCAAGGTATCTCCTGCTGGACCACTTTGGCGGGGTCTATGCCGATCTGGACACGGAGTGCCTAAGACCGCTCGAACCACTCCTGTCAGGTGAACGGCTGCTGCTGCCGTTGGAACCAGAGCTGCATCTGTCGGCCAAAGTTTCCGCTTCGGCGGGCATGCGCCGCATTGTGGGAAACGCCTGGATGGCCTCTGAACCCGGTCATCCCTTCTGGAAGCTGGTGGTGGCGGAGATGACACAACGCCGCAAGAACACGGGCCCGCTGGATGCCACTGGCCCCTTCCTGCTGACCCACGTCACACACGGTTGCGAGCAACCTGAATGGCGGCCCAAGCTGCTTCCCAGCGAGTCTGTGCAGCCCGCGACCAATCAAGATGGAGAGTGGCTGAAGGCCCGGGAACCCGGCTCTCCTCACTGGTATGGCCCTGGCACCTATGCCCTGCACTACTGGGACGGCACCTGGTGGCGAAAGGGACATGAGCAGACGCGCCTGTTCCTGCTGCGCTCGGCCTCGCCTCTGGTGTCCGGAGTGCTCAATGAACCCAAGACAGCCTCTTTGGCAGAGGCTGCCGGATACCGTCCGCTGGTCTCCTGCCTCATGGTCACGGGACGGCGACGGGAGCTGGCCGGACAGGCGGTTGCTGCCTTTCGACGGCAGACCTACGCCAACCGTGAACTGGTGGTGATCGATGACTCAGGCAATGACCTACCCCCTTTTGTCCAGGATGATGACGGGGGTCGCATCCGGTGGATCCAGATGCCGCCCGAAGGCAAGCCTCTGGGCGCTCTGCGGAATCTGGCACTGGCCGAGGCACGCGGAAGCCTGCTCTGCCAATGGGATGACGATGACCTCTCCAGTCCAGCGAGGCTGGAACGTCAGGTCATGGCGATCTTTGCCAGCGGAGCGGATGCCTGCGGCCTGAACCGCCTGCAGATGTGGTGGCCGGCCCGCAGCCGGTTTGCCATTTCATCGAACCGCATCTGGGAATGCGCCCTAATGTGGCGGCGCGGCACCATCACGGCGTATCCCGAGCTCCGCGCCGGCGAGGACACCCCGCCTGTCCAGGAGCTGGCCGCGAAGGGACGCATCTGCATGCTGGATGCCCCCACGCTCTACACTTACATCTGCCACGGCCAGAACACCTTCTCAGAGGCTCACTGGGACTCACTCTGGATGGCGGCCAGCCAGCACTGGGAGGAGTCGGCTTGTGAGACGAGATTGCGCATCATGCAGCCCGCGCTCCCGGTGCATGAGTACCTGCTGGCGTTGGGCTTGCCGGGACTGTCAGCGACCCCATCCCTTGCCCTGTCACCGCGGCCTGTTCCTGCGGCGACCATTGCGTCCGTGCCACCAATTCGTTCCACAGTCTCCATCACCCGAGAACTGCCCAAGATCCTGATTGCCACGCCGGTCAAGGACGCCGTGCCGTTTCTCGGTCCTTTCTTCGCCAACCTGCTGCGCACGGACTACCCCCTGGACAAGATCTCCCTGGCACTGCTGGAAAGCGACAGCCGTGACGCCACGGCGGCGGTCGCACGTGAGCATCTGGCAGCGCATGGCCACCGGCTGGCAGGCACTCGCTTGCTCCAGCGTGACTACGGCTTTCAACTGAAGGGAGAACGCTCGCAACCCTCCCTGCAAAGGCAGAGGCGCACCGTGCTCGCCCAAAGCCGGAATACGCTGGTGGAAAGCGCGCTGGATGACGAGGCGTGGGTCCTGTGGATCGATGTGGACTTGCTGAAATGGCCGGCTGATGTGCTGCTCAGGCTATTGGATTCAGGTCACCAGATTGTGTGCCCGAACTGCGTGAAGGGCGTGTATGGCGGCCCCTCGTTTGACCTCAACAGCTTTGTGTTCAAAGACAAGGCGCTGCGCGACGGCCCCGAGCATCTCCTGGACGGGCTCTACCAACCACCCGCGGGACTGAGCCGGAAGTATCTGGATGCGTTTCGGGATCAGGAGGAGGTGGA
The DNA here is from genome assembly GCF_000739635.1 of Verrucomicrobium sp. BvORR034. Lineage (GTDB taxonomy): Bacteria > Verrucomicrobiota > Verrucomicrobiia > Verrucomicrobiales > Verrucomicrobiaceae > Verrucomicrobium. The sequence continues at coordinate 76,858 of NZ_BATQ01000016.1, read as the reverse complement.
ACTGGACGGGGTGGGAGGCACCATGCTGCTGGTCGAGGCGGACCTGCATCGCCACGGGCTGCGCTTCCCAGCCATGCCATATCGTGGGTTCGTGGAAACTGAAGGCCTCGCCCAGATGGCCCAGGACTTCGGGGTGACGTGCTGGGGCCTGCCCAAGGTGGAGATCGTGCACCCCTGACCGTCATGGCCCTGCTGACACTCACCTCCACTGGCACGCTGGGAGACCACTTCCCCTTCCTGGCACTCGGACGGAGGCTGGTAGAGCGGGGGCATATCGTGAGATATGCGGGGCCGGAATACCTCCGGCTCCACGTGGAGAGCTGCGGCATGCAACTCCATCCCACCCGCCGCGAACAGGACCCCACCACGGTGCGAAACAAACCGGAGGCCTTCGACCATTGGCTGCCGGAGAAAGGAGGCCCTCCTGACGTGAGGGATCGCACCACCGGCGTGAACCAGCCGGAGCTTCATGAAAAGCTTGGGTTCGATGAAATGCTGGAAGACGTGACGGCCGCCTGTGCCGGGGCTGACCTGCTGGTGTGCTCGCGACTTCAGTCGATCGGTCGCATGGTGAGTGATCTCGCCGGCATCCCGTGGATCACGGTCTGCGTGCTCCCCTGGCTCTACCCGGCTCCCGGCACGGCGGCGGCGGCAGGCATCGCCGCCCGTGAGGAGCGGGATGCCACCCAGCCGTGGACCCGCCGCTATCGAGACCGCATTCATGCTCTGCGGCGCCAACTGGGGCTTGCGGAGGTCCCGGTGGCAGACGAGCGCGATCTCTTTGTCGCCCCCCGGGTGCTCCTGGCCACGCATCCGCTTTTTGGCGTACCCGCGGTGGAAACCGGACGGGAGATTGTGCAAACGGGATTTTGGCTCCACGAACCTCCGCATTGGGAGGGTCGGGATCCGGCGGACTCTCTTGCGAACCTTCTGGAGGGCCAGCCTGCTCCTCTGGTCCTGGCCTTCAGCAGCCAGCCGCTGGCCCACCCGGAACGGGTGCTGGACCTGCATCTGGAAGCCGCGAGACTCTTGCGACGTCCCCTGGTGGCGCAGGCAGGTTGGGCGGCTCTGCGGAGTGACGCCTTTCAATCAGCCTGCGCCAGAGGGGAGGCGGCCCTGCTAACTGAAGGTCCTCAGCACCGACTCTTTGCCCAGGCGGCGGCGGTCATCACCCATGGTGGCATCGGCACCGTGGCCCGTGCGATCACGGCAGGCACTCCGCTGCTGATCGAGCCGTATGGGAACGACCAGTTCTACAATGCCCGGCAGGTGGTTAGCTTGGGGCTCGGCGCTGCCGTGAATCCACACCAGCTGACCGCCCCGGCATTGGCTGAGGTGCTGGAGACTCGGGTGCTAACAGAAGAAAATCGAAGCCGCGCCAGTGAATTGGCGCCGCACTTCGATTCAAATTCGGCCCTGAAGACGGCCTGCGTCCAGATCGAGCGATGGCTGCACCGCCAGCCTGATTAAACGTTGGTCAGGGGAGGCACCGTGTTCACCACGTCCACCTCAAGAATCGCGTCCAGTTCGTCCAGGCTCAAATCGAGCATGACAGGGGAGGTGGCAACGGTGGCGAAGTCAGCGGGGCTGTCGAATTCCATATGATGTGACGTTGATGAGTTGCGGTTAGGAAAAGGGATCGAAGAAACCCCGTCAAGAGAATAATTTATGGCACGCAGCGATCAATAAGAAGCAAGAGAGGTGCCAAATGCCCCTCTCAAGCGAGGCCGCCCTCCCGGGCACGCTTGATCATCAAATCGATTTTCTCCATCAAGGTGAGGCGGTCGAGGGGGCGATCATACAGCTGTTGGAAGGGAGTGGCTACGTGCTGTTTCCACCGGAAATAGCTCTCATAATGCGGGGTGGTGCATGCCGTGGCTTTCACTTTGGCCGCCAGTTGAGTCATAGCTCCGGCGGTCGAAACCTGCAAATACGCACCAGGACCGGGGGCATACTCCGCAATGTTGGGAGCGCCAAAATAGATGGGCACACACCCTGCTGCCAGACAGTCGTACCATTTCTCCGAGACGTAGTCCTCTTGCAGGCAGTTTTCAATGGCCAGGCAAAACTGATACTGGCGCAACACCTCCAGCTTGCCCTCCCTCCCTTTCGGGCACGGTCCTGGCTGGTTGTGATGCCATTCCCCAAAGTGGTGCACCGGCAGGTGTTTTTCCAGCAAGCCAATGAGTCGCTCACGCCCCGAAAGCGAGTGGGAATTGGAGACAAAGGCACAGACCAGTTTTTCAGGATCCTTGGGCGGAGGCGGGCGCAGCACCTCCGCAAGGGTGCCGGGCGGGGCATAGGTCAACTGAAGATCTGCCCAGGCATGATAGGAAAGCAGCAGGTCCAATGTGGACATCTGTGAGGCGTCCGCCTGGCTGGGACAGTAACCATCCGGTTCCATGGTGACTCCCACCCAGATCTGGTGATCCTGACGGGGCAACCGCGCCCAGGCAGGGACTTCTGGAAGATGAAAGACGACCACGTCGGCCTGCCGGATTTGGCCTGGATCTTGAGTGGTCTCGTAGGCACCCGTGGCACAGTGCGTTTCCAAGGCCCCGGGCCAAACTGGATTGCGGTGATCAGAGAAGAAGAGCACCCTCGGCACCGCAGGCAAATCTCGGACGCGTCGGGCCAGGCTGGCCCTCCGACTATGGGCGAGATGCCACGCAATGGCCTCTGCCTGGGTGGCATGGCGAGTGGGGATCTCCCGCAGGCGGAGAGAAAGGTCCGCCGCGGGTGTATTGGAAGCCTGCTGCATCGCTGGGCTCGAATCGCGAGGCGGCACGCCCTCTGGCCTGCGCGCATAAGCCAGCCAGGTACCCTCCACATGATGGATCTGGCCGCCGAACTCGTGCTCGTCGAGATCATTGACCGCAGCGAACACCTGCCTCCCCGGTTCATCGATGACCTTGTAGTCATGCCAGATGATCAATCCTCCCGGCTTGAGAATCTGCAACGCATGCAAGGTGTCGGCAAACACGGTGAACTGCTCGTGACTGCCATCGACAAAGACGATATCGAACTGATTTTGCTCTGCCAGTGCCTCCCAGTCGAACGTGCGCGAATTGCCATAGTGTTGAACGAAGGGCACGCCCGCCTCGATCGCGAAGCGGCCAATCTCCTCACGAGGAAGAATCTCGCTGGCCATCTGTCTGGGAAGGTGCGGGAGATGCTCCGGAAGAACATTCAAGGATTGAAGCTCCAACTCCGGAGCCATGGCATGAAAATGGCAGAGGCCGGCGCCCCGGTGGGTGCCAATTTCAAACAATGAAGGACGGGGCGCCGCTTCTCCCGCGACCTGACGCACCAATCCGCAAAGACACTCACACTCGAGCACTGAGCCAAACCCGGCCTCCAGCATTTCCTCAAAGGGAATGGGATAGGGCGTACGCAGTTCGGCGGCTGGCACTCGGATCATGCGGACTAGTGGCGTTTTCTCCGCGGCTGTAAAGAATCATCAGAGCGCCCTGATGCGAGTTTGCCTGCCGTCTGTTTTGTACTGCACAATCCTGCCGTTGGCGACCGTTACGGTCTCCCACGCATTGACCTGTTCTTCATGAAACTCACCCTCCCAGCCTTCCTCCTGGCCGTCACCTTCACCACCGGCATTCTCTTCAGCGCTGAGCCCAGTCACCCGGCCGAACTCCCCTTGTGGCCCAACGGAGCCCCGGGCTCCGAAGCCCGCCGCAGTGAGGCGGAGAAGCTGGACGGCAGCAATGTCACCAACGTCCACAATCCCACGATCACGCCCTATCTGCCGACCAAGGACAACACCGGTCTGGCCGTGGTCATCGCTCCCGGCGGTGGCCATTCCAAGCTCTGCCTTGGTCATGAGGGCTATGCTCTGGCAGAGTGGTTTCAGGAACACGGCATCGCCGCCTTTGTCCTGAAGTACCGGCTGGCCCGCGACAAGGACTCCAACGGCGCCTACACCATCCAGGACCACGCCATGGCCGACACGCGCCGCGCACTTCGCACGGTCCGCAGCAAGGCTCAAGAGTGGGGCATCAAGCCCGACAAGATTGGCATCATCGGGTTCTCCGCCGGCGGTGAACTCGCTGCTTTCTCCGCCATGAAGTCCGACGCAGGTGACGCCAGCTCGGCCGATTCCATCGAGAAGGCAAGCAGCCGCCCCGACTTCCAGGCGCTGATCTATCCCGGCACCTCCAACCTCTTCACCGTGGAGAAAGGCATGCCCCCACTCTTCATCGCCTGCGGCTACGGCGACCGCCCCGATATCGCCGAGGGCATGGCCAGCCTCTATCTCAAGTACAAGGCCGCCGGTGTGAAAGCGGAGCTGCACATCTACAGCAACGCCGGCCATGGCTTCGGCTACAAGCCCGGCACCACCACCGCCGCCGGCGCCTGGCCATTCCGCTTCCGTGAGTGGCTGGTGGACAGCGGGTTCTTAAAATAAGCAAGAGGCCCTGTGAAGTCCGTCGGAGACTCCGAAGGACTTCGTTTTCTATTTGCAGCAGCGACGACGACGCCCCAAGAACACCGCGCTCAGGCCCGCGAGCAGGAGCATTGCGCGGCCAGGTTCGGGGACGACCACGGTGATGGTGCCGTCTGTGAGGAACTGGCTGACGTCCCAGTAGCGGGACAGGGCACTGAGATCGGGGAGGTCAAACTGGAGGCCGGTATCCTCGCTGCCGTTGCGGAAGTTGGTGCCGACATTGAAAGTGCCGTTCATGAGGCCCGCCCAGTCGAGAAGATTGAAGGTGGCGCCAATGGCGAAGGTCTGGTCGTATTCATTCCCTGTGAGAGAACTGGTGACATTCAGATTGCCGTTCAGGGTCAGCCCGCCGCTGTTGACCACATTGATGCGGTCATAGCTCGATGCACCTTCGATCTGCAAGACCCCGCTGCCGCCTGCAGTCAGGTTCAAGCTGCCAACATTGAGGGTGCCAGTCGCTGCGCCGCCGTTGTCGCCCGGACGAATAAAGCCTGAGGTGACGGTCACCGATCCCGCTGCGAGACCAGTGCCAGCCACTGCTGCATTGACACCGTTCACCGTCAGCGCGCTGCCTGCCACTGTCGAACCCACGCCCCCGTGACCAATTTGCAGCGCGCCTTGATTGATCGTGGTGGTGCCAGTGTAGGTGTTCACTCCTGAAAAGACCTGGGTGCCTGCACCGGTCTTGAGCACAGAGAGCAATCCTCCGCCGGAGCCATTCTGAAGCACCCCGCTGAAGTTGGTCGAGGTTCCATCGCTGCCCAGGGTGAGTGTCGCCGCGGTCGCGGTGGTATCTTCCACCGTGCCTGACCCGGAGAGCGAACCCAGGGTGACGCCATTGCCCGCGAGTCGCAGGGTGGCTCCCGCATTGACCGTTGTCGCCGAGTTGACACCAAACGCGCTCGCATTGCCCGCGATCAGCACCCCAGTCTCCACCACCGTTGCGCCGGTGTAGGTGTTGGCTCCCGTGAGGGTCAGATTGCCGTTGCCGGTCTTGGTGATACCACCCGATGTATTCGCAGAGGTGTTAACCATTCCCACCACCGCACCGGTGCCGCCACCTCCGGCAAGGGTGACGGTGGGCGCACTGGAGTAGCCCGTGCCCGCGCTCGTGATGGTGATGCTGGCAATCTTGAAGGTCCCGTTACCCGTGCCGTCATCCACCATGTTGGCAACCGCGGTGGCTCCGCTGCCCGCGCCTGTGATGACAATGATCGGAGGACCCACGTAGCCGCTGCCGCCGTTCGTCACTTCAATGGTGGAAACCCCGTTCCCGGTGGGAGCTGCCAATACCTGGGCGATGGTCGTATTGATGCCATTCGTATCAACCCTCACCCCGCCGGAGTACACATTTGCCTGGGTGAGTCCGGTCAGGAAACTACCTGCGGCGCCAGTGCCAGTCGCAACTTTAAGTGTGCCACCGTTGAAGTTCACAATGCTGGTGCCGAGGCCCTTGGTGATCTGTCGGGTGACATACAAGCCCCCATTCAGGTTCAGGATGCCCACGTCCCCGGCCCCCTGGCCTAGTGTAGTGGCGCCGTTGATCGTCACCACGGCCGTTCCCGCTACAGTCTGCTCCCCCCGAATACCGCCGGTGCTGTTCGTGGTGTTGTTGTACCCGATACGGTTTGAAACAGCGGTGAACGTGCCGCCGGTGAGGTAACCGATGCCAGTGGAGTTGGAGAAGCCTCCGGTCCCGTTTCCACCCACTTCCAACCCATTGGAAATGGCGATACTGATGGATCCTCCTGACTGGTAGAACACTCCATTGGAGTAGTTGCCACCGCCCCCCATTCGGAAACGCACGTTCGTCCCGTTGGTGTCTGAAAGGGTGCCGCCACTCATGCTGAAGAAACCGTAGGAGGATGCGGTCGATGTGCCCCCCAGGCCCAGGTTGATGTTGTTGTTCATCAACACATCACCACCCGATTGGTAAACGGCACCATTCGCCCCTTCACCATTGCCGATGCCCAGAGCCATGTTGGTTCCGGTGAGGCTGGCTCCCGTCAGAATGTTTAGCATGCCGCGGCTGTTTGTCCCCGTGGCCACCGAAATCGCCCCTTGGTAACCTCCGGAAAGATTGACCCGACCTCCGTTCACGGCCAGCGCGCCCGTGTTGGTATTGGCGCCGGAAAGAGTCAAGGATCCCGTCCCGGTCTTTGTGACACCGCCAGTACCGCTGAGGGCACCGGAGATCACGGTGTTTCCTGAACCGTTCGCCGTCAGCGTGAAGGTGCCATTGAAGACCACCGGTCCGCCGATGGAAAGCGTATTGCTGCTGTTGTTGGTCCAGGTCTGGGCCGTCGCCAGATTGAGTCCGGCGTTCAGGGTCACCGCCCCTGCGCCCGCCGTGACGTTGATCCCGCCTGCGGCGGACAAGGTGAGGGTGTTGCCGTCTGCGTTCAACGTGATGACATTGGTGTCACTCACAGTCAGCGAGGCAATGGACATGTTGGCTCCCAATACCATCGCCCCCTGATCTGTGGCTCCTGTCGCAGAGAAGGTGATCGCTGCCCCTGCTCCTGGGACCAGAGCGGTGGCTCCGGTGCCGTTGGCGTTTGTCACCCAGTTGCTCGTGGTGCCGTCCGACAGCGCCCAGACATTACTGCCAATGCCCAGCCCACCCTTCCAATAGGCGGCAGCGAGAGCCGTCGTGCTGGCAACATTTACGCTGAGGGCGGTGTCGGTCGACTGGAAGCTGACTGTGGAGTTGGTAAGGTTGTAGTAAGCAGCGCTGTAGGTCGCTCCGCCGGCGGTTAGCCCCCCACCGGTCGTCACCAAATTGTGAGTGCCGTTGGCCACTATGACGCCAGGAGTGAAGTACACCGCCACTTTCACCGCCCCGGCAGCGGACGCCGTGGCAGAACTGGTGATCGCATTCTGCGAGGGCAAACCGGTCAAGGTGGTGCCGATGGTGCTGCCACCTTGCAGGTTCAAAGCGCCTGTGCCCAGATTCAATGCTCCATTGGAGGCAGGCCGGTAGAGGAAGCTTGCTCCATTCGCGATGGTCAGCGAGTTGTTGGTGCCCAATGCACCCGAGTTGGCAGCAATGAGGATACCACTGTTGACGGTGGTGCCACCCGTATAGGTGTTGATGCCGGAAAGGATCACGGTACCAGTGGTGCTCTTCGCGAGACCGGCAGTCCCGCCCAGTTTGCCGCTCACGGTTCCAGAGCGCAGGTCAAAGGCCGTGGTGCTGGTGAGCGTGCCCGAGCCGGATATCGTGCCTGAATCCAGACGCACGCCAGCAAGTGTCTGGTCAAAGTTCTGGAGATTGAAGGCACCCCCTGCCACCACCAGGCTGCTGGCCGAGTTGATCTGGGCTGACTGCATCAATTTCACCGAACCACCGTTCACCGTCACGTTTCCGGCAATCGACTGGGTGCCAGTGGCATTCAGTTGCAATTCGCCAGCGTTCACGATGGTCATGCCCGCATAGGTGTTGGCCCCTTCAAACACCAGGGTGCCAGTGCCGGTCTTCGTCAAACCACCCGCCCCGCTCAGAATCGCGGTGCTCTTGATTGTAGCGGTCTGGGTGCCGCTGACAGCCCATGTGTGGGTCCCTGAGACATTGCCTGTGTTATTGAGCACAATGTTGAGGCCGCCCGTGAGACCATTCACAACCGACTTGCCATCGACAGTCTGGTTCGCTCCTGCAATGTTGCCGATCGTGCCATCCACCCAGTTGAAGTTGATGGTGGCCGTATCTGCTCCGGCACCCGTGCCCACGGCACCTCGCTCAATAGTCGTGGCATAGAGCGCTCCGCTGTAGAGATTGAAGTTGCTCGTGATGGTCTGGGCCGTGGCAGTGGCCAGCTTGTTGGCCAGGGTCAGGGTGCCGGTGGTGATGGTGCCGCCATGCAGACTCAAGGTGCCGGTGGCGTTGCCTGAGCTATTGGAGCCGGTGACGGCATTCTGCTGGCCGATGACGATGGAGGTGGCGTTCATCGTCCCCTGCCCCATCGTGAAGGTGGCAGTGGTAGGGGTGCCCGCAGCCCCATTGCGGACGTTCTGCGCAATCATTAGCGTACTCACCATCGCATCCAGCGTGCTCGCTCCCGCCACTCCAGTGACCAGGTCCACGGTGGAGGTGTTGCCAATCACCCCTGAGTCGTGAATGCCCAAAGTGATCGCCGCCCGGTCCGTATCCGTACCGCCGGTGCCACGGATCTTCAAAGTCGGGTTCAACAACGAAGTTTGAAAATCCAGCACGGAGGTCGCCTTGCCCACACCTACCTCGATGGTGCTGGCATTGATGACCGTATTCTGCCCCATGCGCACGGTGCCGGTGTTGGGCGAGCTGTTTCCTGATGACACGGGGCTGACGGAAAACTTCGTCGCAGTGATGTTGGTATTGGCCGCCATCAACAGTGTGCCGGCCGAGCTCACCGCGGCACCAATATCAGCTCTGCCACCGACACTGAAAGTGCCGCTCGTATTCACATAGTTGAAGGTCCCCAACCCCGTCATGTTGACGGTAGTGGGATTGGCTCCCGTGGAACCCACGCCGCCCCCGCCGATGTGCAGGTTGCCGGCAGTCACGGACAGTGTGCCGCTGGCTCCCGTAATGGTGTAGTTGTTCGTGCCTGCGATTCCAAAGGTCATCCCACCCAAGCTCTGGTTGGTAGAGCCAACATCCAGCGTGCCGCTGCTGCCGGTGAAATTGAGCACCCCCGCTCTGTAGAGCCGGTCGTTCCCGCCGCTCAAGGCGAGCGTGCCAGCGACAATGTTGGTGCCTCCCGTGTAGGTGTTGGCAGCCGTGAGTTCCAGCGTGCCCGTGCCCAGCTTCACCAGCCCGAGGACGTTGGGGCCGTTGTCCGTGTTGGTCAGCGCCAGATTGTACACAAAGTTGCCAACGGCATTGGTGGTGTCGAGCCCAATGAAAGAACCACTTTGAAACCCGCCGGTGGTCGTGCCCAGGGAACTCAGCAGATCAATGTCCTGCACCGTGAATTCTCCCGAACCACCCACATTGAAGGCGGCGGTTGCCCCGGAGGACACCACCAGGTTGGAGCTAGTCCACTTGGTCGAGTCTCCATTGTAAAGACCACCGCGAGTGGCAAAACGCACAGTACCAGCCGTGACTTCTGTAGCGCCTGCATAAGTGTTGGTTCCCTGCAGCACCAAGGTGCCAGTGCCGGTCTTGCGCAGGCTGCCCGCACCCGAAAGGGTCACCGTGTTTTCCAAAGTCGAGGTCTGGGTGCCGCCAACGTTCCAGATGTGCGTCCCTGACACGTTGCCAGTATTGTTCAGCACGATATTCAGGCCGCCAGTCAGCCCGTTGACGGCCGTCTTGCCACTTACCGTCTGGTTGACACCGTTGATGTTGCTGATGGTGCCATCCACCCAGTTGAAATTGATGGTGGCGGTATTGGCACCGGCTCCGGTCCCTGTTGTCCCGCGCTGGATCGTTGTCGCGCTGAGGGTGCCACTGTAGAGATTGAGATTGCTGGTGATGGTCTGCACCGCAGCGCCACTCAGCTTGTCAGCTAGCGTCAGCGTGGTCGCAATGACAGTGCCACCGCTGATGTTGAAGGTGCCTGTGGCAGCACCTGAAAAAGTATTGGCCCCAGAGAGAGCCCCCTGCTGGCCCACGATGATGGTTGTGGCATCCAGGGTGCCCAGGCCCATGCTAAACGTCCCGGTCGCGGCCCGTCCTACGGTGGTGTTGTTGCGGTTGTTCTGACCGATGCGCAAGGTGCTGACCTTTGCATCCAGCGTGCTGCTGACGGTGCCGCCGTTGGTGAGATCAAACGTCGCCACCGTGGCGGTGAGTCCGCTGTCATTGGAGCCCACGGTGATCTGGGCACGATCCGTGTCCGTCCCCAGCGTGCCGCGAATCTTGAGCGTGGGCGTGGTCAGATTCTGGAAATCTACCGTCGCGGTGGTCTTGGAGATGCCCACCACAATCGCGTTGGCATTGATCGTGTTGGTCTGGCCCAGATGCACAGTGCCGCTGTTCAGGGAATCCACCCCTGTCGTGTAGTGGCCGACATTGAAGCTGGCCGCGGTGATCGTGTTCACAGCTGCCAGCGTCACGGTGGCGTTGCCAGTGATGGCGACGTTGCCGACGTTCGTGGTGCCTCCGACGTTAAAGATGCCCGCAGCCCGGTTAAAGGTGAAACTCCCCAGCGCGCTCATGTTCACGTTCGTGACCACGGACTGCGCGGCCGCGCTCCCTCCCCCCACTTCAAAATTCCCGCCCGTCACGACGAGGGCACCGCCAGTGCCATTGATGACATACTGGTTGTTCAGGGAGCCCGCCAGAAAGGTGAGTCCCGCCAGGGTCTGACTGGTGGCACCCATGTCGAGCGCGCCGGAGGGTCCATTGAAACTCACCGCGCTCGTGCTGAGCAGACGGTTGTTTCCTCCACTCAATGCCAGGGTTCCTTCAGAGATGGCAGTGCCGCCAGTGTAGGTGTTGGCCCCGCTCAAGGTCCAGGTGCCTGCGCCACTCTTGATGAGCGCCAGGCTGGCCGCGGCACCGTTGCTGATGGCTCCTGAAACCAGGTTTGCCCCCGTGTTGCTCCCACCGAGCGTCAGCGTCTCTGTGGCAGAAGTCGTCCCTGCCGAGATGTCACCCGCGACGACCAGAATGTTGCTGGAGGCCGTAGCGTCATTCAACAGAGAAAAGATGCCTGCTGTCGTGGCGGACTGTGGGTTGAGCAGGAGCGGGGCGTTGATCGTGAAAGTCTTTCCGATACCCGCCAACGAGGATGACACGGTAATGGAACCCCCGTCCCCCAGCGTTAGACCGTTCCCTCCCAAGGTGCCCAGTGCAAAGGAGCTCGCGCCGCCGGTAAAGAGAATGCTGTCCAAAACCGCAGCACTGGAAAGGGTGACGTCACCCGTGGCAATGCTGAAGACAGCTTGGTCGCCTGCTCCGGGCACCACCGCTGGATTCCAGTTCGCAGCTGTATTGAAGTCGCCCCCCAGCGACTGGTTCCACTGGATCAGATCCGCAGAGACGGTGCCGAAACTGACTCCGACCCCAGCCAAAATACAGGCGGCCTTTTTCAGGAGCGAAGGGGTGGGGACGACGGTTTTGAGGCGACGGGAGGCCGACGCGAACACGGGCTTGAACATGGGGTCTTGGGAGAAAATTGGGGGATGGGCGAATCAGCAAACGGTCCCAGTTAATCAGTGATTGCCAAAAATCTGGCCGTTTCCCAGGTTTTGCAGACTTCCTCACCCGAGCTCGGGGCATCTGAGCCGATTTTTCCCGTGCCACCCCCGCTCCCCCCGAGTAAGATGGGCCGCCCTCCCGCCGCATGCCGTCCAAAGACTCCAACACCGCCCAGCACCCGCTCACGTTCCAGTGGGACGAGCCGGTGCGGCAGGGACGTCGGCTGGGCTTCTGGATCTTCACGGTGATCGTGGGCCTGACGGTGTTCTTCTATCTGTTTCAGGTGGTCTATCCGCAGACCCAGCGGTTCACCCCGGTGCCGCAGCAGGTGATCGTGCTCAATCCTGCGGACCCTGCGGCCATGGCGCTACTGAGCCGGGTGCAAGATCGCGACTACTTGCTCCTCCCGTCGGACTCCGACGCGTCTGCCGGCCCCTCCCTCCAGGAGCACGCCCCCGTGTTCCACCCGAGCTTTGAGGGCCACCAGCTGCGCGCGCTTGATCTCCCCTACAAGGCTTTCACCGTGCCACCCGCCCGTCTGCTGAACGTGGACAAGACCGTGCTGCCCCCCTTGGACCTGAGCGAGTTGAAGGCACCTCCCGCAGCAAAGAAGGACGAAACCGTCTCCGCCCCGCCTGCCAAAGCCAAGGCCAAACTGTCCGTCAGCTTCCTGGGAGACCTCGCCAAACGACCGCTGATGAAGCAGCCTGATCTTTCCCAGCTTTCTCTGGAGTACCCCGCGTCCTGCCGCTACCAGCTCGGCGTCGATGCCGAGGGCCGGGTAGAGTTCATCCTCCCCATCAACGCCTCAGAGAAACCCGAGCTATCGCCGCAAGCGAACGCTCAAGTACTGGACCAGTTGCAAGTGCTGCAGTTTCAACCCCTCGCGGCCGCTCCACCAGCCAACAGAAAGCCCGCTTCTCCCCCCCCCACTTGGGGCACGGCAGTGCTTCATTGGGCTGATCCCGCCACGCCATGATCCACGTCTCCCTCACCACCCTGCTCCTCCTTGGCATGGCCGTGGGAATCACGTTCCTGGGCGTGATCTGGCTCATCGCCGTGTGGATAGAGCGTCGGGATGAAAGCCGCGCCCGCGAGGACCTCGTGCTCTGCCGCATCTGCGGGCACATCTACGAGAACGCCGAGAAAAAGCCCATCACCGCGTGTCCACAGTGCGGCTCCCTGAATGAGGCGCGTCGACCGAAGCCGATCTGACCTGCCCCAAGGCGTGATCGCCAGCAGAGACCGGACCTACCGGGACGCTTGAGAGACAACTGCCACCGGATTCGTGGGGGCCGTGGCGGCCTTCATCTGGCCGAATCCCAGGCCCAAGCCGAGCAGGCTCAGCAATACCAGGGCCGCAGCCGCCAGCGGCACCCCTTTGCCAGCAGGAGCGCCTCCATTCTGGTCGTCTTCCAGCAAGAAGGATTCGTGATCACTCGTGGTGCTGTCGTCCTCATCTTCAAAAGACATGGCCGACTGAGAAGCAGGTGAAACTCCGGCGAATACACTGGCCCCCATGGCCGATGCCTCAGCTACAAACTGGCTGGAAGTAAGCGGCGGGGGATTCAGCGCCTGGATCAATGCCGCCACATCCGCAGTCAGCGGCGGCGGTGCTGGCATCTCGAGCTGGGGCGCAGGCGGGAAATCCGAGAGAAAGGAGGCTATCACCGGGGCCAGATCAGCTTCCAGGGCGACCTCTCCCATGCTCGCAGGCGATGGAGCGAAGGAGGTCACTTCTGGCACGGATGCCGCCGCCAGGGCGACATCTTGCAGACCGAACCAGACGGTCTCGCCCAAGTCATCACTGGAGCGAGAACCGCTGTCGCCACCTTCCCAGATGAGAGGGGCAAGGGAGGTTCCGGCCGGGGCCAGATCAACCGCAGGTTCCTGCGCGACCTTTGCCTCCGAAGGGAGGGCAAAAGGTTCAGGCTCAGCCAGCAATGGCGCTGGGGCGAACGCAACCACAGGTGCTGGCACAGGCGAGTGCGCCACCGGGGCTGGCGCGGGAGGCTCCAGTTCCAGTTCAAGATCCAGTGCCTGCTCCCGCCGTTGCTTGAGCAACTGGTACCCGGCGACTGCAGCGACGCCGAGCCCCACCACGAGGCCCCACCGGGAACGGCGGCCTATGGCGACACCAGCGATCAATGCACCCACCGCGAGCGCGGCTCCACCCAACACGACGTTGGGCGCGGATGCGGCTGAAGTTTGGGGGACAGACGACATCGCGGGCATCATAAGGGGATCTTAAGTATCTGTCACCCCCCTTTTTTCAGGTTCTGCCCGAGGCGTCAATCCACGAGGACAAACTCGTTCGCGTTCAGGAGCAGGCGACACAGTTGAGGCAGACCGTCTTTTTCCACTACAGGGAGGGCCAGCGCCAGCTCCGCGCCATTCGGCGGCCGTTGCAGGACGAGCTCAAAGGCCATCCGGCCCCGGTTTTCAGAAGACATGCCAGCCCTCCGCTCGATGCGATGGGCCAGATGCCCTGCCTGTTGCAGCATGAACTCGTTGTTCAGCAGGGAAAGGGCCTGCAGGGCGGTGGTGGTGGTGAGCCGTGCCGGGGTGAGGTTGGCAGGATCCGGGCAGTCCATGGTGGAGAGGAACCGCTGGGGCGTGGTTCTCACGATGAACCGGTAGATGCTGCGCCGCCACAACCCAGGGCGGTCGGCAGTGACATGACGGTAGATGGGGGCGTAGGCCTCCTGATAGGTGAAGTCCTGGTAGCCCGGTCCGCCCATGTCGGAATTCAGGCAGCCAGAGGCCGTCAGCACCGCGTCTCGCAGGGATTCGGCATCCAGCCGGCGCGGATTCATGCGCCAGAGCAGGCGGTTCGAGGCATCGACTGAGGCCCCTTGCACCGTGCCGCTCTCCTGCTGGTAGGCCCTGCTGATGACCAGCAGGCGGTGCATGTGCTTGAGGCTCCAGCCGCAGCGTTGAAACTCCCCGGCGAGCCAGTCCAGCAACTCGGGATGGGAGGGTTTGCCCCCGCCCCGGCCGAAATCGCTCGGGGTGTCCACCAGACCTCTGCCAAAGTGGTGATGCCAGAGCCGGTTCACCAGCACCCGGGCGGTGAGCGGATTGCCTGGGTGCACGATCCACTCCGCCAGCAGGCGACGGCGCTCGCCCTCCGGGGTCGCATCGTTGCCGAAGTCTGGCACCGCATGACCGGAGCAGGACAGCCCGCCCGGCGTGACCATTTCCGCAGGGGACTCTGTGTTTCCTCGCACCAGAACCTGCACCGGTGCCGCGGTCTTGGCCACCGGACCGTAGAGCTTGCCGCCCGCAGGCAGCGGCCGCTCACCCCGCTGCGTCCCGGAAAAAAACGGACCAGAGCCGGTAGTAGTCCGACTGGGGAATGGGGTCGAGCTTGTGATTGTGACAGCGGGCGCAGTTGATCGTGAGCCCCATGGTGGAGGTAATCACCTGCGTGACCATGTCGTCCAGGTCATCAGCGCGGGCCGCCCGCTTGAGCACCGGGCTGGGTGTCTCGTCATGGCCGACCTTGTCCCAGGGACCGGCAGCAAGGAACCCGGTGGCGATCACCGCGTCCCGGTCTTCAGGAGCCAACACATCCCCGGCGATCTGCTGCTTGACGAACTGGTCGTAGGGTAGATCACGGTTGAGCGCCTGGATCACATAGTCCCGGTAAGGCCACGCATGCTCCCGCTTCTGATCCCGCTCGAAGCCGTGGGTATCAGCATAGTGCGCAATGTCCAGCCAGTGTCGCGCCCAGCGCTCCCCATATCGGGGTGAGGCCAGGTAGCGATCCACCAGCTTCTCGTAGGCCTGCGGACTGGCGTCTGATTCGAACATGACCACGTCTTCCGGGGAAGGCGGCAGTCCCAGCAAGTCAAAGCTCAGGCGACGGATCAAAGTGCGCCGGTCAACTGGCGGAGAATAGTCCAGCCCCTGCTCATGCAATCGCACGCGGAGGAAGGCATCCACGGGATGCGCGTCTCTGCTGCGAGGCACCGCCACCGCCTTTACAGGCTGCAACGACCACCAGTCGCGCCCGTCCTGCACTTTTTCCTTCAAGAAGTGCTCCTCCGGCCAGAGAGCCCCTTCGGCAATCCAGCGTCGCAGGGTCGCCACCTCCACCTCTGAAAGGCGGGGTCCGTTCTTCGGCATCTCCGCCTCCGGGCCGCTCACCATGGCCAGCAACCGGCTGCGATCCGGCCGGCCGGGTTCGATGACCTTACGCCAGCCCTCCACCCCCAGCGCATGGGTGCGCCGCTGGAGGGAGACCTTGTCCTTCTGCACATTGGGCCCATGGCACTCCGTGCAGTGAGCCGTGAGGATGGGGGCCACCTCTTTTGCGAAGTCCACCGGAGCCTCCGCCTTCAACTGGCCTGTCGCGGCCGTGAGAAACAGCCCCGCCACTTGAAGTTTGGTTTTTGAGATTTGAAGTTTCATCCGCCGTTCCCAGTTACGCAATGATCTGCTCCATCACCTCCCCGTGCACATCTGTGAGGCGGCGGGAGATGCCGTTGTGGTAGTAGCTCAGTTTCTCATGCGGGATGCCCAGCAGATGCAGCGCCGTGGCATGAAGGTCGTAGGAATAGGCGGGAGATACCTCCGCCTTCCAGCCCATGGCATCACTTGCACCATGGCTGACGCCGCCTTTGACACCGCCTCCAGCGAGCCAGGCGGTAAAGGCGCCCGGATTGTGGTCCCGGCCACGGTTGTTTCCTTGAGCAAAAGGCTGGCGGCCAAACTCCGTGGTGCAGATGACCAGGGTGCTCTCCAGCAGGCCGCGAGACTTCAGGTCCATCAGCAAGGCACTAGCTCCAGAGTCCAGAACCGCGCCCCAGTAGCCGTGGTCCCGCACGATGTCTTCGTGCGAGTCCCAGTTGGGACGGATCTTCTTGGCCGTGGTGTTCTCCGCACCGCAATAGATCTGGACGAACCGCACCCCGCGTTCTACAAGACGACGGGCCAGCAGGCACTGCCTGCCAAAGGGGCCCGCGTCCGGATCTTCCAGTTGATACAGCCGGCGGGTGGCTTCGGTCTCGCCTCGCAACTCTGTCACCTCAGGCGCACTCAACTGCAACCTGGCTGCCAGCTCGTAGGCGGCAATGCGAGCCTCCAGCTCTGAATTGCCCGCCCGCCGCGCCAGATGGCTTTGGTTCAGGGACTGGAGAAAATCGCGCCCTTCCCCGGCCACAGGGGCGGCCTGGGTTGCAGGAAATAGATCGGCAATCGGGTCTTTGCCGGCCGCCGTCTCCAGCACCGTGCCCTGATGGACCGCGGGCAGGAAGCCTGCTCCCCAGTTGATCACGCCTCCCGGCGGCAGGCCGCGGGGATCTGGCAGCACGACAAAGGCGGGCAGATTCTCGTTTTCGCTGCCCAGGCCGTAGGTCACCCAGGCTCCCATGGCGGGAAAGCCCGGCAGGATGAAACCGGAGTTCATCATGAACATGGCCGGGCCATGCAGGGCTGTCTTGCTCTGCATGGAGTGGATGAAGGCCATGTCATCCACACACTGGGAGAGTCGCGGAAACAATGAAGACATCCACCGGCCGCACTCCCCATGCTGGCGGAACTCCCAGAAGCTCTTGGCATAGTTGCCCGCCTTTCCGGAGAAGAAGTTCTTCCCATCGGCCAGATCAAAGGGGCGGCCATGCAGGCGGGCCAGCTCCGGCTTGTAGTCCCAGGAGTCCACGTGGCTCATGCCTCCAGGGCAGAAGATCTGGATGACCCGCTGGGCTGGAGCAGCCTCAGGGGAGGGACGAAGAGCCAGCGGGGAGGGCAGGTTCGCAGCCTCCAGCGTCCCTGCCTTCTGAAGCAGCGAGGCCAGGGCTACGCCCCCAAGACCACCGCCCCCTTTCCAGAGGAACTCCCGCCGGGAACCGGTCCGGTTGAATGCATCGGGTGATTTCATCGCTCCACACGGTTGCGTTGGTCTTCCTGATGGCTCTGGAGGTCCTCCAGGGCCTTTTCGATATGATGCCGCATGGCCCGTGCCGCCGCCGGGCCGTCGTGGTTCAGCACCGCTTCCAGCACACTCTGATGGTGGCGGATCGCCCGCTGCACACCTGCCTGGGTGATGGTGGCTTCGCGTGAGGCCCGCCCCAGATCGGACAGCGTCTCCAGCACGAGGCAGAAGACCTCATTGGCACTTGCCCGGGCCAGGGTGCGATGAAAGTTCACATCCGCCTCCACCGCCTCCGGCAGAGACAGGCCCGGACGCAACGCCTGGTGCGCCTCGCGCAATTCTTCCAGTTGAGCCTTGGTGGCCCGGTGCGCGGCCAGTCGCGCCACCTCAGGCTCGATGGCGAGCCGGGCTTCCAGGGACTGTCGCAATCGCTCCGGCTCATCCGGCACGCGGAAGGTGATGGAGCTGTTGAGGGGTTGGTGCAATCGATCCGCCCGGCGGATGCCGATGCCGTGGCGCACCTCCACCAGCCCCTGCAGTTCCAGCCGCTTCGTCGCCTCCCGCACCACACTGCGGCTCACCCCGAGCTGCTCAGCGAGCTGGCGTTCCGCCGGGAGCCACTCTGACGCGCCCTCCCGCAACAGTTCCTGCGCCAGTTGCTGGCTGACCGTTTCAACAAGGGACTGGGGCCGGGCGAGGATGGAAAGGCTCATAGAAGGACGTGGTCGGGTGGTCTGACCAGTTATACGGGAGGCGGAGAGGGAAACTTCAAAAAACAAACTTCAAAGTTCAAAGATGAGGGTGAGTGTATAGGTCTCGTCCCCTCGCCAAGCGGCTCTGCTGCGCCATCCAGTTTTGAGACTTGTTCGTGCGTACAGGAGGTGGGGGGTCCCAACCGGCTCACGCACCAAGCGTCCCTTGATCCCCTGCCCGCTGCGCAGGAGACACAAGACTAGAAGACAAAAGACTCAAGACTTGAGCTCTGACCATCCGAGGTCGCTACGGGCGTAGTCCGGTTGTCCCAACCGGCTCACGCACCAAGCGTCCCTTGATCCCCTTCCCGCTCCGCTCTCCTTTCGCATGCTCACAAATGCAACCACGAGCTTCTTCTGCAGCGGGCGCTTATCCTCATGTCAAAGGCATCCCCAAAGTCAGCCAGGAGTTGGGCGAGTTCACGAGCTACTCCTGGAAACAAAGCGCCGCCCGGCATCCTGAAGGGATGACAGAGAGGTCTCCACATATATGCGCCCTACGCCTTCGCAGTACCCCAGCGATGATGCAGGAAACGCTCCCATGGGGAGAACAACACCTTGTCCGCCAGCAACCCGATGAGCACGATCACGAGCATGACGCCGATGACCTGGTCCATGGAGTTCAATTCGCGACCAAAGTGCAGCAGGTGGCCAAGGCCGTAGCCCGTCAAAATAGTCACGTAGATCTCCGCGGCCATGAGGGAGCGCCAGGCGAAGGCCCAGCCCTGCTTCATGCCGCTCACCACGTAGGGCAACGAGGCCGGAAGGATCACTGACCGCAACGTATGAAAGCCCTGGGAACCCATCGTGCGCGCCGCACGAACATAGATAGGAGGCAGATTGCGCACGCCATTGTCCACCGCGATCAAGACGGACCAGAGGGTCCCCATGACCACGACGAAGAGCATGGCGGCCTCACTCTGGCCAAACCAGAGGAGCGCGAGCGGCACCCAGCAAACGCTGGGCAGCGTCTGCAGCCCGAGCGCCAGGACGCCGACGGTATCACTGAGCCAGCGGCTGCGGGCCGTGAGCAGCCCCATGGGCAGACCGAGGAGGCAACCGATGGCGTAACCAATGAGAAGACGCTTGCTGGTGACCCAGGCACTCTCCGCCAGGGAGCCATCCAGAATGGCCGCCCAGAGGTAACGCCCCACAGTAAGGGGTTCAGGAAGCAACACCGGGGACCAGATCCCAGCAGCGCAGACTGCCTGCCAGATGCCCACCAGCCCTGCGAAAAAGGCGACGATGATCAAAACCCGCTTCATTCTGCAACCTCCTGAGCGACGTGGTGGCTCTTGAGCGCACGCGTGATTTCCGTGGAATGCGCGGCGAGCTCCACGCTGTTGATGTCCCGGGGCCGGGGCAGCTCGACCTTGAACTGCTCGCGAATGCGACCGGGGTTGCGACTGAAGAGGACGACGCGGTCTCCCAGACAGACCGCTTCGCGCACGTTGTGGGTGACGAAGATGATGGTCTTTTTCCGGGCCGCCCAGATGCGCTGGATGTCCGTGTAGAGCTGCTCGCGCGTCATGGCATCCAATGCGGCGAAGGGCTCATCCATCAGCAGCACGCGGGGATTCGGAGCCAGGGCGCGGGCCAGGGCGACGCGCTGCTTCATCCCGCCGGAGAGTTCATGAATGTTCGAGTGGGCAAAGCGCTCCAGCCCCACCAGCTTCAGGTAATAAGCTGCCACATCCTGGCGCTCCTTTTCGGTCAGGCCCGGCTTGAGCCGCAGGCTGAACATCACGTTCCCCGTCACATCCAGCCAGGGGAACAGGGCGTGCTCCTGAAACATCACCATTCGATCCCTGCCTGGACCGTTCACCGGGTTGCCATTGGCCAAGAGCCGGCCGCTGTCGGGCTTCTCCAGCCCGGCAATCAAGTTCAAGAGGGTGCTCTTCCCGCAGCCACTGGGGCCCACCAGGCAGACGAACTCGCCCTCCCCCACTTCGAGGCTCACGTTGTCCAGCGCCTGTACTTTCCCGCTCCTGGAGGAGAAGGTTTTCGACACGCCCTCAACAATGAGTTTGGCTGGCGCGATGTTCTGAAGTTCATCGGTTACACTCATCTGGAATCATCAAAGCTTCGGGAAAAGGGCATCGAGATCGGGTATGCCCTTTAAAAAGCCCACTTTATTGGCACTGGTGACCATCCGGTCCAGGGACTCCCGGGACACCTCCTTGGTCACACGCGTACGGGCCAGCGCCTTCTCGAGCATCGAGTCTTTGGGCGCGGTCCGGGTCAGTTCAGTGAGCTCCGCTTTGATATAAGCCTTGGCCTCCGCAGGGTTGGCCAGGATCCAGTCTGTGAGCTCCGCGTGTGCGGTCGCAATCTTTTTCGCCACCTCTGGCCGGTCCTGCACCAGCTCGGCGCTGGCAGCCAGAAGGGTGACGTTGGTATCAGTATCTTGAAGAAAAATCTGGCCGCCCGCCTCATCCTCGAGCCGGGTGACCCAAGGTTCCACCGTCCAGGCCGCGTCGATGCCGCCGTTCTGGAAGAGGGCGAGCTGATCAGCATTCTGGGTGGGCAGGATGTGCGCGTCTCCACCCGTGAGGGTGACTTTGAGCCCCTGCTCGTGCAGCCAGGCCCGGAGTTGGACGTCCTGCGTGTTCCCCAACTGGGGGCTGGCGATCTTCTTGCCCCGGAAATCGGCCGCCGTTTTGATGCCTGCCGCCGGGCGAACCACCAGGGCATTGCCCCCGTCTGCCCCGCCACCAAGCACGCGGATCTCCTTGCCGCCGGACTTCGAATAGGCATTCAGCGCCGGGCTGGGGCCGATGTAGGTGACATCCAGGGCCCCGGCAAAAATAGCCTCCGTGGCGGACGGTCCGGCATTGTAGGTGAACCACTGCACCTTGGGCCCGATGCGCTCCTCGTACCAGCCCTTCCCAGTGCGGGAGAGGTGGTGCGCCACCAGCCCCTGTACGTGAGTGACGTTGGGAAAATGGCCGAATCTCACCACCGAAGGGTCCGCCTTTTTCCGGCAGCCGGGGAGTCCGGCAAGCCCGAGGGCGGAGAGGGTGAGAAACTGGCGGCGACGCATGGGGCGGCGAGACTAGCACGCCATGCTGGAAAAGGCCAGCAAGACTGATGCTTTGCCCAAAATACGTTCGCCAAACCCTTGTGTCTCAGCCGGTTATGACACCACTTCCGTCGGGTTTTTCGTCTGGGAGACTCCCAGCGCCGCTTGGGAGCCCGAGCAATGAAAAAGCCAGCTCCCCGCGGGGAAGCTGGCTGAATGAAGTTGGCCGGGGGAGGCCCTCCTGGCAATCCGCCTACTGAGCGGCTGGGGCTGCCGCGGCTGCGGCCGCCTTCCGACGAGCGCCACCACCCTGGCCCTGACCCTGCTGTCGGCCTTTGCCACCGCCTGCCGGGCGCCATTTGGGCTCCACGAGCTGGGCATTCCAAGCGTCCCAAGCAGCAGCCAGTTCCTTCACCTTCTCCGGTTCCTGGGAGGCGAGGTCGGTGCTTTCACCGATGTCCTTGGCGAGGTTGTAGAGAGCTGCACCCTCGGTAGAGGCCTTGCCGCCCTGGGCGGGCAGCGGGGTGCCATCGTCGGGGGCTTTTACCAGCTTCCAGTCACCCTTGCGGATGGCGATCTGCTGGCCGAAGCGCCAGTAAAGCGCGTCATGCGGGGCGTCTTTGCTGGCGCCGGTGAGGAGCGGCAGAAGATTCACGCCGTCCAGCTTCCAGTCTGCGGAGGCGGGAGCCCCCACGGCCGCGAGGGCGGTGGGCAGGATGTCGAGCTGGATGACCGGTTGGTCGAGCGTCTGGCCAGCCGGGATCTTGCCCTTCCACTGGACCAACCAGGGCACGCGCACGCCACCCTCCCAGGTCTGGGCCTTGAAGCCGCGCAACGGACCGTTGCTGGAGGTCGTCTGGCGGGTCGGACCGCCGTTGTCGCTGATGAAGAAGACGAGCGTATTTTCCTCGACTCCGAGTTCACGCACCTTGCCGAGCACGCTGCCGACAGCGTCATCCAGGGCAGACAGCAGGGCGGAGAAGGCCTTGCGCTTGGGGTCCTGCACGTCGTTGAAGCGGGCGAGGTACTTCTCCGGAGCCTGGAGCGGGTTGTGCACCGCATTGAAGGGCAGGTACACCAGCCAGGGATCTGCTTTGTGTTTCTCGATGAAGCCCACCGCCTCGCGGGCGAAGGCCTCAGTCGTGTACTCCGCCGTCGTCACCGGCTCGGTGCCGCGGAGGATGGGGTTCTGGGTGTCTGCCTTGGGATCGAGGTAATCATGTGCGCCGCCGAGGAAGCCGTAAAATTCATCGAACCCGCGCTTGAGCGGATGGAAGTCCGGCTTGTTGCCCAGGTGGGACTTGCCAAACCAGCCGGTGCTGTAGCCGGCGGCCTTGAAGCGGTCCCCCAGGGTTTTCTCCTGCAACGAAAGTCCCACGTCCTCACCCGTGTTCTGGGCGGGGCCGGGATTGAACTCGTGTCCGAAGCGCTGCTGATACTTGCCGGTCAGGAGTCCGGCGCGGGTGGGGCTGCAGTACGGGCCGCTCACGTAGCCGCTGGTGAAGCGGGCTCCGTTCTTGCCGATGCTGTCGATGTTGGGCGTGGGGATCTGGGCATTGCCCTGAATGCCCAGCTCACCGTAACCGAGGTCATCGGCCACAATGACGAGGACGTTCGGCTTCTTGGCATCCGCGGCGGTGGCAGCGGGAGCGATCCACGGCGAGATGCCAGGCGTGCCGAGAGCGGCGAGCGCCAGCAGGAAGGTGCGAGTTTTCATAGCTTGTTAGCAGGGTGTTGCACGGGAAGCCCTCAGCCGGGGCCTATTCATCGAGGTATTTGAAATAAACCACGCGGTACTTGATGGCCGCCTGCGGGGGGTTGTAGGCGTCTTCCAGCGAGCTGGAGGTGTACTCCACCGATCCCAGGGCGGAGGCGGTATAAACATCCATGCCCACCGGCTCCGGACCGTCGAACTTGGGGTAGCGCCCCGCTGCATCCAGGTCGAGGCGGTCGCCATCTCCGGAGCGCTTGAGCGGCGGTGAGCCAGGCAGCTGGAAGAGCGTGTCCGTCATGCCATCGGCCGTGCTCAGGCGGGCGGTCTGCTGCGCGGTCCGGTCCCAGGTGCCCACATTGCTGAGGTGTCCGTTGCCCGGCACGCCATCACGCCCGGTCCAGACGTAGCGCTCGATCAGCGCGTAGAAGCGCTTCTCACCGACCACGCGGTCGCCCGCCTCATAGACATCATGCTGAATGTTCCTCGAACTCTTCTGAAGCACCTGGGCCACGCCCCACATGCCGAAGGTGTTCGAGCGGGTGGTGAGCACGCCGGCCATGTTCCGCAGGAGGGACTCCCTGGCCCACGCGGAGGTGTTGCCACCGTCATACCCGGGGACTTCTGCAAGCTCGCCCACGTAGTCAAAGACCTGGCTGTCCGTCTGGTAGCTGGTGATGTTGTCCACCAGGCTGGTGACATCTGAGTCAGAGCGCAGGTACTTGAATACCGCCTCCAGCGGGAGATGCCGATCAGGGATGTTGAAGTGATCGTTCCGCGGATAGATGCGGGAGTTGAGATTCACCTGGCCCGCCGTGCTGCCCATGTAGGAGGCGGTGGAGAAGCTGTCCGGCAGCTTCTTGTCGATCTTCCACTGGTCATGCGCCATAGGATAAGTGGCGCCGAAGAGATCTAGCAGCAACCAGTCGGGAGGCCCCTCACTCGGATCCGCCTTGTCCAGGCTCAATGTCCTCCATGGAGTCTTGGACTGCATGCCGGTGTGCAGCAGGGACCAGTAGCCGGGCGAGGAAACACGGCTGGTGGTGACGTACTCATCCGGACGGTCATAGTTGTAGCCGGAGATCTTGGCCCCATCAGGTGCCCGCTGGATGGAGCGGAACTTGCTCTTCTCACTGGAGTCCTCGGCTGGCTCTCCCGCATTGATCTTGCCGGGCGTGCCGATCTTGTTCTCCTTGCCCGGGCCGGTCATGACCCACTGCGCGGCATCGGAGCTCAGGTTCGGATCCGCGATCTGCCAGGACACCACCTTGGGCGTGCCCACGTCTTTGAGATCGACGGTGAGATCCACCTTCAAAGTGTCATCTGGGGTCAGTCCCAGCGGGATCATCTGGCGCGGACGGTTCTCATTGCCCAAGGTGCCCTGACCGGGACGCCAGCGGATGGAGACCTTGGCCGTGCCCGCGTTCACGGAGCTGTCGAAGATGACGGGATCCCAGATGTTGGTCAGCTGGGCCGGGGTCAGGTCCGTGATCTTGTCATCCTTGCGTGCGGGAGCATCGCTCTTGTTGGTGGGCGGGTTGTCATTGTCCACACGCTGGAACTTGCCGATGGCAAACTCGGGGCTCTTCACCACCACGCGGTTGGGCACCGCAGTGCCTTCGAGCTTGGCCCCCTTGGGCCCGATCAGCGTGTTCGCCGCTGGATAGGTGGCGAGCAGGTTCATGAACTTGTTATGCCACTGGCGGTCATTGCGAGGATCTTCTGCGGTGGTGGCACCGAACTGCTGGCTGGGGTTCTTCCCGCCGCCCTTGGCCGTGATTTCAAAGTAATCCATGCGGGTGGGGAACTCCTTCAGATCCACGATGGGGCCAAAGGGCTGCATGTAGTACTCCACCTCGTACCAGTACTTGATGTAGCGGGAGCTCTCGGTCGTAGGCGCGTTGTTCTTCGGCGCGGGATCGGGGTTCGTGGCCTGCACAAAGAGACGCAGCTCCGTGATGTGCGGGCCGGGGGTCTGCGGCAGCATGAGCACGACTTTGTTCGTGTCCGGATCTTTGACGCGCCAGTAGAAGCGCTCCGGCGCCGCGCCGGCCAGCTCTCCGGAGTTGGGGAAGAAGTTCACGCTCGTGGAGCGGGCAGCATAGGCCGTGCTGAAATCCGCCACACCACCATCCAGCTGCGTGGTGGCCATGCGGGCCTGCTGCAGGATGTTGAGCGCGATCTGGTAGGAGCCCAGGTAGCCGTACTTATCGAGGAAACTACGATCATAGCCCGGCCACTTCCTGCCGAAGTAGTCCATGAGCATCCGGATCTGGTTGCGGTTCACCATGTTCGCCTTGTCCGCCAGGTAGCCTTCAGGTCCGGCAATGTCCGCCCCGTTCACTCCGAAGAAACCCATGAGGGAGTTCAGGTTCAGGATCTGATCGTCCTTCAACTGGCCAGAGGCGAGAGTCCCCTCCTCCAGGGTGCCTTCCACCCCTTTGGGAGTGATCGCACCGTTGGTGGAGCTGGGGTCATAGATGAAGGGAAGCTGATAGCTGGGACCGGCCTCCAGGGAGAGGGGGATGTAGCTGGTGAAAAGCCGGGACCGGCCAAAGGCGTTGAACTCAGGGCTGCGGTTGTAGAAGGTGAGGTTGAACTTGTTTTCCTCGTACCAGGCCTTGGGGTCGGCCACATCCGCGTAGTCCATGATGGCCTCCGGGAAGCGGGCAAAACCGTTCAGGAACGTCTGCGCCAGCAGCTTGTCGTGCATCAGCTTGGTCGGATCGCTGAACAGCACGTCCAGGTTCACCGACTGCGGTTTGCCGAGGCCCCACGTGCGCTTGCCATCACCCGAGGTGGTGTCATCGCCGCCCCGCAGGAAGATGGGCGGCATGAACCCGCCTTCCAGCTGCTTGGTAAAGCGGTTGTCGGTGCCGGGCGCGGGCTTGCCGATGGCCGTGTTGAAGTTGAGGCGCGCGGTTTCATCATCCAGCCAGAAGGCATAACGTGCGCTCAAGCGGTTCTCCGGGCCGGCAGCAGCGGAAGGATCACGCAACAAGTTGACCCACTTCACCCGCATCTCAGGCGGCGTCGTGCTACCAGTGGCGGCGGGCACGATGGCAGGCGTGGTGCTTCCTGGCAGAGGCTTGTTGAGGTTCACAGACTCCGCATCACGCAGCACCCCGGTGGGTGGCTGCACGGTCACCTCCCCGGTGTGAAGGGGAACGTACCGCACCGGCTGGCCGGGCCGGATAAGGGTCAGGCGGCCAGGATTCGTCACCCAGTTCTCTGCAGGGGCCTGCGCCGGCCCCTCACTGAGACGCGCGGGGTCGGGGATGTTGTTTCTTAGAAGCTCGATGGCATGGCTCACGGCCCCCTGGGCCACCAGCTTGGTGCGCTGGGAGCTCTCATAAGCACCGGCGGCCTGGCGCTCGGTCTGCATGGTGGAAAGGAAGCCCACCACCAGGATGGTAAGCACTCCGACGATGAACAGGGTCATGATCAGCGCGGCGCCGGATTCACGGCGACGGGCCTTCTGACGTGCTGGTTTTTTAGTTTCCATTGATGAGCTTGGCGCGGGTGGTGAAGGTGCGTGCGTTGTAGATGTTGAGGGCCCGGAGGTCTTCCTCAAACCGGTTGACCGATTTCTCCACATTGAGCACGCGGGTTTCGTAAACATTGGTCTGGACAGGCAAGGTGAGGCCGCGGTCGAGCGTGGCGCTGTCCAGAGTGACGACCGTGATGTCCACGGAAGCGGGCACGCGGTTGCCCTTCATGGTCTGCTCAGTCTGGCTCAGGTAGCTGAAGCTCTTCCCGTTGTCGAACTTGGTCGTGGTGGCCACCTGGAAATAGGCGGCAGAGTTGTAGAGGAGTTCGGACCCCGGGTGATTCGGATCATCCTTGACCGTGGGGATGGGATTGCCAAGCAGATCCAGCGGCTGGATCCAGAAGGCCACCACGCCGTCCGCAGCAGTGGAGACCACCACGTCCTGATTGGTGGGATCCTCCTCATCAAAGGCCTTGGCATCCCAGTTCTGGAGGAACCAGTCCGCATTGATCGGGCTGGTGCGCAGGGAGGGATCGCGAGGATTGGCGAGGTTGACGGATTTCGGGAAATAAGGTGACGGAGCCCCCACGGTGGCGTTGCCGACAGGGGGCAGCGTGGGCGAGATGAAGATGCGCTTGAGCCGGTGGAACTTGCGCGCCTCATCGCGGTAGAGGTAATAACCGACGCAGCGCATGTCTCCATTCGCACCCAGTGGTGCCATCCAGAGGACCGCAGGTGAATTGGGCGCCACATTCAGCGCTCCCCGTGTGGTCAACTGGGAACCCTGGGAGATGACGAACTGGGTGCGGGTATCCACCACGGCGGGCGTGATTTCCCGGCTCATGAGTTCCAGGGTGGTGCGGGCGCTCTGGAAAGTCTCCGTGCGGCTCTGGCCTTCCCGCCAGGCGCGGTGGGCAGCGTCCGTGAAGGACGTCAGCACGATGAGGAGGATGGCCAGGAGTGAGACAGAGAGCAGCAGCTCAATGAGCGAGAAGCCGGAGAAGGCGCGTCCGGTCGAGGGGGAAAATCTGGGCGCAATCCGCCCTGCCTGGACGCCGCCAGGATGGTGATGTGGAGACATGGCAGGTGGGGCTTAGTGCTCGATCTTCGGCTGGAACTGGGGGTCGATGACCTGCCAGTCTTGTCCAGCCAGGGAGGTGACACCGAAGGTCACATCCGCTTTGGGATTGTCGGGCCCCACTGGATTGCCGTTGCCGTCCAGGGGCCAGGAAAGTTTCACACGCACAGCGTGCAGCTTGCTGGTGTTGGCCGGGGCTGGGTTCCAGTCCGTAATCACCACCTCGGCACGGTAAGTGCGTCGGGTGCGGTAGCGCTCAATGGTTGCCAGATCTGCGCCGTCTTCTGGCGAAGGCAGATACACGCCCAGATCATCAAAGTAAGCCGGGCTGAAGGTGGCGGCTCCCGCCTGCAGGCGCTGGCCCTGCAAGCGGTTGTAGAGATCTTCCAGCACCGTCGCCACCACGGTGTGGTTCACCGCCTTGCGGGATACATCCAGGCCCACTGGCAGGATGCCCACCACCGAGACGAGCACGGTGGAGATGATGGCTACGCAGAGGACAATCTCGGTCAGAGTGAATCCGCGGCGGGCCGTCGTAGAAGGGACTGACTTCACATTCATGGGCGATAGAGTCGGACACGGCCGGTCAACGTATCCACGTTGACCTGGGCCCAGTTCGCGGCCTCCCGGCCCTGGTGGTAGAGATAAGAGCCATCGGGGTTCACCGAGGCAGGGGCGAGGACAAAGAGGGCATTGCGACCAGAGCTGCCGGGGATCCGGGCGGTGCCGGAGGGCAGGAACTCGACGTAGTGCATCTTGGTCTCGCCATCCGGGCTGGCGAAGCTGGCGCCGCCCACCTGGGCGGTGACGTAATCACCTCGAACTGAGGCCCCATCGGCCTGGGCGTAGGAGGAGGAGCGGATGTACTCCGGCAGAGCCGGTTCCAGTGCCACACCTTCCGGCAGCTTCTGCCAGGCGGTGAGCTGGACGTACTTCTGGGACTCGTCATTCCACTCCCAGAGGCTGGCCTTGCGCAGCTGGGTGTTGCTGCCGTCCGTCACCTCGGTGGCGACGGCGAAACGGATGACGGTGTGGCGGGCGATCGCCTCGCTGCGGGCCAGGCTGATCAGGTTCGAGAACTCACGCGCGCTGGTGCTGAGGGACGCAGCGGCGGTGGGCGAGTGCATCGCGGGGATGGAAATGCCGGACAAAACGGCCACCACGGAGATCACGGCCAGCATCTCCACCATGGTGTAGCCCCCGGCAAGGCGGCAACGCAGCGATTTCCGGCTGCGGGTAGAAGAGGTGTCGGTACGAGGGGGAAGTTTGGAGAACATTACAGGGTTTCAGGTCGGCTCGACTTCCTTCTCGATTTTGAGATCGGGTAGTCGGGATGTTGAAGTGCCTTCCGTTGTCTGGATGGGCCAAACGACAAAGATGTCCGCGACATCAATGTACACTCAGTTAGTGTGAATTGAAGGTACTCACGCGGCCGGAGTTGTCCACTAAAAATATGGGGTATTTATCCTACTGAGTTGGTAGGAATTGAGGATGTAAACACCAAACTTCAGGACCGGGCGAAATCGGGAATCCGGAAGCGTTTGCGGTACGCTCCGGGGGCGAGGCCGGTGGTGCGCTTGAAGAGCCGTCGGAAGAAAGCGGCGTCCTCATACCCGGCCTGCCAGCTGATTTCATCGACCGGGGTGTCCGTGCGCTCCAGCCGTCGTTTGGCCTCCTCCATCCGCAGGCGCTGCACATAGGCCAGCGGGGCCAGCCCGGTGGCCTGGGTGAAGCGGCGCTTGAAGGTGCGCTCCGCCAGGCGGGAGCGTTTGATCATCTCCTCCACTGGCTGGGCGAGGGTGAAGTTCTTCACCAGCCATTTCTGGGCGCTTTCGATCTCCGCATCGCCGTGGTCTCGCCGACCGTCGAAGACCATGTAGGGAGTGAGCCCATCCTGATGCCACTGGAGGGCGAAGGTGCGCGCGATCTCGTGGGCGGCGGTGGCCCCGACGAAGCGGGCAATGAGGTAGAGTGCCATGTCATGCCAGCTCATGGACGCACCGGAGCAGATGAGTTCATCCCGATCTCCGGACACGGTGAGCACCCGCTCAGGGTGAATGCGGACGGTGGGATGCGTGCGCTCGAACGCCTGGACGTAGCCATAGTGCACCGTCGCGTCTCTGCCAAAATAGAGGTCCGTCTCGGCCAGCAGAAAGACCCCGGAACAGGCGGAGCAGAGCACGGCCCCACCCTGGTGCATGCGCTTCAACCAATCCACCAGGGCAGGGTAGCGCCCCGTGGTCCAACCCTCTGCCGGAAGCAGGAAGGAGGGCACGATGACGATGTCGGTGGTGGGGATGTCCGCAATCTCGCGCTGCACACTGACCGGCACCCCACTGGCGAGTTGCAACGGGCCGGCTGACTCCCCCACGATCTCCACTTTGAAAGGGTTCTTGGGGACCGGCAGATCCATGAACGAGAAGGCGTTCAAGACATCGAAGATGCCCGTCAAGGTGGAGATGACCGCGTCTGGCAGGGCCACGAGACTGACGTGCCGGGGATCGGCTTCCACCTGTTCAACTCGTCGCGTCATGAGGGTGTCTTCTTTGAGGATGACCGGGCGGGCCGCTGCGCCTTACGCCCCAAAAGTGGCATAAACGAACCGCTTCTGGGTGCTTCCGACTCTGGTGACGCCATGGCGGGTGGGCGAGGCTTCATGCGAAGACAGAAACGCATTCATGCAAACACAACAACAACTGCAAACCAAGCCCATGAGTACACCAGTGATCGACCAAACCAAACTCGAATCTTTTGTCATGCGCGCCATTGGCGATCTCTCAGCCAGCTCGGGAGGCATCCTCGTCAGCCTGGGGCACAAGCTGGGACTCTACAAGGCGATGGCAGGGGCGGGCCCTCTGACCTCGCAAGAGCTGGCGGACCGGGCCGACTGCGCGGAACGATATGTGCGCGAGTGGCTGAACGGCCAGGTGGCTGGAGGCTATGTGCAATATCACGCGGTGAGCAGCACCTACGAGCTGAGCCCCGAGCAGGCGATGGTGCTGGCCGATGAGGACAGCCCCGTCTTCATGCCGCACGCGTGGAGCGTGCAGGCCTCCATGTGGTTCGATGAAGACAAGGCCGCCCATGCCTTCCGCAGCGGCAAAGGAGTAAGCTGGGGAGAGCATCACGACCGCCTCTATTGCGGGGTCGCCGCCTTTTACCGCAACGCGTACAAGGGCAGTCTGGTGTCCCAATGGCTGCCCGCGCTGGAGGGCGTGGTGGAAAAGCTGGAGGCAGGCATGGATGTGGCCGACGTCGGCTGCGGTCACGGCCACTCCACCCTGCTGATGGCCCGGGCTTTTCCCAAGTCACGCTTCTACGGGTACGATGTGCACCAGCCTTCGATTGAGGAAGCTCGCGGTCTGGCCGTGGAGGATGGTCTGGAAGGCAACACGGAGTTCGAGGTAGCACGAGCCACGGACTACCCCGACCAGAAGTTCGGCCTGATCTGCTTCTTTGACTGCCTGCACGACATGGGCGACCCCGTGGCCGCCGCGCAGTATGCCGCCAAGGTGTTGTCTCCTGGTGGCACCGTGCTGCTGGTGGAGCCCTTTGCCAATGACCGCACGGAGGACAACATCTCCCCTGTCGCAAGACTCTACTACACGGGCTCCACGATGCTGTGCTGTCCCCATGCCGTGTCCGAGGGTGGGCACATGGTGCTGGGAGCGCAGGCGGGTGAAGCGCGACTGGCGGAGGTGTTCCGCAAGGCGGGGTTCACGAAGTTCCGCTGCGCGGTGAAAACGCCGTTCAACCTGGTGCTGGAGGCACGGAGGTAGGGGGGGCACAGATTCAAAAGGACCGAAGGTCCGGCCTCATTGCAGCCTTGGGCATCGCCCAAGGTTTGCAGATCAAAGACTCATTGAGGGCTGAAGGCCCGGCCCCATCAAACCTCCCCACCACAAACATCCCTGAATGAACCGGGCCTACAGCCCTGAGCATCTCAATTCCCCAATGACCTTGGGCGATGCCCAAGGCTGGCATGACTCCGGGCTTTCAGCCCTCAACCCGGGTGCCCAGAGAGTTATTGCTGGAGGTGGTGACGCGCTTCCCTCATGACAGTGGTCCCGCACATTCCAATAACCTACCTCGCCCCTTGCTTCGGCAGCTTCATCGGCTTCCCCACGGCGGCGTTGCAGACGGCGCATTCCTCCAGTCCCACATAGGCGGGAGCAGCCTCGGCAACGCCAAAGTCCGGCCCGTGCTCTTTGCGCTGGAAGGACTCCAGGGCCTTCATGCCCTCCTTGCGTTTCTCCTCCAGTTTCACCAGCAGGCTGGATCGCTCCTCATCGGTCAGGCGCAGCTTCTTCATCCGTGTCGCCATCCATCGGTTCACCAGTTCATTGATGGCCTGCAGCCGTTGCACTGGGTCCTCGTCATGCAGCATCTCTTTTGACTGCTCTTCCAGCCCTGGCCCAAACGTGGAGGTGGCCAACTTCACGCCATAAAAGCGATCAGGCCGTGCCTGATAAGCCTGCAGCGCCCAGATGGTGGCATTGCAGACCGGGCATGCATAGATGAAGTGAAAGTACGTCTGACCTTCCTTCTTCATCAAGATCTGGGCCACATCCTCCCCAGACAGGCCCGTTTCATAGGCGCCTTCCAGCACACTGAAGAAGATGAACTGAGTGGTCTCATCCAGCATCTTCTCTGCGGGACTTTCGGCATGTGCTCGAACCGGTGCGAAAGCGATGGCAAAAAGGCAGAGCAAGATCGGAAACAAGCCATTCATGCCACCATCGTACTCCTCCCGCCCGAGCTCGGGAACCCGCAAATTGTAAGGAGATTGTCTGACCTATGACAGGAAAACGAAGACGCTCCAGATGTTGCCACCTGGAGCGTCAGAAACCTTGGGGAGGGCTCTAACAATGTCAGCTCAGTCCGCCTGTCCCCAGACCCGCGGGTTCTTGAAGCCCTTGGGAGCCGGGCCGCTCTTGGGCGCGACGGCTTCTGCGGCGAGCTTGTCATAGCGGGCGCGCAGTTCCTGAACCTTCTCCGGATTGGCCTCGGCAACGTTGTTCTTCTCACCCACGTCACTGGCGAGGTTGAAGAGCTCCACGCCTTTGGCGGGTTGTTCGCGACCCTTCTTGCCTTTGCCCTTGGCAGCGTCGCCCGGACCGTCTTCGTCATCGCGATTCGCACCGCCAATGACGAGCTTCCAGTCGCCGGAGCGGATGGCGCCGCCGTTGGGCGTGGTGTTGACGAGGATGGCGTCATGTGGTGACGCCGCGCCTTCCGTGACGGTGGCCCAGACATCCTTGCCATCCAGCGGCAGAGGTTGTTTCAAAGGTGCGCCCGCAAGGCCGAGCAGCGTCGGGAACCAGTCGGCAATGTGGATGGGAGCCTGCACCGAGGTGCCGGGTTTGATCCTGCCTGGCCAGGTGGCGAAGGCGCAGACGCGCACACCGCCCTCATATACCGTGCCCTTGCCCGCGCGCAGCGGCCCGTTGCTGGTGAGTTTCTTGGGATTCGGCCCGCCGTTGTCGCTGGAGAAGATGAAGAGCGTGTTTTCCACGAGCTTCTCATCCCGTACGGCCTGCACGATCTTGCCCACTGCCGCGTCCAGCGCGGTGATCATGCCCGCATAGGTTTTGCGTTTGCCCTCGAACTGCGTGTAAGGTGCCTCGTACCCGGCTGGCACCTGATGCGGAGCGTGCACGCCGTTGAAGGGCACATAGAGGAAGAGCGGGCGGGACTTGTCGCGTTCGCGCACACGGCGGGCGGCCTCCTTGCCAACGAGCTCGGTGGAATAGCCTTCGTCGTGATTTTCCTTGTCATCGCGGTGCCAGTCGAACCCGCCATCGCGAATGTGGGTGAAGTAGTCCAGAGCGCCGTTGTAGTGGCCGTACTGGTGATCAAAGCCCCTCTTGGTGGGCAGATAAGCGGGCTGGAAGTGGCCGAGGTGCCACTTGCCGGTGATGGCGGTTTCATAGCCTGCTTCTTTCAGCGCTTGAGGCAGGGTTCGCTCCTCCAACGGCAGACCGTACTCCGCCCAGGGACGCACCACGCCGGTCTGGAATCCGTAGCGGAAAGGGTAGCGGCCCGTCAGCAAAGCGGCGCGGGTGGGAGAGCACACGGGCTGCACATAGAACTGGTCCAGCGTGGCACCGCCACGGGCCAACTCATCCAGGTGCGGGGTCTTGATCTCACTGCCGCGCCAGCCCACATCATGGGAGCCCAGATCATCGGCCAGGATGAAGACAATATTCGGGCGGGGAGCCTCGGCGGCAGAGACCTCGCTGGCGGCAATGGCCAGCAACAACAGGGAAGCGATGCGATGGATCATGTAGCGTATCTAGGGGGTGGGAGAAAGATGAAGGCGTGCGGGGAAACGATGAAGAAGTGCGCTTCTTCACACAGATTGAGCCTGCCGGGGACGACGACGGCGCAACACCAGCATGGACAAGGTGGCGACCAGCAGCACCCCACGCGAGGGCTCGGGAGCGAGCGTGACAAACACAATGCCCTGGCTGGAGAACAGGCTGGCGTCCCACATGAGGGAGCTGTCTGAGAGCTGCGGCAGCACAAAGGTGGGCGTGGCCGATGAAAACGCGGCAAGCCCGTTCCAGTCCACGAGGTTGAACACGTCCCCTGCGGCAAACGTAGCGCCCTCCGTGGGGACGATGACAATGGACTTGGTCCCGCTGGTGGTGGCGGTGAAGGAGCCGGTTATTTCCAAGTGATCGTGTTGAAATCCGGACTGGTTGACCGCGGCCGAAAGGTCAGCCGCGTAGTCGGCACCCAGCCCGGACAAGGCTGCGGCGTAGCCTTCCGATGCGGAGTCGGTCAAGGCTGCCACATGCACCGTGGCCGCCTGCACCTGGAAGGTAAGCGTGCCGCTCTCAAACAACACATCGCCATTCACCCAGAGCGTGCCCAGCTTGCCGCCAGCATCGAAGGAGGTGTCCGCACCTGCGAGCACGGAATCGCCGGGCCGCACTTCCCCACCCTGCAGGGTAAGCCCGGTCTTGATGACCCCGGTGCCACTGACCACGCCCCCGGTCGTGACAGTGGTGCGCCCAGTGCCGGTGGTGCCTGCGGTGAGCGCCTGGCTCAGGCTGCTGCCATCGCCACCGGAACCGACCTGGAGCACGCCCTGCTGCACGGTGGTGGTGCCGCGATAAGTGTTCTGCCCGGTGAGCCGCCAGGTGGCCGTACCGGTCTTGACCACATTCACCGTGGCCTGCACGGCGAGGTTGTCGGAAATCACTCCACTGACCTGATTCTGTACCGAGGCCGCCGCCGCCCCTCCCAAGGTCAGGGTTTTGGTTCCGGTTTGGGAGATGGTCACCTGCCCGGACCAGTCCAGCGCGCCTGTCTTCTCCGCCAGCAATACTCCGCCCCCGGTTTCGCCGTTCAGCAGAAGCTTGCGGTTCGAGGACACATTTTCCGTCCCCTCATAGCTGAAGGCACCGGTCGTTGCGGCGTTCCCCAGTACGAGAGCATTCTCGTCCCCTGTCGTGATGCCCAGAGCTTCGAGGTCCGTCACCACCAGCTTCCCATCCCAGATCTCCGTGCGGCCTGTGTAGCCGTTGTCGGACAGGAGCTTCAAGGTGCCAGCGCCTGTCTTGGTCAGGCGGGAGCCGCTCACGGTGCCATTGGTGATGGTGGAGGTGACTTCCAGGATGTTGGTGGCCTCCGTCGCGGCGCTGAGGGCCACGTCCACGGTCCGGCTGCCGTTAAGGGCCATGGTTCCGTTTTGAATCAGAGCCGCGGTATCTTTTCCATCGGCGAATGCGGCGATGTTGCCATTCAGATTCAGGAGATTACCCGCCCCCACATCCAGCACCGCCTTCACCGTCGTCCCCCCAAGGATCAATCCATTCACCCCATGCACCGCCCCCGTGCCGGTGAAGCGCAGCGTGCCTTCAGTGACACGTGTGGTGCCTCCGTAGTTCAGGGCATTGGTGGTGGAGGACAAGTTCAGAACACCCGAGCCCATCTTGATAAAGCGACCGCTCCCGCCTCCCCCGATCGCATTCGCAAAAGTGACTGTGAATGTCTGCGTATCGAAGATCGCATCGCCCAGGAACAAGGTGCTTCTTGTTGAGGCATCGAACGTCTTCGCCGCATCCGCATACTTGAGTTTGCCGCCGTTGAAGACCAGCGAGCCGCCAACCCCCAAGGCATCCGCATGGCTGATCAGGATCGTGCCTTCATTGAAGTAGGTGCTGCCTGTGTAGGAATTGGCCGATTTCAGATCGAGCGTTCCCGCCCCGGCCTTCACCAACGAGACAGCACCGCCTGCCGCATTGTCACCCACCACCGCACTCACAATGAGGTTGGCCCCGGTGACCCGGACGAACAGTTCGGCCGCCGCCGTTGTATTTCCTGCGGTCAATTTGCCCGTGCCCGTGATGTTGCTGACGCTGGTACCGGTGCCATCCACTGTGCCGCCGGACTTGATCAAACCGCCGCTGACTGTGGCCAGGGTATTGGTCCCCAGGTTCACATCAATGCCTGCGGCAAGGTTCAATGAGGCAACGTCATAGGAGGTGCTGAGCGTCTGGTCGGCCGAGGGCTTGGCGTGGACGGCGGAGGTCCAGCCCGTGGCGGCGGTGGTGAGATAGTCCGAGCCGCTCATGGCGATGATGCCGGTGCCGGTGACGTACTTCACAAACTCGTTGCCGTTCGTGGCCCAGCCACCCAGGAAGCCGTCTGCGACTCCGCTGGTGAAGACCAGTTTGTTCTGCGCGGTGCCGAGGCTGCCACCAGTGAAGTTCACGGTGGCACCAGCAGCTCGTGTGCCGAAGCTGGCGAAGGTGAAGGTTGAGGTACCGTCCGACGCCTGGGTGGTGATCGTATTCGATCCCGCCTGCAAGTGGAGTGCTCCAATCGTCTCACTGTAGGCAATGGCATTGTTGCCGCCGATGCCGTAAAAGAACGTGCCTCCTGCGAGGGTGAGAGTTGCCGCGTCATTCACCCGGTTGCCACTGTTGTTGGTGGCATTGCCGTTGTTGATCCTGAAAGTGCCGCCCTGCTTCACTGTGATGCCACTGGTGTTCGCGAGTGAACCATTGGTGCCCGGTGCGTTTCCCTGCTGGTTCACGTGGAGAATCCCCTCCTCCACTATGGTTTCTCCGGTGTAGGTATTGGCACCGCCCAGCACAAGGGCAGCACTTCCCTTCTTCGTCAGCGCAAGCGCTTCAGTCGATCCATTGTTGAGGCTGCCCGTGAAAGTGCCGCCGCCATTGACGGTGAGTGTGCTGGGGGTGTTGAGAGTGGCGGAGTTGTTGATCACCGTCCCGACTCCATCCAACGATGAGACTGTCACACTGTTGCCATTGAGTCGCAATGTGCCGCCCAGCATGTTGAGCGAGTTCACCCCGGTGGTGTTGAGCCCTCCCGCACTGCGCAGTTCCACGGTGCCGTTCATCACTGTCAATCCACCGGTGAAAGTGTTGTTTCCACCCAACGCGAGGATCTTGGTGCCGCTGCCGGTGCCGTTGTAGAGCACACCGGAATCTCCGGCCAGCACGCTGTTGATCGTGGCGGTGATGTTGCTGTCACTCGCCACATGGACGATGCCTTGCGTGTAGGATGCCAGATCCACCACGCCCGCAGTGAAGGTTCCGTTGGCCGTGAAGAGCAGCCCGCCGCTATCAATGCCCAGGGTCACTGCCGCGCCCAGAGTGACCGCTCCCGTGTTGCTGTTCGTCCATGAGTTCACGCGCACCGAGCTGGAGAGGGTCACGGCGCCGCCGGATTTCACGGCATTGACCCCGGCCGTCAGGGAGTTGGCCGCGACCACCGTGTACTCGCTGGAGTTCAGCAGACGCAGGCCGTTCGTGGAGTCATAGGTGAGGAATCCGGTGCCCGTGCCCGTGGTGGAGACATCCCCCACCAGCCAGGGCAGAATAGCGCCCGCAGTGCCAAAAAGGGCGAGCGGTTCGCTGACATAAACTCTCACGGCACCCGCCGTTCCCGCACTCTGGCCCAGGCCGTCTGCGCGGATCAGCCCCAGGGCGCTCCCGCTCCGGGTGAGCGAGCCCAGTCTCAGCTCGTACTCATCCCCAGCACCTGCTTTGAGGGAGACAAAGGAACGAGCCTGCCCTGCAATCACCAATCCACCGACGGTCTCCACTTGCACCGTCTGAGTGGTGAAGTCGGAGCCGTTGAAGTTAAGATTGGTCACATCGTTGTTGCCTCCGGCCGTGAGTGTGATGATGGCCGCGTCTCCCACTCGGTTCACGGCCACCGTGTCGGTGTTGGAACCAAAGGTGAGCGTGGTGCCAGCCGCCACCGTCACGGCAGAACTGGAGGTGATGGAACCCCCGCCTGAAATCTGCAGTGTCCCGACCGTCACGTTGGTGACACCGGTGTAAGTGTTGCTGCCAGAGAGGAGGATCGTCCCTGCAGAAGTCTTGTTAACCCCGGAGGAAGCCGTGCCGTCCGCGATGACCGAGCGAATCTCCAGATCGATCAGCGCGGAGATGTTCTGCGCAGAGAAGTTGCGCGTGCCATTGAGCGTGATGGTCCCGCCCTGGATGAGCGCCGCGAGGGGCGTATTGGCATTCAGGAAGTTGATCGCGCCAGCCAGGTGATAGACGGTGCCCGTGCCCAGGGTCACGGTGGAGGAGAGCCCTGCCACACCGCCCAGATTCAGCGTGGTCCCGCTGATGGACAGGCCGTCGCCAATCGCCAGCGTGCCGGAGCTGACCAGATACGGACCGGAGGGAGCAGAGGCGTTGTTCAGATACAGCGTGCCTGCGCCAGACTTGGCGAGGCCGGCCGTGCCAGAGAGGGCGACGTTGGAGATCAGCGTGGCTCCCGTCGCGACATTGATCTGCGCCTGCACTGCGCCAAAGCCCAAGGCTCCATCCGTGCCCTGCGCCAGCGTGAGGGTGCCGCCTTCCTCGAGGGTGATGCCAGAGAGGAGCAGCGCTCCGTTCACGGTGACTTCATAGCTGCCAGTCGCATCTGTGCCTGCGGCAAAGACGGCGGTGTCGGTGCCGGTGTTGGCCCACACGCTGGGCAACGTGAGATCGCCTGTAGCGGTGGCATTCCAGTTCTGCGTGGTCAGGTCCCACACGCCAGTGGGTGTCGCGGAGCCGCTGCCTGCGACATCTCCATTGAGATCCCAATACAAGGGGGCCGCAAAGGAACGGGAGGTCCCCGCCAGCAACAGCGCGAGCAGCAGGGGCATGATCAAGGGAGCTCCGGCACCGGCTCGTGTGCGTCGTGACGGAAAGACAGAGGATATGGGAAAGAACATTGATTTACTCGCAGAAGCAGGTTGGTCCTGGCACAGAGGCATGCAGGCTCATCCGCACCACCCCTCAGTGGGGCAGGCGTTCAAAAGGTGGTTGATGAGATAGGACGGTGGTTTGGCGCAGACCGTCAGCAGCAGTCTCTGCCCCGCGGTACCGGTGGTCGGATGTGGCGGGGTCTGTATGGATCAAGCAGGAGCACGGACATGGGAACGGGGCCGTCACGAGACGGTGGAGACCTGACAGGCTTCCCAGGTGGGATCGGGCAGGAAGTTTGAAACGTGAACCTTCCTTCGTGCGGATCGGCCAAATGCTCCGAGGCCGGATGCATTCACACTGGTTTAGTGTGGATTGAAAGTAGCCACGGAGGGGAATTTGTCCAATGGAAATTTTTCCGGATCAGGTTTGTCGATGGGGGTCAATGTGACGCGAACGCGTAGTTCGTCCCGTTCGTAGCGGGTCGATTTCGTTCTTTTCGTGCATTTCGTACTTCGTTCAGTGGAGATCTGCTGCCGTTTCTGACGCGAAGAGCTGGGCGGTCGGCAGGTTCTCGACTTCTCCCGTCAACTCCTCCGCTCCCAACCCGACGGGGACCGTCGGACTACTCCCGCGACGTCGCTTCATGCGTAGTCCGGTTGTCCCAACCGGCTCAGTCGCCGCAGAAGCACGCGTCCAAGTCACCAGTCTTCTTCGCCGGGGGTGCCTCGCGATTCGTGTCGCACCGCTTCGTCGATTTCGTGCATTTCGTTCTTTTCGTACTTCGTTCGGAGAAGTTCCTCCGCTGCCTCCGTGCCCCGCCGTCGTGGAGAACCCCTTGGGCGCGAAAGGCCTCAGACCGCCACAACTCCTACGGAGTAGAAACTTCCAACACCCATACCCACCGTAGACTCACTGGAAGCTCGTCAACGTTGGGCTTGTAGCCCCATCCTCTTCGAGGAAGAACTTCAACGGAGCGCGTGGAAGGCGTCGATTCCTTGGCGGCCACCTGGAAAGTGCCCGCCTCAGTCCGAAGCTGATCCCCAGCGGGGATCTCAGCCCAACGTTGGACGAGCCCTAAGCGAGTCAACGTTGGGTACCTCCGCAGAGGATGATCAGGTTGGCAGGCCGACAGATCCGCTTTCTCCCCACCGCCATCAACACCTCCACCTCAGGCGGATGCGATGTCATGTGCGGCCTGACGTTCGCGGCAAGATGCCGCAAACAGCACGCAGGGATGCGTGCGCTCCCCAAGATCGCCCCCGCTGTCCCCCTGATGGGAATCGACTTACACTGGCCTCCACCAGAAGCTGTCCAGTTGAAACAACTCAACTGGACAGCTTCTCTCCAACTCGTCTCTCTAAGAGAGAGCGAGAGAGAGAGAGAGAGAGAGTCAGGGGGAACGCGTGCGTTTTTCCCCTATGGATTTTTTCTCCATATCACATCACAACAAAACATCCCAACCTCTTCACTGGCCAGCCTGCAGAGCTTGCTCAGGCCGGGGCAAGCTGGTCGCCCCGCCGCCTCCGCAAATCATTGTACGAAGTACGAAATGCACGAAATCGACAGGCCATCCCACGCGCTGAAATTCTCCGTACGAAGTACGAAAAGAACGAAATGCACGAAATCGACGAGTCGGCCCACGTTGAGCTCACCCAAAACAGCCTCTTCCCAGCCCACGCTCACCCGTGTTACGCTACCCGTTCCTTGCCCCGGCAATCAAACGCCTAGAGTACCACTCTCAGTGTTCAGCGTCTTTTCACCCGCCATGAAGACCTCACGCCGCACCCTCATCCTTCTCACCCTGTGTGCCGCCACGTTGTCCGCCCAGGGCCAGAGCCCCCAGAAGCTGCGCGATGAGGTGCAGGCCGCCATCACCCGCGGGGTGGCTTTCCTCAAGTCCCAGCAGAACACCGAGGGCGGCTACTGGACCACGCCGCAGGAGCCCGCCCTGAGCGCGCTAGTGCTGGCGGGCATCGTGCAGGATCCCTCCCAGGTCGGGAAGCCCTCCGCAGGCCCTGAGGTCGATAAAGGCTATGCCTTCCTGCTCAAGAACGTGCAACCCGATGGCGGCATCTACGCAAAGGGCCGCGCCAACTACAACACCTCCATCTCCCTGATGGCGCTGGTCCTGCGCAACCGGCCTGAGGACGAGGAAATCATCCGCAAGGCCCGCAAGTTCGTGGCCGGACAGCAGAACGACTACGACGCCAAGGGCAGTGCGGACAACGCGTTCGACGGCGGCTTCGGCTACGGCCCCTCCAAGCCTGGCTCACCGGCCCACGCGGACCTTTCCAACACCCAGTTCGCCCTGGAGGCGCTCTACCTCTCCAAGAAGCTCCTGGAGGACACCGGCAAGCCCGTGGACAAGCAGGATGACCTGAACTGGGGCGCCGCGGTCAAGTTCATCGAGCGCTGCCAGAACCGTCCGAAATCCAACGACCAGAAATGGGCGGGCGATGACAAGAAGAACCTCGGCGCCTTCACCTACGAACCCGGCGAACCCGGCGAACCCCGCGGAGGCAAGGATGCCAAGGGCGGCCCGGTCGCCATGCGCTACTACGGCAGCATCAGCTACGCGGGCATGCTCAGCTTCATCTACGCCGGCCTCACGCCGGATGACCCCCGCGTGCAGGGGGCGCTACAGTGGCTGGGGGAAAACTACTCGGTGGAGGAGAACCCCGGCATGGGTGCGGAGGGGTTGTTCTACTACTACCACACCATGGCCAAGGCCCTGGCCACGGCGGGGCTGGACCAGATAAAGACCAAGTCCGGCCCTGTGGACTGGCGCACCGGCCTGGCCAGCCATCTCATCAAGCTGCAAGGCGCGGATGGTTCGTGGAAGAACAGCACCTCTGGCCGCTGGATGGAGAGCGATCCCGTGCTGGTGACCGCCTACACCGTCCTCGCCCTGGAGCATGTGCACCGGGCGCTGAAGTGAGGCGAGGTGCGGAGATGTGGCCGACAGCCGCTTCGGCGGTCATCCGTCGCCACACATCGCCTTTCACCGTAACGGGTTGGCCTGCCGCTCCGCGGTAGCAGGTGGTTGGTCGTTTTCCATGGGTTGCACTCGCTCCGCTCGCTTCACCCATGGCTACTCGTGGCGAACCCTCCGGGTTCAAGGAAGCATCCTGCCTCACGCCAGCACATTCAAGAGCACTTCAGGGACCACGATGCAAGCTGTCTCGCACCAGATCACCGTCATGCCACCCTTGATTGACACACCTCGATCCTAGAGGGGTCACCATGAGATGCCTTGAGCCGGTCGCTCCCGCAAGGAGCATGCGCGTCAGATCCAGGCCTCACCATCATCCCATACGAGCACCCCGACGCCAAAGGCGTCATACAAAATAGCCCAGGGTCAGGCGAGGCACGAGCCGCCACCCTGGGTACGCGGGCAGGAGGCCGGAACTCCGAAGTGAGTTCTACAAACCGTGACTGCACCCTTGATCCGTCCCCCAGCTCAAGCGCCAGCGCATACGCTTCAGTCGCCGGTTCAAGGTCGTAACGGCACGGGACCCAAGGAGCGGCGGTTTGTGCTTGCACAACCGCCGGTGGTTGCCCGTGCAGAAGAGCTTCCAAGCAAAAAGGAGCGGCAAGACCGCATCAAGCGGTGATGCATTCGGCGGTCAACCACTCCGCTCACCCTCGGCGGTTGTGCAAGCACAAACCGCCGCTCCTTGAGGGGACACAAAGCCCCCCTCCGGGTTCAGGAAATGCACCCACCGCTTCTCAGCCGCCCTGCCCGTCAACCCGGCTGGTTGAGGAACACCTCCTGCTTCGAGGAGCGCAGGTGGATGGTCTTCGCCTCCAGGTCGTGGTGGGTTTCAATGAACCGCACGGTGTGGTTCTTCGCCCGCATGAGCACGCTGTGCGTCGTGGCGGTGTGGCCCTGCACGCGCACGCCGCGGAGCAGGGGACTGTCACTGATGCCGGTGGCGCAGAAGATGATCTCATCGGCAAAGGCCAGGTCGCGGGAGCGGAACACCTCGTCCAGCCGGTGGCCCCAGCCCGCATCGATCAAAGACTGCTTCTCACGATCATTGGCAGGCCAGATCTTGCCCTGCATGCCGCCACCGAGGCAGCGCAATGCTGCAGCTGCCAGCACGCCCTCTGGCGCACCGCCGATGCCGCAGTACAGGTCAATGCCCGAGCCTTGTAGAGCCGGGGCCAGACAGGCTGTGATGTCGCCGTCCGCGATCATGCGCAGGGAGGCACCCATGCTCCGGATGTCATCCACCAGATCCTGGTTTCGCGGGCGGTCCAGCACCATCACCGTGACGTCACGCACGGACTTGCCAAGCAGCTTCGCCACCACCGGAAGCACTTCCTTGATGGGAGCGTCCACACTGATGGGCAGGGAGGGATCGGCCATCCACGCACGCCGCACCACCTGGGGATAGGCCAGCTTCCGCATGTAAAACGCCGGGATGTCCAGCAGGTGGGCCTCTTCGCCGTCGTCCACCTTCACCGCCGCGATACAGGAGATGGAGTTGGGCATGCCTTTGCTGCAGTTCGTGGTGCCGTCCACGGGGTCCAGCGCCACGTGGAACTTGGGCGTGCCTGCCAGCCAGGTGCCCACCTTCTCCCCTTTGAAGATGCCCGGAGCCTCGTCCTTGATGCCCTCACCGATCACCACCTCACCGCGGATGTTCATGAGGTCGAACATCCCGCGAATGGCGTCGCAAGCCGCTTCATCGGCAGCCTCCTTGTTCCCCTTCCCCACCCATTTCATCACGTTGAGGGCGGCCACTTCCGTGGCACGGAGGAAGTCGAGCTGGATCAGGCGCTCGATATCGCGGTTGGACGTCAGTTCAGTCATCATTTTGCCTAGTTGTATCGCCATGCGACCTTTGTGCATTAAAATTTAATGCCCATTTGCAGACCCAGTACGAGTGCGTCACCGATTTGCCCGGTTCCGCCGGGTCGGATGACGTACTGCACCCCCGGCTGTACATAAGCAAACTTGGTGAGCTCATACCGATACGCCGCCTCCAGCACGATCTCATGCTTGGGCCGGCCGTCCCCGCGGGCCTCCACCACATCTGCGTAATCATCGCTGAACTTGCCGTAGGCAAAACCCAGGATGGTCGCGTCGCGATCACGCCCAGGGATGAGCCCGCGATATACCGCGCCCACGTTCACCTGAAACGGCACAATGGCGATGTCCTCGTTCGGGTCATGCGTCACCGCGCTCC
This sequence comes from Verrucomicrobium sp. BvORR034, assembly GCF_000739635.1. GTDB lineage: Bacteria > Verrucomicrobiota > Verrucomicrobiia > Verrucomicrobiales > Verrucomicrobiaceae > Verrucomicrobium. The sequence goes on along the minus strand of NZ_BATQ01000016.1, from coordinate 32,958 downwards.
AGAGCACCAGCCCCTGATCGCTACCCGCCGCCTCCCGATACACCATCTGGTCCCCATGCACATAGAAGCCGTACGAGTCCCCCACCTTGTCCCCGGTGCGGAACTGTGTGTACCCTTCCCACGGCGAGTAGTAGGCACCAAACCAGTAGTGCCCGGGCAGCCCCGTCTTCTCATCGCCGCCAAAGGTTGGCGTCCAGCCTAGCTGCGTGATCATCCACACGCCGTCACCGGATTCCACGCCGAAGTCCAGGCCATGCAGGTCACGGTCAAACACATCGTCCTGCGCCTGAAAGATGCCGAACTGGAGGTTCGATTCCGGCGTAGGGTCGAACCGCACCCGCGCCCCCCAGGTGGCGAAGGGATAGGCGGAGAATTGCGTGTTGAACAACACCGCACGCAGGTTCCCGTCGAACGCATTGCTCATGTAGTAGCCGTAGAGCGAGGACGTGTTGAAGTCGTCCGAGGCACTGAAGCGGCCGATCTTGAGGGAAGCGCGGTCATCCGCCCACTTCTGCTCAAAGAGCACCTGATAGAGGAAGATCGTCTGCCCTCCGACCACCTGCATGGAGTCATACTGGCTGCCCACGTAGTTCGCCGTGATGCTGTCACCTGAGCGATTGATGCCGCTGACGAGAAAGGTCGCTCCGTCCCAGCCCCAGATCTTTTCCAGGTCGAAGAGCAGTCCCAGATACGCGTTGTCCGCATACTCTGAGCCCTGGTCAAAACCTCCGGAGACATTGCCCGCGAAGTTGTTGACGTAATACGCATCCACCGTGAGGCCCCAGGCCGCGAGATCGGTGCGCAGACCGCCCCAGTCTCCGGTGAAGGAGTCGCCATCCACCCAGCGGGTGGATGAGGGCGCAGCGGGAGTGACGGCATCGGCCGGAGTTCCCGCCAGGAGCGCGGGCGCAGGCAGGGCAGCGAACGCTGCAACCAGAAGTGACAGGGAGGTGTGTTTCATATTCAGTTCGGTAGAGGCAGTTGCGGTTTAGTTTGAGTTGAGTGAGTCGAGTCGGGGGGAAAGCAGGTTGGCGTAGGGCACAGGCGCGAGATCTCCCGCCACGGCAGGCCGCCGTGTTTGCTTTGCTTGGGACGATGAGAGTGTGGTAAGGCCTCCGTCTTGAGGATGCGGAGGACGCAGTTGGGATCAGGTAATGGTCACGCTGGCGAGCAGCGCATCGAAATTCACTTCAGAGGGCAGGCCCGGTTCAGGCCGCGACAGGACATCCATGGAGCTGGCCGTGGCCAGGCGAGCCACCTCTGGCAGCGGCAGTCCACGCAACAAGCCGGAGACCGTGCCCGCCACCATCGCGTCACCAGCGCCCACGGTGCTGCGCACTTCCATGTGCGGCGGACAGGCGGTGACGACCGAGTCAGCGGTGACAAACACCGCCCCCTTCGCGCCCATGGAAACAACCACCAGACTCACGCCTTGTTGCACCAGCTCCCGGGCCGCGGCCACCACCTCATCATGCGAGTCCAGAGACCGGCCCAGCATGGCCCCCAGTTCGTCCGCATTGGGTTTGATCGCATCGGGACAGGCGACAAGGGCCTCCAGCAGCGGAGCACCGCTGGTGTCCAGCATGACGCGACCGCCCCGCCCGTGGATCGTCTGCACCAGCCGGAAATACTCTTTGGCATCGAGTCCCGCAGGCAGGCTTCCTGCCAGCACGTACCAAGGGGCTGTCAGGGTCTCGATGCGCTCACGCAGGGCTGCCACATCCTCCCGCGTCGGTGCCAGGCCGGGGAAGTTGATGTCTGTGGTCTGTCGCTTCACCGGGTCCAGGATCTTGATGCCCACCCGCGTGGAACCCGGCAGACGAATGAAGGCGTCCTCGATGTTCTTCTGTGTAAAGAGCTCCTCAAAAGGGCCGCTGTTCTCCCGCCCGAGCAACCCTGTGGCCACCACCCGGTGGCCGAGGTCTGCCAGGGAGGAGGCCACGTTGACTCCTTTGCCCCCGGGATTGTCCCGCACATGCTCCACCCGGTTCACCTCCCCGGCAGTGAACTGCGGGATGGTGATGGTCCGGTCGATGGCCGGATTGAGGGTGATAGTGATGATGTCCGCTGGGTTCATGAAATAGAGTGTCTTTATTTGCTGCCAGTCCTCAACCCACGGCCAGGGCCCGCACCTCTGTGGCACTGGCACAGGCCAGAGCGCGCCGCGCCAGTTTCTGGGCCGCAGGCAGGGAGAGCTCCCTCAGCCGTGCCTTCACCGCAGCCACACTCGGCACGGCCATGCTCAGCTCCGCCACGCCCAGTCCAGTGAGGATGGCCGCACCCAGCGGATCCCCTGCCACGCCGCCGCACACGCCCACCCACTTGCCGCACTTCTGCGCAGCTTTCACCGTGAGGTCCACCATGCGCAGCACCGCCGGGTGCAGGCCGTCCACCTGCTTCGCCAGCGCGGGGTGCATGCGGTCCATGGCCAGGACATACTGCGTGAGGTCGTTGGTGCCGATGGAAAAGAAGTCTGTCTCGCGCGCCAGTTCATGCGCCATCATCACTGCCGAGGGCACCTCGATCATGATGCCGATCTCCACCGGCGCGACGCCCAGTTCCTGGCGCACCTGTTCTGCCATCTCCCGCGCCGCGCGCAGGTCTTCCAGCGTGGCAATCATCGGGAACATGATCTTCACCGGCCCATGCACTGACGCCCGATAGATGGCACGCAGTTGCGGGATGAAGATCTCCGGCTTGCGCAGACAGAGCCGGATGCCCCGCACTCCCAGGAAGGGATTCTCCTCCTCCGCCAGTGGCAGATAGGGCAACACTTTGTCACCACCAATGTCCAGCGTGCGAATGATGAGCGGCAGTCCGTTGAGTGCCTCGATCATCGTGCGATAGGCCTCATACTGCTCCTCTTCAGAGGGCGGCGCATCGCGGTCCAGGAAGAAGAACTCCGTGCGCAGCAGGCCCACACCTTCCGCTCCCGCCTCCACCGCCGCCGCGGCCTCGGCCACCTTGCCGATGTTCGCCACCACCTCCACACGATGACCATCCGTCAGCATCGCGGGCTGATAGCGGGCCGCTGCTTCGTCTTCACGACGGGAGTGCAGATCCTGCTGATACTGGCGGGCGGACTCGATGTCCTGGGCGCTGGGTTCGATGTACAACTGCCCCGTCGCGCCGTCCAGGATACAGAGAATGCCGTTGGTCTGCTCCAGCACGGCCTGCCCTGCGCCGACCACCGCCGGAATATCCAGCGAGCGGGCAATGATGGCTGTGTGGGAGGTCGGCCCACCGGAGGCAGTACACAGGCCGAGCACACGGTTGGGATCGAGCTTGGCTGTGTCTGAAGGCGTGAGATCATCTGCCACCAAGATCACCGGTTCCCCTTCCGGCAGAGACGTATCGTGATCCGCACCCGCCAGCAGGCGCAGCACGCGCTGCCCCACATCGTGCAGGTCCACCGCGCGGGCTGCGATCCGCTCGTCCGCGATCTGGCGCATCTCCACCACGCGGTTCTCAATGCTGTGCTGCCAGGACCATGCGGCACTGCGCCCGGAGTCGATGCGCACCTGCACCTCATGAAGGAGGTCCTCATCATCCAGCAATGCCTGATGCGCCTTGAAGATGGCCGCCTTGGACTTGCCACATCGGGCCATCACGGCGTCGTGGATCTCGTCGAGCTGAATGCGGGCCGCGTCGAGAGCCCCGATCAGTGAGCGTTTTTCCAGCTCCAGATTCTGCGCCGAGTCGCTGAAGAACAACCGGGTGGGCTGGAAGATGTGGAGCCGCCCAATCGCCAGTCCTGGCGAGGCCGAGACCCCGGTGATCGCCCGGCCATAGGAATGGGCCGTCCAGGCCGCCATCGCTCCCGCTGCGGGGACCAGATCTTCCTCCTCTTCATCGCCCAGGCCCGCAGCCACCGCTTCCGCCAGCGCCTTGAGCGCCGCGTCGGCATCGGCCCCAGCTGCCTGAATGCGCACGCTCGCCCCGCCGGGCACACCCAGCTTCAGCAGCGAGGCCATGGCCTTGCCGTTGGCCGTTTTTTCCCCGAACTTCACCGCGATGTCTGAGGAGAACTTCGACGCCACTTCCACGAAGAACGTGGCCGGCCGGGCATGCAATCCCGCACTGCAGGCCATGATGACCTCCACCTCTTTCGCTCCAGCGAGATCCGCGCCCGCCCCGCCCGTCTCCTGTCTTCTGGAGAGAGCGGCGATAATGTCCTGTGGGTTCGAGGTATGGGCAAGACGGTCGGCGGCCCCGGCATCGTCCAGCACATCCGTCAGCGCCGCCAGGATGCCCAGATGCTCATCCGACTTCGCCGCGATGCCCACGATCAGCCGCACCGTCTGGCCGTCGTTCCAGGTCACGCCGTCCGGCACCTGCACCACAGAGATGGCCGTGCGATGGATCAGCTCCCGGTCCTGCGGCATGCCGTGCGGGATGGCGATGCCGTGGCTCAGGTAGGTGTTCGCCTGGCGCTCTCGGCCCATCATGCTGTCCACATAGCCCGGGGCGATGGCCCCGCAGTCCACCAGCACCTGGCCGGCGGCCCGGATGGCCTCCTCTTTGGTTCGGGCACTGGCCTGCAGGCGGATGTTTTGCGGCGCGAGGGTGATCATGGCGTGCGTAGGTTCGGTGAAGACGGCGGTTCCGGCCGGTGGTTTCGGGAAAGAACGGGAACTCATGCGGACACAACAGGGCGTTTGAGGAAGAACAGGGCGGTGGTGGTGACGGCAGTGCCGGCCACGATGGCGATGAGGTAAGGCACCAGATTGGTCACCGCACCGGGGATCATCGCAGCGAAGATCCCGCCGTGCGGCACCAGGAGCTGCACATTGCTGGCCATGGAGATGGCCCCTGCCACTGCCGAGCCCAGCACCAGCGCCGGAATGACACGAAGGGGATCCTTGGCCGCGAAGGGGATGGCTCCCTCCGTGATGAAGGAAAAGCCCAGCACCAGGGCGGGTGTACCTGCCGTGCGCTCCTCCGCATCGAAGCGGTTTTTAAAGAGGAAACACGCCAGTGCCAGGCCCAGCGGCGGCGTCATCCCGGCCGCCATCGTCGCCGCCATCGGCGTGTACACCTTGCTGGCCAGCAGCCCGACGGAGAACGTGTACGCCGCCTTGTTGATCGGCCCGCCCATGTCGAACGCCATCATGGCACCGAGGATGATGCCCAGCAGCGCCGCATTCGTCCCGCGCATGCTGTTGAGCCATTCCGTCATCGCATTCAGCGCCCCCTGCACTGGCGGCGCGATCACAAAGATCATGAGCAGGCCCACAATGATGGTCGAGAGAAACGGCAGGATGAGCACCGGCTTCAGCCCCTCCAGCGTGTTGGGCAGCTTGATCTTCTCCGCCAGGAAGCGCGTGAGATAGCCCGCCAGGAAACCGGAAACGATGCCGCCCAGGAAACCCGCTCCGAGATTCTGCGCCAGCAATCCACCCACCATGCCAGGCGCAATGCCAGGCCGGTCCGCGATCGAGTAGGCAATGAAGCCGGAGAGCACCGCGACGAAGAGGCTGAAGGCCGCACCCCCGCCGATCTGGCTCAACGCCGCGGCCAGCGTGCCCTTTTGATCGCCCGCGTAAATGCCACCGAAAGCAAACGCAAGCGCGATGGCCAGACCACCCGCAATCACGATGGGCAGCATATAGGAAACTCCCGTCATCAGGTGCTTGTAGGGGCCCGTGCGGGACTTGGACCGCTCCGCCTTCGCCTGCTCCATCGCGCTCACCAGATCGCCTCCGGTACTGACGGGTTGTTTCAGCGCGGTCTCGATGACCTCCTTGCCCTTGTGCATCGCATGCTTGGTGCCCGTCATGAAGAGCGGCTTCCCGGCAAAGCGGGACGTGTCCACCTTGGCATCGGCGGCAATGACCACCGCATCCGCCGCGGCGATGTCCTCAGGGGTCAGTTGGTTCTTCGCCCCCACGGAGCCTTGCGTCTCCACCTTGATCTCATGTCCCAGGGCCTTGGCGGCCTTCTGCAACGCCTCGGCGGCCATAAAGGTGTGGGCGATCCCCGTGGGGCAGGAGGTGATGCCGACGAGCTTCTTGCCGCCAGTCACCACCGGGGCCACGACGGCCGGAGCAGCAGAGTCCACCGATGCAGCGACCTCCTGCCGAGCAGGCACAATGGCCATACTTCGTTCGATCACCTCGCGAGTATGACGAATGGCCTCGCTTGTGGAGGTCTCCAAGGTGGGCTTGCCCGCGAAGCGCCCCACATCCGCCCGGACGTCAGCGGCGAGAATCACCACATCGGCCTCCGCGATCTCCGCTTCCGTCAGAGCGTCCCGGGTGCCTTGCGCCCCCTGGGTCTCCACCCGGATGGTATGCCCCATGATGGCAGCGGCCTTTTTCAATGCCTCTGCCGCCATGAAGGTATGGGCGACACCGGTGGGACAGGAAGTGAGTGCGGCAATTTTCATCGGCTATTTTCGTGAATTAACGAAAGTTTGCGAAAGTTTTCGAAAAATGTCGAGCCTAAATTTGCGCAATTCGGCTTCTTCCCGGGGATTTTCCTTGCGGATTCTTGTAAACACCTTCGAATACTTGTGATGGGCTCCCCTTCCAAAAATACCGCGAAAGCCTCCACTCCCCCGCCAGACACCACGCTGATGACGGCGCAACGCCGCGGGCAGATCACGGCCCTGGTGCGCGAAGAGGGCGCAGTGCGCGTCACTGAGCTGGCCAAACGATTCGGCGTGTCCGAGGTGACGATCCGGACGGATCTGGATCACCTGGAACGCGAAGGCAAACTGGTGCGCGACCGCGGCGGCGCGCTCCCCGTGGTGATGACCCGCACCGTCACGGCCCTGCCGGATCTGGACCACCGCATGGGCCTGCACATTGAGGTGAAGCGCCGCATTGCCGCCGCCGCAGCGAAGCGCATCCACGCCGGACAGTCCCTCATCCTGGACGCTGGCACCACCGCCATCGAGATGATCCCCCACCTCGCTCAGCTGGAGGGGCTCACCATTGTCACGAACGCACTCAACGTCGCGCTCGCCGCCACAGCCCACACCGCCGCCAATGTCATCCTCCTGGGAGGCACGGTGGGCAGGGATTCAGGAAGCACGCTGGGTTCGAGGACAGAAGAGATGCTCAAGGAGCTGCTCGTGGACCACCTCTTCCTGGGTGTGCAGGCGATGGACCTGCAGCACGGGGTGACGGACACGAACCTCGATATCGCTCAGATCAAGCGCGCCATGATCCGCTCCGCCCGGCGCGTCACCCTGCTGGGAGACTCCAGCAAGTGGTCGACCTCAGGGATGGTCCGGGTGGCTCCGCTCAATGCGGCACAACTTCTGATCACCGATCACGGACTGCCCACCACGGCGCGCCGGGAGATTGAGAGCCTGGGGATGGAAGTCGAGGTGGTGTAGGGAGGTTCTCGTTACCTCCTGAAACCTCACTCCTCCTGCACCGCCAGATCATACCGCAGGCCGCTGGAGCCCTCACCCCGGCCGATCTGCCTGCGCCGTGCCACCCAGAGATGCGTGGAGCCATCGCTGCCACGGCAGCGACACATGACGCGGGAAACTTGCAGCCCTTCCCGGGGCACTTCTTCTTCCCGGATCCGATAGGCCTCACTGCCGATGGACGAAGGCTGCAAGATGCGCCCCGTGGGCCGGATGGGTTGCGGGTTCTCGCCCTGGGTCAGCATGGCACCCAGTTCCAGCGCGATGTCCCCTTCCTGAGGATCAATTGCCACCGGGATCAACGGCAGCCAGTTTTGCGGCACCCGCGTCTGCAACTGGTAGCGCAGCGGTGTCTCCACAGGGGGCTCAATAGCCGGGTTGCCGATGGCCAGATCCCGCTCATGTCCTGGCCACGCACGTCCCAGGCCATTCTCCGCCGTATGCTCCACCGCCCACGCCATGTTCGCCATTTCATCGCGGAGGAATCTCACCTCCTCCAGCACCAGCCCCTGCTGCACCGCAGGCCCCACATTGGGAGGCAGCACAAAGAAGCCCGCCAGCCCCTGAGCCGCCGCCGGCGCGGTGGTGGAAAACATCGTCCACCTCTGGCCCGCCGGACCGGGGGCGGCGTCCGCCTGCTCAATGCGCGTGACCCCGCCGAAGACGTCATGCACGACCAGCGAGTCCACCCGTGTGAGAGTCCCGGTCTCCTGCTCCAGCGGGATCAGAAACCAGTCGTTTCCTTGAACGAGCATGAAGTCCATCACCAGCAGCTTGGTGAGGTCGCGCTTGTCCGGGGTGATGCCGCCAAAGTCGATCTGCCCGTTCTCAAAATCCCACCAGCGGTGGTTGGGCATGCCGCGAAACTGCACCCGCCCCGGGATGACGCTCATGCTGCGCGTCTCCACCGGGGATGGCGGAGTGGCCGCCGGGGCCGCGCTGGCGGACACTTCCAGGGACTGCCATCCCAGATCTCCACCGCTGCCCGGGCGGGCCTGGAGGGCAAGGCTCTCCCCTGAGAGTCCTCCTCCCACCACCGTCACCCCATACTCCAGACGCCCCGGATTCCAGATGCTGGCGTCTGCGGTGCCAAATGCCCCCCATACCTCCTGCACCCACGCGGCCAGACGGTCCAGCGCCCCTCTCACCGCATTCTGCTTGCCCTGCTCCACCACCGGCGCGGCGGGCAGGCCCGGGGCAACATCCGTCGCAGCCCGGTTTAAGGAAATGCCATCCAGCGCCCGGCCCGCCATCACCTGGCGGAACCTCAGGGTGTCGTGATCAGGGTTCCCGGAAACTTCAGCCGCATCGGGTGCCGCCAGGGGATAGGCGAGGCGGAAGTCGAGGATCAACTCCGGCACGCCCGCCTCAGTGAGGAGCTGCTCAAAGAGCTGCCCCACCTCCACCCGGGAGGCGTAGTCCGGCGTCAACGGCTCCGCCTGCACCATCGGCTCTATCAAGTCCCCGTCCTGGAGGGGAACCACGGTGCCATCCCCCTGCACCCAACCCGTCAGCCGGCTCTGCGTGGTGGCCACCTGCACATAGGCAGGGGCCGCTGCGTCCTCCCCCTTGAACTCGCCAAACTGCCACTGCCGGGTCAGCATCCAGAGAGGATCACGGATCCGGGCGGAGAGCGCGGAGGCGAAGTTGGCAGAGCGCGGCCGGACTTCGAGGCGGTTCCAGTAGGTGATGGAGGGCATGAGGAAACAAAGGGTGGCTTAGAGGGCGGCCTCTGGGGCATGCTGGAGGATGGCCCCCAGATCCAGGGTCACCGCCTCCCGACGTGTGTTCGCGGTCATATAGATGGCGGGCAGGAGCTGGCCCAGTGGCAGCAGGTCGCCGTCCACCGCGCGGAGCTTCGCCAGGTCCAGCGTGTCGTGCAGGATGTCATGCAGGGTGTCCAGATCCCACTGCGGCGTTTCCACCGGCGGCACGGCGATGAGCACCGCCTGCGGAGCCTCCGCGCCGGGATCATCGTAGTGGAAGGTGATCGAGGTGTCCTCCTTGCGGGCGGGGATGAGTTCGCTCCATTCATCCAGGATCAGCCCCACCCAGGCCTCCGTGGCCGCATGAGCCGCCGCCCGGTTCAGCACCAGGGAGAGGCGGCCGGACTCGGGTCGCTCCTCCTCGCTGGCAAAGGGCAGCCCCACCCACTTGCCCGTGGGCGCATGAGGAAGCTGGGCTACATTCCACGAACCGGCCGGACGTCCCAGCGCGGTGGTCAAAAGTGAAAGCTGCCGCCACGCGGCCAGCGGGGCCCGCACCCGCGACACCTGCTGCACCCAGCGCGTCACCACCTGCGGCTGCCCCACCAGCGCCGGGCCGTGAGCCAGTGCCAGATCCATCTCCGCAGCATTCACGCCTTTGAAACGCGGCAGGAAGAGGAAATCACGGCCAAAGACCGCCCGCACCTTGTCCCTCGGCGTAGCGGCCGTGGTCGCCGCCTCCTGGCGTCGCAGCAGCTCCGCCAGCAGGGCCTCGGTCCCGCCCGTCGCTGAGGTCTCCGGCACGCCGAACAAGAAACCAACCCGCGCCGCAACCGCTTCAGAAACCGGGCCTGCCTGCAACTGCGCCACCGCCTGATCCAGTGCGGTCGTGGCCTGACCTGCCCGCTGGATGGCCTCTGCCTCCAGCCGGTCCGCCGCATCCGCCGCCTGCGCATTCTCCGGAGGCACGAGATCCTCGGGTTCCAGCGGACGACCTTGCGTGAGCAGGGCGTTCAAGGCCTTTGCCACTTCCAGAAGATCAGGGAAGGTCTGCACCACCGCCAGATCCCAGTCGGGAGCCGCCGCATAGAAAATCTCCACCTGCGTGCTCCCGGCCGGGAGCACGGCAGCCACATGACGGTCCACCCCCGCACCCGGCGTCGCACCACCCGCGAGTGCCAGCACATCCAGGGGCCGCAGCCCCAGCTCCTCCAGCGTCACCACCCGCTCCGCGGACTGGTTCGATGCATCAACGAACTGCACGCGGCACTGCACCTGTGCAGGATGCCCCAGCAGCGTCCCCGCCCAGGCGTCCAGATACGGCTCCACCACCGCACGTGGCGTCAGTGCTACCGCCGCCCAGTCCGCCGCAGTGACCGGTTCCCCGCCCAGCACCACGGCCACGCGGTGCGTCAGGCTCGTGCCAGTGCGGGGCTGCACGGCCACCTCTGGATCCGGAGGCCGCAGCCCCTGCGCCAGGCTGTCCAGCACCCCGCCCGCCCTTCCGCTGTTTCCTCGAACGATCTGGAACACCGACTCCGCCGTGAGCAGGTCCGCCACCGCATCCACCGCCTCGTCCAGCCTGCGCAGCTCCGCCTCCGCTGCGGCCCTGTCATTGCCCCCGGATGGAAGTCCGCGCAGCCCCCAGGGGATCTCCCCTTTCTGCCAGGCGGACCTCAACAGCAGGCCGTCCACCACATTGCGGGCGGCGATAGCCTCAGTGGGCTCCCCCGAGGTTTCGCCCTTGTCCGCCACCAGGGGATACACCCGACGGAAGGGGTCAATGTACTTGTCGAGCCGCAAGGGACGATGCCCCTCATGCAGACCCCGTTCAAAGCGGTAGCCCAGCACCGCTCCCAGCGGCTGGCCCTGCCTCACCGCCTCCAGCAGGGTGGAGGCTTCACGCGCGCGTGATGAGGAAAGATCCACCGCATACCGGGCCGCGTCGTCGCCCGCACGGGTGAGGTGCGCATTGCGCAAGATCGCCGCCGTGGCCGCATGCGCGGAAGAGGGCGCATGAATAAATCCGCCCAGATCCACCGGCTCCACCCCGGGCCGCGCCCCGTCAGGCCGCAGGTTCTCCACCCAGCCAAACGCAGCCAGATGGCTGCCCTGCGGATGGCGTTCGCGTATTTCCTCGAGCCGTTTGGAGGCCAGCGAGGTGATCCACGCATCCAGCCGGTGAGAGCAGGTGTCCAGGGTTTCGGTGAAAAGCCGGTCCAGCTCTGCGGTCGGCACTTTCTCCAGCCGCTCCAGCGCGGCATGAAAGACGCGAATGTCCTTGGTCGCCTCCAGCTGGCGGTCCTTCAGAAGAAAGTCGCCCAGGGTCCGGTCGCCCGTCACATTGGGAATCTTCAGATCCAGCCGTTGCCAAACCGTCCTCCTCGCAGGCGCATTCCCGCCCAAATCAAGGAGCTCCGCCTCCCTCTGATCCTCCCGCGTGGCCAGGTTGTGCTGGATCGCGATCTGGGTGCCTGCATCAGCGTACAGGCTGAGCGCCGCATGCCGCAGCAGATGATAAAGCAGTGCTGGCGGGCGACTCTCCCCCTGTGGAAACTGCTCCTGCCGGAGCTCCGCCAGCGAGGCCGTACGGATCCATTGGATGTAGTTGAACCCCGGCAGTCCCTCTGTCTCCGAGAGCGGCGCGGGTGCCACAAAGTGACTGCCCACCAGATGCGCGCTGTCGGAGAAGCTCATCCGCGCCAGCCGGGGATTCCACTCCGGATGTCCGATCTGGCTCATCACACTCTGCGCCAGGGAGGCCAGCCGCGTCTGCCAGTTCCCCGCATTGATGTTGAGCGTGGCGAAGAGTTGCAGCTGGAACTGCGGCCCCAGCACCCGCCTCAGGCGCGCCTCCCGCGTGCTGGCCTCCATGCCCAGCACCGCCAGCAGATCTTCATCCGGATCTCCCGTCGCCCCCACACGCGGCACGCGTGGCACCTGCTCCTGCCAGATGCCGCGCAGGTTTCGCAGCAGCGGAGCGAGGTGCGTTTCCACCACCGGGTCCGCCTGACCGGGCACCCAACGGTTTAAGGAACTCACGGGCAAAAGCCCATATGGCGTGGCTCCTGTACGAAAGGCTGGAAGCGGGCCTCTCCCCCTCACGTGGGCTGCGAAGTGCCCCTTGGCCCGCCGCACGCCTTCATCCGCCACGACGGGATCCATGAGTTGATCAAGGAAATAATTCCATGTTGCCGGCCACAACGCCTCATTCATGGCCCGGGCCCGCGGCTGTTCCGTATCACCCGCGCCAGCCAGATGCGCAGCCGTCTCCTCCTGCACCCCCAGCGCCCGCGCAAAGAGCGTGCCGTTGCTCTCCGGCCCCATCAGAGGAGCGCCGCGCTCAGTCTCGAAGCTCAACGAGCCATCGGGATCCATTGCCGGATATCCGGAAGCGGCGTCACTGGAGTTGTTCGTCGGCGTTCCCTGCGGCACAAAGGCCAGCCCCCGGGCGTAGTGGTGATTCTCCAGCAGCTCTTCCAGCCGCTTCGCCGCCTCCTCCGGGGTGAGGGAGGCCTTGAAGCCCACCACGATGAGCCTCTCAATGCCCCGGGTGAGATCCTGGGCGTTGAGCGGCATCGTCACGGCCATACCCGCCTCCACCGCGCGGTCGTAGTCCACCGTCCACGCGATCTCGTCGTCGATCTGCAGTCCATCGGTCAGGGTGGCCATGGAGGCGTCCCCTTCCTCCACCACCGGACTCAGGGTGAGGGCCAGCGGCTCCTTCACCGGCAGGCTGGTGGCGCGATGGGTGGCACGACGACTGCGGAAGATGGTGACCAGCCAGCGGTCCGGCAGCACCCGGGCCTCAGCGGGCCGGGTCCAGCTCTGCGGGCGCTCTTCGGTCTGAGGAAACTGCGGCTCCCCGGAGGGGCGCGAGGCCACGTTCGACGGAGTCAGCGCTCGCACGATCCACGCCGCGCGCGGTGCCGGGTACTGCGCCACGAGCAGCCGCCAGGCGTCCTGCTCATTTCCTTGATCCCAACCAGCACGCCAGTAGGCCAGGCCCGCCTCGCGCTCTTTCGCGGTGAGGGGTGGCTCATGGGTGTCGGCCATGATCTCATCTGGGAAGATGCGCACTCTCAGCACCGGGGCTCCCGCCACATCGAAGCCAAAGCGCGTTTCCAGTCTCACCGGCAGCAGCACCACGGGATACTCCGCAGAGAGCCGGGCCACATCCGCCGCCACGCTGTCGGTCAGCATGCCCGCCACTCCGCGGTCGGCGGCAGCCTGGGCCGCACGTTCCCGTTCCTTCGCAGCTCGCAGCCGATCCAGCCGCTCCTGATGGGTGCGTCGCGCATCCACCACCCGTGGATCTTGGGCGGGCAGGGCGCGCTCCAGTTCCTTCAGCTTCGCCCCCGCTGCCGCAATTTCATTCCGCATTCTGGCGGTCTGGCGACGGGCCTCCGCCAGGGCGAGACGCGCCTGAGCCAGGGAATGGGATGCCGATGGGGAACCGCTCATGCAATGAGGGAAGAAGTTTTAGGAAACAAGGTCATGCGTCAGGGGGAAGCATCTGAGAACCGTGAATGGCCACCCGCACGGGCCGTTGCAGGGTGATGAAGGCCAGATCGGAGGCCTTGGTGCCCGCCGCCCCCAGCCCTCCGTTGCCATGCCAGACCACCGCAGGGTCACCCGACACCGGTGCCACGGACCTCGTGTCCGGAAGCTGGGCATCGAGATTCACGTGGGCGATCCCGGCCAGGGCCGTCTCATCCGCAGCCAGATGACCCCAGCTCAGATCCCGCCAGGCGCCAACTGGCCCACCGAAGGAGGTCCCGGCCACATCCAGCCCGAAGCGCGGCTCCGAGGGCTGCTCCTGGAGGACGAAGAACCATCCCTGGTCCCCGTCGTCGCCACGCGCCTCTTCGAGTTTCAACTCGAACCCAAAGAACGACACATCTGGATCCAGCCGCCCGGTGAAGATGGGATGTCGCTCCTCAGTTCCCAAATTGCGCCGTCCGTCCGTGCCCGCCTGGGCTTTCACGGCATAGACCACCGCATTGGGATAACGTCGCAGCAGATCCCCGCGCACCAGAAGCACAAGCGGAGAGGCCGCGCGCGCGGGGCGGGGGCTGTTCCCACCCAGCGGACCGTTCTTGGGCCACCCGTGGATGGGATGAATGTCCTTCAGCGTGTCCGGATCGGGTGTCGCCCCGGAGGCCTCGATCCGCCCCGCCACGTTCCAGAACTGACGGAAGCATGAACCACGTTGATCGGTCGGGTATTCATTCCAGAGCAACTCCCGGGCAAACTCGTGGTTCAAGCCCACCATGAAGGCTTCGATGAACGCCTGGTTGGTCTCCAGCAGGGAGACCGTGTTGGGGAGCACCTTGTCCAGCCCCGGCAACAGCCAGTCCTGTGAGAGGGCGGCCAGAGCCTGCGACATGGGTTGAGGAAACTCCGGCGCCGCCATGATGGGCTCCAGCGGATCCTTGGGCTGCCATTTCAGCCCGGGATGCAGGCGCAGCCGTTTGCGCACCCCTTCCACCACGGTGATCCGGGGATCGAGGTCCCTCACCAGCACGCTGCGCGCCTGGGCAAGGTTGACGGCACGAACCTCCGGTGCCTCCGCAGGGCGCGCTGCCAGCTCGCCGAACAACTCCATCGCGGCGGTACGAAAGGCATTCTGCTGCGGCAGCGGGCGCACCCGCAGCAACCGGCGGTTCCATTCCGTGTTTCCCCAGTCGGGCACATTGTCCCCAATACGACTAGGCGTGGCCATGGACGCTGGCAAGGGAGGCGGCGACGCCGCGGACAGCTTGCCCACATTCATCCGCACCAGCACCTCTCCAGAGCCGCGCCTCGGAGCGCGGGACACCTTGCGCGACACCGGACCAAAGGGACGTGAGAGCCGCCGAAACTGCCCCTGCAAAACACCCACCCCCACCGGGCTGCCGGTCACTGCCCGGTACACCGTGCCCTCCCCCTGGCGCACCCGTGCATGCACCGGGGCGGTCAGTTGCAGCAATGCATCATCTCCCGCCGTGGCGACATGCCGCACGTGAATGCGGACTGCGGTCTCCCGCGCGAGCTGGGCAAAACGGAGCTGGTCATTGATGGCGCGGATCTTGTCCAACTGCTGCCAGGCGGAGGCCATGAGCTGCTGTTGCTGGTCCTGGATGGTCAGCGTGCCCAGCCCCGCCGCCACGCGATGCCGGGGATCCAAGTTTAGCTCCTGAAACCAGGGTGTGGGATCAGGAGGCACCACCGGCACCACCGGCACCAGCGTCGAGCGCGCGATGTGCCAGCGGCCGTAAAGCGGTGGCGCAATCGCCCGGCTTCCGCCAGTGGTCGCAAGCAGCTCTTCCGGCCGGTTCAACAGACGGGTCAATGATGTCTGGAACGCCTCGCGATTTGCTCCAGTCCAGACGGTACGCACCACGCTGGGTGCCCGCAGAGCCCCCTCCAGTCCCAGGGGACCATCATGCGCGGCGGGCAACCCCAAACCGGGAGCACTCACGTCCATCGCCCGAATGCCGACCGTCGGCGGCAGCACCCGGGCCTGCAGCTGGCGCACCAGCGCCTCAAAGTCCCCGCTTGCCCCCGTCTGGAACCGCCACCGGTAGTACACGGGCAGACGCACGCCGGTCTGCCCCGCCGTCCAGGCAGGCGCGGTGCCATCCAGCGTGTCGGGCACGGTCTCCCGTACGCCCGCCAGACGTCCACGCTCAAACGACGGCACGAGAAAGGCGGTATACGCCACCCGGGGATCAAGCCGCCGCGGCACCAGGATCCTTGAAATAACTCGCTGCGGCGCCGATTTGAGCAGGGCTCCGAGTTCGTTCGCCGTCACTGTCCGGGCTCCGCTGACCTGGGCATGCGCCCAGGCCCAGGACTGCTCCAGCAGCGGCAGGGAGTCCGCCTCCTTCACCGTCACCACCGGGAGCTGGCCTTCCGCCGAGGCCGGGGTCAAGGAGGCGATCTCATCATCCCGCAGGACGATCAGGCTGATCCAGGGGCGGAGCCGGTCGCCCCCGGTCGCCCTGGCCGGACTGAACCGCCACGGCAGATCCGCTTGGTCAAACTCCACCAGCGGGAAAAAATTGGGCTCTGCATCCTGCACCCCGGGACGCGGCCAGACGCGGATCACCGCTCTGGGGTCCAGTCCGGTCACCTCACCGGGACCAGCCAGCTGGAGCGGCACCGTGGCGCTCAGGCTCTGGTTGTTCAGGTTCACCACCACCCGGGAGGTGGCCCACGCCGCCGCCGCTCCCGTGCCATCCACACGGTCAATGCTGGTGGCCATACCGCGGCGGAGCCACGGCAGAAAGGCAAAGGCGGCGGGAGGGCTGCTCATGGGAATGAGGAAACAGTTTCAAATTGCGGGACCACCTGCACGCGCCCCCGGTCCTGAGGATGGGCTTTCAGATGTCGTGCCAGCGCGGCCTGGGCCAGCCCCCTGCCCACCGGCCCGGTGATGCCTGGCAGCGCCACGCCATCCTCTGTGCTGCTGATCACAAAGAGATCCTCATCCAGTGCCACCAGTGGCTCCGCCCCCACCCTGCCGGTGATAAATTTCACCAGGCCCGTGTTCTGAAACGGTGCCAGCCAGGCCGCTCCCAGTTGCAGAAAAGCCAGCTGATGGCTCAGGATCAATTCATACCGCTGCACCCGCCGGGGCTGCCAGGGCACGTCCAGAATGATCGTCTCATACTCCAGCCCGGCTCCGACCGCTGCTCCCAGCGTGACCGCCTCTGCCGCCACGCTCAGGCCGGCATCCATGCGCTCAAATGACGCCCGGGAGAGCCGGTCCGTCTCCGTCAGCTCCTCGAACTGGGCCGCGGCGAAGAAATCGGTCACTGGCACCAGTCCGGGGGCCGGATGGTTGTTCAGCGTCACCGTGTGCACCGTGTAGTGGTCCGGCCCGGAAGGACGCACCGGGCCAAAGCGGGTGATTGTCCGATTCAAGGGAACTACGGTCTGCCGCACTGCCGCCGCCCCGCCGGGATCCACCAGCACCGGTGCCGCCGGGCTGGAGACTGTGTTGAGGGAGACGGTTTGAAAGGCCCCCGCGGGCAGCTGCGGAGCCCAGTTCCGCGGATCCTGCAACGCCGCCTGCAGGAGCGGCCAGGGATCTGCCGGGGGAAGCTCTTGCGGCTGATCGCGACCAAAGGTCACATCAAAGCTCACGCTGACGTCAAACAACCAGAGCGAAAGCGAGGCCTCACCCCAGACATGCCACGGGGAAGGTCCCGAGACGGAGGCCTCCAGATGCACGCTGGCCAGCACGCTCGATCCCCGCCGGAACGCGACCTCTGCAGAAAGCTCTGCCAGCAGAGAGAAAGGAGAAAACTGGATGAGACAGTCAAAGCTGACCTGCCCGCGGACGTTGAAGCCAAAGGCCGCCGCATAGAGCTCGGCATTGACCCCGAACTGCAAGGTGTTCGAAGTCAGCGTGAGATAAGCCTGGCAGGTCAGGCGTGGATTGTCCCCGTCTGCCAGCACAATCGTCAGCCGCTTCAGGGTGGGGAAACCGGGCGGCGGTTGATAGTGCGGGTTCACGCCTCCCAGAGAGACGATGAAAGTCGGATCATCTCCCCAGCCGAGACGAACGGCCATGTCCCCTGAGACGGGAAAGCCCGCCACATTCGAATCGTAAAGCGAGGCATCAATGGCCAGCAGCTTGCGGGTAAAATCCACCCGCCCCAAGACGGCCACGTTCAGCTCCACAATGGCGGCCTCCTCTGTAGGCAGCTTGGCGGTGATCAGACCCAGCAAAGTGAGGCGCACCGGGGCTGGCAGCTCCAACAGGATGCCCAGCTCTGCCCGCAGCAAGGTTGGAGTGCCCCAGCCGATCAATGCCATGGGGCCAAAGACGTGCCGGTTCCGCGCAGGTGGGAAGATGACACTCAGGTCATTTACGATGCGGGGAGCCTCGGCAATCACGTCATCAGGAAACAACAGCGAGCCGAGGCTGCCGTTTCTCAAGCCGGATTGCAGGGCATCCACCGCCAGACCACGATGCAGCGCCGCCAGCCCCCCCACGCCATTGAGCGTGAATCCCAGCCCGAGCTGGATCGGGGAGAACTGGGTGGAGATGAGAATGACAAACGAAAACCCCGGGGCACCTCCTGGCAGTTTGGTTTCCACAAACCCGACCGCCTTCAGCGTCGTCCCAAACACTTCCAACTCCAGGGCCCCGGAATACCGGCCCCGATCCTTGTCGAAGGACAGGAAACCGCCCCCCGAGACCGGCCCCGCATCCACCAGCAGGCCCAGCCCGGTAGGCGACTTGAACCCCGACTCAATGTCGAAGGGACCGGCATTGCCATCCTCAAATGCCACCGCCACCGAAACTCCCAGCCCCTCCACCACGAAGGACACCGGACCCAGTTTGCCCGAAAGCACCGTCCCCGCTTCCACTCTCAGGTCCGGCGCCTGTCCGGTGCTGAAGGTGGACTTCAGGGCCAGGTCGATCCGGTCCACCCGGAAAGGACCGGCATTCAGGTGAGGGTATGTCGAAACCTCGAACCCCGCCCCGCCTGTGAAGTTGAATCCCGTGCGGTTGGACCAGCCTGCGGAGAGAACGATGGGCAGGGTCCGCTCCCCGCTTCCCAGCAGCTGTCCCAAAAAGCCGTCCAGATCTCCGGCATTGAGCGCTATCTTCAGATCCTGCGGAGCGGCAGCGAGCTGCAGCTCGAGCTGTCCGTTGCGAAAATCCAGCAGGATGCTGCTCTCCGCCCCTTTTAGTTGCAGACGGCTTTTGCCCGGCGTGCCGAGAAGCAGCGCGGGCGTCTGCGGCGCGTACTTGAACGTCACGCCGAAGCCCGCATTCGGCAACGCGGCCCCCGGTTGCAGCGGGAACTTCACAGAGATGTCCCCGGGGCGGAGCAGGACGCCAAAGGTGTCCGCCACATTGCTGCCCGCCCGCAGTTCCAGACTCAGATCATCCGTGAGATTGAAGGTGTTCCCCACCGCAGACGGCACGAGAGGCTGCAGGATCAACCCCGCGGGTCGCCCCTCCTGCGCGGGCAGCTCGATCAAGGCCAGCCCGACCTCCACCTCCTCCCCGCCGATGTTGTCCAGCAGCACCGGCAGCTTCAGAGCCCAGTCAATGGAGACCGAACGGTCTTCTGGGGTTTCCTTTAACCCACGCCCCAGCTCGGGGTCGATCCGTCCCAGATAGGCTGGCCAGCCAAGTGACACAAAGACCTCCAGCAGATGACCCGCCAGCCGGTGGAAGTCCACATCATCGGTGCCCCAGCCATACACCCGCTCTGCCACCAGAGTGGGATCTGCAAGAATCTTGGGAATCTCCTCCCACGCAAAGCGGGTCACCAGCACACCGGGTCGCGTGGAGGTTTCCTCCACGAACTCCTGCTGGAGAACGTTCAGCGCCTCCAGAGCGCCATGCACCTGTGGGAGCGTTTCATTGAGGTAGTCCGCCAGCAACAGGTCGAACAGGCTGCGCCCAAACTCGGCCAGGAACTCCGCGGGCGGCGCTCCGGCCGGAGCCGTCTGCAGGGCACCGATGGCGTCATAGAGCGCCTTCACCCTGCCCAGCAGGGCGACCACTGCTTCCGGTGATGGATCATCCCCCAGAGCCTCCAAAGCGGTCAATGCCGCCTCCACCCGCGTGGCCAGGGCAGTGTATTCCGGCGGCAGCGAGTTAACCTGCCACGCCAGACGATAGAGCAGGGTCCGGAAGGAGGGCAGATCTGCCACGCCCGCCTTCAACGGCCGCAGTGCCAGCACCAGGTGCCGGGCCAGGGTATGCAGGGTGCTGGAGGGCGGGTCCATGGGTTCGATGCAGCAACTAGGGGTATTGAACCGCGTAGAGAACGTCGAGGGCGCCCTGCAATGCCGGGTCCACCTTGTCCACAATCACATACCGGCAGACCTGGCAGAAGGGCAGGCTTGCATTGATCCGGTGGCGCATGCGGCAGCGTCCGGCGGGCCGGTAGACGCCGCAGTCGAGGTGCCCACCGCCGTCATAGATGCCGATGATGTCGGCACGGGAAGGCAGCTTCCTGGGCTTCTTGAAACCAGTCGGAAGATTGGTGGGCGACATCACTTTCTGCGGGTCATTGCTGGGCGTGCAGACATGGGCGGAGGGGGGCGGGACTGGACCCCGGGCTGCGTTGAGCGGGCCATCGCTGGTGTCGATGTGATTCAGAATGGAGGGGGCAATCAGTGAATTCGTCACACCAGCAGTCGCGCTCACGGTGAGGAGCGAGCCCACCCCCACATTCACCAGCGTGGTGGGAGTGATCTGCAGTCCTGCGGGACTCGGGTCCGAGATCACCACCTTGTCTTGCAGCAGCTTGTGCACCCTCAACGGAATCAGCAGGGGCAGATCATTCCGCGGAGAGGTCCAGTGGAAGGAGGAACCGAGCTTCTCCACATGAGCTCGAAATCGCACCTCAACTCCCAGAGGGAAAGGATCAGGAGCGCTGTCCAGGTACTCGAAGAGAAGGAAGGTGCCGGAGGGGTTTGGGATCCCATTCGTGTCACACAACTGCGGCGACACCACCACACCCGCGAAGTTCACGTCCACCTTCACCCGCACCCCCTTCGTGACTCGCGGCCACACCCAGGCGATTCTTGGAGCGTTGATGGTGCGAACCCCACCCATGACACTGCTGATCACGACCTCGGGTTGCAGATTCTCCCCGAAGGGCGACAAGCTTGAGGGCGCGGGTGCCGCCCCCTGGCCGTCCCCCGCCTCATCATTCAGCCCCAGCGCCCTCGCACAACCATAGGCCACCACCGACGCCACCATGGGCGAGGAAAACAAGGGCACCGTGGGAGGTGTGATCGCATGCCCGTTGGTGGCGATACTGACCTCCGACTTTTCAGCGCCTCCCGTGCTGGCGGAAAAATAGGCCATGCGCGTGGTGCCCTGCATCTGAAAGAGCGACTTCCAACTGCCACCGCGGCGACTGGATCTGCAAATAAAACACACCAGGCCAAAGTCTCTGCCTTCCGCAGGCGTGATGCTGGTATTGAAATCCGCCCAGGTTTCGCCAATGGAAGCGCGCACGTTCGTGGTGGCATTCAGACCGAACTTCAAGTTCTTCAAGAACGTCTCCAGGCTGGCATCGGTGGTGCGTCGAGCATCCATCACCAGCCGCCCCGAAGGCTCCCGCGCTGCCGAGATCCGCGTGCGCTCCTGATGCGCCAGCCCAAACGCCGTATTGCGCTCATTGAGCAGCGTACGCGGCTGGAGCAGATTCCATTCATCCAGAACTCCCTGGTCCACATCCGACGGTGAGAACTGAAGATCGTAGATGACATTGCGATCAGCGAACCACGCTGCAGGTGTGGTCAACGCTGGTTGAGCCGGGACCGGCAGGCCTCCCGCATGGATCATCTCCTCCAGCGTCAAAGGCCGGGACAGAGAAGTTGGCGGGGTGCGTGGCAGAGGAACATCCAGCGCGACCAGGGCGGGCGCCGCCCCTTGCACCACCTGATCCCCCAACACACCGATGCCCTCCTCCCGCGAGGGCACAAAGACGGACCAGTAGTTGATGACGCCTTCCAGCAGTTTGAAGGGCTGTAGAATCTCGCTGGACCGCAGCTCTTTATTCACAATCACATCCACGACCATCTGCCGGAACTCGTTCTCCTGGGCGTCGGTAAACCCGTCAGAGATGAACAGCACGTTCGTCCGCTTCTCCACCACAATGCGGACGCTGGTCGGATTGCTGCCATCGGGGTCCGTTTCATCGGGCCGGGTCCCCGAGCCGCCGTCCACAAACGCCACCTTGGCCGCCTGGCCCGCATCTGCCCATGACGGGAGCGCAAAGGCCTTGCCGGTCACCTGCAGGTTGATGGACAGGGCGCTCAGCACCAGACTGACGGTGATGTCTGCATCCGTGTTGGCCGCCACCGCAGAGAGAGT
Source organism: Verrucomicrobium sp. BvORR034 (assembly GCF_000739635.1). Lineage (GTDB taxonomy): Bacteria > Verrucomicrobiota > Verrucomicrobiia > Verrucomicrobiales > Verrucomicrobiaceae > Verrucomicrobium. Next base: position 11,024 of record NZ_BATQ01000016.1, on the reverse strand, counting down.
GCCCTTCCTGACCGTCGCGCTCGCCGGCAGAATCTTCACCTTGGCAGGAGCTGAGCTGGTGTAGCTCAACTGGGGCCAGTCCGTGATGTCACCTACGGTGTCATCGTCAAACTGTGCCAGCACGGTGAACCGCATCTCATCAGATCCCACCCGCGGATTCAAAGTTTCAGGAGTTAACCACAATTTCTTCACACTGCCGTGCACATGCACCCGGATCTGGGTTTCCAGGGTGCCCACCCCGCCGATGACCTGGCGGGCCGTCATGAGGAAGTTGAAGTTCTGGAACGGCGCAGCGGCCCCCGTGGCGGCAGTGACCTGGCCATTGCCGGGGTCCACGGTCACCCCGTGATTCACCGCCGACTGCTGAAAATGCGGCAGAAACACTGGCGCCAAAGCATTCGGATCCTGGCTGAGCTCCAGCTGCACATCCAACGGTTCAGATGCCGGCCCGCCCCTCAGGACGTGAACATCATACCCTCCTCCTTCCTTCCATGGGAGCGGATCGGCCATAAGCAAAGATCAAGGATGCAGAGCTGCCTATTAGACGCATCCCAGCCCCCGGCGTCAATCGCAAACGTACGGAGGAACTCCTGCAGCCGCCAGTTTGTGAACGCAAACTATTGGATGGCGCAAAAGCCGCGTGCAGAAGCATGCCAGCCTCAGTTGAAGCAAGCGGCTCAACCTAAGAAAGTTGTTTCATAATTCCCCGGCGCAAATTTTCACTTGCACCCCCATGAAGATCCAAACCGGCACCACGGGATTTTTTTTCCAGGCAGGTTCTCAGGACCCGCCGACATAGACCGTGTCCTCATCTCGACGCCAGAGCAGCGCGGCCAGCCAGAAGAGGAAAAGCTGCGCATGTTCCGGGATCGGCGAAGTGCACTCCACGAAAGCCCGCCGGGTGAAAGCATGAGCGGGCCGGATCACCCCCGCCGGTTGGTTTCCCACCAGGATGTCAAAGGCGCGCTGGAAGGAGGAATGCGCCTTCAGGGTGATCTGGTGGCCCGCCACCTCCACATTGAAGGAGCGATACATGGCCCGGGGTTTCCGGGCATCTGCCACCGCCCGTCCGTCGCATTCGAGCGTCCAATGCCCGCTCATCGGCCCATGCTTGCGAATCGCGAACTCGGAGTCTCCCAACGAGATGCTGCCCTGCTCCGTGAAGGTGTTGAAGTTCACCGCAGCGGCACCGGAGGCACCAAGGATGCGGAAGTCGCGTGAGCACAAGGACTTGGGCAGGCAGGTCAGCATAAGTCTCTTCAAGTGGTTGGCCCAAGATACACCTCACCCGCACCACTGCCAGCGGGAATGCATCGCGCAAACTTAGCCCTGCGGATACACGCGCTCATAACCCGCATCCAACACGGGATGATGCGGTGGCGACACCCGGTCAACCAACGCATACCGACACACATGGCAGAACGGGATGGTGGTGTCCGTGTTGCGCATCTTGCAACGTCCTGCGGGCCGGTAGATGCCGCAGTCGTGATAGCTTCCGCCTTCATACACGCCCAGGATGTCCGCCCTCGTCCTCGGGCTGCGGGTCAGCGGCGGCAGATTGCCCGGCGGCATAACTGAGTTAGAACTCCGCGCCGCCACGCAGACCGCCGCAGGCTGCAGATCCGGGGCATTGAGCGGACCGTTGCTGGTCCTGATATGTTGCAGGATCACCGGGGCAACGAGTCCGACATCGGCACCGCTGGCTTGCAACGGCACCACGACAGCATGGCCGACATCGGGAGCAAAGAGCGCGTGGAGAATCTCCGTCCAGCTTCGCGGATCCATCTGCCCCGGCCGGGGACTGTCCACATCCACCGGCTGACCAGCGGCATTCAGCGGCACGACGGAGACGGAATCTGCATCACGCGCCGCCACCTGAAACTGAAGGCCCGAGGTGCGGTGAAAGGCGGTGAAGGGATCATCGGCAGGACGCTTCGCCACCGGCCACTCCCGGAAGCGCACCACGTCTCCCAAGGCGAACTGGGTACCATGTCCGGCAACGACGGCAAGGTGATAGCCGTTGAGCGACCGGCGCGGCAGATCCGTCAGCACCCCCGCCTTGGTGAGTCGCAGCCAGTTCCACTTCAGCCGCTGCAACTTGTCGAACTGCACCACTCCGGTGGAGGGCAGAGTTGTGATGTCGTTGCCAGCCTCCACATTGGGAAAATCATCCAGATCGGCGGGCTTCACCATCAGCCGGGTCCCCCGACCATCGCCATACTCATCCCACAGCCCCAGTGCATGCGAGAGCTCATGGGAAACCACGGAGGCAAACAAAGTGCGCGAGTGTTTGATAGGCGGCGAGACCTGCGCCTGCCAGCCTCCTGAAGTCACCTTCGCCAGCCTGGCGAATCGTCTCCTCCCCGTGCTTACGGCGACGTAGCCGTTGCCATACCGGGCCTGAGCACCGATCCGGTCTGAGAGACAGACAAAGCACACCAACCCGTCATCCCCCGCACCACTCATCCACGTCTGCCCCACCGGATGACCTCCGTATTGCAACGCCTCCACAAAGGTCCGCAGGCTCACCTCACTGGTCCGCCGGAAGTCAAACCGCAGTGAGTTCTCCAGTCGGGTGGCTGGATGGGCTCGGGGCCGGTCTGAGACCGCAAGGCCAAACGCCGTGGAGCGCTCATTGATAATCGTGCGCAAGGCGAGATTGATCCACGCAGGATAAGCCGCCCGCGTTTTGTCCTCTGTCACATGGGTGCCAAAGAACTTCTGCCAACGATTCACGTGAGACGGCAGAAACGGAGTATCCACCTCCGGGAGGATGGGAAAGCCCACCTCCCGCAGCATCTGGGAAAGGCTCCACGAGGTCGCGGTGCTGGGACCGAAGGCAATGTGCGGCACCAACGATGCAGTGAAGGACGCGCCTTCATAGACGTGGTCACCCAGCTCAGTGATCCCGTTCTCCTCCGATGGCAGATAGACGGACCAGTAGTTGATCGCCCCCTTGAGCAGGGGATAGGGTTCGAGGTGTGACTTTGACCTCAGATCCTCCACCATGGTGGCGACCAGATTGTTGAAGTCGCCCCGCAGCGGTCCGCTGAAACCTTCCGAGACAAACAGGATGTTCGTCGCGCTTTCCACCACCGTCTTTACGCTGTCGCGCGCTGAGCTGCTGGGATCCGCCGCATTGGGCGCACAGGGTCCGGCGATGAAATGAAAGAGAGCCCCTCCGGCGACATCGGTCCACGCGGGCGCGGCCAGTGCCCGGACAGGGGGCGAGGTGAGGTTCACCGCAGGCGAGCTCAGCTGCAGGCGGGCCGTGATGGACGCGGCTCCACTGGTGGCCTTGGCACTGAGCACCCCCTGGGAGCTGAACCCGATCACCGAAGGCGTGTCGCTAATGTACTGGATGGATTCCCAATCGGTGATGTCCCCCACCACCCCGTCGGTAAAGAGGGCCAGCACCGTGAACCGCATTTCATCCGCGCCCATGTGAGCGGTGAGCGTGGTGGGAGTAAGCCACAGCTTTTCAATACCATCATGCACATGCACGCGGTACTCCGCGCGAAAGTCCCGCGCCTGGGGATCGAGCGTGTCCCGGAACTGCACGTTCACGAGAAAGTTGTTCAGCTTGGGTCGCGTGGGATCGGCGGGCACAGAGGCCGTCACGCTGCCAGTGAACAAATCCACCGCGATGGATTGGGCACCCGGAGGTCCGGCGAACAAAGGGGTAAACGTGAGCGATGCCGTGGTGTTGGGCACATCTGCCGGGATCTCGATCGCATCCATGAGCGAGCGTGACGGCGGACCACCCCGCAGCACGTGGATGTCGTAGCCTTCACCTTCTTTCCAGTTCAAAGGGAGCAGAGCCATGGCAGCAGCAGGGAAACGCGAACGCCCGCCTGCCCGGTTGCCCCGAAGAGGAAAAAACTGCCCCAGGCCTTATTCCGTGATACTCGCCGCCAGGCCCAGGAAGGCACCGTAGCGGTCCGCTTCTTTGGCAAATGCCTTGCGCTGCGTCTGGCTCAGCGGGCTGAAGGGCTGCAACTGCACCTCCACCGACTTCTTCTTGATCGTTCGTTTCCAGATGCCGGTGACGCGCCCGTCCACCAGCATGACGGGATTGAAGATGCCGTTGCCACCGGGCACGATCTTCGCAGCGTGGGCCGGATCGGTGATGGAGGGGCTGCGGTCCTTGTAACCGAGGATCATTTCATCAAACCCGGCGACCAGCCGGACCTGCGGCTTCTTCTCGGCGGGCGGACAGACATCCGGTGAATGCCAGACCTCGCTGCCTTCCAGCGTGTCCTTCGCCAGCTTCGGCTTCACCGCCTCCAGCCCGGCCCGGACATCCGGCATGGTGAGCCCCGACCAGCTGGCAAAGTCCCCCACCGAGGCCGGTCCGCGGCTCAGGAAATAACGCTCCGCCAGCAGGGCGATCGACGCCGCCCGGTCCAGCTTGCGGGGTGTCGTCACCCATTCATCCAGCAGCACAAAGGTCTGCGATTTGCCCGTGCGCGGCCCCACGCAGAGGAGGCGCTCGGAACTCAACCGCCAGAGGATGTGGTAGCCCCGCTGACCCGCCGTGGAGATGCCCGCCTTGTCCAGCGTCGCCTGCATGTCCTCCCGGCTCAACATGCCGCCACCCTGCAGGGCCTTAAGGAGCACCTTCTCCGCCTTGGCGAAAACCTTGGCATCCAGCTCGAGTTGTTTCTGCCGGGTGCCCGTGCCCGCGATCACCCGCGGTGTCAGCAGTTCCAGCATCCAGTGCACATCCGCTGGAGGCACGAAGTGCAATGTCCCGCGCATGGGCCAGGTGCGGACGAGTTCCCGCCTTGTGATGGCCTCCTCCACCTGAGTTTCCGTGGTGCCCTCCGGCAGGCGCGAGCCCAGCGCCCACAGAGCCTGGAGGAAATCCTGCGCCTGCACGCCGCCCAGATGCTCCACCACTTCCCCGGCGGATTTCAGGGACGGACCTCCGGGTGCCAGACCTTGGGAACCGGATCGAATGCGGGCAGCTTCAGCAGGTGTCATGGCAATGGCCCGATACCTGCACCACCCATGAAGAATCTGCAAGCAGGGTGCCAGAGACACTTTTCCGACACTTTCGCCCTGCATCCCCTGTCACTCAGCAGTCGTTACCCGTTCATGATCCGCCAGTTCCCGCTCATCACCCGCATGAAAACCTTTCATTGCCCCGCCTTGCAGGGGGCTCGCTCCGTGGTTGCGCGGCGGTTTTTCGCGGCGTAGTCTCCCCACCCTGATGGCCTCCGGGCTTCAGGCGATTCCAATCTCCCTCTCCCCTCTGCCACAGCACATGTCCGAAGACTTCGAGAATCCCTTCCAGGAAACGCTCATTCAACGCCACAGCGCCGAGCCCTGCACCGTGGTGATCTTTGGTGCCACCGGGGACCTGACCCATCGCAAGCTGATTCCCGCCCTCTACAATCTGGCCGTGGGTGGCGACCTGCCCCCGCAGTTCAAGGTGGTGGGTTTTGCCCGGCGCGACAAGAGCGACGAAGAGTTCCGCACCGAGCTGGAAGCGGCCAACAAGAAGCACTCCCGCCAGGGTCACGACGACACGGTGTGGGCCAACTTCGGCAGCAGCATCCACTACCACAAGAGCGAGTTCCAGGATCTGGAAGGCTACAAGGCCCTCAAAGTCCTCCTGGAGAAGTTCGATGCAGAGCGCGGTGCTCCCGCCAACCGTCTGTTCTACCTCGCCTCCGCCCCTGAGTTTTTTGACCAGATCATGCTCATGCTGCGCGAGAGCGGCCTGAACGAAGGCGCGGGCGGCAAGTGGGCTCGTGTGGTCTGTGAAAAACCATTCGGCAAGGATCTCAAGACGGCCCGTCACCTCAACGAAGTGGTGAACGCCACCTTCCACGAGAGCGACACCTACCGCATCGACCACTACCTGGGCAAGGAAACCGCCCAGAACATCATGGTGATGCGCTTTGCCAACCACATCTTTGAACCGCTCTGGAACAGCCGCTTCATCGACCACGTGGAGATCACCTGCGCCGAGAACCTCGGCATGGAAGGCGGTCGCGGTGGCTACTACGACACCGCCGGTGCCCTGCGTGACATGGTGCAAAACCACCTCTTCCAGCTCCTGAGCCTGGTGGCCATGGAGCCGCCGACGGGCCTGAGCGCCGACGCCGTCCGCGATGAGAAAGTAAAAGTCATCCGCTCCCTGCGCCGCTGGCGTGGCACGGATGAGATTGCCAAGAACGTGATCCGCGCCCAGTACACCAAGGGCAGCGTGGACGGTGTGGAGCGAGTGGGCTACCGCCAGGAGGACCGCGTGAATCCGCAGTCCAACACGGAAACCTACGTGGCCCTGCGCCTCTTCATCGACACCTGGCGCTGGCAGGGCGTGCCCTTCTACATGCGCGTGGGCAAGCAGCTCCCGAAGAAGGCCACGGAGATCTCCGTGCACTTCAACCACCCGCCGCAGGTCCCCTTCGCCACCAAAGGTCAGGGTGGCACCCGCAACGTGCTGGTGTTCCGCATCCAGCCGGATGAAGGCATCTCCCTGCGCATGATGTCCAAGCTACCTGGCGTGCAGCTCCTCATGCAGCCGGTGAAGATGGACTTCCGCTACAGCACCAGCTTCGGCAAAGCCAGCCCGGAGGCGTATGAACGTCTGCTCCTGGACGCGATGGCCGGTGACGCCACCCTCTTCGCCCGTCGCGACGAAGTGGAGAACGCATGGGCCTTTATCGACGAAATCGAACATGCCTGGCACAATGACGGCCCACAGCCGCCCATGTGCGAGTACCCTGCCGGCTCTTGGGGCCCGAAAGAAGCGGACGAGCTCCTCCAGAGCGATGGCCGTGTCTGGCGTCGCCTCTAGTCGTCTCTTCCCCTGTCTGCTAAGCTAAGCTACCCCTGCTGACTGAGCACATGAGCACCCTTACGGAAGATTCGCTAGCCATCCTGGGCCAGGAAGTCCCCCTGGGCCGGGTGGACAAGGCGCTGAAGGAACTTTGGGGCGCGGACAACGCGCGCACCAAGGCCTCCCTGATGAACTTTGCCATCTACAGCGAGGAGTCATCCTCCCTGGAGAAGAACACTGCCCTCCTGGCCGAGATCACCCAGGAGCACGCTTGCCGTGGCCTGCTGATCCTGGCCCAACCGGCTGAGGCCGCCACTACACCACGCGCCTGGATCACCGCCCACTGCCAGCTCCATGAAGGACACAAGTCCGTCTGCAGTGAGCAGATTTCCTTCCTGCTCCAGGGCGGCAATCTGGACGAAGTCCGGAACATCGTCTTCGCCCACTTGGACTCCGACCTCCCGTTGGTCTGCTGGTGGCAGGGCGATCTCACCCAGAGCTTTAGCGAGCGCCTCTACAGCGTCTTTGACCTGCTCTTTGTGGACAGCTCCACCTGGACCGACCCGGCGAAGGCGTTCTCCACCCTGGAAGAGGCCCAGAGCCAGAAGACAGCCCGTTTCCGCAGCTACGATTTGAGCTGGCTGCGGTCCCACCTCTTCCGCACCGCGCTGGCGTCCTGTTTCCAATCTGCCGCCGCCATTGCTGAGCTGCGGCAACTCCAGAGCATCGAGGTGGCCCACGCCCCAGGCCAGCGCATCGCCGGCCTGTTGCTCGTCGCCTGGATGGCAGTCCGCATGAAATGCGAATTGAAACGCGAAGGCGATCGCTTCGCACTGGTCCTTCCCGATGGCCAAACGGTCACGGTCAATGTGCATGAAGGCACCGGCACCGAGCCGCTCCAGGAAATGACGTTGGTCACCGCTGGCGGCAAGTTCACCGTGAATCGCACCTGCGGCGGCAACCGCATCTGCACGCGCGTGGAACTGGGTGAGCACGTCAACGAAGAGAGCCTGCCTGCCGATCTCCCGGACGATCCAGCCCTCATCACCGACCAGCTCAGCCGCCTGGGTGGCCAGAGTCTGTATGTGCAGATGGTGCCCGTTCTTCGTCAGATGCTGGGCTAGGCCCTGCCCCTCACAGCTCCATCTATTTGGTTTTCAGTGCTCAGGGCCGCAGTCTTCGGACTGCGGTCTTTTGTTTTACCGCCATTTCCCGACACAGCATAATTGAGTCCACTGGATCATGTCTTATGGCAACTTTGACCAGCGAGTCGAATGCTCTTGTCAAAGTGCATGCAAAATGCTTTCTGGACGAAGGACTCCAGTGCTCTAAATGCCCGGTCTAAGCACCCTCCGCAGGTGCTCCGCGCGCGCTGCATACGGCACGGCAGTCTCCGTTGCAGTTCTATGAAATTTCCGTTCGTCAAAGCCAAGACCGCCAGCTCCCTGCAGCAGAAACTCGACGACACGCGGCAGAAACTTGAGGCGGCGCGAAAGGAACTGGGGACCTTGAAAAAGGAGGTGAATGCGGCGCGGAAACGTCTGGGCAAGAACAAGGGTGTCGGCCCCATGATCGATGAAGGACGCGCCTTCATGAGCATCCGTTTCCTTCGGGGGAAAGGACTGGAGATCGGCGCCCTGCACCGCCCCACCCCCACCGCCGACGGTGTGGTGACGAAGTACTACGACTACCTGAGCGCAGAGGACAATCTGGCCCGCTGTCCGGAACTGGCAGCCGACGGCAACGAACTCGTGCATGTGGACTATGTGGGCGATGGCGAAAAGCTGGAACTGATCCCCGATGACAGCCTGGATCATCTCATCGCGAACCACATGCTGGAGCATTGCCAGGATGTGATCAGCACGCTGAAGGTCTTCATGAGCAAGTTGAAGCAGGGAGGCCACCTCTTCATCACCCTCCCTGACAAACGCTACAGCTTCGACTTCAACCGGCCCATCACCCCCTATGAGCACCTGGTGAAAGACCACCAGGAGGGCCCCGCGCAAAGCTTGTACGATCACTATCTGGACGTGCATCGCCACAACGCCATCAAAGGGGTGGGCTCCAACACGATGACCAAGGAACTCCTCACTCGCGAGGAAGTTCACGCCCTGCCCCACCTCGACATCCACTTCCACGTCTGGACCCAGTTCGACATGCTGGAAATGTTCATGAGACTGAAGGCAGACTTCGGGTTCCTCTGGGAGTTTGAGGGATTGCTGCGCAATGGCCATGAGGTCATCATGGTGCTGAAGAAAGAGGAAGTGGAGGTTTGGGACCGGGCCGAGCCGGATTCGAAGGCGGTGAGGCAGGAGCGCTAAAAGCAAAGGGCGCGCGCTCAATCACCCCAGCACGCCCTCCGCCACTCCACGCCAACCCCTCCGCTCCCAATTCCCGGCTGAGGACAGCCAGACTACTCCCGCAGCCACCCGTCGGTGTAATCCGGTTGTCCCAACCGGTCAGTCGTCGAAGGAACGCTCGCCCAAACACCTCAGCACGCCCTCACCCACTCCACGCCAATCCCTCCGCTCCCTCCCCGGCTGAGGACAGCCGGACTACTCCCGCAGCCACCCGTCGGCGTGGTCCGGTTGTCCCAACCGTCAGTCGCCACGGGCATGCTCGCCCAAACAACGAAGGACCGGCCTAAGCCGGTCCTTCGTTGTTTGAAATCAAGATCGCGAATCGCGAGAGCGCCGATCAAAACGGGATGTCGTCGTCTTCCAGGCCGTCCGTGATCGGACCGTCGCCGAAGTCTTCGCTGTTTGCGGGAGCCGGACGATTGCCGCCCTGCGGCGGGCGAGCACCATAGCTGCCGCCGCCACCACCACCACCGCCGCCGTACCCGCCACCACCACGGGCTTGCTGCGGGGGACGCTGCTGGTAGCCACCGCCACCACCGCCGCCGCTAGGACCACTGCTGCTTGCGCCGCCGCCTTGGCCAGCGTCGTCCATGCCGCCTTCGCGCTTGCTGTCGAGGAACTGCATCACCTCGCCCACCACGCGCAGTCGGCTGCGCTTCTGGCCAGTCTGCTTGTCTTCCCACTGGTCCATCTGAAGACGGCCTTCAATGAAGACCGGACGGCCTTTGTGCAGGTACTGACCGGCCAACTCCGCCAATCGGGCCCACAGTACCACGTCCACGTAGGTCACTTCCTCACGCTTTTCGCCATTCTCGGCCGTGTACACACGGTTCACCGCGATCGCCAAATCAGCCACAGCGCTGCCTTTGGGGGTGTACCGGACTTCGGGATCTCGCGTGAGATTCCCCATGAGCATCACTTTGTTGTACGAAGCCATAGCGCGGTGAAGTTAGCGGGCGCCGCCTAGTTTGGCGACAGGTTTTTGGAGTTTACGACCCGTGTCTCCAAGACACGACCTGCCCGGGCACAGCAGAAAACTGGCTGGAGGGCGGGGCGGATCATGAATCCGCCCGCTGGAGGAACTGCAAAACAGACAGCAGCGAGCACCTCACTTCCCGGCCCTGGATCCGAGGACCCACGGGGCGGAGGAGCACGCAGCCCAGATCACCGCAATTAGCGGCGCTGGAAGTACTGCTGATAGATGTTCTCGTTGAGCTTGAGCTTCGTCTGAAGACCGTTGATGGCTTCAGGAGCAGCTTCAAAGTGGAAGTTGATGTAGTAGCCGGACTCCACGTGACGCGGGGCATAGGGGAACTTCTTCTTCCCGAGGTTGTCCACCTGCTCGAGCTTGGCACCGTTTTGTTCGAACTCGCGGCCCAGCTGGCTGACCAGGGTCTCGACGTTTTCCTCTTTGCCCTTCATGTCGAGGACAATCATCGCTTCGTATTTGCGGCTCATGGTTTTGGCGTAGTTTGGTTCGTGGTTGATTCTTTGCGGTTGTAGAGATTCATCGCGTTTTCCAGGCCGGTGTTGAGCGCGGAGCGCACGGCCTCTACGGCCCGGCTCACGGCGGTCTGCACCTGGGGCTGCTCAGCCTCACTGAAGCGGCCCAGCACATGGTCCACCATGCGGTCACCCGCAGGACGGCCCTGCTCCCCGGCAATCCCCACCTTCAACCGGGGAAACTCCTCCGTGCCGAGATGGGAAATCAGAGATCTGACGCCGTTGTGACCGGCCGGTCGGCCGTTCATCCGAAAACGCATCGAGCCGAGGGACAGATCCACGTCGTCATAGACGGCGAGCACCTCCTCCGGCTGAATCTTGTAAAAGCGGCAGACGGATGACACCGCCTCGCCGCTGGCATTCATATA
>NZ_BATQ01000017.1 GCF_000739635.1 Verrucomicrobium sp. BvORR034 | reverse complement strand
AGTCCGCAGTTAATCCCCGAAGGGGATTTCTAGCACAGCCCAGTGGTTGGACGAGCTCTAAGCGAGTCAACCCTGGGTACCTACGCGTAGGACGATCAGGTGGGAAAGCCGACGGCATCCGCTTTCTCCCCACCGCCATCAACACCTCCACGTCAGTCCCCCAGGTTCCTTGGCAGGCACTAACTTCCCCGTATGCGATGTCTACCTCGCCGAGAGCGACCGCGTGCCCAAGGGGTGCCACATGGCCGCGAGGCTGTGGGTTGAAGAGACCTCTGGACAACACCTTTGCTTCCCGACGAGGATGCGGATTTCTCTCTTCGACATGGGATTCTCCACTTGCCCCCTTTACGCAGCCGCCGCCGCTTCAGGCTTGGCTTCGCGTTTCACAAGAGGCATACCTCCGCAATCGCTGCAAGTCTCTGCTTTGTCACCATAGGTGGCGAGGCAGCGCGGGCAATGCCTGCTGGCTCCTTCTGGAAGAGCAGGTGGGGTTTCCAACTGGGATAGTTCCAGGTTCACTTTGGCAAAGAACGTCCGCAACGCCTGCACTTCGGGACCATCCCAGGGACGGTCGGAAATACTGCCCACAGGCCAGCGGGCGAGTCGCCAAGCCTGGGCAGCCAGTTTCTCCGCCGCCTCACGCTGGCCAAATGTGAAAGCTGCCAGCAGCGGATGGATCTCAGGGCTCTTCATCGCGCAAACCCAGTCCGCCGCCCGGATGGAGGAAGGGGGGTAAAACGCTGCGCCCAGGATGTGGCTCCACCGACCGTACTTCAGGCGGGGATCACGGCGAGAGATCCACCACAACGTCACTGCCTGACAGAGCATCACGAAGTAGAGGGATCCGATCGCGACCAGCGTGGGGAGCGTGTCACCAAACCGCCAGTAAGTGTAGGGCAAGATGCCGAGGGCCCAGAGGACCAGCAACGTGCCATTCCACCGAAGGCTGCGGGTGGCGCGTGCCACTTCAATCCCAGCATCACGCAACGGTTGCTCATCCAACAGAGTCGCCGCCTTGGTCAAAAACTGGGCCTGACGCTCCTCCTGCGGCAGCGTTTTCCAGCTCTTGATCAGCTTGGCCCATTCTGCTGCCTGCCAGCCGTGGACACATCTCACCGCCCTACCCGGGGTGATGCGCAGCGTGGCCTCTTCAGCTGAGGCCTCCACCTCCGACCAAGGAATGTGGCTTGCGGTACCGTTCACCTCATCCCACAGGCACAAGCCTTGCGCATGAGGCACCGCCGGCCAGGCGGCCGTGACCAGGTGAGCCCCCACTGGGGGCAGCGGTGGGAGGAGGGCAAAAGCCCCACCTCGCGTGCGAAAAAGCTCCAACGGGATGCTGCGGCTCCATGCCCCAGGCTCGGTGGCCCGGCCAAACAATTTCCAGATGACTGCCCGGCCGGGAACCCAGCGCAGGCACTCATACAAATAGAGCAGGGCGAAGATGAGGAGCAGGAATTGTCCGTCCGTCATGCCATGCCACCTTACTGGTACTGGGAGCTGTCCCGGCCGCCGAAGAGTTTCTTGATGCCAATGAAGAGGGCAATCACCCCCCCGATGATGACCTTGTAGAACTTGGCAAGCACCACTCCCAGCTTGGCAAAGAGGCCGGCCTTGCCAGCAGCAAAGGCAGCACCACCTGCCACGAGGCCCACAAGACCGTAAGTGGCCACCTTGTCACCCTGGCGGAACTCCGCATAGGTTTCGCCCTGGTTGAATTTGAATCCGGTCAGCACCTTCTGGTAGTCCGGCTGGACGGCCTCAAGCTCCTCAGGATTGCAAAGCAGGGTGGCCTGCATCACGCCTTTGCGGCCGAGCAGCTTGGTGTTGTGGTTGACCTGCTCGCCCGGGGTGCCTTCGAAGTTGAAGCGGATGGCCCACTCCAGGTTGTTGGTGTCAGGATTGTATCGGGGGGGAAGGGTGAAGCCCAGGGTGTGCTGTGCAGAGAGACCAGCTTCTTTACGGGCCTCATTCACAGCAGGCTCGTTGTCCTTGAACATCTTCATCATCTTGTCCGCATTGAGCTCGTCTTTGTCGTCGTCCTTCACGTAACCGACGTCGTCGAACTCAAACACCACGGACCAGCCCTTCTCTTGATTCATGAGCAGGCCGTCTTCGTTCCCACCGATGAGGTTTCCCCACTGCTTGAGGAGCTTCTTCGTGCCAGAGGGACCAAAGAAGACGTAGCCCTCGGGGATCTGCACCTCGGCCCGCGACCCGATCTTGCCAATGCCTTCGAACTGGGCACCAAGAGACTTGAGCATCGCGGCCTCTTTTTTGGCTTCCTCTTCCGCCGAAGGCTCTGCCTCGGCTGCAGTGGGAGCGGGGGCCGGAGTCTGGGCCGGGACAAAAGCGGGAGCGAAGGCCAGGCCGAAGCCAACCGCGAACGCAGCGAAGGAGGATTTCATGGTGGGAGATAGGGAACGTCCTGATGCAACAGGTGGTCATCAAGGCCGTCAAGGAGGTTCGCGTGTCGCTTTCGCCGCGCCTCTGGAAGTGATCCACCTGCTGAAGGAATTAAGAAACATTCATACGACGGCATCTCAACAGGCGCAAGATTCTGTGGCTGTTTCCAAAAAATTGTCCCCCGGAAATACCCGCCATGATCGAGATCTGGAGAGCTCTGCACCGCCACAAGACCTTCGTGGTGCTGGCCGCCCTGGTCCTTGGAGACGGGGCCCTGCTCATCTGGGGTCCACGCCCTGTAGAGCATCAGGCTGCCATCACCGCCGCGCTGGCAGCCGGGGAGAAACCAGACTGGTGGCACGATGCTGCCATGGGGATTCACTATGGAGCCTGGATAGGTCTGGCAGGGTGGATCCTGCTGACGGGCACCCATAGGATATGGGCACGAGGTTGGGAAAGAGCACCTTCGGGGCAATCGGCTGACCGCCCGATATCCAGTCCCCGGTGGTTCTGGCCGCTGGTGCTGATGGCGATGCTGGCGGGCCTGGGGCTGCGGTTGCCGATGGCCAGCCGAAGCCTCTGGTGGGATGAGGCCTGGGCAGTGCAGCAGGCTTCTCATGGCAAGTGGAAGGAAGATCCCAAGAAGCCGGACGGGCTGCGCTTTCTGCCTCATGACTGGAAACGGTGCGCCTTCTACTACCAGAAGCCGACGAATCACGTCCCTCTCTCCCTGGCTCAAAAAACCAGCCTGACCGTCTGGCAGAAAATCACAAAAGCGAAACGTGAGGACTTCAGCGATCTGGCGGCCCGGATGCCAGCGCTCCTCGCTGCGGCAGCAGCAGTCCTGCTGATGGCCTGCCTGTTGCGAACATGGGGACATCCGGGAGCAGGCGTTGCGGCGGCGCTGGTACTGGCGGTGCATCCGTGGGCGATCCGCTACGGCGTAGACACGCGTGCCTATTCCCTGATCCTGCCGCTCTGCCCGGCGGCCATGTTGGCGGCCACAGCGGTCATCCGGAGTCACGGGCGAAGCACCGGTGGGCTGGTGGCGCTGGGTGGTGCGGAGTTTCTCTGGCTCTGGGCCTTCCCCAATGCCCTCGTGGATGTGGCGGTGCTGAATCTGGTGACGCTGGTCTTCCTCCTCCGAGTTCAGGAAACCACTCGTGACCGGTGGACCGCCTGGTGGCGGCTGCTGGCCACCAATCTGTTTGCGGCGCTCCTGCTGACCCAGGTCTTTCTGCCCAATGTCCTGCAGGCCCGACGATGGGCGGGCGCCGAGAAAGACCACCACGTGCTGACCGGCCAGCTTCTGGATCAAACCGCCTCCAACCTGCTGTCGGGACTGGACCACTACATACCATCACAACTGGTGGAGGCGACCGGCATTCCCGCTCTCAGCGCCCACGGGCTGACCGCCGGCACCCTGGCGCTCGTGATCGCTGGCAGCGTGCTCTATGGAGCCTGGAGGGCTCTGGTTCGAGACCATCACCTCCGCTGGGTGCTCCCGGTTACGTTCCTGGTCTCCGCAAGCGTGTTCGCCGCGCTGACCCAACTGGCGGACAGCTACTTTTATCCCCGCTTCATCATTGCCGTCCTGCCCTGCCTGATCCTGCTCACGGTGCAGGCGATGTCCGAGCTGAGCATCTGGCTGGGGAAGAGACCTGGCAAACCTCTGGCCAGCCTGCCTGCCCTGGCCGTGGCGGCTCTCTATGGATGGGTGGTGTATCCCGGCTGGCAGCTTCTCCTCACCCACCCGATTGAGCCTTTGCATGATGTGGCGTCTTTTATCCAGAAGCATGCGCGGGGTCTCAAACCCGCGCCCGTCATTGTCTGCTACGGTCTGGGAAAAGAGGCCATGCCACTCTACGAACGCCACTGCCTGCCGGCTGGATCCGGTGCAGAACTTGCAGCCATCGTGGCCAAGGCCGAAAAGGAGAAGCGCCCGCTCTATGCGATCTACGGTTACGCCAACTTCAATCGCACCGTGCTTGCGGAAGGGTTCAAACAACTGGACGACAAGTCGCTCTTCACGGAGGTCGCCGCGTTCCCCGGCATCGAGCCGGACTTCTATTTCCGGATACTGAAGCGCGTGGATGTTCCCCGATGAAAGGTGCCGGAAGCTCTATCGGGTTTTGATTGCGATTGGGAAACAACACCAGACGACGAAGTCGCTGTGGAGTGCGTGCGTGAAGCGCCGCTTTCGCGGCACCATGTGGGTTCAATAAAAGAATGACATCAACAGCGGTGGCGACATCGTGCCGTGGGGGTCGGTCAGCTGTACTCCGCAGTCCTGCATGCGCAGGGTCGCCAAGTTTACGAGGTTACACAACCCGAGCCCGCGACGATGATCCCGTGTTTCGGCGGAAGCCCACGCCAACGGCGTGATACAAAATAGCCCAGGATCAGACCGCGAAGTGGTCGCCACCCCAGGTATAGAGGGGGCGCGGTAACTCCAAGGGAGTTCAACAAACCGTCCAGACCACCTGGATGCGACCGCCCCGCATGCGGTGGACACCTCAGGGATATGGTCGCGGTCTGTAGAACTCGCTTCGGAGTTCTGGTTCACTCCCATGTACCCAGGGTGGCGGCTCGTTCCTCGCCTGACCCTGGGCTACTCTGTTTGACGCCCTTGGCGTCAGAGCACACTCGCGTGTGACAAAGGTGAGTCCCTTAACTCCTGACGCGCATGCGTATGCGGGACCAGACTGCGTCCATCAAACGAGGATTGGACTGGAGTTCCGCTCATCATCACTCACTTCGCCTCCTTCACTGCATCAAGCAGGTGTTTGGACAACACCTCATCCGCATTCACCATGAGTGAATGAGTCGTCGTCGGGGGCACGAGTGAAGCATCCTGGCCGGTGAAATCCAGCCCCAACAGACGACCATCACTCCAGACCACGACACCCAGCCGACGGTCTCCAACTTGCACAAACCGATTCGAGGAAACATACCCCAGCCTCTTTGTCCTGGCACCGGCAATGTATTTCCGCAGATGAGACACGCCCCGGCTGTCGAGCTTGCCTACTCTCTGCACCTTGGGATTGGAAAGCGTCGCGTCTGGCGTTTTCTCGAACACCGTCACCTCTTTCGCCGCGTCCAAGGAAAGCTGAGGCTTGGGGACGGCACAGCTCACCAGGACCAGCGCGGCTATGCTACTGACGAGCCAATGCAAGATGGGTTTCATGGGGTCAATTTAACGGGAGTCTATCCACATCGAAAAGTGCTTCTTCGCACCTCCCTCCTACTTCGCCTCAACTTTGCGGGGAGCCAGCCTTACCGGAAGGGCCGCAGAGGCGGGATTGGCAACGGCACTGGCACTTCCCGGTGCTTGGGGTGATGGCGCGGTGGTGAGCCGGAGGTGAATGAAGAAAAAGGGGCGGAACTGCTCCTTCTGGCCGCGGCCCACCGTCTCCCCCACCCAGATGGAGAGCTCCGAACCTTTGGGCAGGACGCCTGATTCAAAAACTTGCGTACAGAGATCCGCCACCAACGGCTTTTCAGGACGCAGGAAAGCCCCGCTTCCCAGGGCGAGCGCGTTGCGCAGCTCCGCCTCTGTGAGGGGTGGTTCAGAGGTCGCCGTGAGCTCCGCACGATAGCGCTGGTTGAAGCGGATTGCGGCCTCTGCCAGGGTGACGGGCTCCGTCAACACCCAGGGCTCAAGGTTCCCCATCGGGGCGGTCTGGTGCTCATCTCCACGAAGCCATGCCTCTGCCTCCCGCACTCCGTTGGCCTTGGCTTTCTCGAACCACTTGACGGCCTCCTTCCGCGAACCTGTGGAAAGCTGGTAGTAGTAGCCCAATCGCATCGCCGCCCCGCCATTGCCGGAATCCGCCAGGCGGGCGAGGCTTTGCACCTCGGCGGCAGAGAGGTTGTACTCTTCTGCCGGAGTGGGTTTCGAGAGGTCGGTCTTCCCGCACGAAGCCGCGAGCATCAGCCACGCGGCGGCCGAGCTGAGGGCCAGCATCCGGATCCTGCCCAATTTTCGTGAGGAAGCGTTCTGTGACATGACAGGACAAAGGTAGCCCATCTGTCCCACAGGTCACTTTAATGCTTTGCCACCGATGAATTTTTCAATCTCTTCCCAAGAGAGCCACCCCGGAATCTCACGGAAGCGCCAAATCCAGCCCGAGGAGTTCCAGCGCCATGTCAGGAGGGCAGGTGATGACCACCTCATTGAGGCCCGGACGCAAGGCTGATACCGGCACCTTCCAGGCCAGCCATTCGCCCGGCTGACCGTGCATCTGGGTGTAAACAGTCGGGTAGGGTTCTCCCACATCGGGAGTGGCCGACAGGGGCAGTCCATTGATGCGGGCCTGCCACCCGTCTCCATCAGGATATGCGGATCGCGCCTGCAGCCGCATCTTCCCTTCCTGCTTCCAGCCCTGCGCAGGAGGGGCGAGATCGAGGACATAACGGAGTGTCTCAGCCCCTTTGACCTTGCGCGGGAACGGGTAGGCACGGCGCGGATCGTTGCGATACATCAAACCAACAAAGTAGTGCTGGGGCAGGGTGGCCACGGATTGTGGACGCTTCAACACCTGAAGCAGCTCGAACGGAGGTTCTGTATAGGGCCCATCCCCCGCCGTCTGCCCAGGATCGCGATAATCCCGGTAGTACTGGAAGTTGAAAAGCGAAAGCCCGTCGGCACCGCGGGAATACGCAAGATGCCCGGTGGTGGTGGCAATCTCCGTGGTGGTGCGGCGGTGTGAGCGGTTCCGCGTATCGCCATTGAAGGAGACCACATGGGTGAGTTCGAGGTAAATAGCAGCCTGGGGCACCAGACGGCGGATCTCTGGCAGCGAAGTCGTCTGCTCCACGTGATAGGAGGCGGAGAGGTTGAACATGTCCACCCCGGCAGCGGCAAAGGCCTGCACATCGATCCCCAACGCATCATGGGCCGCCAGCTGCCCTGGAATGCGCACGCTCAACCAGCGGCGGCGACCGGGGCGGGCGTGATCATCCAGAGCCCGGCGGACCCGCCCCATGAATTCTGTCATGATCTGGCGGCGCTGCTCGCGAGTGGTCTCCCCCGCCCGGAAATAGGCGGCCGCGCGGTAGAAGTCGAGCTCGATGCCGTCGATGTCGTACTTCCGGCAGAGTTCCTCGATGAACCGAAACTTGAACTCCCGCACCTCGGGGACGGCCCAGTTCTGCACGTGCCGGGCCCAGCTGATCTGGGTCTCGCGCGACTGTTCCCCCAGGCGGTATTCCGGATGATCGGTGTAGAACTGCGGCACGCTCGCGATGTGGCTGTTGCCCGGAGCATCCGCCGATTCCTTGTGATGCACATCATTGAGGCGAAAGCTCACCAGACAGGCCGCTCCACGGGCGTGGCAGCGATCCACCGTGAGTTTTAGGAAATCACCACCCCGGAGGACGTAGTTTGTGAAGCTGGTCGAGGCCTTGGGAAGGTTGAATCGTTTCTTGAACCATTCGCAATGCTCCGCCAGCGGCAGCACCTGGCTGGGCCACCAGGGCACCCAGCCCAAACCGGGGGCGATGAGGAAGGCATCGGCACCCGCGTCCACGGCTTCATCCACCGTTTTTTCAAACATGAAGTCCGCAAGCGGCTCCTTGTTAGGGCGCCAGGAACTGGTGCAGGTGAGAATGTGCGTGGTGTCGCTGTTGTAGAGCAGCTTGAAGGGGGCCTTGGCCCTCGGGGCAATCTCGGCCCCATGCGAGCTTCGGGCCAGCCATCCGGCCACGCTGCCAGACGCTCCGGCAACCAACAGCCGTCGCCTCGACCATGAAGATCTCTTTCCCATCTGCAGTAGACGCGGGGCCGCGCCGGGATGTTGCGTGGGTCGGGAACGGACTACGTCAGAGCAACCGGCGGGCATTGCGCAGGCCATCCGCCGTCACCACGCTGGTGCGGGAAGCCACCAGGAAATCCAGATGGTTTTGCCACTGGGTGGGGCGGAGAGCGGCCACCCCACAGCCGGGAAGGGTGAATGCGCAGTCGGCAATCTCCCAGCCAAACTCGGAGTGACGGTTGCGATAGGCCAGACGGTGAATCCAGGCACCATGCTCGTCCTTGCGCCAGACCGAGGGATCATTCCCCGCAACAGTGCGGGCGAACTGCCAAACCCGCTCCACGACCTCGCGGTCGTATCCCCGTTCGGGCTCCAGGGTGGATTGATCTTCGTCGAGGAGAAACACGGCTGGCAAACTTCAAGGTTCTATCTCACGTCAAACTCGGCCACCACCACGGGCAGCGGTCTCAACGTGTATTGAGACCACTCCCGATGGTAAAGTACTCAAGCTCAGGCGAGATTCCAGAACTTCTCCCAGTCGGCGGGCGTTTCTGGAGTCTCAATGCCATGTTCAATGCGGCCTTCGTTTTCCGGCAGGAAGACGGTGCTGGTGCCATAGACCATGATGAGGTCCTGGGAGCTGGCACTGCGGATGGCGTGGGCCACGCCGGCCGGGATGACCACACCCACGTTGCTTTCACCGCGGAGGTCATCGCCCTCGATGATGAAACGCATCTTCTTGCGCGGCATGCCGGCGCGCTCATCAATGAGGAACATCTCGCAAATGCCCTGGATGAAGAACATCACGTCCCACTGTTCCTTGTCGTAGGGACGGAGCGAGTAGTTCGTGGGCTCTTCCACGAAGAGGCGCTGGAACCAGGCCTCTGGGGTGGTGTCTGCCGGAATCGCAGGGGGATGAATGTGAAATCCCTTGCTGGTGCCGGAGTACATCTTGGCGGTGGCCCACTGCTTGGGCCAGAGACCGATCTTGCCCAAGAGAGCCTCCCCTTCGCGGGCGAACTCGGAGAAATAGCCACGGTAACGCTGATGGAATACGCGACGATGAAACACCTCCACCCCGGGGATGCCCACTTCAGCGGGGATGCCGCCCACCAGTTCCCGCGCGTCCACACGGCCAGTCTGTTGCAAGCGCTCCCCCAAGGAGCCGCCGGAATAGTCACGAGTTTGCAGGGCGGCACGGGCCACATCGCTGAGACCGCGCCAAAGATCAGGGGAGGATTCTGCCATAGAAGAGGGAATGATTGATCGAACGAATGATAACAACACGCGGGAGGGTTGCGCCCCTCCCGAAACCGTCATCATTGGAGGGAGGAGAGCGTTTGGCAACCCCCATTCGAATGCCCGCAGGCAAGTTGCGAACTCATTTTGCTTGTTCCGCAGCGCCGGAAGGCCACTGTGGCGCGCCAACATCTCTCTATATGAAAACACTAGCCGTTCTGCTGCTGGCCCTGCTCGTGGGTGCCGCCACTCCCACCCGCGCTCAAGACCCGAATGCCGAGAATCCGGTGATGCACTCGTTTGGGGCCATCGGTGCCCAGGCGGTTTTCTGCAACTACATGGCCATCGCGGAACTCGCGGACCTTCATGGCAAGCAGGTCTATGAGAAGACCAAGGTGGTGCAGCTGGCCAACATGTATGTGGGCCTGACGACTGCGGCAAAAGAGAGCCTGAGCGACCTGGTGGACAGCGGCAAGCTGAACTCTGGCGACGACGCGGCGGTGAAGGAAATGATCATCATCAATGATCTCCTGATCAGCACCGCCAAGGGGATCATCACTTACGTGGAAACCCCCTCTTCAGAAACCCAGGCGGTCTATGAGAAGAATCGCCAGAAGTCCTGGAAGGCGATCTCCAAGTTCCTGGGCATCGAGTAAGGACGACCAAGAGATCTGACGCCAAGGGCGTCAAACAGGGGCCACCCGGGGTGGCGACCGCTTCGCGGTCTGACCCCGGGCTCTTATGTATCACGCCGTTGGCGTGGGGTTTCGTTCGTTTGAAACGGAATCCCAGGCACACAGCAAAGATTCACGGCTTGGCCGTGCGGTTGTAAGCCACAAACTCCACGCCGCCCTGTTCGTTGCGGATGAAGGTGAGGGTCTCGCGGACGACGCCGTTTTCATACTCGCCATCGCCCTGAAGGGTGAAGGTCATGATGCCGCCTTTGACGCCAAAGTCGGTGGCCTTCTTGTCTGGCACGAACTTCTTGAGCTTGCCGAAGATCTGGTTGGACTTTTCCAGCTTCTTGATGAACTCGGGTCGGGAGGTGGCCTCGAAGGTACGGTCACTCATGAGGGCCACGCCCTCCGCAAGCCGGCCGGCTTCCATGTGATCCACAAACTTCTCTGCCACCGCGACACACTTGTCGAGATCGCCTTTGATCGCTTTGGCGAGCTCGGCATCGTTCATGGCGGGTTTCTCATCCTTCTTCACCACGGGGGCACCGGCGACAGCTCCGGCACTGGCTGCCAGGAGCGCTTCGGCTTCCCCGCCGAGCTTTTTGATCTCTGCGATCCATGAGTCGTAGTTCTTGTCCTGCTCCGCCTTGAACTTCTTCTGGGTTTCGAACGGTGGCTTGTTACGGAGCACAAACTGCGCACTGGCCACACCAGCGGAGGTCTTGCGGTAGTTCCAAAGGTTGAACTCCACATCTCCGTTGGTCACGAGGATGAAGAGAATGGTGGCCGTGTCTGGCTTCATCTCGATCTCATTCACGAAGCTGCTGGGGTGCTGTTTTTGCACCTGTTCCAGCGTCGCGCGCGCCAGGGTGGTGGCATCCGCGCCCTTCACATTCTGCATGCGCAGCCCCACCAGTTTGCGATAGCTGGTCCAGTCTTCACCTGACTGCAGGTACTCACGCAGTTCACTGGTGGCCTGACCGGGCGCGCTCTTGTTTTCCATGAGCTGGTAGGTCTGACCGCCGAATACCACCGAGCGTCCATCCGAGGCGGGTGCCTTTGCCACCGGTTCTGCTCCGTCCGCTGGCAGGCTCCATGTCTCCTTGCCAGGAGAGGTCATCTGGGTGGTTCCCCATACGCCAGCGATGTCGTCCCCTTTGGGAGCATAGGCCGCCACGCCGAAATACTTCTTCACGTCCCCCGAGGCAGCCACGAGCACCTCCCCATGCCGGACGCCGATGCCCTCATAGCGCCCTGCCTGGAGGTCCCACACCACCTTGTACAAGCCTCCTTTGCCTTGAGTGAAAGTCACACTGCCCGCCGTGCCATCGGCGAAATTGCACGTGCCTTTGAAGTCGCTGCCGGTCAGCGCATAGTTCCCGGCTTCACCAGGCTTGGCCGAGGTGATCCACGTGGCCTGAATGCTCTTTCCTTTGAGCTCATACACCGCCATCGCATAGAGAGCCTCTCCGCCATAAGCAGCGCCGATGGCCTTGTCCGTACGGATGACGATGCCATCGGTGACTTCCTTGTTGGTGCCCGTCACCCAACGGATCGTTCCGGAGGATTTGCCCTGTTTGGTGAGTTCCACCGTGCCCGCATAACCACTCTCCCCACCCGGATTTTGTCCGGCCACCTGGAACTTCAAAACATCCTGCGCAATGGCAGGGGGCATGATGCCAGCCAGACAGAGGGCCAGCCCGATCAACACTCGGCGCAGCTTCGGGAGCATGGCTTCATATATCCTCCGATACGCGGCGGCTGGTCAACTGGAGTTTCTCCATTTCCCATGAGATTTATTTGGACTGGTAAATCCCGGCGTTCCGTGTCGTTCTAGACATCCATGAAACTACCTCGCACCCTCCGACTCACGGCCCTGGCCGCGTTGCTCCCTCTCGCCGGCCTGAGCGCCGCCCACGACCAGCTGGTTTACATTGGCACCTACACCGGGGCGAAGAATGCCAAGGTGGAAAGCAAAGGCATCTATGTTTTTGGATTCAACTCAGAGTCCGGCAAGCTGGAGCCCATGGGGCTGGCAGGCGAAGTCAAGAGCCCGAGCTTCCTGGCCATCGCCCCATCCAGGAAATATCTCTACTGTGTGTCTGAGGCACCCGTAGGCACCGCAACCCCGGGCAAACCCGCGACGGGCGGAGTAAGCAGTTTCTCCATCGATCAGAAAACGGGCAAGCTCACCCTGCTGAATCAGGAGTCCAGTGAGGGCAGCGGTCCCTGCCATGTGAGCGTGGACCATACGGGCAAGACCTTGCTGGTGGCCAACTACGGCAGCGGCCATGTGGCCTCTCTCCCCGTGAAGGATGACGGCTCGCTGGCCAAGGCGGCCACGGTGTACCAGCACGAGCCCGCCTCCAAGGCGAACCCGAAGCGTCAGGAAGGGCCACATGCCCACTCCATCAACGTGGATGCCGCGAACAAGTTTGCCTTTGCCGCCGACCTGGGCTGCGACCGGGTCTTCATCTACAAACTGGATGCCGCCCAAGGCAAAATCACCCCCAACGCACCCGCGTTCGGCACTGTCCCCGCTGGCGGCGGTCCCCGCCACTTCGCCTTCCATCCCAGCGGCAAATATGCGTACGTCTGCAACGAGATGACCTGCACGGTCACCGCCTTTGAATACGATGCCGCCCGCGGCGCGCTGACCGAGAAGGATACCCTCTCCACGCTGCCGGATGGCGTCGCCGTTGAGCCCAAGTTTTCCACCGCCGAGACCCAGGTGCATCCCAGCGGTAAGTTCGCCTATGTGTCCAACCGTGGACACAACACCATCGCGGTGTATGCCGTGGATCAGGCCAGCGGCAAACTGAAGCTGATCCAGAGCGCGCCCTCCGTGGTGGAGACACCGCGCAACTTCGGCATCGATCCCTCCGGCAAGTGGCTGATCGCGGCTGGCCAGAGCTCCA
Organism: Verrucomicrobium sp. BvORR034; assembly: GCF_000739635.1. Taxonomy (GTDB): domain Bacteria; phylum Verrucomicrobiota; class Verrucomicrobiia; order Verrucomicrobiales; family Verrucomicrobiaceae; genus Verrucomicrobium. The sequence continues at coordinate 31,615 of NZ_BATQ01000017.1, read as the reverse complement.
GCAACCTGGCGGTCTTCGCCATCGATGCGGGCACAGGCAAGCTCACCCCCACGGGCCAGACGCTCGAAGTGGGCTCCCCAGTGTGCGTGAAATTCCTGCCTGTGAAATGAGCCTTTTGCCGCGCAAGGTTGTCGAACGGCCCCATGCGCGCTTCTGACGTTTCCCATGCTCTTTTCGCCAGCACGGCGGTTGCCCTCGCAACCGCCGTGTTTTCGTTTCCAGCCCTGGCTGAATCCACATCTCCGACCACTCCGCTGAAGGTGCCGGCACTGATCGAACCCCTGGTAAGCCGCAACTTAAAGGTCGTGGTGGACACCTCCGGCGCGCCTGACTGTCAGGCCTGGGCGCAGCGGGCCAAGGAGATGGTGGAACTTTGGCATCCCATCGTATCCGCCTATCTGGATGCGCCGCTGAATCCGGGTGAGAAGGAGGTCCAACTGGTGTTCAAGGAGATGAAGGGCGTGGCCGCCACCTCCAAGAATGTCATCACCATCGCTTCAGGTTGGGTGAAATCCCACCCCGACGATCTGGGCATGGTGCTGCACGAACTCGTGCATGTGATTCAGGACTACCCGCCCACTCAATCGGTCTGGTTGATGGAGGGAATTGCCGACTACATCCGCTTCTGGATGGCAGAACCGGAAGGACAGCCTAAACAGTTCAACCGGGCCAAGGAGAACTACCGCAACGGCTACCGTACGACCGGAGCCTTCCTGGCCTGGATCGAAAAGCAGTACAAGACCCCGATCGTGCGCGACGCGAACCTGGCCCTACGCCGCGGCACCTACAAAGACAGCCTCTTTGAGGAGAAAACGGGCAAGAACCTGGACGCCCTCTGGACGGAGTTCATGGACAGCCTCGAGAAGGCAAAACCTGAGGCCAAGCGACCGATCTAAATCGGGGCTTAGGCCGCATTCTTGTCCACACGCTTGCGGACCAGCGGCGGGCGGTCGCCTTTGACCACCGCCTCGGTGAGCGTGACGGCACGCACATCACGACGGCTGGGAATGTCGTACATGACGTCCAGCATGATCCGCTCCAGGATGCTGCGCAGGCCGCGGGCACCGGTACCGCGCTTCAGCGCTTCCCGGGCCATGGCGATCAAAGCATCACGGTTCACCTGGAGGTCCACGCCATCCATGCCCAGCAGCTTGGAGTACTGCTTGATGAGAGCGTTCTTGGGCTCGGTGAGCACGCGGACGAGCTCTTCCTCCGTGAGCTGTTGCATGGCCACCACGACAGGCAGACGACCGATGAATTCCGGAATGAGGCCAAACCCAAGCAGGTCTTCTGGCTGGACATCCTTCGTCAGGTCAGCGTCCTGCTGCTCCCGATTGAGCATCTCGTTGCCGAAGCCCATGACCTTACGGCCGCGGCGCTTGGCCATGAACTGATCAAGACCCACGAAAGCGCCACCGCAGATGAAGAGGATGTTCTCCGTATTCACCTGGATGTACTCCTGCTGAGGGTGCTTGCGGCCTCCCTGCGGCGGCACGTTGCACACGGTGCCTTCCAAAATTTTCAAGAGGGCCTGCTGCACCCCTTCCCCGCTGACATCGCGGGTGATGCTGACGTTCTCCGTCTTGCGACCGATCTTGTCGATCTCATCGACGTAGATGATGCCCATCTCTGCGCGGGCCACATCGTAGTCCGCGGCCTGCAAGAGGCGCAGGATGATGTTTTCCACATCCTCGCCCACGTAGCCAGCCTCGGTCAGCGTGGTGGCATCCGCGATGCTGAACGGTACATTGAGAATGCGGGCGAGCGTCTTCGCGAGCAGCGTCTTGCCGCAGCCCGTAGGTCCCACGAGCAGCACGTTGCTCTTCTCAATCTCGACGTCGTTGTACTCGCCAATGGCTGCCGTCTTGCGGTCAGTACTGGCCTGGGCACTGAGGATGCGCTTGTAATGGTTGTGAACCGCCACACTCAGCACCTTTTTGGCATGGGCCTGGCCGATCACATGATGATCCAGCGCGGCCATGATGTCGGCCGGGCGCGGCACCACCAGGGGCGGCTGCGCATCCAGGTCATTCGTCGTCTCCTTGTCCAGGATGGTCTTGCAGACGTGAATGCAATTGTCACAAATGTACACCCCTGGCCCGGCAATAAGCTTCTTCACTTCTGCGTGGCTCTTGCCGCAGAATGAACAAATAGTGAGGTTTGAGGCGCGGGCCATGCCTGGGAAAAAGTTGAAAAATGGAACGGTCTAACTGGCTGAACTGTCGCATACGGCGCGCTCGACGCGCAAGTCTTTTATCCAATCTTGATACGGGTGGAGACTTCTGCTGGAGTCAGGTCAAACACGCACTTTTTTCCTAACAACAGAGGGTTCCAAAACATTTCACGACAAGGGCCATGCACGAAGTGTTCCGCCCGGCTGGTCTGTTGGGATTTTTTTCATCTCGCTTCGCCTCCTATGCGCACGTTCTCCTCTCTGAAACAAATCGCTTTTCCCCTGGTGGCTGGACTGGCCATGGTGGGAATCGTGGAGGCGAAAAACTATCCGGCCGCCAGAAGTCTGGCCGGGCAGCTGTCGCCCCAAGGCCTGACTCCTAGTGCGGATCCGGGTGGACTGGGCAAAGCCCGGGACCAGATCCAGAAGATCCTCACTGGCATGGAGCAGTCCCAAGTGGCAGGAGGGCCCGGAGCCAACGATCTGCTGGAGACAGCGTACGAGATGTTCGTCCCGCAGGTGGGGCCCGCCCACCGCAATGCCGCCGTGGGAACGCTGACGAACATGTGGATTGAAGCCCGCGCCTTGGGGGCCTTCGACGAGCAGAACCGGTTCACGGGCAAGATCACCAAGGGGGCAGACACCGGGCAGGCGGTGGTGTTTGAGTACATCGTGCCCATGAATCTGGCACCCAAGTTCTCCCGCGATGTGGCGAATGTGAGACTCGTCGCCCCCAGCAGGAAACGGGCGGAGGGGACCAAGCCCACAGACCGGGAACTGGCCTACGTCAACACGTTGAAAGTCATCGAACGCGAGATGAGCGGCTTGAAGAGCCTGGCCTCGATCGAGAACGGCCCCAAGATGAATGGACTGGGGCAGACCAAAGCCGAGGCCGAACAGCTCTGGAAGGAGCAGCTGAAGCTGGCCGGCGACAAGGCCCAGCAAAAGCCGAGCATCGTCATCCAGAGCCGCCTGGCCTCCACTCCCAGCAAGCGCAACGACTACAAGTGGGTGGTGCAAGCGGAGGTGACGAACATGTCCATGTTCCCCACCGAGGTGGAGGTGGAGTGCATCTTCCTGGGGACGACGGACAAATACCGCCAAAACTATGTGATGGGGCAACCCAAACAGAAGCTTCAGATGCGGGCGGGCCAGGCAGAAAAGCTCCTCTTCGAGACGCCCATGAATGAAGGAGCCTACAAGGGGCGGGCCGACGACTACGAAAAGCTGAGCAAGCCTGAACGGGCGGGCTCGCAGGCCAGCTACCGCGGGGCCATCATCCGGGTGAATCATCCCAAAGGCACGGCCGCCACCTTTGCCACCGACCCGGTCATGCTGGACCTGCTGCAGGAAAATGCCGAGGTGAAACTGGATACCCTGCCCAAGCTGTATCTGGATGCAAAGACCTGGCCGCCGCTCAGCACCGGGAAATAAGGTCCGGGGCGAACACCAGTGCGTGGAGCAAGAGCCGGTGGTGTCCGGACGTAAGGGTCTGACCATGTCAGACAACGCTCCCTCCCCTGCTTCACAACCGGCCCCGGCATCCTCCGGCGCTCTCAGCCGCCGTCGTTTTGTCACCACCACCGCTGCGGCGGCCTTTGGTTTTCAGGTCGTGCCGCGGCACGTCATCGGTGGCCCAGGCTTCACGCCACCCAGCGAAAAGCTGAATCTGGGCTGCATCGGAGTGGGCGGTCAGGGCGCAGGCGACATCGCCGACATGGTCAGCTCGGGTCTGGTCAACATCGTCGCCCTCTGCGATGTGGATTTGAAACAGGGCGCGGGCACCATCGGCAAGCATCCCAATGCCAAACTGCACCGGGACTACCGCCGCCTGATCGATCAGCAGAAGGACATTGATGCCGTGGTCATCGCCACGCCCGATCACGTTCATGCGCCGGCCAGCATCCTGGCCCTGCGCGCTGGCAAGCATGTGTATGTGGAGAAGCCCCTGGCCCACTCCATTGGCGAAGCCCGCCAGATGGCCAAGGTGGCCAAGGAAAGCAAGCTGGTCACCCAAATGGGCAACCAGGGACACGCCAGTGAAGGCCTGCGCCTGACGCGTGAATGGATCCAGGCTGGAGTGATTGGCAACGTGACCGAAGTGCATGTGTGGTCAGACCGGCCCGGCAAATTCTGGGACAGCCAGGGCAAGCCTGCTCCGACGGACACACCGGTGGTGCCGGACACGCTCGATTGGGATCTCTGGCTGGGCCCCGTGGCTAAGCCCGTGAAGTACCACCCCGAGTACGCTCCGCGCAAATGGCGTGGCTGGTGGGACTTCGGCTGCGGTGCCCTGGGAGACATGGCCGTGCACAATGCCGACCCGGCCTTCTACGCACTGGATCTGAGCTCCCCCGACTGGGTGGAGGCGGAGAGCGCGCCCAACAACAACCAATCCTTCCCCGAGTGGAACATCATCACCTACCACTTCCCCGCCCGCGGCACGATGCCAGCGGTGAAGATGGTGTGGTACGACGGCGGCAAGCTGCCGCCGAAGCCCCCGGGGATGGAAGCTGAGCGCAATCTGGGTGACAACGGCATCTATTTCGTGGGTGACAAAGGGGTCATTCTGGCCGGTGGCTGGGCGGGCACACCGCGTCTTGTGCCCGAGGCAAAGATGAAGGAGTTCGTGATGCCGGCGAAGTCCATCCCACGTTGCACGGTGGGTCACCGCCGCGAGTGGATTGAGGCCTGCAAGGCTGGCAAGCCGGAAGACGCGCATTCAGGCTTCCACTACTCTGCGCCATTTACGGAAGCGCTGCTGGTGGGTCTGCTGCCGGTGCGGTTTGGCAAGAGGATTGAATGGGATGGGGCCAACCTGAAGGCCACGAACGCACCAGAAGCGGATGCGTTTATCCACAAGGTGTACCGGGATGGGTACGGGATTTGACAAGGGGAAGAGGAAACTTCAAAAATCCAAAACCCAAACTTCAAACGGGGGGCGGTCGCGGGGCCGCTTTCTTCATGAAATCACCAAAGGCCTGCGCCCCCAAGGAGCGGCGGTTTGTGCTTGCACAACCTCCGAAGGTGACCGGAGGAAGGCCACCCCAAACCGGCAGGCAGCGATGGGAATTGGGTGGATGGGGATTGCCTGTGAGATTCGCGCTGCAGACGCTTCAGTTAGTGCCTCCTCACGTCGACAACTACAGACGGTGTTGTTTGCTCATGGGCAGAGGGGGAATCGAGGAGCCAATGGACGCGTAGTCAGGCTGACTGCTGACGCCTGTGCTCACACCCACTGGTGATTGAAGATCAAATCTCCAGCGCCGATGTAGCTGTCGACGTGAGGAGGCACTAACTGAAGCGTCTAACACATCTCTACCGCCCAACACCTCCGCCTACCCAATGCCCCCTCACCGGCAGCAAACCAGACCGCCAAAACTCCTTCGGAGTAAATGGTTGTTGTTCGTCCACCCGACGTAGACTCGCGTAAGGCTCGCCAACGTCGGGTTTGTAGCCCCATCCTCTTCGAGGAAGAGTTTCGACTGGTTCATGAGCCAACGCGCAATCAACTGACGCACTGACGCACTGACGCACTGACGCACTGACGCACTGACGCACCGGCTACCTCCACGCCTTCATGCGGGCAGACACCCAATCAATCTCCTCTTGGAACACGGTATGATCACCGCCAGGAAAAATGCGGGAGGTGACGTTGGCACCCAGCCCCTTGAGGGTCTGCACACTGGACTTCACAAATTCCAGGGGGATGTGGGGATCCCTCTCTGAGCAAGCCACCAGGACCGGGACGGACTTCAGATCCACCACGGGACGCTCGGTTCCTTCCGGACCAATGAGCGCACTGCTCATGCCGGCAACAAAACCCAGCCCGGCCGGCTGGCGCACGAGATACTCCAAGGCCAGGCAACCGCCTTGGGAAAAACCCGCCAGTCCGATGCGCTCCAGCGGAATACCGGCAGCGGTAATTTCCTGTACCAACTCATGCAGCAGCGCGAGACCGCTGGAGAGCCAGGGTTCGTTCATGGCCAGGGGCATGAAGAAGCGCTGGGGATACCAGGTGCCCTGGGTGGCATCGGGGGCCAAGAAGGCAATTCCCGTCTGGGGCAACACATCCGCCAGGCCAGCGATGTCTTCTGCAGAGGCTCCGCGTCCATGCACCAGAATCACTGCTCCACGCGCTTCTTTGAGCGGGGCGCCAAAGCGCAGGGTGTTCGAAATCTGGTGAATGGACATGGTGAGAGAAACTACGTTCCTGGCTGCAGGAATGTCGAGCTCTACTTCGCAGCGAGCTTGGCCGCCACCTGCGCGAGGTGTTTGCCCTGATACCGGGCGATGGCCAGTTCATTCTCGCTGGGGAGGCGCTGTCCCTGGGCATCCGTGATGGTGGAGGCTCCGTAGGGGGAGCCGCCAGTTATTTCCTTCATGTTCAGCAGCTCCTGGGCGGCATAGGGCACGCCCACCACCACCATGCCCTGGTGGAAGAGAAAGGTCTGCAGGCTGATGAGCGTGGTCTCCTGGCCGCCATGCTGACTGGCGGTGGAGGTGAAGACACCACCGGCCTTGCCTACGAGAGCGCCAGACATCCAATGGGAGCCAGTGGCATCAAAGAAGGTCTGCATCTGCGCAGTGGCACTACCAAAACGCGTGCCCGTGCCGAAGAGAATACCGTCTGCTTCATTGAGGGTCTTGGGATCGGCAATGGGGATGTGGGCAAAGGCTTTCTTTGCTTCCGTGGCCCCCATCTTGGCGATGATCTCATCGGACAACGTCTCTGCCACCTGGAGCAGTTCGACCTCCGTGCCGGGCACCTCCCGCGCCCCCGCGGCCACGGCCTCTGCCATGTGGTAGATGTGTCCGTACAGGCTGTAGAAGATGACTTTGATGCGAGTGCTCATAGGAGGATGATGTCGGAGATTGGATGTTCCAATGATGCTATGGGATTTCCCCAGGGATCGTGACAAGGAAAAGCGCCGCCCTCAAGCAAATTGACCGGGAGGTTGCAGCGGCGGGAGCACGGCCTCGATCTTTTCACGCAGAGGGACGTATTGTTTGGGCAGTTTTAGCGCGGTCCCCAGTGAGGCGGCGGGCTCATCCACGGCAAAGCCGGGCGACTCGGTGGCGATCTCGAAGAGAATGCCGCCGCGCTCACGATAGTAGATGGAGTGGAAGTAATCGCGATCCATCACCGGAGAAACCGCGAAGCCGCTGCGGTGCAGGCGGTCCTTCATGGCGAGTTCCTCGTCATCAGTGGCCACCCTCCAGGCGATGTGGTGAATGGTCCCCACCCCTCCCATGCCAAAGGGGCCCGAGGCATCCACCAAAATGTCCGCATAACGCCCGGAGCCGCCCGTGCCGAATTCATAGCGGGAGCGATTCCCCTCACGTCGGACACACTGGCAGCCCATGTCATCCATCAGCAGCTTCTCGGTGGCAATGCCGCTTCGCACGGTCAACTGGGTGCTGTGCAGTCCACGCAGGGCGTGCTCGACGGGAATGCCTGCCCCCGCCCATCCCTGCCGGGAATCCTCTGCCACCGCCACGATCTCCAGCGGGATGCCGTCGGGATCGCTGAAAGCGAGTGTCTCTTCCTCAAACCGTGTCTGGCGCTCCACCGTCACGCCGTGGCGAGAAAGCCGGTCTGCCCAGTAGTCGAGGGCACCGGGAGCGGCGGAAAAGGTGATGGCGGTCATCTGCCCGGCACCCACCTGCCCCTCGGCCCCCATGCCCGGCCAGTAGAAGAAGGTGACGATGCTGCCCGGAGATCCCGATTCATCCCCGTAGTAGAGATGATAAGCGGAGGGATCGTCGAAGTTCACCGTTCGTTTCACCAGCCGAAGCCCGAGCAGGCCGGCGTAAAAGTCAATGTTGCGCTGGGGATCACTGGCGATGGCCGTGACGTGGTGGATGCCGGTGACGGGATGGCTCATGGGGCGTTCTACAGGGAGTTTAGGGGATGGGAATGAAAAGAGAACGACGGACCCCGGGGCTGAGCTGCCGCGTGCGATGACCGCGCCCCGTGACATCCTCCAGCAACAGGATGCTCCCGCCTGAGAACTCCCGAGTCTCGCCATCGCCTGTCTCGAGCGAGATGCGACCATCAAGCATCACGAGCCACTGCTTCCGGGGAGCCGGGTGCCAGTCGTAGTCATACGTGCCGTCTGTCTCGCGAAAGATGATGCCAGACGCGGGGAGGGCTTCTGAAAGCCGGCCAATCGGTCCTCCATCGGTCAGCGGGACCTCCACTTCGTCAAAGTGGGTGAGACCGTCGGTGCCGGTATAGATGCGGGTGGCTTTCATGTTCCGGGATTACGTATCGAAGCTGCCGCCGCGCCAGGATGCCCTCAAGAACCTGATTTTCGCAAGTGTTCGTAAAGGATGCTTTTGATCTCCGCCACGGCCTCCTGTTTCCGGAAGGAATTGTGCCCGGAGCGCACGACCAGCTCAGACTCGGCCCCGTCCAGGTGACTGCTTTTATAGGTAACAATGCCGTCACTGCCCAGATCCAGCGGACCGGCCCCCTTCTGCCCGATGATGCTATGGAACGGCACCTCTGGAGGCAAGGTGGCCAGCATCTGCAGGGAGGGACTGCTGGCCGAGAGGGTGCGGATGGAGCTGAACTTGCCCTGCTCATACAGGCCCACCACAAAGGGATGAACCACCTCCCGCTGGACTTTCACCAAATGTCCGAACACATCAGTCACCTTGCGATCCGGCCGGAACAAGGTCTGCCCCAGATCGCCCACAAAGTTGTCCGCATAGGTACTGCCCCGGTGAGGCACCGAGATGAACACGACCCGCTTCACCCTGGGGTCGTGGTGAAAGAGAAACACATCCTTGAGCTGGGCCAGTGATTCAGGCGGCATCTTGACCTTGTCGGGACGGACCTTGATGACGGAGTCCCAGAGCTTGTAACCAGGCTCGGAGACCAGAGTGTGCGTGAGGATGCCCCCCATGCTGTGGCCAATGACAACAAGATGGTTCGTGGCAAAGTCATCCCCCTGCGGGTCAATCTCCTTCAGGGTCGAGGAAAGCACGCGGCGGAAGTTCGTGGCATTGAGCAGCACCGGGGTGCCGGTCTGGTAGTGATAATGCCAGATCTGGTAGCGCTGCCGCACCATGGGATCTGACTGAAGATCGTTGGTCAGGTTGATGAAGGCCACCGGAGTGGATTGCAACCCGTGCACCATGAGAAGAGGGATCTTCTTTGGATCATAGGGCTCCATGAGGTAGAGCTTTTCCCGCCGCTTGCTTTTGGTGGGGGACAACATGCCACTGAAGCCGCTGCGGGCCAGAGGGCGGGCCTTTTCCACCAACTGCGCGATGGGGGCGGAGTAGTTCGCCGCCACAGTCACCGGCTTGCCACCGATCTCCAACGTCGAGTGCTCAACCGGGTTCACGAAGCGCAGCATCCACTTCCCCTCCCCTGCAGGCAGCACCACGGCGGTGTAAGCTGCGGCGAGGCCCTCCGGGGGACGCAGATTGTCCAAGCGTCCAGTCCCGTCATTCGGTCGCCAGGCTACCACCGGCACCCCCACCCCGGGGCGGGTGTGATACTGATCAAGCAGGCCGGAGTGATATCGGTCTGCAGGTTCAAAATGGACGAGGCCGGTTTCCGCGGTGGGATCTTTTACAACGATCAAGCCGGCTCGTTCGCACTCGGCCGCACGACGGTCTGGTGGCAGGGCATCATACCATTCGACAATGGCTTTGACGCTCTCGTGATACGGCTTGAGCGCCTCCGCAGGAACAGGGAGCGGCGTGACGCCCCCCTGGGCTGCCGGAGTGGAAGTCAACGGGGTGACCACCCTGGTAAGGGTTGCAAATCCCGGCCCCATGGTGCACCCCACAGAGCCAGCGCAGAGGGCAATCAAGCAGGTCAGACGGACTATGGACGACAAGTCAGGACACATGGGCAAGCGGGAGATGCTCCAGCTATTCGACTACGCCTGACACCTCGCAACCGGATTGTCAGACACAGGCGCACTTCGCTATTCAGAGATCAGAGAAGCGAGGGCCCCGCCACCATCGACCTGAACGCTGTCTGCGCAGGGAAAGGGACATAAAAAAGGCGGCCGGAAAGCCCGGCCGCCTTGATCGAAGGCTCTATTTATCTAGGGATCAGTTTCAAGCGGGGGCGGACGATGGGGCCTGATGCGCCGAGGGGGTCTCCACCGCCTTCGGCTTCTTCACCCCGAGCTTCTCCAGCACCACGTAGAAGATGGGAGTGAGGAAGAGACCAAAAATAGTCACCCCGATCATCCCGGCGAACACCGCCACACCCATGGCCTGGCGCATCTCTGCGCCTGCCCCGGTTGCCACCACGAGGGGGAACACCCCGGCGATGAAGGCGATGGAGGTCATCAAGATGGGGCGCAGACGCAGACGGGAAGCCTCCAGGGCCGCCTCGACAATGCCCTTGCCTTCCTCGCGAAGTTTCACGGCAAACTCCACAATCAGAATGGCGTTCTTGGCCGCGAGACCAATCAGCACGATCAGGCCGATCTGGGTGAAGATGTTGTTGTCCCCTTTCGTAAGCCAGACACCCGCCATAGCCGAGAGAAGGGCCATGGGCACGATGAGCAGCACGGCAAAGGGCAGCCTGAAGCTCTCATACTGGGCGGCCAGCACGAGGAACACGAGGACGATGCTGATGGGGAAGACCAACATGCCGGTATTGCCCGCCAGGATCTTCTGATAGGTCAGCTCCGTCCAGTCCAGCGCCAATCCTTTGGGCAGCGTCTCTGCAGCCAGCTTCTCCATGATCGCCTCTGCCTGGCCCGAGCTGAATCCCGGCCCGGGCATGCCGCTGATCTCCGCAGCGGGATAGCCGTTGTAGCGCATGGCACGATCCGGACCGTAGGTCTCCGTTACGGTCACCAAGGACCCCAGCGGAACCATCTCGCCTTTGGCATTGCGGGTCTTGAGCCGCAGGATGTCATCGGCATTGGTGCGGAACTCCGCATCCGCCTGGGCCACCACCTGATAGGTGCGGCCGAAGCGGTTGAAGTCATTCACATACAGAGAGCCCAGGTTGATCTGCATGGTCTCGAAGATGTTCGCCAGCGGCACGCCCTGCTGCTTGGCCTTGGCGCGATCCACATCGGCCTGCAACTGGGGGTTGTTGATGGTGAAGCTGGTGAAGAGCCCCGCGAGGCCTGGGGTCTGGTTCGCTTTGGCGATCAGGGCCTGGGTGGCGTTGTAGAGCTCGTCATAGCCCAGACCCGCGCGATCTTCGACGTAGAACTTGAAGCCGCCGGTGGTGCCCAGGCCGTTCACCGGTGGCGGAGTGAAGATGGCAATGAAGGCCTCCTGGATCTCGCCAAACTCCTTGTTGAGCTGGGCAGCGATCTCGGTGCCGGACATGCCGGGACCTTTGCGCTCCTCAAACGACTTCAGCGTGGTGAAGGCAATGCCAGAGTTGGGGCTGTTGGTAAAGCCGTTGATCGACAGGCCGGGAAAGGCCACGGAGTCGGATACGCCCTCGTGCTTCATGGCGATCTCCGTCATGCGACGAATGATCTTGTCCGTGCGCTCGATCGAAGCACCTTCGGGAAGCTGGGCAAAAGCGATGAGGTACTGCTTGTCCTGCGCTGGCACAAACCCCGCAGGCACCTTCTGGAAAAGGTTCGCGGTAAGCACCAACAGGCCGCCATAAACGATGATCGCGATGGCGCTCACGCGGATGATGCGGGCCACCCCGTTGGAGTATTTCTGGGAGGCCCAGTCAAAGAAGCGGTTGAAGGGGCGGAAGAACCAGCCGAAGGCCCAGTCCATCGCCTTGGAAAGCTTGTCCTTGGGCGCATGGTGGTCCTTCAACAACAGGGCACTGAGCGCAGGGGAAAGCGTGAGGGAGTTGAACGCCGAGATCACCGTGGAGATGGCGATGGTGATGGCAAACTGCTTGTAGAACTGGCCGCTCAAACCGGTGATGAAGGCCGTGGGAATAAACACCGCGGAGAGCACCAGGGCGGTGGCCACAATGGGCCCCGTCACCTCACTCATGGCCCGCTTGGTCGCCTCCACGGGCGTGAAGCCCAGGGCGATGTTGCGCTCCACATTCTCCACCACCACGATGGCGTCATCTACCACAATCCCGATGGCCAGCACGAGACCGAAGAGGGAGAGAGCATTGATGGAGAACCCGAGCGCACTCATGATGGCGAAGGTGCCCACCAGGGAGACAGGGACGGCGGCCAGCGGGATGATGGAGGCCCGCCAGGTCTGGAGGAAGAGAATGACCACCAGCACCACCAGGATGATGGCCTCCACCAGCGTGTGCACCACCGCCTCAATGGAGTGCCGCACGAACACTGTGGGGTCATAGGCAAAGGCGTACTCCAGACCGTCAGGGAAGGTCTTTTTCAGCTCTGCCATCTTTTCCCGCACGGCATTGGACACGGCGATGGAGTTGGCTCCTGGAAGCTGGAAGACGGGGATGGCCACGGCCGCTTTGTTGTTGAGCAAGGAACGCAGTGCGTACTCGGAGGCGCCGAGTTCCATGCGGGCGATGTCCTTGAGCAGCACGCGTTCGCCGCGGCCTCCAATCTTCACCACGATGTCACCGAACTCCTCCTCGGTCACGAGGCGACCTTTGGTGTTGATGAGCAGTTCGTTCTCGCCCGCATGCGGGTTGGGCTGCTGGCCCACAGAACCGGCGGCCACCTGCACATTCTGCTCCCGGATGGCGGCCACCACGTCACTGGCGGTCAGCCCACGGGCCGCCACCTTGTTGGGGTCCAGCCACACCCGCATGGCATAGTCTCCTGAACCAAAGAGCTGCACCTGCCCCACGCCGGGCAGACGGGCCAGCACGTCGCGCACCTGGAGCGTCGCGTAGTTGCGCACGAAGACTTCATCATATCGGTTGTCGGGAGAGAAGAGGTGCACGAGCAGCGTCATGTCCGGCGAACTCTTCACAGTGGTCACACCGATGCGGCGCACTTCCTCAGGCAGCTTGGGCTCCGCCTGGGCCACGCGGTTCTGCACCATGACTTGGGCCTTGTCCGGATCCGTGCCCAGCTTGAAGGTCACCGTCAGCGTCATCACCCCGTCGGTGGTCGCCTGGGAGAACATGTAGATGGAGTTCTCCACGCCGTTGATGGACTGCTCCAGCGGGGTGGAGACCGTCTCGGCAATGGTCTTGGGGTTGGCACCCGGATAGCGGGCCGTGACCACCACGGTGGGCGGCACCACTTCCGGGTACTCACTCACCGGCAGGATCCAGAGAGCGATGGCGCCCACCAGAAGGGTGATGATGGACAAGACACCCGCGAAGATGGGGCGCTTGATGAAGAAGTCAGAGAAGTTCATGACAGGGCGGGTTGGCAGTTCAGGGCAGAGACAAAGCGGCGGCTGATCCCGGCATCAGAAGCCGGATCTCAATCAAAGGAGGTGATGGAAGCGGGGGAGAGAAAAGCCGCCCTGGGGGAGACGGGGGCGGCCCGGACTGATGGGTTATTTCATCGCTACAGCGGCGGATTCTGGGCTCACGATCATGCCGGCAGCGACGCGCTGGGTGCCGTTGACGATGACTCGGTCACCGGGTTGGAGACCTTCGCGGACCACACGCTTGCCTTCCACCAGGGAACCCAGCTTCACGGACTTGAGCGCGACCACGTTGTCGGGGTTCACGGTAAGCACGAACTTCTGACTCTGGTTGGTGCCAATGGCGCGCTCGCTGATCACCAGGGCTGACGACGGGGCGCTCACGGGCACCCGCACCCGGGCGGAGAGGCCGGGCACCAGCTTGCCATCCGGGTTGGCGAATACCATGCGCAACACCAGGCTGCCGGTGCCGGGGTCGAGGCGGTTGTCGGCGGACTCAATCACCCCGCGATTCGGAAATCCCGTCTCACCAGTGAGCTGCATGTCCACCGGTACCCGGCCGTTTTCCGAGGCGAGCCGGTTTTCCCTGGTGAGCTGGTTGATCACCAGGTAGGAGGCTTCGTCCACGTCCGCATACACATACACTTCGCCTTCGGAAACGATGGTGGTCAGCAGGGTGGCACCACCGGGAGCGCCGGACACGAGGTTGCCCGCCGTAACATAAGCACGGCTCACACGACCACTGATGGGAGCGCGAACCTGGGTGTAGTCGAGGTCCAGCTTGGCGGTATCCAGAGAGGCCTGAGCAGCCAGAAGCTCCGCTTTGGCTTCTTCCAGAGTGGAAGAACGGGTGTCAGCCTCCTCGACGGAGATGGCACGGCTCGCGAGCAGTTCCGTAGCGCGTTTGGCATCACGCTCGGTAATGCGGACTCTCACCCGAGCCTTTTCCACACCAGCCTTCGCCAGATCAAACTGGGCCTGATGCCAGCGGGGGTCGATGGTGAAAAGCACGTCCCCTTTTTTCACAGACTGCCCGGCCTGGAGGAGAACGTTTTCAATGTGCCCGGATACGCGGGGGCGGATCTCCACACTCTCGATCGGTTCCACCCGGCCGAGGAGTTCCCGATGATCCGTGATGGTACGCTCCTCCACCGGGGCGACGGTTACCTTGGGCGGTGGGGGCGCCGTAGAGGCTGGAGGGGCGGCGTTTTCGCCAGCGGAGGCCGTATGCGCACCAAAATAGGCGGCCCCTCCCACGCCGAGGAGCGTAAAGAGAGAGAGCCATGCAAAGGCACGCACTCGGGACTTCCGCGGTGCGGGGGAGGCAGGGTTGGCAATGGAGCCAAGGTCAATCGAGTTCATGGAATAGAGGCTTGTAGTTGACTGTATAGTAAACAATTTCCTGCGAAAAAAAGGCAACGGGGCTAGGCCGCGACCTTGAGGGAACGAGCGCCCAAGATGTCCAGGGACGCGTCGGGAAGAGTGCGAAGGAAATCGAGATCGTTCTGAATGCGTGCCTGGGCCAGACTGCCCTCGAACAACGCAAAGAGACATTTGGCCTTGGCCGCCGCATCTCCAGGAGGGACAGAACCCTCCGCCTGGGCGTCGCGAATGGCCGATTCAAAGTAGCGGATCTGGCTCTGCAGGATCTCCTGGGCCTTGGCCCGGATGACTTCATCCTGCGTACTGGTCTCAGAACCAATGGAAAAGCAGGGGCAACCGAGCACTTTTCCGTGCTCCTTTTTCACCTCTACCTGTCCATCGTAAACCGACTGCATGAACCCGCGAATGCGCTCCAGCGGCGGCAGAGAAGCTGAGAACAGGGCATCCCACTTGGCCTTGCCGTCCTGGATCCAGTTCTCATTGAGCGCCGCCACCGCCAGAGTAGACTTGGAATCGAAGAAGTAGTAGAAGCTCCCCTTCTTCACCCCGGCCTTTTCGCAGATGGCGTCAATCGTCACCACCCCGTAACTGCGCTCCCAAATCAAATCGAGCGCAGCCTCAAGGAGGCGTTCTTTGGCGTCACTGGTACGGCCCATGGGTTCAAGAATAGTTGACTAGACGGTCAAATACAAGTCGAAATTCGAAAATTCTCGACTTCGCTCTGGATTCACCGTACCCGACACCTCCCTGTTTACCATGCTTGCCAACGAGCTTCTCAAAGAAACTGAACGCTTTCTGCATGCGCAGATCCCGTTGACCAAGGCCATGCAGGTGCACGTGGCATCCTTCGACGAAGCCCGACTGGTCCTGACCGCTCCCTTGGAAGCGAACCACAATCACCTCGGCACAGCCTTCGGGGGCAGCCTGGCCACCTTGGCGACACTGGCTGGCTACAGCATGCTCTGGCTCCTGCTGGAGGACCGGGAGGCCCACATCGTGATCAAGGACAGCAAGATCCGCTACCTGGCACCCGTCAGGGGAGAACTGAGGGCTGCCTGCAAGCGGCCGGATGCCAAAGCCGTGACCAAGTTTAAGAAGCTCTTCGCGAAATCCGACAAGGCCCGCATCACGCTGAAAGTCGCGGTGGAGGAAGGTGAGCGCGTGTGCGTGGAGTTCGAGGGAACGTTTGTGGCGTTGAAGTAGGGCTAACAGGTGCGGCTCAAGACATCCCGCACGAATTCAGGCACAGGCCTCGAACTCCGACTGAAGCCGAAGAAATGCGGCATCTTCCCCCGTGGGATCAAATCCCAGGACTTGCTCTCTTGTCACAAACAGATAGCACCCCTCAGAAAGACACACCATCCAGTTTTGCCTCAATCCCGCCAGAAGACCTTGCAAGCCCCAAACGAAATCCAGGTGAAAGCAGGTCTCTACTTCAAAGGCAACCTCAATGAATCGTGATCGGTTGAAATACTCGTGGAGGTGATAGTCACCTGGCTCCAGCCGTTGGGCAAGGTACTTCCCCACAACTGACAAAGTGACAAGGCACTCCTCTTCAAAACCCTCTTTCCCTCCAGGGGCAGCGTGATCACGCAAACTGTAGAACCTTTCGAATTCCCGTTCTGTCAGTGAGAGGAAGTGTTTCATCATGGAAAATCGGGGAGGCTGCACCGATCGCGGTGGACACTATGCACCACGAGCATTTCCTGAACCAGCAAGTTCTCACGCCTTGTCCCGCCAACCACGGGACTTCGCAGCGGCGACCAGATCCGTCAGGTTGCCTGCCTGAAGTTTGGTCATGACGTTGGCGCGGTGAAATTCCACGGTGCGGACGCTCAGCCCCATCAATTCGGCGATCTCGCGGTTGCTCTTTTGGTCGAGCACAAAGCCCAGGACCTGCTGTTCCCGACGGGAGAGGATCTTGCCGACGCTTTCGGCATTGGCCCCTTCCCGGGCGATGGTTTCATGAAACTTCCTGGAATAGTAACGCTGACCGGATGCCACGGCCACGAGTGCTTCAGCCAGGAGGTCGGGGGACGCATCCTTTTCCACATACCCCTCGACACCAGATTCCTGAATACGCGTCAGCACCAGAGCGTCCGAGAGCGAGGAAACGACCAAAGCGCGAAGCTGGGGACGGATCTGCCGGGCGAGCTTCACGAACTCCAGCCCGTCCATCCCGGGAAGTTGAAAATCCACCAGCACCACATCCGGCATAACCGTCGGCACCAGGGTCAACGCTTCCTCCCCTGACCTGGCAGCACCGATCACCATGAAACCAGGTAGATCCGCGAGCCAACGTTCAAAGAAGGCGCGCACCATTCCTTGGTCTTCCACAATCATGGCCCGGTAGGGCGGCGGCAGTTTGCCCGGAACATTCATGAGGTCTCCTCCTCTGTTGTCGATGTCAGCCTGGCTTGTTTCAAAGTGAATGAGAACTCCGTGCCGCCCTCAGCTCCGATGGAAGATTCCAGCTTGATCTCGAGAGCCCGGCAGATTTCGCGGCAGAGACGCAGCCCCATACCTGAGGTGGCGGTGACGGGTTCATCCAGATCCGCAGCCAGCCGCGCAGCCACTTCCAGCGAGAGGGCGGGTCCATCATTGCCAACCGTAAAGCGCACTTTGCCATCACTTGTCTCGACTTTCAGCACCACCCGGGTCATGGCGAACTTCAGGGCGTTGGCCAGAAGGTTTCTCACCAGGGTCTGAACGAGCACCAAGTCGGTTTCCACCCACACCTCTTCTGGCACCTCCTGTAGCAGGACGATGTCCGCCTGTTCCGCGAGGGACTCGTGCAGAGCCACCGCCGGCCCCACCAAGCTCGCCGCGGGGTGAACGGACACCGCTTGTTTGGCCGCCCGCAGCCGAGCCCAGAGCACCAGGTCTTCAATCATCAGGAGCAGCGCCCGACTGGTGCGTGATGCGTCACGAGAAAACTCCCCTGAGGCACGCTCGGCGGAGCGCATCAACCCTGTGAGAGGCCCGCGCAGATCATGTCCGATCACGGAAAGCATGCGGTCCTTGTCGTTGTTTGCCGCCTGGAGTTCGCGGGTGCGCTCCCGGACCTCCTCTTCAAGCTCATCAGCATAGGCCTCCTCGATCATGCGACGCTGCTCGGTTTCCTCCACCAGTTGCGTCTGTGCCCTCGCGAAGCGATCCGCGACGGCCAGAGACAGCAGCAGCATCTCCAGGGCGGAGCCCACCATCAGGCCGCGCATGGCCACATCTCGAAGGAGCCCCTCAAAGAACCAGACGGCCACCATCGGCAGCGAACTTGCAAACAGGCAGCCGAATGAAAGCACGAAAAACCGCGCCTGCCATTTCCGGGCGTGCCATGCAGACAATGCCACCGCAAGCAACCCAGTGTGGGTAAGCCCGCTTGAGAGAGTCACGAATGGCAGCCAGGATGTAGATGCCCACGGCGTGGTCAGGGTCGCCACAGCTGCCACGAGCATCAATGCGGCCCATCCTTGCATGCAGCGATCCATCTTCGGGAAGGAAGTCTTGAGTTCAAGAAACGACCGTGCAAACTGGGTCAAGAAAAGACCATTGAGCGCCATCATCAACGTCAGTACTGTTTCCAGTCCGGGTGAAGCCAGTGGCAGCCCCAGCGCCGGCAGTTGTGCGCGTGCCAGAAACATGAACGCAGCCACGGATCCCAGATAAAGCACATACCAGCCCATATCCGGCTGGCGCAGTCGAAGCCACAAAAGCACATTGTAACCCAGGAGGGCGAGAAGGCCTCCAAGGTAGATGCCCTCCGCCATTCCATCGCGGGACCTCGACTCGTGAAAGGCCCCGGCATCGGGCCACCAAACCAGACGGACGAATGGCCGGAAGTGATTCTCCAGCCGCAGGTATGCCACCTTGACGGCCGCGGGTTCAAGCGTCACCGGGAAGGCGATCTCGCGGCCAGCAACTCTCTTGTCGACATTGGCCACGCCTTCGCCGGACAGCCAGGGCCCGTCCGGCTGAACTGCCGGCGAGCTTGGCTCCTGAACCCACAGCTCAACGCGGTCTGCGAAATAGTCGTCGTTCTCAAGGATGCCGCGCAACTCGCTGGCACTGTTGTTTCGCAACACAACCCGCAACCAGAGAACCTGGCTGGGGCCCACCACATGGTAGTTGTCGCCCGTCCAGGGGGTCCATGCATCAGGCGGCAAGGCTTCCACCTCTCGCAGGGTCCGCCCCTCCCCTGCATCCCCAAGGTGCTCCACTGTAAAGCCGGTGGTCCCTGGCAACGGTACCACGCCATGCCTGTGGCCGGCATACCCCAGCAGCAGCCAGCCCAACGCCAGTACCACGATCAACGGCACCGCCGCGAACGCAAGCCACGGAGTGGGACGCTGGAAATTCATTCGACGCAGAGACTCCCTGATTCCTTCCGCAACGCAAGTGCCATGCCCCTAAAAACCCCGTAGTCGTTACTGGGTTTGTCGAGTTGTACTCCCACTCCGGACACGGCAATGGAAGGCGTCGCCAGAATCCAATATTCAGAAGGGCAGCTTGGACGCCGAAGAATCGCATGAAGAATCACCCCATCGCTCCGGCGGCCATACGCACAGCCCCCAGTCGTTTCACCCGACTGACTGCAATCGCCGGTGCGGCTATTGCCATCCTCTTTTTGCCAGGCACCACCCAAGCGGGCTTCACCAGCACGGGTGACAACGTTCTGCAACCAACAAACGCCTGGGTGGGCTTTACGGCCGAGGGCAGTCTCGTGATCAACGAAGGCTATGACTACCTCAGGGGTTTTCTGACGGTAGGGAGATACAAAGACGCCATTGGCATCATCACAGTCACCGGCATCGGCACGTCGCTATCTGTTAGCGAAATACTGAACATGGGATACTTGGGACGCGCGGTCCTGAATCTCGAACTCGGCGCCACCATGACGACCAACAAGTCAGTCGAGATTGGAGTGACTGGCACGGGCACCCTCAACATTCGCTCGGGAGCCGTGCTCACCAGCAATGGAAATTCGGAAATCGGCACGGCAAGTCAGATCTTCATCGGCAACTCCTCTACGGCGGGAGCGTCGTCCGCCACCGTAGACGGTGCAGGATCTCAATGGATCATTCCCAACTTGGGAATCAGTGTGTCGGGCGTTCTCACGGTCAGCAATGGGGGGAATATCTCGACGACCGGAGTTGGAGTCACTTCAACAGGGGCTTTGCTGGTCACCGGACTTGATTCCGTAACGGGAGCGGCCGCCACCTTGGATCTGCAGAGAAGTTTTTCCATCGACAATTCAGGCTCTGATGCAGCCGTTGTCAGCGCTGGCGGCATTGTCAACGCGCGGGGCAACAGTTTCATCGGTTCCTACCAAGGCCTGCAAGGAACGATGACGGTCACGGGTGCAGGATCGCAAGTGAATGTCGTGGGCGACATGACGATAGGTGCCTCCAGCGGCAGGGGCACCCTCACGGTGACCGATGGTGCATTGTTCAGCGTCTCCAAGACCGCATCTGCACTGGGCACAGGCGATGGCACACTCACGGTAGGAGGAAGGGGCTCGAACTCCAATCCAGGAACTCCCATAGGCGTGGCAGTGCTTCATATTGGCACTGGTGGGGCCGCTGGGAAATTGAATGTCTCCGAGATCACAGGTTTTACCTCCACCAATCCCCCGGTGCCACCGACGGATTCCACTGTTGTCTTCAATCACAATGAGACGGCCTATCAGTTCACCAACACGGCCGGGACTGGCATCCTGATCAATGGCGGCACCAAGGTGAGGCAGGAGGCGGGCACCACGATCTTCACCGCAGCCAGTGGCTACCAAGGCGGAACGCTGATCACCGGGGGCCGGTTGGTCGTGAACAACGCGAGTGGCTCCGGCACAGGAAGCGGAGCAGTGAACGTGAGCGGCACGGGGGTGCTGGGAGGCCGGGGCACGATTTCAGGAAACATCACAGTGGCGAGCGGTGGAGCCACGCTTCCCGGTGACTCCCAAATCTTGAAGGTGGGCAGCCTGAAATATGAAGCCGGATCCGCGGCGAAGTTCACCCTGGCCACAACAGGCGCAGGCGGAGAGGTTCCAGCGGCGGGGATGAACTGCGACCGCATTCAGATGACCGGAAATCTGGTCATTGATTCCGGAGCCACGCTTCAGCTTCAGCTCACCGCCTCCAGCCTGTCCTACTTCCACGACCACAATGGCACCGACCCGTTGGGGAATTATTTCCTGTTTGACCTGACCGCTCCCATCACCGGCAAGTTCGACTTCCTCAACCTGATGCTGGACGGCACCACCTACACGCAATCCATGTTGGAGGGTCGGGCAACGTTCGCAGAGTTGGGCATCACTTTGGATGTGGGTTACACCGGAGACGCGGCTACCAACTCCCTCCTCGGCGGCAATGACATGACGATCCAGGTGTCCTCCGTTCCGGAGCCCTTTACCGGCTGCCTTCTACTGGCCGGAGTGGTGGGGGTGGTGTTTACGCGTCGGCGCAAGTCGTTGATGGCGGGTTGACGGCCAAGCGCCCGCCGAAAAATGACTGTGCCCTGCAAAGCACCGTTTGCCCATAAGGGGATAGAACCGGGGTGAAGCTGAATGAAGTCTTAGCGCCCTTGTGGAGAACCCCGTAGTCGCTACTGGGTTTGGCAAGTTGAGGTCCATGTCCACTCCAGCATAGATGGAGGTCTGATTGTTTTTCCATACCGATGGCAACCACTCGACTGATCATGAAACATCTTATCGCTCCCCATCAAAGGCCTGGGCAGAAGAGACCCGGGAGAGAATGGTTGGACGGATTTCGAAATGGCCTGCGTTTGTTTGGGATTCTAGTCCTGTCGCTTCCCGCGACGAAGGCGGTCGCCGAGGTTACGTACGGAGGAAGCACCTACTCGACAGCGTCCGAAACTGCGATCGGCCATGCTGGTGCAGGCAGCCTCCTAGTTGATGCAGCATCGAGTCTTAGCGTAAGTGCTCTGCGTGTAGGACGCTACTCTGGACCAGGAACCGTGACCGTGACTGGGAGTGGCACAACCCTGACTCTCAGCAATGAGCTTTCGATAGGCCAATTCGGTCAGGGCACCTTGAATCTTGAGATGGGCGCAACCATGACGGTCAGCAGATCGATCACACTGGGATCGACGGGTAGCGCCAGCCTCAACATTCGTTCAGGGGCTGTGCTCACCAGCACCGGCGTTCCGACTCTGCCCACAATTTCGACGACAAGCATCGGCAGCACGTCGGGAACCGTTTCCGTGTTGGTGGACGGTGCGGGTTCGAAATGGGACAACCCCAGTATGGGGATCGGTGTGGGCAACGCTTCCAACAACCGCACCGCGAGCTTCACGATCAGCAACGGAGGTGCCATTTCGACCTCCAGCTTTGCCGTGAATAGAGGCAGCACTCTCGTGGTGACCGGGCGGGACGCCCTCACCCAGGCAGCGGCCACTCTGGACCTCACGGGAGGGATCAGGATCGACAGCTCCGCGACCAACTCTGCCGTCGTCAGTGCGGGCGGCGTCATCAGCGCCCGCAGCAACAGTTTTATCGGCTCCTACTTGAACGAGGAAGGCACCACGACGGTGACTGGCGCAGATTCACAATTGAATGTGGTCGGCGATCTCACGCTTGGTGATTCCAGCGGGAAGGGAACCCTGACGGTTTCTGACGGGGCGGTGGTCAGCGTTTCGAAAGCAGGATCCGCATTAGGAACGGGTGATGGCAAACTGACCGTAGGAGGTATGCCAACAAACAGCGCTCCTGGCACGCCCTCCAGCGTTGGGGTACTGCGTATTGGCATGGGGGCAGCCGCAGGGAGGCTGAACGTCGCCGAAGTCTATGGGTGGGTTTACTCCAACAATCTGGTGCCTCCTGCCGACTCCACCATCATCTTCAACCACAATGAAACGGGGTACCAGTTTACGACTGCGGTCAACAGCGGCATCCTGATCAGTGGTGGCACGAAAGTGCAGCACCTTGCAGGCACGACCATCCTGACCGCCGCCAGCACCTATCAAGGGGGCACTCAAATCAACGGCGGCACACTGAAGGTGAACAACACCACCGGCTCCGGCACAGGGACTGGAGCAGTGACGGTGAGTGGCACGGGGACCTTGGGCGGCAGTGGTAGAGTCACAGGTAACATTACCGTGGAAAACGGCGGAGCCACTCATCCCGGAAACTCAAAGGTCTTCTCGGGGGCCAATCTGGAGTACAAAACGGGATCCACTGCCAAGTTCACCTTGGGTGCTCCGGTCTCCCTTGGAGAGTCTCCCATTGCCGGGCAGGACTATGATCAAATTGCCCTCACTGGAAATCTGAAGGTCGGGACGGGTACTACCCTGGAAATGCAACTCACGGCCTCCACCATGGCCTACTTTCACGATCTGGACGGCACGGATCCCGAGGCGAATTATTTCCTATTCAACCTCGACAGCTCCTCAGTTCTCGGGCAGTTCGACTTCCTGAACGTGATGCTGGATGGCACCACCTACACTCAATCCATCCTGGACGGTCGGGCGACTTTCGCGGACTTGGGCATCACCGTGGACATTGGCTATACCGGAAACGCCGCCACCAACTCCTTGCTCGGTGGGAATGACGTGACCATTCAGATATCCGCCGTGCCGGAGCCTCTTACCGGGTGCCTTTTGCTTGTGGGTGGTGCAGGGGCGTTGTTCGTCCGGCGGAGGATGTCGTTGCTTGAAGTTTGAGGCTTGGGGAAGCTGTTCGTAGTACAAACTTCATTGTAGCAGCGGAGGAGGCATTCCCTTTCGCACCTCAGCCACCGCAAATTTTGCATTCAATCCCGTCCGTTGGGCCACATGAGCGGCCTGATCCGTAGTACCAACACCCTGAGTTGTGCCGCTTACCGGTAGGACTGATGGTCACCTTGAAGATGCGGGAGTCTCCACAGAAGGGGGGGCCTGAACCGGATTCGGGAGACAGGCTCCGTATTCCCCGTAGCCGACGAGAGTGTATCCACAGACGTTCTGGCGGGAGTAGAAGCTGACAGAGCACTTCTGCGAAGCTGCTCGTTCTCCTGCTGCAATCAACTCACCGTGGCCTCCCGCTCCGCTATCCGTTGCAGAAGAGCCGTAGAATCAGGTTTGTTGGACTCGGTCAGCTTCGCCCTGGTCTCAGCAGTCAGTTTCTGGAGATCCAACCTCAACATCCCGAAGTCGCTCATCAAGGTCACCTCGGAGGCCGTCACTGACATCACTCGGCCTTTGATCTTGCTCCCGTCGATGAGAAACAGATCAAACCGTTTCCTGGCTGGCATATACCCAGGAAATGCCAGGAGGATCAGGACTAGGATGTGGATTTTCACGACGAAATCGATTGCACCCTAGATTTCGGCATGTACAGCCCCAGAATCCAGTGCGTATTATCGACTCTAGGGAACTGGCAAGAAAAATGTGAATCGCTCGGCTCTGAACTCAACGCGTACGCTCGAGAGCTCTACGAACAAAAATTGCACCGCCCGTGTTCGTTGGGTCGACACTGTCTAGGGCGTGTTTGAAAAGGCTTGCGTCTTGCACTTGAGGCCGGGATGGATGACAGATGGGGCCATGCATTTGGACGAGAGTTTCCAGCGAACGATCCCTCTGATTGAGGGGTTTATAAGAACCATAGACGCCTAAATACCATACGTAGACACGCGGCCACCGACCGCCTGCCCCTTTGGGCTTGGTGGATCCAACGGTTGCTCTTCGTGCTCAAGGAAGGCGTCAGCTGGCGTGCGCTTGGCCATGTCGGTGTGGCTTCGCGCACCGTTTATGGACACTGGCGGCGTTGGATCTCTCTTGGTCTTCCCCAGGCCTTGGTGGACCTGGTGCCCTGGAATGCCAGGCGGCGTGCTGAGCTTGCGGCCATGGACTCCACCCATGTCAAGGTCCACCGGGACGGAGCCAATCCGGCGGGGGGGACAAGCGCCACAGTTCACTGGCAAATCACGCGGAGGAAACAACACCAAGATCCATGGAGTGGTCGACGAGCACATGCGACTTCTTGCTCTGAGCTTCACGGCAGGCAACCGTCACGACAACACCCAGGCAGAAGCGTTGATCAAAGGCTGCAAGGGCTCTGGTATCGTAGAACTCGTGGCCAACAGAGCCTATGATGCCAACTTTACCCGTCAGGCGTGTGTGGATGAGGGATTGTAAGCCTGCATCCCTTCCAGAAGCAACCGCAAGGAGCCCGTCGCCCACGACCCGGAGAGCTTTAAGAAACGCCATGTGGTCGAGAACTTCTGGGAAGTCCTCAAGCGCTGCCGCCGGGTGGCAACGCGCTACGACAAGCTCATCGAAACCTACTCAGGCTTCGTTCACCTGGCCATTGCCGTCCGGTGCCTCCGAGGGAAACTCTGAAACCTTCACCTTTTCAAACACGCCCTAATACAATTCTTTAGCTCATCTGCATATGTATCATTTCGCAGGTATATTTTTTGCATTTTTGGTGCAAGTATTGTAAATATCAGTAATTATTGGCCGCCCCACGCCAAACAATCTACCCATGAAACGATCCCCCCGTCGACTTGGCAGTGCTTTTGCTCAACTCCGCAAGCTCCCTGGCCTACTCTCCTTAAGCATTCCTCTGTTTGCATGTATCTGTCTTTGCTTTTTGCCCCTGCCCCGGCTACAAGCGGGTTCATGGCAGGACACGGATAGCGATAGCATTCCAGACACCTATCTCCCTGACCCGTGGGAGACGGATACCGACGGAGATGGCATTCCCGATACAGATGAGCTGACGTACGGCCTGAATCCCAGCGACCCAGCAGATGCTGCGCAAGATCTGGACGGTGATGGATTTACCAATCACAAAGCATACTCTCGGAATTGGCCACTAAATGCTGCAATTGTTGACTTGGATGACAATGATGATGACTACCTGCTGGATGTAGTTGAATCCCACTGGGTGGAGATTCATCCCATGTTGCAGTACAGCGGTTCAATATATCCGGACATCAACCCTGTTGATGATCCCGACTATGACGGGGTGCTGACTTTTGAAGAACTTCTCTATTTTCTAAACCCTGCGCATGACGAGACAGTTCCCGGGTTTCACGACTTCTATGAGTTTGCAGACATTCTCTATGATGCTGAAGGAATCTGGCCTTCTGGAAATTCTTTGGGGGATGTAGATGCTGACGGGCTTCCGGACGAGTGGGAATACTACAACGGTCTCAACTTGCGAGACTACAACACCCCCGACGAAGATCCTGATGGCGATGGGTTGAAGAATGCCCAAGAGTATGTTTCAGGGCTCGATCCCCAATCTTCAGACAGCAACAACGATGGCACCAATGATGGCGACGAGGACAATGACGGGGATGGGCTTACGAATCTGGAGGAAGCTCAGCTGGGAACTAACCTCGGAAGCGATGACAGCGATGGTGACGGAATGACTGATGGGTGGGAACAATCGAATGGACTAGACCCCCTAAGTTCGCACGACGCTGATGCAGACAGCGATGGTGATGGAGTACGTAATCGTGAAGAGCATCTCATGGGTTCCGACCCCTATTCGGCAGACAGCGACAGCGACGGTATATCAGATGACTATGAGGACAGTGACAGCGATGGCTTCCCTGACTTTTGGGAGTATCGATACTACGGAAACCTCAGTACATTGAGCTCTGTGCAGGACTCTGATGGAGATGGACTCAATACGCAGGCCGAGTTCATGCTGGGGACTAATCCTCTCTTGGCGGATACTGATTCAGATAGCATCCCGGATGGTTGGGAAAGCACGCACGGAACCAACCCAATAGGTTATGATGCCTATGCGGATGTCGATCAGGATGGGGTGCTTAATCGAGAAGAGTACATCCTGGCGTTTGACCCTCGGAATCCGGATACTGATTCTGATACGATTGGCGACGCCGCAGAGGATATGGATACGGACGGGCTTCCTGACTACTGGGAACTGCGCTACTACAACTCCGCGACTTCAGCAATTGCAAGCGGGGATGATGACGGTGACTCTTTGACAAACCTACAAGAATTCACCGCCGGAACCGACCCCTTCTCCGTCGACACGGATGGCGACAACCTTCCAGACGCTTGGGAGGCAGCCAATGGCTTGGACCCATTAGCGGCCGATGTCTTCACGTCAGACGCTGATGGAGACGGCATTTTCAACGTCGTAGAACATTACCTGGGGCTAAATCCCAGTAATTCGGACAGCAACAACGACGGTATTTCTGATCGGGACGAAGACGCAGACCTGAACGGCATCGGTGACGCTTGGGAGCTGCAATACTTCTACTATGTCGGCATCGACCCAAACGGAGACGAAGATGAAGATGGACTGAGCAACATACTGGAGTTTCAAGCGGGAACGGACCCTACTCTGGATGACAGCGACATGGATGGGCTGCCAGACGGGTGGGAGCACTACGCAGGACTGGATCCGCTGGATTCAACAGATCTGCTTGAGGATCTTGACCAGGACGGCATTCGGAACAAGGAGGAATATATTTTGGACCTGGACCCCACAACCGCAGACACAGATAACGACTCCACATTGGACGTAGAAGGAGATTTCGATGCCAATGGCCTCCCCGACTACTGGGAGCAGCAACACTTCGGTCAGATCATCCTAATTGATCCCCTAGCCGACGCCGATCACGATGACCTGACCAACCTGCAAGAATACCAAGGGGGCACGAACCCCTTGGACTCTGACACCGATCAGGATGGCCTCCCAGACCAATGGGAAAGCTCGAATGGTCTGGACGCCTTACACGATGATGCAGAAGATGACCTCGATCTTGATGGGGTCAGCAACGCGATTGAGTTTACCCTTCAGTTTGATCCGCAAGCTGTAGACAGTGATGCCGACAGTGTCAATGATGCCGACGAGGATGCCGACAGCGATGGGTTGCCTGACTACTGGGAAATGCTCCACTTCGCTGATGCGGAAGCAGCGTCAGCAGGAGATGATGTCGATGGAGATGGTCTTACCAATCTCGAAGAGTTTATCGCTGGCACCGATCCTTGGTTGCTGGACTCGGACGAGGACGGAATCCCTGATGAAGAAGAACTGGCCGCCGGGCTGGACCCTACGGATCCAGCCGACGCAATTCTTGATGCCGATGGAGACGGTGCGTCCAACATCAAGGAATACGCTTCGGGAACGGGCATGGCAAACAGCGGCAACACGCCTGCGCCCCCGACACCCGATGACTCGGACGGAGACGGACTTACAAATGCTGAAGAGGCCGCATTGGGAACTCTACCTAACAACCCTGATTCTGACGGCGACAACATCATGGACAGTGTTGATGCCCTACCAACTGATGGAATTGTCAACTGGGCCAAAACACCTGAAGTACGCTATGCCATTGTTGCTCTCGGCGGAAACGGATGGACTCCTTTAAGAATAAATAGCGCGGGCGATGTGCTGGCTACAAGAACAATGAACGGAAAGACCCAGATTGCCGTTTGGAAAAATGCGGCCTGGCAACAGTTGACCACCGAAATCACACTCCAGGATCTGGACGCCGGAGGACAACCAATAGAGGCCGAAGCCGGAGGGTTGCTCAGCTTGACGGATACCGGAGAGGTCTATGGCCACGTTACAAAAGAGGGAATCCGCACAGGCGTGGTCAAGTGGGATTCGAGCGGGATCGCCTCCCTGGAAACGCCGCGGAAACTGGGCGATACAGATATCGGCGCAGTCGATGTAGAATACAAAGATGATGAGAAGCGCGTTCTTGCAAATGGCAAGTACTGGTTGAGGAACGAAAACTACTCCAAACATGGCGAGTGGTTGACCGAAGTCAGCGCACCTTCTTACAGCCTGAAAGTCCAGAATCTCCTGGTGGGAAATCTCACCTATCGCATTTTTGATAACAGACTACTCGCGGCAAATGCGCCCAGCGGCACTCAGCCTACGGTGACAGTGCTTACAAACCCCCGCCATCCCATGATGAGCCTTGGCCTACCGTCGGTGAGAGGCTTCACTCGAAGTGGACATGCGCTCCTCCGGCTAGTCACCGGCACCTCCGGAAATCCTTGGCTCCTTCAGTACGGGGGCAGAGGAAGACGCCAGTACGTCACAGCACCATCCTGGAGCGATCCTAGCTTCTGCGAAACCCCTCCGTCAGTAAAGAATCCCACCTCATCACAATTAGGGCAGCCGTTGATCACTTGGATCGAAAGCAGCAACTGGGTGACAGAAATCAATGGAAAGCGAACAACGGTGCCCATTGTCGTGAACGACATGAATTCTCAAGGGGTGGGAGTCTATGGCTCCATGATCTGGAGGAACGGGAAATCAATCCCCATGAAGGATCTTGCCGGCCAATCCGTTCCCGGCCCGACTCAGGCATGGCAGCAATTCTCGCTGATTTGTTTGAATGAAGCCGGCGTGATAGCTGGTACTGCAGTGCGTGTTAGAGATCCTACAGGCAATCCTATTGCAATGCCTCAACAAAAAACGGAGCCAGTGATCCTCCTCCCGGTGGAGTTAGTGGATAAAAACAAGGCAGCGGTCTCGAAACTCAAGGTTGGCAAGATGAGTGAAACGGGTGTCCTCACGGGGACGGGCGCGTCGACAACGCTCGACATCGATAAAGACTCAGATCGGTTCTTCATCCGCGTCAAAGGCGGTGCTTCAATGGGCGGCATCTCGGTTAAGGTTTCGACCACGGACAACCCAGATCACAGCGCAACAACCCCATACAACGACGACGCCACACAGCTTGATCTTGTGACTGATGGAGCTGATGCGATTTCCAAATCGCTGCTCCTCGTGTCGGACGATATTGATGATGATCATTCTGTTGATGGAAAAGCTGACGATGCCACTGACGACCGGACGCACAAAATCCAGCTTGGAGGAAACTTTAAGATCGAGGAGATCAAGATCGGCACTGGAGCTTGGCAAACGCTTGGCACCAAGATTCCAGTTCCAGCGGAAAAGACGGTGGATGTCACCACGGTCATTCTGAGAGACAAACTGCAGGCGGCTGGAGGCACAGAAGTGATTTCACAAACAGTCGTGACAGACTTCTGGAGAATCGCGAAGGAGCGTTATGCCCAGTGCGGTGTTAAGCTCAATGTCACCCATGCAGGTGTAAAAGACCCGCCAACTGGTGTCGATCTGAGCCCCCCTGGGCTAAACGTGACCGATTCGTCTGCTGCAGACCTGCTTGCAGGAAACGGGACTGTTGCCCAAGAGGCCAAGGATCTGATAACCGCATGGGGAACAGGGGCATCTAATGCCGACATTCATGTATTTTATGTGAACACGCTTACCGTTGCAGGAGGTGCAGCCGGTGGTGCAGCAATTGCCGATTTTGCATTCGCCGCCAGCGAGGACTCCTTCACCTACAACGTGGTTCTGTCAAAATCGACACTTTCGCCTTGGGGTGGGTATGCAGCAGCGCATGAACTTGGGCACCTGCTCACCAACGGTGGTCATGAAGATGCGTCGGGCGTCTTTCCGCTTTGGCACTTAATGCAGCCCAATATTTTGGACACAAACGGGATTAGCGGGTCGCGACGGCTCAAGCAATCTGATGCAACTAAAATCCTATCCAACTCGCATGCACACTAAGCCAGCATTTAGAAGTTTCATATTCCTCTTCCTGGCATGGTTTTCACTTCTTAATTGCGTGCGAAGTGAAGAAAAAACTCTGTCCAAGGAGGAGATTCTCGCGCTACTGCCTCGGGGAGTTGATCTGTATGGTGAAGAAGTATTGAAAATGGAAAAGCTGGTTTCGATGGGTTCATCTGCCCACGAAGTTTTGGGTGCCGAGCTTGTCCGTGTCCCTGTCGAAGAGTGGCTCACTGCCAGCCGAATAATAAATGTCTTCGAGAAATCCAACGGTGATAAGACCATCGCAAGGAGATACTTGAATCAGTTTCTAGAAGTCTCAAGAAACGACGATATGTGGCCCTCTGTGCAAGCACAGGCTGCAGAGGCCATCCGCAAATTTGATGAGGCCCAAACGGCGCAATCCCCAACTCCAAAGGAAATTGATGTTCGGGAAACAAAGCCGCTGCCACAAGCGCCAAAGGCACCCGAACCAAAGCCCACACCGACGACACCGAGCGAAGAACCAGCCTCATCAACACCATGGAGCATCATCGTGGTGTTGATCGCGGCGGCTGGTAGTCTGCTGTGGTTGCTGCTCAAGCGGCGTTCGTGAGCGTGGGTCGGGTGCAACGCTGTTCCGGCCTGCAACGCTGCTGCCCACCGCGCCGGAGCCTGAGCTTGGCACTATGCGGCCGGGGAAATGGTGTCAGTGTGCAAAAAGTTGACAGTTTTATGGCAAGCCGCTGAAATAGTCTGTCTTCTGGCACTAGCATCTCGATCAACATTCCATTTACCCACCAGGAGTTCACATCAAGCGTGAAATAGTGACCCCTCCCTACTTCCACCGGTCAAACTGGCCAAACCAGTTTACCTTCTTGATCCATTCGCCCGGAAACTTCTTCACAAGCCAGAAATAGCATTCGGCGGCGAGGTCAACTCGAGGCCGATCCAACACAACATATCTAAGCATCAACTCGGCCTCGGGAGTTCGAATCTCAAACACAAAATTGGGCCCAGAGTGCAACGCATCTCGCTGCTCATAACGCGCGGAATCATTCAAGATAAATGTCTGAATGATAGCCCTAAGTTTACCATGCAGGGCCTCCACATCCTCCTTGGCCCACAAAAAATGAGATGTTTCGCGCAGAGTAAAATATCGTATTCTCAATCCCAATCTGAAACCTAAAGGAAAGTTTTCAGCCGGTTTCGGCTCAATATACGATGGACAACCGCAGGCGGACAGCATTGCGGTTGATTTTCGG
>NZ_BATQ01000018.1 GCF_000739635.1 Verrucomicrobium sp. BvORR034 | reverse complement strand
CCCGGAGCCAAGGTTGAGGCTGGTGCCACGACCGTTCCTCTCACCAAGTCCCCCGGCGCGCCGCCGAAGCCCCCGGGCGCAGCAGGCGGCACGGGCACCTCGCCCATGGCCAAGTCCGGTGCAGGTCCGACCCAACAGCTTCCCAAAGCGACTGTCCAGCTCGCCAAAGGCACTGGTCCGATGGCCGGTGCAGGCGCAGGCGCAGCAGGGGCCAAGGCCGCCAGCCCCGTGACGCCTCCGAGCGCCCCAGTGAAGCGCACTCAGGCCGCCGACAACGCTCCTCTCTATGAGGAAACCGATCCGGAAGCCGGTCTCGCCCCCCTCGCGATTCTCTGCACGGTCCTCGCCGTGGCCGTAATGCTCCTGAACCTGCTTGGTTCCGACAAAGCCTTCGCCGCCGCCCCAGGAGAAACCAGCTCCTTCATGGTTCCTGCCGCTGACAACCCAGCCTGGGAAGTTCGCGATCCGAACACCGGCACCTTCAAGAACGAGTTCAACAGCACGCTCAAGAAGATCACGGACCTCTACAACCAGTAATCCCAACTCGTTCCTCCTGTTCCCATGCCTCTCGCCTGGATCCTTTTCCTGCTCTCGATCGCAGTCCTTGCCATCAACATCCTGACCAAGAGTCAGATCGGCAGCTAGACTGCACCCGTAGCACTTCCCTTCTACTCAAAAGGCGCGACTCCGGTCGCGCCTTTTTTGTGCCCTCGTCCGGCAGCCAGCCCCGCGTTGCTCTGCGATTCCGGTTGATTCGCCGCATCCCCTCGCCACGATGCGTGCGTAAATCTTTCCACACCCTAATACTATGGCTAGCGAAACCCTGGTCACCTTGACCGAAGAAAACTTCACCGCCGAAGTGCAAAACTCCACGGTGCCCGTGATCGTGGACTTCTGGGCCGAGTGGTGCGGACCCTGCCGCATGCTCACCCCGATTCTTGAAGACCTGGCCAAGGACAAGGCAGGCGCAGTGAAAATCGGCAAGGTGAACGTGGACGACAACCAGAACCTCGCCGCTCAGTTCAACGTGCGCTCCATCCCCATGCTGGTGTTCTTCAAGGATGGCCAGGCCAAGGACGTCGTGGTGGGCGTTCAGTCCAAGGATGCTCTCAGCCGCAAGCTGGAAGCTCTCTGATTGAATTTGCTCTGATCTCCCGGTCACAACACCGGTCCATCTGACAAGCATTTACTGGCGCGGCAATACTGCCGCGCCTTTTCTTTTTCACGACGTCGTCCTGCTGGCCAAGGCCGGATGAAGTTCCGTCTCCCATTCATTGCCCATTGTCTTTTCACCTGCTTCATGGTTTAACCGCATTGGGTTCCACCCCTTCCCTCTCCCATGGAAATCAAACCCGAAATCTACGAACAGCCCGGCACCTTCTACCTCGGCCGCACCTATGATCCCGTGTCATCCAAGCTGGAAGATGATCTGGTGCTCTATGATTCCAAGGACCTCGTGACCCACGGCGTGGTGCTGGGAATGACGGGCTCCGGGAAGACAGGCCTCTGCCTCGCGGTGCTGGAGGAGGCCGCCATGGACGGCATCCCCATCATCGCCATTGATCCCAAGGGCGACATCGCGAACTTCCTGCTCACCTTCCCGGACCTGGCCGGCTCCGACTTCGAGCCCTGGGTGAACGAGGAGGACGCCCGCAAAAAGGGCCAGAGCACCGCCGAGTACGCAGAGAGCCAGTCCGCAATGTGGAAGAAGGGCCTGGGTGAGTGGGGCCAGAGCGCCGAGCGGATCAGGAAACTACGGGACAACGTGGACATCACGGTCTTCACCCCTGGCAGCAACGCCGGCATTCCCGTCTCCATCGTCGCCTCCCTGGAGGCCCCCCCTGCGGAAGTGCTCGAGGACGAGGAAATATTCCACGAGCGGGTGGAGAGCTGCGCCACCAGCCTGCTCAGTCTGGCCGGCGTGGAAGGCGACCCCATGCAGTCCCCAGAGCACATCCTCCTGGCGAACATTTTTTCCCATTGCTGGGCCAAGGGGCAGAACCTGACGCTGGAAAACCTGGTGCAACTCGCCCAGCAACCCCCTTTTCAGAAGGTGGGCGTGATGACTGTGGACGAGTTCCTCTCCGAAAAGAAGCGCACGGATCTGGCGATGAAGCTGAACAACCTCCTCGCCTCGCCCAGCTTTGCGAGCTGGTTGGAGGGGGTGCCGCTCAACATCCAGAGCATGCTCTACACGCCCGAGGGCAAGCCCCGCGTCAGCATCTTCAGCATCGCCCATCTCAGCGACGCGCAGCGCATGTTCTTTGTGAGCCTGTTGCTCAACCAGACTCTGGGCTGGATGAGAGCACAGTCTGGCACCACCAGCCTGCGGGCCATGCTCTACATGGATGAGATCTTCGGGTACCTGCCCCCCACAGCCAACCCACCGTCCAAGAAGCCCATGATGATCCTGCTCAAGCAGGCGCGTGCATTCGGCCTGGGCATTCTGCTGGCCACCCAGAACCCGGTGGATCTGGACTACAAGGCGCTCTCCAACATCGGCACCTGGTGGCTTGGCCGCCTGCAGACGGAGCGCGACAAGGCCCGCGTGCTGGATGGCCTGGAAGGCGCGGCCTCCTCCCAGAACGCCAGGTTTGACCGCTCCGACATGGAGAAGCTCCTTTCTGGCCTGGGCAACCGCATCTTCCTGATGAACAACGTGCATGAGGAGCACCCCGTGGTGTTCAACGTGCGCTGGGTCATGACCTACCTGAGAGGTCCGCTGGGCCGCAACCAGATCAAGCAGCTCATGGACCCGAAACGGGCCGAGTTCGCCAACACCGCCCGCATCTCCTCCGCCGCCTCATCGCGCAAGCCCCGCGCCGCCAAGGCCGCGACTCCGACAGAGGACAGCGGCTTCCTGCCACCCGGCGGCGGCGATGACGATGAAGAGGGCGCACCCGTTGGCTCCTCGATCCGACCGAAACTTCCCGACGGCGTGGCCGAATACTTCAAGGCCGATGGCGGCGGCACCAGTTATACGCCAGCGCTGCTGCGCTCTGCCACGGTGCAGTTCAACGATCCCAAGAAGAAGATCAACGGCCGCCTCACCGTGACCGTAGCCAACGAGATCGACTCTGCCAAAGCCAAGGTGCTCTGGGACAAGTTCCTGGAAATTCCCAAGGACCTGGACCTCGCCACCCTGCAGACCGAGCCCGACGAAAGCCTGGCCTTCGGCGAGCTTCCGAGCGTGGCCCAAAAGGCGGCCACCTACAAAACCATCTCCAAGGACTTCATCAACTGGGTGTACTCCAATGAGGTGTTTGAACTGCTCTACAGCCCCCTGCTGGACGCCTACTCCAAATTCGGCGAAGCGGTGGCAGACTTCCGGGTTCGCGTGGACCAGACTGCCCGTGAATTGCGCGATCAGGCAGTGGAGGATCTTCGCGCCAGGATGACCAAGCAGGCCAAGGCCATCCAGGAAAAGATGGCCCGGGCCCAGCAAAAGCTGGAGACCCAGAAGGCCCAGGCCAGCAGCGCCAAACTCTCCACCGTCATGCAGATCGGCGGAGGATTGCTGGGAGCCTTGTTCGGACGCAAGAGCAGCGCCTTCAGCAGCACCACAGTGAACAAGGTGGGCTCCGCCTGGCGGGAGTCCAAAGAAGCCTCCGCCGCGGAGGATGAAGTGGAGCGTTATGACCAGGAACTCCGGGACCTGGACAAACAGCTCACGGATGAGATCCAAAAGATCCGCGACCAGTACGATCCGACGGCCCTGGTTTTGGAGACCGTTCAGCTTAACCCGCTCAAGAAGAACATCACCCCCAGCGCTGTCGGCATCCTCTGGGTCGCAGAGTAGCGTGGTGGATTTAGCTCGTTCTATCGGCCGCCGCAGTGAACCACTGTGGCGGCCGTTTTGTTGGGAGACTTGCTCCCGCTCCGCGCCCTTCAGATACGCCCAACCTCCCCCATTGAAATCCTATCCCACCGCTCCCACCGTCGCGAAGCGTCTTGGAGTACGGTGGCTCGACACCGTTTTCAAACCGCAATAGCGCGTGAAGAACGACAACGCACAAGCGAAGCCCACCACCACCGCGAACGTCAACCGGCCGGCCCCAGGTTCAAGACACCAACCAGCCTCCATCGCCCGGCGAAAGCGGCGTCAAGCCGCCAGCACTCCAAGACGCTTCGCGCGATTGGAAACACTGGGCAACGGAACCGGCCCCGCCTACCACAAACATTCGCGCTTACAGCACCGTGCTGTCATCCGCACGTTCCAGCTTGCCGACCTTCTTTTTGATGGTCTCAAGCTGCACGGTCATCTCGTGAATCGCTTTGATGCAATCACTCATCGTCTCCGCATCATTCAGGCCGGGCAGGGCCGGATGAAGCTTCATAAACTGGAGGGCGATGTTCTTACAGGCTTCCCGGATCTGGGCAATAGCGGCTGGGCGGTCCATGCCACCTACATCCAACGGGTGACGGACTCCGTCAAACATCAAAACCAGCCCGCGAATGCCCTTGCCTCACTATCGGATGAAGTAGCTCAGATTCTCCAGCTCCACGGCGAGGTCCACGTTGTTGACCACGACGTTCTTGGGGACATCCAGCACCACAGGCGAGAAATTCAGGATGGCCTGAATCCCGGCTTCCACCATCTCATTCACCACCTCCTGCCCGTGCGTCGCCGGGACGGTCAGGATGGCCATCTTGATATGGTTTTCCCGGATGAAGGAAGAAAGCTCCTTTGCATCCATCAAGGGGATCTTGAGGCCCTTCATCCGTTTGGGATCAGGACGCACGTCAAACGCGGACACGATCTCGAAGCCCTCTTTCTGGAAGCCACCGTAGCGAAGCAACGCTGCGCCCAGGTTCCCAACTCCCACCAAGATAACAGGCTGAAGGCGTGATCGCCCCAGCACCTCTCCAATCGCGCCGCTCAGGCCGGCCACATTGTAGCCCAAACCACGGGTGCCAAACTGGCCGAAGTACGTCAGGTCCTTGCGCAACTGCGTGGACTTCACCCCCGCCGCTTTGGCAAGCGCCTCAGAGGAGACAGTCTCCATCATGTTGTCCTTCAGTCTCTGGAGGCATCGCTGGTAGATCGAGAGGCGGTAGACAGTTTTCCGGGGGATTTCGATTCTTGTCACTTGTGAAATTTCACAAAGGAATCGGCTTTGTCAAGGAACCCCACACAAACAAAAGGCCGGCTTCCTTGCGGAAACCGGCCTAAAGCATTCAGTTTGAGGACAGTTTGTGATCTTAGGCGTAAGACGACTCCACACGGGACGCCACGTCTTTGTAACCGTAGTCGTTGTTGTAGATCTCCTTCATGCAGTTGAGGTAGTCGTCGGCCTTGCCCACCTTCTGGTAGGTCTTGCCCAGTTCGTAGAGGATCTCCTTCTTCTCGTTGTTGAAGGCAGGAATTTCCTTCACGGCCTCGGTCATCGCATTGATGGCCAAGTCGTTCATGTTGAGCCTCTCAAAGCACTTGCCCAGCATGAGCAGCGCCTTGTTGCGAATGTGCGGGTTGCTCTTGGCCTGCTGAAGCTCAGGGATGGCCTCGCGGTACTGCTCTGCCTGGAAGAGGATCGTGGCGTAGTCGAAACGATACTGCTTGTCCGTGGGGTTGCGGTCCACCTTGGATTTGGCCTCTAGAAGGAGGGTGGAAAGACGCTCGCGCTTGGTAGCGCGGATGGTCTCCCGCTTCTCCTCAATGTCTTCGGCGTCAGGATTAGCCTCAATCTCAGCTTCCATCTGCTGGATGTGCTTCTCACCGGCCTTGTTGCGCACTTGCTCAATACGGGCCTGCAGGGCCACGTCGCCCGGGGCCAGCTGTGCAGCCCAGTCGTAGTAGCTCATGGCACTTTCCAAGTCATCCATGCGGTCATAGAGATCAGCGATCTTTTTGACCACGTTGACGTTGTTCGGATCCTTTTCGTAGTCGCCGGCCAGTTGCACCAGAAGGGCTTGCATCTGTTCGGGGGTCATCCCCTGGCGGGCGAGGGCCTCGTCACGGTTGGACTGGTCCTTGTCGCGCTTGGCTTTGTCGAATCCGCCTTCCTGCTGCCAACCCTGGCGCATCATGGAAGTCTTGGCCGCCGCATCCTTCTCGCCCTTGATGGCGTCCATGTCGGTCGGATCATGCTTCAGGACCTGGCGATACGTTTCGCTGGCCTTCTCCGGCTCATCGATGGCCATATAGTGCAGGGCCAGCTGGTGCATGTTCCGCGTGTTCGTCGGCTGCCCCTCTTTGATGGTCTCCAACGCCAGGGAGGCCAGATGGTTCTGTCCCAGACGCATGGCCAGATCATACAGAGTCTGATTGGCTGCCGCATTGTAGGGATCCTTCTGGAAAACATTCTCCTCCAGATCAGCAATCTGTTCCCACGGATCCTTCTTGGAGGCGGGTCCCAGCTTGATGCCGCCCATGCTCAGGCCGCCACCAAAGAGGCCCTTTTTCTGGCTACGGAATTTTTCACCTTCGGCGCGGCGCAGCAATTTGCGCCCGTCCAGGAACTCTGGGGCCTGCTTGACCACGGTAAGCACAAGACTGATGGCGTAGTCAAAGTTCTTTAGCTGATAGGCACTGACACCTTTGAGCCACAAGTTTTTCTGCTGAGGGGCAAGATCGGCTTCTGTCATGGAATTGATGGGAGTCTCGTGAAGTTTTGACGTTGTAAAATAAGGGAGCGTGAGGGGAGCTATTTTGCCGCCGGAGCAGCCGGCATGGCAGGGGTAACTGGC
This sequence comes from Verrucomicrobium sp. BvORR034, assembly GCF_000739635.1. Taxonomy (GTDB): domain Bacteria; phylum Verrucomicrobiota; class Verrucomicrobiia; order Verrucomicrobiales; family Verrucomicrobiaceae; genus Verrucomicrobium. Next base: position 44,872 of record NZ_BATQ01000018.1, on the reverse strand, counting down.
TGCGGCCCTACGGGCTTGCCAGTGACGAATGCCGCAAGATTGCGCCATTCACCCTTGAACCCATCGCGAAAACCCGCCCACCCGAAGCCGTGCTCGAAGGCCACCATCCAAGAGTAGGTGGCCAGCAAGAACGCGACGATCCAGAGAATACGGGCGAAAAAACGCATGGCAGAATTGAAGTTTAAAGGCAAAACGCGGCGGGCGTCCAGCCTTGAATTCATCTTGAAAACAACTCGCCAGCCAGCAACTCGGCCTCCCGCACGAAGACTTCCGCCGGAGCCGTGAGTTTACCCGCCCAAAGTGCGCCGAAAGTGACCGGCGGCGCACCCGGCAAAGGCAGCTCCCTCACCCCGGGCGCTATCTTCATCTTCGGCAGCTGGAGACTGAGCCCCACACCGAACCCGCCCTCCACATACCGGTTCACCAGATCCAACCCACCGAGTTCCAGACTGGGCAGCCAGTCCACCCCCCGCGTACGAAGGTAGGCTTGAAACGTGCGGCTGACGCCTTCGAAGGAGCTGAGGGTGATGAGGGGCAGCTCGATGCGATCCTGCTCCAGCACCTCCTGGGCATGCTGGATGCCGCTCGATTCGGAGACCAGCAGCACCATGGAAAGGGTGGCCACCTCGCGAATCTGGATGTTGGGCCCTGCTTTGTCCGTCAGCACCGAAAGGCCCAGATCGATCTCCTGAGACTCCAGGAGAGCCTCGATTTCCTGCTGCCGCCCCTGGGTGAGGGTAAAATGAAACCCTGGCACGCGCTGTTTCATGCGCACCAGGAGTTCCGGCAGGTACTCCCGCTGCACAATTTCTGGAGCCGCGATGCGGAGCCGATTGTCCACCCCACCCCGCAAACGCCGGGCCATGTCATCCAAACCCGCGAAGAAAGGCTCTATATAGGCAAACAGCACCTGCCCTTCCCTCGTGAGCTGGAAAGGGCGCCGGCGAAACAAGGTGACACCGAGATTGTCCTCCAATTGCAATATCTGTGCACTGATGGCCGGTTGCTGGATGCCGTAGGGGATGTGCCGGGCGGCCGCGCTCACCCCGCCATGCCGGGCCACATAGAAAAACAGCTCAAGATGGTGGACGTTCATGCAGGGTCGGTCTGGGGATGGCCCACTGTATTCAGTCCATCAATACACGGTCAAACTTTATCAATTTCCATTCGTCGTCGCTTCGTCCCAGACTAGGGTTCTATACCGGGGCAACCCCCGGCACGTTGTATGGAAGTCATTGGCCTTCTCTTTTTCCTCGCCTTTGTGGTGCTGGTCTTCGTCCTGCCCATTCGGGCGGCCATCGTCTCACGCGCTGCGCGGGACAAAACCGCTCAGCTTGAGGAGCAGTTGCGACAGGCTATCTCCCGCCTGACCGATCAGCAGTACCAGATGAACCAGCGCATCGGCGAGCTGGAGGGTCAACTCCGAGATGGTGCCACCCCATCCGTCAAGGCCGACCAGGCGGCAGCACCTCCGGTCTCCCCAGAACTCCAGATAGTTTCCCAACCCTCAACAGCGCCTCCGCCTCCGCCCCAGGAGCAAGTATCACCAGAGCCTGTGCTGGCGGAAACGCTGGAACCCGTTCCGGTTCCCGCCGCGGCGGAAGAAGCCGTCCCCGCACCGCTTGCTCCTCCTCCGCTGCCTCCAGCCTCGACACTGGCACCGGTGTCCACCCGCGAATCCACGACGCCTGTCATGCCTCCGCCCATGCCGTTGCCCTCTGCGGCCCGGAAGCCGGTTCAGGAAAAACCCGCCTTCACGCTGGAGCAATTCATGGGAGTGAAGCTCTTCGCCTGGCTGGGTGGTCTGGCCCTTTTCCTCGGCATCGTCTTCTTTGTGAAGTATGCGTTTGAGCAGAACCTGATCCCGCCGTCCGTGCGCACCGCCATCGGATTTGTGCTCGGCATCGGACTCACTGTGGGAGGATTGAAGTTAAGCGCCAAGAAGACCTATACGGTCCTGGCACACACGCTCAGCGCCACCGGGGTGTTGGTACTGTATGGCGTGACGTTTGCCGCCCACTCAATATACGAATTCAAACAGTTCGACAGCGTCACCACCTTTGGAGTCATGACTCTGATCACGGCTGTGGGGTTCCTGCTGGCGGTGCGGATGAATGCCATGGTGGTGGCGGTGCTGGGCATGGTGGGTGGTTTCCTCACTCCCATCCTGTGCTCCACCGGCCAGGACAACCCCTGGGGATTGTTCGGTTACATCACGCTGCTTGACCTGGGTTTGATTGCCGTGGCCAAGAAAAAACGCTGGCTCTACCTCACCGCACTGGGGGCTGCGGGGACGATCCTCATGCAGTTGGGCTGGGATACGAAGTTCTTCGCCGCCGAGGGCTACATGTACGGGCCCAAGACCTGGATCACAGTGGGAGTGTTCCTGTGGTTTGCCTTCCTCTTCACCGCCGGAGCCTGGTGGTCGAAGCGTCGTGACGGCGAGGACCTCTATCCAGTGGGCTCGGCCCTTGCGCTCTGCGGCAGCGCCCTCATCATTGCCTTTTCTTTCTTTGACCACACAGAAATCCTCCAGCGCCCCGGTCTGCTCTACACGTTGGTGCTGCTGGTGAATGTGGCCGTCCTGGCAACCGTCTGGATCGAACCCCGAGTCCGCGCCGCTCAGGCCATCGTCGGACTGCTCACCTTTACCCACCTCTCGATCTGGAGCACGCATGAGTTGACGGCTGAGATGCTGCCAGCCGCGCTGGCGATCTATCTGGTGTTTGGCTTCATGCACACTGCCTTCAGTGTGGTGTGGGCACGTCGCCATCCCGGAACACCACAGACCATTGCGGGCTTCGTGCCTGTCGTGGCGCTGCTCCTCATGATTCTTCCTGTGCTGAGGCTCCCGGCAGTGCCCTTCCTGCTCTGGCCTGCTCTCCTGTTGGTGAATCTACTCATCATCGGCCTCGCCGTAGTGACCCGGGCCCTGCTGCCGGTGCTGACGGCCATCGTCCTCACGCTCTTCACCACCCTGGCCTGGCTGCTCCGCCTGCCTGCCACCACTGGCAGCATGCCCGGCTTCCTCACCATTCTTTGCGGCTTCGCCGTGGTCTTCATCGCCGCCAGTTGTTTCCTCTCGCGCCGGATCCTGGCCACCCAGCCCAATCAGATTGGAGATCGCGACCTGCTTCCCAACAGTCTCGCCGAATGGCTGCCCATCAGCTCGGCCACGCTGCCATTCCTGCTTCTCATCATGGCGTCGCTTCACATTCCGATGCCGAATCCGGCGCCGGTCTTTGGCGCAGCGTTGGTCCTGACTCTCTTCATGCTTGGCCTCACCCGGGTCAGCGGCATTGGCAGCCTTCCACCCGTGGCCATGCTGTGCAGCCTGGGCCTGCAGATCTCCTGGCATGTGCACCGCTTTGACATCAGTTCCCCCTGGCAGCCGCTCTTCTGGTACCTGGGCTTCTATCTCCTGTTCACGCTCTATCCCTTCATCTTCCGCCAGGTCTTTGAGCGGGCGATCCTCCCCTGGGCCGCTGCAGCCCTCTCCGGAGTCGGCGCCTTCCTGCTGGTTCATGATCTGGTGAGAATCACCTGGCCCAACAACGTGATGGGCCTGCTGCCCGCCGCTTTTGCCGTGGCGCCACTGCTGAGTCTGGTGATGGTCCTGAAGCGTCACGATGCCGCCAATCCCGCACGTCTCTCGCAACTCGCCTGGTACGGCGCCGTGGGACTCTTCTTCATCACCCTCATCTTCCCGATCCAGTTCGACAGACAGTGGATCACCCTCGGCTGGTCCTTTGAAGGGGCTGCCCTCTGCTGGCTCTATCGCCGTGTGCCTCATGGCGGGCTTCGCGCCACCGGAGCCGGTCTGCTCATCGCCGCCTTCGTCCGCCTGGCCCTCAATCCTGCGGTACTTACCTATTACCCGCGCAGTGAGACGCCCATCTTGAATTGGCACCTCTACACCTACGGCCTGGCCGCCGCCGCGCTCATCCTCGCTGCCTGGTGGCTGGCTCCGCCGCGGCACAAGCTGGGGGATCTCAATTTGCGCAGCCTCTTCTGCGCCCTGGGCGGAGTGCTCCTCTTCCTGCTGTTGAATATTGAGATCGCCGACTACTTCACCGCACCCGGCCAGCGATTTATCGTCTTCAACTTCGACGGGAACTTCGGCCGCGACATGACCACCAGCATCTCCTGGGGTCTGTTCGCCCTCGGCCTGCTCGGGCTCGGCTTCTGGCTGCGCACGGCGGCGACCCGCTACGCCGGCATCGGCCTGCTCGCGATCACCTTGTTGAAGCTCTTCTTCCACGACCTCGCCAACATCGGCAGCATCTACCGCATTGGAGCCCTCATCATCGTGGCTCTCATCGCGCTTGCCGCCTCATTCCTCTACCAGAAGTTTCTGGACCGCAGCCATCCCACTGACGAAGCATGAAAACCCAGTCTTCCATTTTGACGCGGTGGCTGCCTCTCGCTCTGATGCTGACCGTGGCTTCCGCCGAGGCACAGGAAAACACACCGCCGCTGGCTGACTGGCGTCACGTGCAAAGCGTCACACCCGCCGCGGCGGGCCTTGTGCGAATCGAGATCCCCTCCAACACCCACGGCGGCGCCCAGCAGAATTTGAGTGATCTCCGCCTCATCAACCCCTCGGGAGTGGAAACCCCTTTCCTGCTGCAGTGGCCCCAACAAGACACCGTCACCACGCGGGCAGTTTCCGGATTTCGGGCTCGCCTCGAAGGTGACAAGACCTACCTGGAGATGGTGCCGCCACCCGGTGAATCCATCCGCGCGCTCACCCTGGAGACAGCCAACGCCACCTTCCTCAAAGCCGTGACGCTGGAGGGTTCCCAGGACGGAACCACCTGGCAGCCAATCGGTGAACCTGGCATTTTGTTCCGCCAGCGTGATGGCAGCAGCCGGCTTCGTCTTGCCTTTCCAGCCGGATCTTGGAAACAACTCCGTGCCGCCCTCGATGACCGGAAGTCGCCACCCGCGGCTTTCACAGGTGCCACCGTGGAACTGCCGCAGACCGCCTCGTCCACCATCAAGGAAGACGTCACGCTGACAAAGACAGAGGAACTCCCCGGCATCACCCGTCTCCATCTGACTCTACAGACACCGCAAGCCTGGCTGGGTATGCTCCGTCTGCAAACAGCGGATACGGTTTTCAGCCGGAAGGTGGTGGTTCGCAGCGCGGGCACCTCGCCTGAGGGGGCCGGCTCCCCCCTCGCAGATGGCACCGTGTTCCGACTGCAAGCAGACGAACTCAACGCCGCCTCACTGGAAATCCCCGTGCATCGTCAGGCATTGGGGGATCAACTGGTGTTGGACATTGAGAACGGGAACAGCCCGCCACTGAAGATCGACGGCGTCCAGGCCACCCGCTATCCGGTGCACCTGCTTTTTGCTGCCCAGGACTTGGGCGCCTGGAAGCTGTACAGCGGCAACCCGCTGGCCATCGCGCCGTACTATGATCTCGCTGCGCTTTCCTCTCATTTGCAGTCGGCCCAAACCAACATCGCGACAATCGGGGAGCTCCAGGCCAACCCCGGCTACCGTAAGGATGGTGTACTCGGCCAGTTTGCCGAATCAGGCAGCGCCATCGACACCAACGGCTGGCGGCGACGCAAGCCGGTGCTGATCACGCAACCTGGTGTGCAACTCCTCGAACTCGACCTTGAGGCAACCTGTCATCATGATTTCGATGATCTACGCCTCGTTCAGGACGGGCGTCAACTGCCCTACTTGGTGCTCCCGGAGCGCGTCACCCGCACGATTTCCATGCCGGCCACCCTCGCACGGGATCCCAAGCGCCCCACCTGGTCACGGTGGAAGCTGGAACTGCCTTTTGAAGATCTCTCGATGCAACGGCTGGAAATCGACACTCCATCCCGGGTTTATGAAAGAACTTTGAACATCCTGGAAAGACGCCCCAACCGTTCCGGCTCGTCGCAATACTATTCCGCCATCCTGGGAAACGTGACGGTGAGAAATCGTGAGGAGGGGAAATCCGTCACCGTGCCATTGAACACCCGGGCGGCAGGCAGGGAGATTTGGATCGAGACGGACAATGGGGACAACACGCCCATGGAGATCAGCGCCGTGCGAGGAGCTTATCAAGTGGCCCGATTGAAGTTCCAGGCCCTGCCTAGCGGGGCTCCCGTGTATTTGTACTACGACAACCCGTCGGTACCGGCCCCGCGTTATGACCTGCGGCTCGTGGAGCGTGAGCTCAATCTGGCCACCCCCTCCACCGCGACCCTGGGGCCTGAGGAGGCCGGCGCGCCGGGCAAACGCAAAGCAGAAGACGAATCCGGTGCCGGATCTGTCTTTCTGTGGGCGGCCCTCGCCGCCGTCGCGGGCGGGTTGCTGTGGGTGGTGGTGAAGTTGTTGCCTGAACAACCGGGTGGCGGGAGTGCGTCCGCGTGATGGCAGTCAGGGATCCGGCAACGCGATAGGTCTACCGCTGCGAGGTGGAGGGCGGAGTTTGCGAGGTCCATGGGTGTTGGAGGAGAACCCTCCGGGTTCGGTGCGTCGCCATGCGAAGCCCAGGAACATCCAAACTATCATCAGCAACTCACCCCCACCTCCAACCGTCGCGAAGCGTCTTGGAGTACGGTGGCTCGACACCGTTTTCAAACCGTAATCGTGCGTGAAGAACGACAACGCACAATCGAAGCCCAACATCACCGCGAACGTCAACCGGCCGGACCCAGGTTCAAGGCACCAACCAGCCTCCATCGCCCGGCGAAAGCGGCGTCAAGCCGCCAGCACTCCATGACGCTGCCGCGATCTTTGAGGTGCCAACAGGATAAAGGGCCAGAGTCCCGTGCCTCTACGCCATCAGCTCACGCACAACCTTCGGACCATCCTCCACCCCGGTGAGGCGGAAGTCGAGACCGGCGTATTTGTAGGTGAACTTCTCGTGGTTGAAACCGAGCAGGGCGAGGATGGTGGCGTGCAGGTCGCGCACGTGCATCTTGTTCTCCACGGCCTGGAAGCCAAACTCGTCAGTGGCGCCGTAGGCCTGGCCGCCTTTCACCCCGCCACCAGCCATCCACATGCTGAAGCCGTAGTGGTTGTGGTCACGACCGCGCTGTTTGCCGGCGTTGGAGCCCGGAGTAGGCAGTTCCACGGACGGAGTGCGGCCGAACTCACCGCCCCAGAAAAGGAGGGTTTCATCAAACAACCCGCGCATCTTCAAGTCGGTCATGAGTGCGCCGATTGGCTTGTCCGTGCGCTCGGCGAGCTTCTGGTGTTCCAGGATCTCATCGTGGTTGTCCCAAGGCTGGCCGTCGCCGGTCCAGAGTTGCAGGAAACGCACCCCGCGCTCCAGGAGACGACGGGCAATGAGGCACTGACGGGCAAAGGCGTGTTCCCGGCCCGGCTTGGCACCGTACATGTCGATCACCCACTGGGGTTCCTTGCTGATGTCAAAGGCGTCGCTGGCCTCCATCTGCATGCGATAGGCCAGTTCATAGCTCTGCACCCGCGCCTCCAGCTGCTGGTCCTTTTGACGCTCGGCGAGGTGGCGCTCGTTGAGCTGGGTCAGCAGATCCAGTTGGCGGCGCTGCTGTTTGAAGTCCAGCGAGGGGTTCTTGATGAACTCAACCAGCTTCTCCACCTCTTCATTGTTGGTGTTGATGTAGGTCCCCTGATAGGCGCTGGGAAGGAAGGCCGACTGCCAGTTCTTGGTGCGGCGGATGGGCATGCCGCCCGGGCACATGGCAATGTAACCCGGCAGATTCTGGTTTTCCGAACCCAGACCGTAGGTGATCCAGGATCCGAGACTTGGACGGTTCAGACGCGACTCGCCGCAGTTCATGAGCCCCAACGAAGGCTCATGGTTCGGCACATCCGCGTGCATCGATCGGATCACGCACATGTCGTCCGCATGCTGGGCCGTGTGGGAGAACAGATCGCTCACCTCCAGACCGCTCTGACCATATTTCCTGAACTCGAAGGGAGACTTCAACCCTGCGCCCGTGGGACGCTCCGTGCGCAACGTGTTCGGAAGGACCTTGCCATCATACTTGGTCAGCATGGGCTTGGGATCAAACGTGTCCACATGAGACGGCCCCCCGTTCATGAACAGATGCACCACCCGCTTGGCCTTGGGGGCATACTGGGAACTGCGCTGGGCCAGGGGATTGCTCACCGCCGCAGACGCCATACCGCCAAACAACTGACCCAGCGCCATCGTGCCAAACCCCATGCCGATGCGATTCAGCATCTGCCGGCGGGTCAGGAAGGAGTGTTCTGGATTGAAACCGTGGTGGGACATAGGGATTGCGGAAGGGGGAGTTCGGAAAGCGGAATGCTCGCGTGCTTATTCGACAAATTGGAACTCGTTGCTCATAAGCAATACGTGGGCGAGCTGTGAAAGGGGGCTCTGGGGGCGGGCGAGATTGAGCGGCCAGTTGCCGGGGCCGACGAAATCGCGACCGGAATCAGTCCAGACCGTGAAACCGGTGGCGGCGGAGTCCTGGCGCTCAATGCGCGGAGTCCAGCGGTAGCCGTCGTTGGTATTGTCTCTCTTCGGCCCAGCCGTGGCACAGAAGTCCAGCACCTCACCGGCCTTCACTTCCAGGCGGTCCACACCCATGTTGCGGCCCGTGTTGGGGGCAACTGGGGCCTCTTTCACCAACCCGGTGCGGCTGCTGACGATCCAGCCCGTGACACCGTCGCCATTCGGGCTGCCATGCTGGAGCGTGCCGGAGATGCGAATGACAGCGTCCGATGGAGCCACCCAGCGAATGATGTTCGCCATGTCACCATCGCCAACGTGGCTGGTGATCGTGCCGGCTGAAAGGCGGGCGAAGGTGTAGTTGGAAACCGGATCAGGGACCTTGTCTCCACCCTGCCAGACAATGCCCATTTTCTTGTCGTTGAAGAATTTCTTGAAGGCGTTGAACTGCACCTGCACCGGGCCGTTGGGGGTGTCGCGCTTCACATTGCCGTATCCGTATGCCCAGGTGAAGGGGCTGTTGCTCTGGAGAGAGGTCGCATCATTGACGAAACGGCCGGCCAACTCCACCTCATCAGGGGAAGGTTCGCGGAGCAACACCTGCCGATAGAGCACCTTCAGGCTCTCCGAATCGATGCCGCTGTTGTTCGCAGGCACCTTCTGCGCCACCTGGTCGGCCCGGGATTTCATGAACGGGCTGTTCATGAGGAAGAGCGTCTGCTGCGGCACGGTGGTGACGAAGCGCTGCGGGCTCAGCGTATCAGGGTTCGCAAAGTCAAATGTGGCGGGCACGGTGGCCTGCTCGTACCGGTTCACAAACAAGTACACGCTGCGACGGCTGTCGGCGTCCGGGGTCTCGGGCAGGGTGGAGCGCCCGCCCGCCTTGGCCACATTCAAAGCCCCGCTGACCTGCAGGAGGTTGTCCCGCATGTTTTCATAGTCCATGCGCTGGCGGTTGAAGTGGGAGAGCAGGTTGTTTTCCGCATCCTTGAGCTCTTTCTCCGGCGTGGTGGCAGAGCTCTGCTGGTAGGTGCGGGAGGTCAGGATCAGGCGGTGAAGCTTCTTCAAAGACCAGCCCTGCTCCATGAAGGTCGCAGCGAGGTAGTCCAGAAGGGCGGCCTGATCCGGCTTGGGCGTCTGCACGCCGAAGTCAGTGGGCTGGCTGACGAGTGGCTTGCCAAAGTGGTGCATCCACACGCGGTTCACGATGACACGCGCAGTCAGGGGGTTGTCCTTGCTGGCGATCAGTTTGGCGAGCTCAAGACGTCCGCTGCCTTCGCTGAACTTCTGGCCACCCAGCGCAGTGAGGAAACCACGCGGTGCTGGCTCACCCTGACGCCCGGGATTCCCACGGATCATCACTTTCACATCCGCGGGCTTCTCCTTGTCGAGCATCACCATGGCGCGCTGCGGGGCTCCTTCGGAGGTCAACTCCAGCTTGGTGATCTTGTTCTCCAGCTGGGTCATGTGCTCCCGGTCCTTCCGGGTGAAGAAACGGTCGATCTGTTCCACCGGCACCGACATGGGAGACTTGCCATCCATCAGCATCGCGCGCACCGCCTGCCAGTCGGCGTTGTCGGGCTCCTTGCCAGTGATGCAGGTCACAAACACATCGCTGTAAAGACCCGCCACATCGTCGAAAGTCTTGGGCGCAGGCCGCTTGGCCAGCTCGTTCTTCACCACCGCATTGACCGGGCTCTCTGGTCTGGTGAGCTCCTGAACCAATGCAGGGGCCTTCGCGGCGAATTCGCCATCTGGCAGGTCGGAGAGCTTCTTCCACGCCAGCATCACAGGATGCGGCTTTGCCACATAGGCGTTGCGCTTCACCATGTCGCGCAGTCCGTCTGCATAGCGGTCACGCAGCTTGGCCTTGCCCGCCTCGCCGCGGAACTGTTCGCTCTGAAGCTCCAGCGCCTTGCGGGCGAACACGAGATACTCCTTCAACCGGGCACTGTTGCGGATGTCGCCATAGACCTCCTGACGGAAGGTCTGCATCTCCTTCTCGATCGCCGCCACCTTGCTCTTGAAGTCCTCGGCAGCCGCCTTGTCGGTCGCTTCCCCGATCACCGGCAGCTTGTCCGGCGTCTCGCTGGAGTTGAAGACGCTGTACAGCGCATAGTAGTCCTTGCTCGGGATGGGGTCGTACTTGTGGTCGTGGCAGCGGGCGCAGGCAACAGTGAGCCCCAGCATGCCGCGGCTCACCACGTCAATGCGGTCATCATTCTGCAACAACCTGTCCCCGAGGAAATAATCTCCGATGGTGAGGAAGCCGAGGGCTGCCAGAGACGGATCAGCCTGCCCTTGTGCGGGGGGCAGAAGCTTGTCCGCCGCCAGCTGCTGGGTGATGAACTGATCATACGGCAGGTCTTTGTTCAGCGCCTGCACCACCCAGTCACGATAGGTGTAGGAGTACGGGAACCGGTTGTCCACGCCGCCGGCACGGTAGCCGTCCACGTCCGAATAACGAGCGACATCCAACCAATGCCGTGCCCAGCGCTCGCCATAGCGGGGTGAATCAAGCAACCGATCCACCAGCTTCGCCACCGCATCGGGCGACTTGTCGTTCACAAACTTCTGCAGATCTTCAAACGTCGGTTGCAGACCGGTGAGGTCCAGATAGATGCGACGGCCCAGCGTGGCTCGGTCTACCACCGGGGCAAAGGCCATTCCAGCCTCCTCCAGTTTGGCGGCCACGTGCTTGTCCACGTCGTTCTTCACCTCGCCCTTGAGCTTGGTGAGGGCGGGCTCAGCTGGTTTCGTGACCTTTTGGAAGGCCCAATGCTCCTGCCAGGAGGGCTTGTCATGATGCCCCACGGCCTGTTCTTTTTCTTGAGGCCAGGGGAGACCCATCGCCACCCATTTCTCCAGGGAGGCCACTTGGGAGGCGCTCAGCTTGTCCCCTTTTTTAGGCATGGCCTCCACGCCCGGAGCGTGCTTCACGGCCTTGAGCAGCTTGCCCCCCTCGGGATTGCCCGCCACCACGATCTGACCGTAGTCGCTGCCTCGCAAGATCGCGGCCCGGGAGTCCAGCCGGAGGCCGTTCTCGTGCCGGTGCCCACCATGGCAGTCCTGGCAGCTCTCCACCAGAATGGGCCGGATGTTCTTCTCAAAAAACTCGATCTGATCTCCAGAAAACGTCGGCTGGGCTTCCGCCGCAGCCAAAAGTCCAGGAGCAGCGGCAATCAGGCCGCCCAGAAGGGTGCGAATGGAGAATGTTTGGGCCATCGGGAGGGGATTCCGCAGCAGAGTGAGAAACGGGCGGCCACGGATATAGGATACGCACGCCAGTGCCCGTTCTTTCGGCCTGCCGAGCGGTTGCGGGCAGCAACTAAGCTGCCAGCAACCGGCACAAATTCAATCCCCGGGAAGCCCTTACGCCCCCTCAGGAGTACCATGAGGCACCGTGTGGGGCAGCTTCAGGGACTCTGGGGTGTCCTTGATCTCCTTGCGATCCTTCATGAACTTGGCGATCACCACGTAGAAGACCGGGGTGAAAATCAAGCCGAAGAAGGTGACCCCGAGCATGCCGTAGAACACGGCCGTCCCCAGCGCGTTACGCATTTCCGCGCCAGCCCCCTTGGCCAGCACGAGTGGCAACACACCGAGGATGAAGGCGAAGCTCGTCATCAAGATGGGACGGAGACGCAGTCGGCAGGCCTCGACTGCCGCATCGAACCGGGACATGCCCAGGTCCTGCTGCTGTCGCGCGAACTCCACGATGAGAATGGCGTTCTTCGACGCCAGACCCACCAGCACCACCAGACCGATCTGGGTGAAGATGTTATTGTCCATGCCCGAAATCCACACCCCGCCGATGGCGCTGAGGAGACACATCGGCACGATCAAGATCACCGCCAGCGGCAGGGCCCAGCTCTCATACTGGGCAGAGAGCACGAGGAAGACAAACAGCACGCACAGCGGGAAGATGTACACGATGGAGTTCCCCGCCAGGATCTGCTGATAGGTGAGGTCGGTCCACTCATAATCGAAGCCCTCCGGCAAATGCTGTTTGGCCAGCTCGTCCACCCGTTGGATCATCTCCCCCGAACTGATTTCCGCCGAGGTGCTGCCGCTGATGTCGGACGAGACAAACATGTTGTACCGCTGCACACGATCCGCACCGCCGATACGCTCCACCTTCACCAGGGCTCCCAGGGGCACCATTTCCCCGTTCATGTTCCGGGTGCGCAGACGCCCAATATCCTCCGGCTTCATACGATTCGCCGGCTCCGCCATAGCCATCACCTGCCAGGTGCGGCCGAAGAGGTTGAAGTCGTTCACATACGTCGAGCCCAGATAGGTCTGGAGGGTGTCGTTGATTGCGGAGATGGAGACGTTCATCGTCTTGGCCCGCTCGCGATCGATCACCAGGTTAAACTGCGGGTTGTTCGACCGGAAGCCGGTGATCATGGAGGAGAACCCAGGTTCGGCGGTCAGGGCGTCCAGGAACTTGCGCGTGGCAGCTTCCAGGGCGGGCAGACCGGCGTTGTTCAGGTCTTCCACCTGGAGCTTGAAGCCCCCGGCGTTACCGAGACCACGCAACGGCGGCGGCGGAAGGACGAGCACACGTGCTTCCTGGATATCGGCAAACTTCTTGCGCAGCGTGGCCATCAGAGCATCGGCACTGAGCGAGGGATCGGTGCGATTCTCGAACTCATCAGGAATGATGAAGCAGGCGCCCAGATTGCTCTGGTTGGCCTGAAGCACGTTCGAGTAGCCGGAGATGGCGAAGGTGTGGGCCACCCCGGGAGTCTCGCGAGCGAGGGCATCCACCCGGCGCACGATTTCGTCAGAGCGCTCGAAGGAGGCCCCGTCCGGCAGCTGGATCACCGTCATGAAATAACCCATGTCCTGGGCCGGAATGAAGCCGGTGGGCACCTTCTTGAAAGCGTGTACGGCAAAGGCGATCAAGCCACCATAGATCAGCAAGGACAGGATGGCATGACGGATGACCTTCGCGATGCTCTTGGCATACATCTCCGACATGGCGCCGAAGACCCGGTTGAAGATGCGGAAGAACCAGCCCAGGAGCCCTTCGATGATCCTCGTCATGATGTCCGGCTTGGCCTCGTGGTGCCGGAGGAGCAGCGCGGCCAGCGCCGGGGAAAGCGTGAGCGAGTTGATCGCGGAGATCACCGTGGACGCCGCGATGGTAAGGGCGAACTGGCGGTAGAACTCACCCGTGATGCCGCCCAGGAAGGCGGTCGGCACGAACACCGCGCAGAGCACCAGGGCGATGGCCACCACAGGGCCGGTCACTTCCTTCATGGCCCTCAGGGTGGCCTCTCGGGGTGTGAAGCCCTTGGCCAGATACCGTTCCACGTTTTCCACCACCACGATGGCATCATCCACCACAATCCCGATGGCCAGCACCAGACCGAAAAGAGAGAGGTTGTTTAACGAGAACCCGAAGGCTGACATCACCGCCAGGGTACCCACCAGCGACACCGGCACGGCAAGGAGCGGAATCACAGAAGCGCGCCAGCTCTGCAGGAAGACCACCACCACCAGCACCACCAGCAGCACGGCTTCCACCAGGGTGTGAAGCACCGCCTTCATGGAGGAGCGCACGAACTTCGTCGGGTCGTAGTTGATGCTGTAGTCCACACCAGGCGGGAAGCGCTTGCTGATGTCCTCCATGGCCGCATACACGGCGTCAGAGGTCTGGAGCGCGTTCGTACCGGGAAGCTGGAACACCCGCAGTGAGACCGAGTTCTTGCCGTCGCGATAGCTCTTCACGGCATAATCCTTCCCACCCAGCTCGATACGGGCCACGTCTTGCAGACGGATCACATCCCCACTGCCCCCCGTACGCAACACGATACGACCGAACTGCTCCGCGCTGCGCAGACGTCCCTGCGTAGTGAGCGTGTACTGGAACTGCAGTCCGCTGGGAGCAGGCGGTTGACCCAACTGGCCCGCAGCCACCTGCACGTTCTGCTCGCGGATGGCACTGACCACATCACCCGCCGTCAGATTGCGCACCGCCAGCTTCTCCGGATCCAGCCAGATGCGCATCGTGAAGTCCAGGCCGCCTAATGTGGAGGCCTCCGCCACGCCGGGCACACGGGCAATGCGGTTCTGCACCTGCAGGTTCACATAGTTCGCCAAATACAACACATCTCGCGTGTCATCGGGCGAGTAGAACTGAATGGCCATCGTCAAATCTGGCGACCGCTTGAGAGCCGTCACCCCAAGTCGGCGAACCTCTTCCGGCAGACGCGGCAGCGCCGCATTCACACGGTTCTGCACCAGCACCTGTGCCTGGTTCAAGTCCGTACCCAGCTTGAAGGTCACGGTGATCGACAATCGACCGTCACTGGTCGAAGACGAGGAGAGATACAACATGTTCTCCACCCCGTTGATTTCCTGTTCCAGTGGTGTCGCCACCGTGTCCGCAAGCACCTCAGCGTTGGCACCAGGATAGGTTGCACTCACCACCACCGTAGGAGGGACCACTTCCGGATACTGAGAAACGGGCAATTGGAAATAAGCCAGTCCACCCAAAAGCGTGATGACAATGCTCACCACGGCCGCAAACACGGGGCGGTCTACGAAAAACTTCGGCAAATTCATGAAATAAGAGAGGGGTAATTTTTGCGATCCGCGGTGTCAGCACCACGTGTCGGATCTCATTCCTAATTCCTAATTCAGAATTCCTAATTTTTAGGCGCCGCTGATGCGGTCACTTCTGCCTTGGGAGAACCAGCACCCGGCAGCGCCATCGGCTCCTCGGTGGCGGCTACGCTCACGCCGTTGCGGATGTTCATGAGGCCGTTGATGACGACTTTCTCACCCGCCTTCAGGCCGGAGCGGACGACGCGGAGGCCGTCTTCCATCGGACCCACCTCGACGGGGCGGTACTCGGCCTTGTTCTCGCCGTTGATGACGAAGACATAGGTGCGGCCCTGATCATTGCCGATGGCGTTGTCGCGCACCAGGAAGGCTTCGTATTCTCCTGAACCTGGGATGCGGACACGGGCGAAGAAGCCGGGGGCCATCAGCTTGTCGGCATTGGCAAACACACCGCGAGACCGAATGGTGCCGGTGTCAGGGCGGAGCTGGTTGTCCACGAAGTCGATGATGCCCTTGCGTGGGAATCCGGCCTCGTTGGAGAGGCCCATCTGGGCTTCCACGGTTTCAAAGATCGCGCTGCGGCGTTTGCCGTCGCGGTAGAGCTGGCGGTACTTCAGCGCGCTCTGTTCATCCACCTCGATATAACAATAGATCGGGTCCAAGGAAACAATCGTCGTCAGCAGCGTGGAATCCTTCTCACCGCCGGTCACGAGGTTCCCTTCTGTGACAGGGGCATTGCTGATGCGGCCGCTGATGGGCGCGCGCACGCTGGTGAACTCCAGATTCAGCTGGGCCGTTTTGAGCGCTGCATCCGCCACCCGCACGGCGGCATCGGCTTCGGCGGCGGCCTTGAGCCGGGAATCATAGTCCTCTGCCGCAATGGCGCGGGATTTGATCAACGTTTCCGCCCGTTTGGATTCATTGCGGGCCAGTTCCGAACGGGTCCGATTGCGGTCCAGCTCGGCTTTGGCACCTTCCACGGCGGCTTCGTAGGGTCGGGGGTCGATCGTCACCAGCAGATCGCCAGCATTGACCTCAGCACCTTCCTTGAAATGGATCTTCTCCAGATAGCCGCCCACGCGGGCGCGCAGGTTCACCATCTTGGGCGACTCCAGACGTCCCACAAACTCGTCCCACTCCATGATCTTCTTCACGACCGGTGCTGCCACGGTGACCTTGGGGGTGGATGCCGCGCCAGCTGTGCCGCTGGCCTTTTTCTGGCATGAGGTGATGGCCAGGCCAGACAGGCCTGCAACCGCGAGAAGGAACAATGGAGCGCGTTGGATCATGTGAAATTCGTGGGGTATTTTGCCAGCCCTGCAGGTTGGACCACCCGCCATCCAGCGAAAGCGGGGTAATGGCTGTACGTCCGAAGGGGTCAAACAGTTGCAAGTGTACACTTGCATTTTGACCCCGGGAAAATCTGCATGGGCATCCTACAAACACCCATTTTCAGCCGGGCTGGACAGGAAAAGTCCGTGACGTTTTTGCCCGGAAATGCCTTCAGACTGTGGAGCCAGCACATTATGCCCGAGGATGAGCATCTTCGTACACTTCTTTCATCCGCTCAGTGGTGACGTGAGTGTAGATCTGCGTGGTGCTCAGGCTGGCATGACCCAGGAGGGTCTGCACGCTGCGCAGGTCCGCGCCATTGTTGAGCAAATGCGTGGCAAAGCTGTGCCGTAGCTTGTGAGGCGTCACCTGCACGGGCAGACCGGAGAGTTTCCAGTACTTTTCCACCACGTTGTTGATGGCCTGATTCGTCATGCGCTTGCCCACCTTGCTGCGAAAGAGAGGGCCTGAATACACTCCCAGACGGCTTTGATACCGCTGCATCGCCCGGATGGCGGGACCACCCACGGGGCAGATGCGCTCCTTCCTGCCCTTCCCGATCACTCGAAGGGTCTCCGAGTACACATCCACGTCCTCCACGTTCAGGGAGGCCAGCTCACTGATACGAACACCGGTGCTGTAGAACAGCTCCAGAATGGCCGCATCCCGCTCTGGAGCCCACGCAGGAGCCTGCTTTTCACGAGGAGTGTTCAGGGGCAGATTCAGCAGCGTTTCCACCTGGCTCAACGTCAGCACCACCGGCAGCTTCTTCTCGAGCTTGGGAAGTTGCACCTCTAGGAGAGGATTCTTGATGAGGCCCCGACGGCGCGTCAGAAACTTGAAGAATGACCGTAGGGCGGCGAAGTGCAGACGGATGGTGGAACGGCCCAGTTCCGCCTTCATCTGCTCAAACAGATAAAGGCGAAAGTCGTCCGGGGTGAGCGCCTCCCACGTCATGCTCGCCGGCTGACTCTTCCGGAACGTACTCATGGCATGCCGGTAGTTCTCCAACGTCTTGGGAGAGGCTGACCGTTCCACCTCCATGAATGTGAGAAAGTCCATCTCCAGTTCCGACCGCTCCATGCCCTCAGGCACCCGACGGGTAGGAGCCTCTTTTTTGCCTGACTTTCTGGGGACAGCGGTGGCCATGACGGCCCCATCTTCTCGCAGGATTCGCTTTTTTGCCAATCTGGTCTAACCAAGATATTCAACCTTTCCCCTTTTCCCACCCGTCTCTCATGCTCACGAAGCGCATCATCCCCTGCCTGGACGTCAACAACGGCCGCGTCGTCAAAGGCACCAAGTTCCTGGAACTGCGTGATGCCGGGGACCCGGTCGAGTGTGCGGTGGCCTACAATGACCAGGGGGCGGACGAACTGGTCTTCCTGGACATCACGGCCTCCAGTGATGAAAGACGCACGATCATTGATGTGGTAGAACGCACCGCCGAGCGTTGCTTCATGCCCGTTACCGTGGGCGGAGGCATCCGCACCGTGGCTGACATGCGCACGATGCTGCTGGCAGGTGCCGACAAAGTCAGTTTGAATACCGCAGCGCTTTTTAATCCGGGTGTGATCGACGAAGGCGCTGCCGCTTTCGGCTGCCAAGCCCTCGTGGTCGCCATCGACGCCAAGCGCAATGACCGGGGTTCATGGTCCGTGTACACCCACGGTGGACGCAAACTGGCCCTGCGGGATGGCCAGGAAATCGATGCCGTGGAATGGGCCGCCGAGGCCTGCCGCCGTGGTGCGGGCGAAATTCTCCTCACCAGCATGGACGCTGACGGCACCAAGGCAGGCTACGACCTCCCCCTGAACCGGGCCGTGAGCGAAGCCGTCACCATCCCCGTGATTGCCAGCGGCGGCGCAGGCAATCTCGATCACATGGTGGATGTCCTCCAGGAGGGCAAGGCTGACGCCGTGCTCGCCGCGAGCATCTTCCACTTCGGTGAGTACACGGTGGGCGATGTGAAGCGCCACCTGGCCAGCAAGGGCATCCCCGTGCGGCTGTAAAAGGGATCCCCGCCAGCTCTAAGCACCTGACAGGGCTGCGAGACGCTGTCTCCAGCACATCAGCCCCTCCCAGTCCCGGCATCCCACCGACGCGAGGATTGCCACCTGGGCGGCGGCGCGGCTGGGGCTCAATTCCCACGCCTGCCCCGCCAGCGCAAGAGCCTCTTCAGGCTGCTGCTGGCGGAGGGCCTGGGCTCCCAGAAGTCGCAATCCTGCGGCCGCAGCATCCAGGCTCAGGAGAGGCTCCAAGTCCGTACTGCAACGACGGCAGGCGAGGTTGGCATCCTCGATCTCGTTGAACTTGCCACAGGCAGGGCAGGTGATGGAGCGCACAGGCATGGGGCATTCAATCTTCGAGGTAAAACAGGACGTCGCCCAAGGCGTCAGAATGCTTCGATAGCAGACTCCACTCCTGGCCTGTGATCGCGGTACCAATGAGATCCAGCAGGCGTCGGATCTCACCGGCGTCATCATCGGACACACCTTTGTCCAATAGCAACTCAGCGCGCTGCTGAAGGGATTTTGCCGTAGCAAGCAAGGACGCCTGATTCAAATCGCTGTCCTCCTCGTCTGCGCCGTCGAAGTGCCCATCCTCTTCGGCGGAATCTCCAGCGATTGCGTCATAGTAACTCTCCAGATTGGCCCGGGCAGCTTTCAGGTCGAGCAGGTGCTGTCCTCGCGTATCCAGCACCACCGTCTTGGCAAGCCGCGTGCTTTTCTCCGTGGCGGTGACCTTGAGCATCCCGTTGAGGTCCAGGTGAAACTCTACAATGATGGGACTGTCTTCCGGGGCAGTGGGAGAAAGCCCGGACACAACGAAATCTCCCACGAGGAGATTGCCCTCGGGCAACGCGCTCTCCCCCTGATACACCTCCACATTCACCTCTTTCTGGCCGGGGATCAGGGTGTAGAAAGTCTTGGCCCGCTTTGCGGGAAGAGGCGTGTTCCGATTCACGATCGGATCACAGACCAAGCTGTGCTGCACGTTTTGATCCAGCACCGCCACGCTGTAGCTATGTGGAGTGATGTCCACCAGAATGGCCCGCTGCGGTTGCCCGGCGATGATGGCCCCCTGGACAGCCGCCCCCATGGCGACGATGAGATCCGGGTTGATCTCAAAATGAGCCTCAAGTCCCAGCCGCTCTCTGAGCAAATCCTGCACCGCCGGCGTCCGTGTGGCTCCGCCCACAAGCATGATCTTGCCCACCTCCGCGCTGGTCATGCCCGCGTCACGCAACGTGCTGTGCAGGCAGGTCAGCGTCTTCTCCAGCCAGGGCTCGATCATTTCCTCGTACTCAGCGCGTGACACCTCTGTGTCGAGGTGCTGACCGGCCTGCAAATACTCCTCCTGCACTTGAACAAAGGTTTCTTCAGACAGGCGGATCTTGGCGGACTCCATGGTGCCTTTCAGCCGCCTCCGCACCAGATCAGGGAGCTCGCCTTCCGTGCGGTGCCGCGAGCGAAAACGCTCCGAGGCAAGCCGGACAAGCTCCTCATCAAAGTCATCGCCGCCCAGATGGGTGTCTCCATGGCTGGCCTTCACCTCGACCACCCCGGATTCCACGCGCACCAGAGAGACATCGAAGGTGCCGCCGCCCAGGTCATAAACCAGCATGGTCTCCCCTTCCTGACGGCCGGCCCCATAGGCGAGCGCTGCCGCAGTGGGTTCGTTGATGATCCGGACGACATCCAGACCGGCCAGCTCCCCCGCAACCTGGGTGGCCTTGCGCTGGCGCTCATTGAAGAACGCCGGCACCGTGATCACCGCCTTTTTCACCGGCACCCCCAGCTCTGTCTCAGCGGCCAGCTTCAGCTCCTTAAGGATCAGCGCACTGACCTCCTCTGGAGAAAGCTCCCGGTCACCCAGCGTGACCTTCGTGTCCTCTCCCATGAGCCTCTTGATGGAGGTGATGGTGCGCTCTGGAGCAGAGATCTGCTGATTCTTGGCGGCCTGCCCCACGATGAGTTTCCCGGTGGGGTCCAGCCCCACGGCACTTGGCATCGTGGGCTGGCCGTGAACGGGAAGGATTCGAGGCGCGCCGTCTTCCACCACGCAAACGGCGGAGTTCGTGGTTCCAAGGTCAATGCCTGCAATAACTTCGTACATGATGTAAATTTCCTGAGGGGTTCTATGCGGAGCGGGAGACCCGGACCTGGGCGGCGCGGACAAGCTGACCGCCCCTCTGGTAACCGGGTAATATTTCCTCGATCACCGTCTGATCGGGCACCGATCCGTCCACAGTCACGCTGACGGCGGTCATCACGGCTGGGTCAAGGATCCGGCCTTGAGTGACGATCCTTTCCAGCCCGGCCTTCCTCAACTGTCCGTCCACATGCCCGGACAGAATCGCGAAGGCTTCGCCCTGGACCTGCCACGCATTGCGCCAGGTCTGCAGGCCGGCACGGGCGGAAGGCCACCAGGTGGGAGACACTTGAGGAGGGCTATCGAAAGCGGTTTGGATGCGCCGGATCTTGTCGGCCGTCTCGATCAGCGCCAGACACCAGTCTGAGGGGAGCGCATCTCCCTGCTCCTCCTGAGATCGTTGCAAACGCAACTGGCGGGTCTCCTCACCCAGGGCGGAGAGCGAGTCGCCCAGCCGGGCGAGCACATCAGCCGTGCGGCGCCCCGAGCGACGCCACTCCGTGGTTGCAGTGGTGAGTTGCTCGTAGAAGGATCTCAGGCTGGGTGCCTCCTCAGCAGCTGCAATGTCATCCGCCTCCGGCTCAGCCAATTGATCGACAGACTCAAGCCAGGTTTCGAACTCCGCACGCAGGGCCGACTTCCACTCGACACCAGCAGAGGAACTTTCCGGATCAACATCGGATCCGTGAGGAAGGGGAAAAGAAGGATTCATTTGGCACAAAGACGGAGGTACTGCTTGAACTGGGCGGCGGGCATGGGCCGGGCCACTCCGGGTTGTTGAAGGTAGCGGGCCAGGGCATCCAAGAGCGAAGCCCCCGGGGCAGCGTCCCGGAAAAGCCGCCACATGTCCCTCAGCTCAGACGTGCGGATGCGTTCATAAGCCGCGTTCAGCAGCTGAAAACCTTCCGGATCGTTTTCTGGAGAACGCGTCTGGATGCCTTTCACATACGCGAGGCGTATTTCCTCGTCACCCGCGTTTTCGGTGACACCCAGTTCAAGATAGGGATTCATGAGTCAACAGGGGGTTGGAAGATTTAGAACAAGTCGAGCTGGTCAGGATGGGCGACCTTTCCACGCCCCTTCGGCTTGCTGGGCAGAGGGTCGGACTCATCTTCATCGTCGTCCCCACCCATCATGATTTCGGCGAGTTCCTCGTCTGAGCTATGCTTGGCGAAGTCAACCAGCAAGTCAAACATCTCGACCGGTATCACGCCCTCTTTGATCACCCGCTTCCGGAAGGCGGCAACATCGCGTGGATGGGTACCCTTGATCTGGAGGATGATATCCATAAACCCACGGATGTCGTCATTGGAAAGCCCCCCGTCATCCTCATAGCCGTCCGGTCCTGACGGAATGACCTCGAATATCGGATCGTCAAAGCCTCCCCTTCTTTTGGAGTGAAGCTCCTCCACCTTGTGCCGCAGCTTGCGAGCCCTCTCAGCCACCACCGGCAGACCTGCCGCAGTGGCATCGTTCGCCAGCTGTTCCAGATAAAATTCCGGCTCGTAAACCGTTCCGCTGAAACAACGCAAATCGTCCAGGACAGCTACAGCAAGTCTCAAGCGAGGGTCTGCTTTTGGCCTGTGCTCTTTCGAAAGGAAACGCTTGTGCAGGAGGAAAATCAGGTAGTCGCACAGCTCCTTGAACTTGTCATCCTTCTTGTCTCTGGTCACGTGCGACACCAGGGCATCAGCCAGTCTCAGCACGGCTTCGGGGGACTCCGTTTTAAATTTCACTGCTGACATGGCAGCCTCCAGAGGCTTCCGAAGCTGCCCCATCGTGCCGGGAGACTTGCGTCGCAAGACCCAATACTCAAAGACATCCAGCAACTGGATGATGGTTTCAGACTTCACAGTAGGGAGCGCCGCCTTCCAGCGCGCGGCGTTGTCCTTGGGCGCAGGTAAAACGAAGCAAATGCAGAACATCTGCTCGAAATAGACCGCCACCAGAGGATGGGGTGCCAGGGCTATGCCCTCTTCACGGACCGCCGCGAAGCTGCCCCGTTGATGGCCTGCCCCTTGGATTAACCGCATGCACCACCGGGACCGCGTCTGGACCTTGGCCTCGTTCACCAAAAGAGGTTCCACACCGGCCCATTCATCTGGAGAGGCTTTCCCCTCTCTATCTATGATGTAACCCGCCCTGGCAAACACCACATCTTCCTGCAGACGGGTGTCGAGGGGATCCAACCGCAGCGCTTTCTCCAGACTGGCCAGCGCCCTCGAGAAGTTCTTCAACTCCAGGTCCAACTCAGCAGCCAGCACCAGCACGCCCTTGTCTTCCTCGAACCGCTGGCACATCCCTTCAAGAAGCTCCTGCCGCTTGAAAGAATCTCCCTCTACCCTCTCCAAGACCCGGCACAACCCCAGATAGGGCTTCACCCAATCCGGCCGGAGCCGAATGGCCTTTTCAAACTCGGCGTGGGCAGCCTTGGGGTTGCGCATCAGAATTCTAAATTGACCGGGAATCTGCGATGGCACCATGGCCTCATCCGCCCACTTCTCTGCCATCCATACCCGGGCCAGAGCCTCAGTCTCAGGCGACAACCCTCCCTCGGCCTTCCAGACCCGAACATAGGTCTCGAAAACCGTCGGAATGTCAGTTTCCTTCAGGAAGTCCAAGTTCAACATGACACTCCGCAGCAAGGCCAAGGCCTCCTTGGGACGGACAAGCGCCTTTGGCAGGTCATCCAAAACTGCAACCAGCAGTTGATCCCGCCGATCATCACTTAGCTCCCCGGTGGCAAACACCTGATCCGTGAGCGTGCCGGCCACATTCGGAACAATGGTCGGAAACTTGCCTTTCGCGCCATTGCGCAGAGCATGATACGCGCGGGACGCTTCGCCTTTGATCCAGTGAGATTCCGCCTTTGCCACGGAAGGGGCCCACCCGGGGTCCCCTCCCGTCAGAGCGAGGAGGCCAAATGCAAGCTGCTCATCAGACGGCTTGGCACCCTCCGCCGCCGGTGCCTTCAATAGGGAGAGGTAAGGCACTGAGGCCTTGGTCAGCAACGCGGAAGCCGTCAGCGTGCTGAATCCTTTGATGGCTTTTTCGTTCTCTCCCTGGTGCGTGAAGACGACCGCCCGCAGGAACGACTTCCAATGCTGCAACGCAGACTTCAGCGACAGAGGACGCAAGAGATCCTGCGCTGCGGGAAAGTCACCGTTGCCCACGGCCTCCACTGCGCGCCCTATCGCAATCAAATCCTGAAGAATCTGGGAGGAACCCTCCTTCAGGGTCGGGAGACTCCTCGACAGCGCCTCTGCCACCCAGGCATCAATACGGTTCCAATCAGAAGAAGCAATCTCCTCTCCTGAACTGAGTTTTGAGGCCAGTGCTGTCACCTCATCCAATGTGGGAAGGCGAACCGATGCGGAAGCCTGCGGTGGGGCAGGAGTCGCTCCCGCCAGGCTCTCCTTTTGCGCGACAATTTCCTTCTTCAGTAAATCGACGATCTCCTTGGGAGCGATCGTTGCGAGGTAGGAAATCACCTGTTCCGCTTCCGAAATCTGCTTCTTGGAGATCATCTCCAAGGCCAACCCCGTATTGGCCTCAATCAACAACGGCAGGAATGTCGCTTTGTCTGCTTTGCAACCCTGCTTCGCCTCATCACGAGCTTTGCGCCACTGCTTGGCACTCAACAGGCTGCGCACCTTGTCTGTGGCGGATGGGGCCGGGGAATTGGAGGGGGCGGCGGGCTTCATACGACGGAGGGATTTCTTTATCCCACCCACCGTCACGCGCAACCTGCGACCGCCGAGGAATCCTCATTTGCCAGCCTGACAGCAACTAACGCACCACTTCAAAAGACCGCTCCAACGGCTCGGCGCTCTGGAGTTTGGGTTCGATAGACCGGCCCCACTGCCAGGCCACCACGGTGACCTTCACCGGAAACCGGGCGCGGGGTGGCAGCGGGGTGAGATGCAGGGTGTCCCCGTCCACCCAGGCGGGCCCCTCGCGCACATAGAATCGCACCTTCTCTCCGGAGTCTGCGGTGGCCATCAGGGGCACCGTGGTTGTTTCGGACTTTTGATTGGAAAGCGGGGCAAAGGTGATGCGCTGGGCAGGGCCGGAAGTGTTGCGCACCGGGATCTTCAGAAGCGCCTGCTGCACGGCGCGTTTGTACTCTCCATCTCCCGGATGGCTTGCCTGCAGCCAGATTTCCCCCGAACGGCGTGGGTTGTCGAAACCAAGCCGCCCAAAGGCAATTTGAAAAGTCTCGGGGCCGAGTTGGGTCACCGGGCCGCAGATTCTCTGGATGACAACTGGCCCACCACTGGAGGCATGACCGATCTCCGCACCAGCGGGAAGCTGGGTCCATTTAACAGGTCTCCCCTCTGGCACGGAATCAAGGAAAGTGCCGCGCAGCTTGAAGGTGACGCCATCTGGTTCAGGTAAGAACGGCAAGGTGACCTGCTGATGAGTGTTCTTGTCCTGCCCCGCCGTGACGCCAGCTTGCTCATAGCCCACCAGTTGGGCTTTTTTGTTCTCGCGCTCGTGACCGAAGGCCTCGATTCTCTGAGCGGTTTCCTGGTCGAAGCACCAGAACGCCTGCTCACGATCCCCGTTGTACTGAGCCACTGGATCAGCCGCTGACTTGCGAGATTGATCACGTCGCCAGCGTTCCACCAGCCACCCCTCGCGACTGGGATCCAGTGCCACCAGAGGCTGCCCTTCTTTAATCGGCAAGCGATACTGAGCCGCCTTTTGCAGATAGAACGCCAAGAACTCCACCTTGGCCTCGGAGACATCGAAGTGCCCGCCCCCCGGCTCCGCCAGAAAGGTGAGCGGCAGCCGGGAATGTGCGCGACGTTGTTTGAGGCCCTCTCCCGCCCGATCCGAGGCCCATTCATACTCTCCTAGAGTCACCAGCCCCGGCACTCCGTTGAGGGCATCCCCTGACAGTTTGGGAATGCCAGGATTCGTGGCGTACGGCCACTGCCCGCTGATGGAAATGGCCGCCAGAGTCCGCTCTGGCTTCCAGGCAGCAAAGGACCAGGGAAAGGAGGCCGCAGCCGAGTGTCCAATGGGGACCACAGGCACCGTGCTCAGCTCGGTGTGCCCGGACATCGCGCCCAAGGCGCTGAGAAATCCCTCGAACCTCCCACCCAAGACCGTATCCGCCTGGAGGTCCAGGCCCAGTGGTGGAGTGATCCAGACGGCGGCGAACTGCAAGTCTGCCAGCGCTTTGCGAAATCCGGGGTGCTCCAGGATGGGCTCCTCCTCCATGTTGTGCTGCCCCAGCAACACGCCCCGCAGCTTCTGACAGGTCGGCGGGATCCACAGATAGACGCGGGGAGCGGCTTGAGTCTCAGGGGAAACGATCCCCTCTACCGGAGCAGACCATTGCCACACCGCGACGTCTTCTGCTGGCAGCGGCAAGGCATGGCAGAACAAACCAGCCACCATGGCCAGCCAGACCGAAGGCCGGGGCATCGACATCATTTTCACCAGTGTCCGCAACTCTGCGGCAGTCATGCTAGCCCACGCCGGGAGCAGCCACCATAGAACATCTGTTCCACCCGACACCGCCAGGCGGACGCCCTGCGAAAATTTCAGACAAGGATTCCCTTCCCGGAATTTCCCGTTAGAATTTGCCGATGCCGTTCAGTCGCCGCCGCTGGCTTCAGACTGCCGCCCTGGCCCCCTGGAGCCAGGCGTGGGCGCTTCCGGCGTCTCCCACCCCCCAGCCGCTGGTACGCGGACGCCTCGCGGAGATTCAGGCAATGGTGGAAGATGCCGTTAAAAACCGACAGCTCCCTGGTGCCGAATGGTGGATCGAGAGGCAAGGCGTCGTGGCATCGGGCTTTCACGGATCGCGAGCCCGCGTCCCGGCCGTGGAGCCGCTGACCGCGGACACGATTTTCGACCTCGCTTCGCTTACCAAAGTGGTGGCCACGGCACCATCGGTGATGCTGCTGTATGAACAGGGCAAGCTGGACATCAATGACCGGGTCTGCCGCCACTTGCCGGAATTCACCGGGAGCGGCCGGGAGTTCATCACGGTCAAACAACTGATGACCCACACCTCGGGACTGCGACCAGGCATCCCACTCAACCCGCCCTGGACGGGCTGGGCGGCCGGGTTTCAACTGATCACTACCACGGAGCCGTTTCATCTCCCAGATGCCGAGTTCCGCTACAGTGACATCAATTTCCTGCTGCTGGGAGAGCTGGTGAGCCGCGTGGCCAAACAGCCACTGGACCAGTTTGCCAGACAGCATGTCTTTGATCCCCTGCGGATGAAGGACACCACGTATGTGCCGGGAGATGCGCTGAAACCACGCATCGCCCCCACGGAAAATGACGAGAACGGCCAGCTCCTCCGTGGCGTCGTGCACGATCCCACCTCCCGTCGCATGGGCGGGGTGACGGGTCATGCCGGGCTGTTCAGCACCATCGGTGATCTGGCCAGATACGCGCGCATGATGCTGCGGCAGGGGGAGCTGGAGGGTGCCAGGGTCTTGCGCCCGGAGACGGTACAACTGATGACCTCTGTGCAATCGCCGCCCGCCATGGCCGACCAGCGGGGGCTTGGCTGGGATCTGAACTCCAGCTACAGCCGCCCCCGGGGCATGTTGTTTCCTGATGGTTCCTACGGCCACACGGGATTCACCGGCACGTGTCTCTGGATCGATCCGGCATCCGGCAGTTTCTACATCTTCCTTTCCAGCCGGCTGCACGGCACCAAAGGGCGCACCAACATCCTTTCCATCTATGAGCGGATGGGCACGCTCTCCGCCCAGGCCGCAGGGTATGTGCTGACGGGCGGAGCGGGCCTCTGAAACTTACGCACCACCCTGCTTGCGACGGGGCCCGGTGTGCACGGCTTCACAAATCTGGCGATACACACCCGCCACCTGTCGAACCGGGAGCTTGATGCCTTTCACAGGCGTCATCACTTGTTCCGCGGCAGCCACGCGTGAAGCTGCCGCCCCGGTCTGGCGCGCGGATTTTTCCCACACCTCGAAGCAGCGGGTGAGCAACTGGCCGCGAGGAATACCACGCCGCAGCAGGCTGATCAAACCTGCGGTGGCTCCGTGACCGGAGACCACGGATTCCGCTTCCTTGCTCGCGACATCCTCCGCAGGCACCAGGCTGGAGCTGCTCTGCCAGATGAAAAGGCCGAACAGAACCAGACCACCGATGAAGAGGCCCTGAAGGTGCAGACGACGGGCGAGCGTCATGATGCCGGGAGTCTCCACCGTGCCCAGATGAAACTCGTCAAAGATCACTTCACGCGAGGGGCCTACTAGCCAGGCCAGGAACTGCGGGGCCCGCTCCTTCAGCAGAGCTTCATTGCTGGCAAAGTAGCTGTCCGTGGCCACCACCACGCTCCCCTGGCCGATGCGTTGCTCCGCAATCATGATGGAACCATTAGCCGCGGCAAGGGCCGTCCAGCGGTCGGAGGTGGACACCGGCTTTTCGTCTTTCTCCTCGTCCTTGTTCCCGGCTTCCGCCTTGTCTTCCCCCTTATCCTCCGCCTTGTCATCCAATGCGGGTTTTTTCTCGGGGATTTCCTCGAACTTGAGGGACGTCCGGCTGTACCACGCCGGCAGCTCGCCGTCCTTCAAAGGCAGTTGGGGGGACTTCTCCAGTTCAATCGCTCCCTTCGCCGTCATGACAAAGTTCTGCCGGTCCACCGTTAAACCGAGTACCTCCTTCAAGGATCTCGACTTCAGCAGCCAGGCCATTTGCTCCTTCAACTCCTCAAGCTTGCGCTGATCCTCACCCTTCTTGTCTGCTGGTTGAGCGGGAGCATCCTTTTTCGCAGCCTGCTCGCGTTCCCGCTTCTTCTCCCTTTCCTTCCGGCGCTCTTCCCGCTGTTCGCGCTCGCGTCGCTCGGCGTTCTCATCGCGCCGCTTGTCCACGCGATTCTCCATCTCCTTCCAGTTGCCGACCTGGCCGTCCAGCGTGATCACCACCCGGCCGCCGCGGGCGGCAAAGGCCTGCACGTCCTTGCCATTGAACTCCCTGGAAGCAAACACCTCCGGGGTCAGGCGCAGCAGCATGAGGGTCTGGCCGGGGCCGCCCTCGAGCTTGTCGAGGCTGCGGTAGTTGCGCAGTGCTTGTGTGCCATCCAGACGGTCAAGGGACTCAAACAGCACCCGCGATCCCAGAGGATCACTGCGCAGTGAGGAATAAGGGGGATAGGCATTGCCCGCCGAGAAGCGACGGCCGATGATGCTGGAGAGGCACCAGACGGCAAAGCACCCCAGCAAAACAAGGATGACGACAGGGACTGCGTTGTTACGCTGCATGGCGGGTGATGCGCTCGTGTTCCTCCTGGAAGCTGGTCATGAGTTCCTGTGTGACGTCGTGCCAGCCGTACCAGACCCGGTCAAAGGTGCGAACCTGACGCAGAAAGCTGGCCTGCACGTCCTCATGCCCCCGGGCTTTGCGGTTGATCTCCCGCACATAGTCTCCGTTGGATTTGGTGCCGCTGATCTGGAGCATGCGTTTCTCGCCGAGATGCGCCAACGTTGCGAGGAAGAGGGCACGCAGGGCCAGCCTGAGCTCCCCGGCCTCCATTTTCTCACGAGCCATGCGTAGCCACTCGTTTTCCGGCAACTGCGTCGCCACGACGTGCTCGCTTTCCAGGTCGATTTCCGCCGGGGCAGCTGCGGCCTCCACCACCTGGGTGAGACGCGACTGACGCCAGTTGCGGTAGAAGAGCCAGAGTACCCCGAGGACCAGCACCACCGCCAGCACGATCAGGATCTTGGGCATCATGGCCATCCAGGCCGATCCCGTGGGGGCGTCAGTGGGCATGTCGGGCATCTCCTTCCCGCCAAACAACCAGTCAATGAGATCCCCGATGGCATTGCCGATGTGCTCCAGCATGCTGTTGATCCAGGCTCCCAGATCTTTGAACCCGCTTGCGAGCCAGGAGCTCTCCTCCTCCACTTTCGGACCGCCGTCCCGCGGCATGCGCCACTGGTATTCTGAACCTTGCAGCACGCTCTCGATGTTCTGCGACAGCTCGCCGCCACGCTCGGGCGCTGCGGCAGGGGCCGAGGCTGGAGCCGTGGACTGAGCCGCCACCGGAGTTGCCGCTGCGAAGGAGCAAAGCGCCAGCAACAGGGTCACCCCCGCCGTGGCCGCCCGCAGAGAGATGATGCGCCGCAGGATGACCGAGAGATCGGCCCCTGTGGTGCGGGATTCGCCATAGAAGCACCGGAGAATGTAGATGCTCTTCACCAGGGGATTGATCCCCAGATAGCAGATCATCACCAGCAAACCCTGAATGCCAGTGCTGAAGAGAAGCGTCCAGTTCATGCTGAAAGGGTTCTCAATGCCTGTGAAGGACTTCAGCAGCATGGCCCCCATGCCGAATCCGATGAAAACATTGAGATACATCAGGAAGGCCACCAGCTTGATGATGCCGATGGTGGTCGCGTTCTGAAGCCACTCCAAATGAGACTGCCGGGCGGCAATGCGGACCAGTTCTCTCGTGGTGCCGCCCTTGCGGAAATGATCCACCGCCAGAATGGTCACGTTGTGATAGAACGCGTAAGTCCACGGGAACGGCAGCATGGCCAGAAGCGCAATGGCCAGCACCCAAGGAGCGGTCGCGTGAATAAGCATCTGGGAGGCCACGAGGCGGCACCACCCGCGAAACGGCAGGGCCCCCGATGGCGGCCTGCCTTGCACGACGGCCTCCAGCTGGTCGCAATACAGTGCCTGACCGATCTTCATCACCCCATAGAGGAGGGCAAGCACCAGGGAAGACTCCATGACATGGGCTCCCGCACTGGCTGAGCGGGACATGTCATTGAGGAAAAAAAACAAGTAGAGCGCGAACGGAATGGTCGAGGCGTAGTAGGTCAGCCACGCCGACGACGGGGATCGTCTCAGCAGGTGGGTGGCCTCCTCCAACAAGGTGATGAGGGTCGGCAGGGTGGATGGCTGGCGGTGGGCCATGGGGGGGAACTCGGGAAGGGAGTGTCTGTGGCGATCCGGCTACATACCGGAGAATTTCATCCAGATGGTGCCCTCATGCACCTCGGCGGGGATGTTCAGCAGGATACGCCCCACTGCCCAGGTGGTGAACCACAGGATCGCAACCCCCAGTACCGCCTGTAGGCCAGCGGTCACCAGGAACCAATCCCGCTTGGGCTTGTCCTTGACGCTGGTCTTCTCCCGGTGACAGGCCACGCACACCATGCGCCCCTCCAGATCCGTGATGCATTCACGACAGAAGGTGTTCCCACAGGAAGTGCAACGGGCCGCTGCTTCCCGGAGGGGATGATTGAGACAGATGGCGTTGGACACGGGAAAGAGGGATTTGCAGGAGAGACCGGACTCTTAGGCAGCTGGATCCAAGGGGGGCGGCACCGGAGGAGGAGTGGCGAGAGCTTCCGGAGCGAGCCGGCGACCCCGCCCACCGTACACGACAATACTCAAGCCCAAAATGAGGATCAAGCCCCCCAACATCACCAGACCCCAGCCCCAGGGCTCACACTGCTCCATGGAGTAGTCGGCCAGGAAAGAGAGGATGCGCTCGTTGCCAACCGCCTTCTTGCCAAACATATCTTCGGGATTGTTCATCCCCTGGTGCATGACCGCCGCGATCGCCAGAATGTACATGCCCAACCCGGCCAGCAAATCCACCACGAGATTCGCCCAAAGACACGTCAGCAAGGTGCCAGGGGTCCGGTAGCGGGACGCGTGAACGAGGCCGATGATGCCCAAGACCGTGATCAGGGTGCCGAGTACCACGCTGGAGATGGTGAGCGCCAGCCCCGGAACAAAAAGCTCTGCTGCCAGCGCGGGTCCCCACAGGAGCATGAGGAGCCCGGTGAAAAAGGTCCAGTTGCTGCCCTGCCAGGGAGGTTTGCCGCCCGGGATGGAGGCCCCTGGTAGCAAGGGAGGAGGCAGAGGCAAAGCGGCTGCAGACTCCGCACCGGGTTGGGCTGGGAAAAACGAGGCGGACACCAGATTGCTCTGCTGCCTGCGACAGAGATCCTCCAGAAGACGCATGACGGGTTCCGCCTTTTGCACGCGGACCAGTGGCTTCAACCGCAGGACCTGCACGGCCGTCTGGAGGGAGCAACGGCAGGTGCGCCCGCGGAACATATTGATCAGCAACAGAACCGTGAGCATCACTCCCGGGATGACCAGAGAAATCGGGAGAAACGGCTCCTCATCACGACTGAGAAACGCCAGCCCAAGAAAGAACACCGCCGCGAGCCCCATGCCGATGGAAGCCCAGATGTAAGACTTCGTGGTGACCAGAGTCAGGGCTTGAATTTTGTCATAGTCCACCCGGCGGTACACCTCACTAAACGGGAGAATGAATCCCCGCCCCTCGACCACAAGCAGGTGGTCGGGCCCCTGCCAGAGGCTGCCCTTGCCGCCGGTGCCGCCGGCCAGATGTTTGTAATCGTCAAATGACTGCTTCATCGGCCAACTCAATCAAAGTTCTTGGACACAAGCGCGATGAAGAGCACCACCCAAGCCGCGCACTGAAGGAGGCTCAACAACCCGGCCCACACTACCCGCCCCCGGCCGCGAGGCACCAGACTGCGAGGCTTGCCCCAGGCGAAGATCGCCAAGCCCAATCCCGTAGGGGCCGTGATGAGACTGACCATGACGCACATGGCGATGAACGCCACCCCGACCGGTCCCAGCAGCAGCAATGGGATGCAGAGGAGGAAGGGGGCCAGGGTCGTCAGGAGGGCGATGTTGTCCCAAAGGACGCGCCGTGACTGGAAACGGGAGTCCTGCCGCTTGAGCCGGAGATTGTCCAGGCACTTGAAACAGACGGTCTCCCCTCCCCACTGGGCTGCCCAGGCATCGGAAATGAAAACACCGCAGTGGCTGCAGGACGTGGTGGCCCGGCGCTCGGGGTTGTAGAAACAAACATTGTCCCCCGGACCGGGAGGATCATCCGGCAGCGAGGGTGGCCGGGGGGCGGCGAGGTTGACTCCCGCACCCGCAGTCAAAGCCGGGAGGACCCATGCCTGCGACACCCGCCCACAGAGCGGACAGGGGGCGCTTTCGCGCCCCTTGAAGGCTTCTTGGGGGATGGCGTAGCCGCAACTGGTACAGCGGAGGGTGGCCATGATCACTGCCGGGGTTTTTTCTTTGGAGGGCCGGAGTAGGGTCGGCGCTACTTGCGCACCACGCGGGTCGCGCAGACCCGGTCATGCAACGCACGCTTCTCGGGATCGAACGCCGCCATCCACCATGGGAAGGAACCCAACAGAAAGCCAACGAACATGGAAGCGAACATGCCGAAGGCAATTCCGCCGGCGAAAGCTTCCCGATTGCTTTCCATGAGGGATCTGAAGCCGCCAAAACCCAAGGCCATGACCAGCATGAGCAAGACGAAGACCACAATGCCCAAGATCAAGCCACTGAGCAGATAGTCCGCCGCAAAACGCCCGAGCGACCGGAGGTAGGACGGCTTGGTACCGTCAGCATTGACCACCTTAAAGCCCAGAGCCAGCTTGCCTAGCGTGGCACTGTATTTGCCCGTCATCCAGGTGTAGTAGCCCGCCCAGATGACCAGTTGCAGGAAATTCATGACCAGCTGCCCAACGATCTGAATCCCTGCCGTCCCGGCAGAGTCTCCTCCAGTGGCACTCGCCATGCCCAAGCCAAATGCGATGGGCAGGAAAAGCAGGCAACTCCCCACGGAAACCACGATGTAGTCAATGAACCGGGCCAGCAAGCGCCACCAAAAGCCGACGTACTCCATCGCCCCAGGATGGGTGGCCTCGGTGACCACGCCTTCCCGCATCTGCTGGAGGAGGAGCCCTTTGTCATACACCGGCACGCCACCGAGGGTGGGGGTGGCGGGGCTCACCTGAGTAAGGTCAGGCCGCACTTGGGAGAGCGGCTGCCAGTCTGGCAGACCTTCCCTCCAAACCAGCGTGTTGGTCGGAATGGTCCCACCACGCACCAGCGTGGTCAGTTCCATGTCGGAGATCGGGCCCTTTTGTTGTCCGTTTTCAGAGTAAAACCAGTTCATGTGTCGGCGGGATCTGTCTTGGGTTGGGAGAAGCGTGAAGAGCGGATGCACCCTCGCTGAGAGAAGCCGTGGAGAAAAGCAAAAAACCTGCCCTGATCCTCAATTCCTTTCGCGTCCGAAAAGTCGTCCAAAGAGACCCGGCTTCTCCTTGTGGGATTCTCCTGGAGCACCCCCGTTTGCGGCAGCATTGGAGGAGGGCGTGCTCAGCGGGACTGGAGCGGTGGCCTTTGTCACAGGCACGGGCTTTTCCTGGGCTTGGCGCACACGCTCAAGCAGGTCCGGATGCAGTTTCTGCAAGGGAGCCCATTCCTCAAGTTCCGGCCGCCAGACCAAGGTGTCCTTCACCAACGCGCCTTCAAGGGCGAGCTTTTCCAGCGCCTCCTCGTTTACGGGCCCCAGCGCGTGACCCTCGACTGAGTAATACCAGTTCATGCCGGAAGGGATACTGCCCCGCCCCTTCCGGGATTGCAAGACTTGGGTGCCTGATGCTCAAGTTTCCTGCACCAGCCTGACGCGACCTCGAGAACCATCCACCCGCACCCGCTGCCCGTTGGTCAGCCGCGAGAGGCACTCACGCACGGCCATGACCGCCGGGATGCCCATCTCCCGGGCGGTGACCGCCCCGTGGGACAGCGGACCACCACTGGCCGTGATAACCGCGCTGGCCAGATAGAAGAGCGGGGTCCAGGTCGGACTCGTGGTGTGAGCGACCAACACCGCGCCTTTGGGAAACTTCGCGAAGTCGTCAGCCGACAACACGCGAAAGACTTCGCCCTCTGACTCTCCCGGACTGCCAGCGAGGCCGGTCATGTCACCAGAGTCTTCCAGAGGTTCCGGAGCCGACTCTCCCAGATTCCACTCCGGCTCCCGTGCGGCATCCGCCATGCAGGCGGCTTTTTGATCACGGACCTGTTCTCCCAACAGTCGCCAGGCGGTACCGCTACCCGCATGCACCGCCGTTTCAATCTGCGCCTCATGCGCATAGAAGATGTCCATGGGCTCTTCCAACACGCCGCGCGCCACGAGCCGATCCCCCAGCGCCCGCAATCCCATGCGCAAAGGCTGGTTGAGCCGGGTGGTCTGGTAGTGCTCCAGATCATCCAGGCTTGTGTAAGCCCGCGCCAGGCGGAGGATCTCAGAGAAGAAGTAGTGGGCCTCCTGCGGGAGCTTGCTGAACAAACGAAACTCCGCCTGCTGTGCCGCCACCTTGATTTCCCGCTCCTTTTTCACCGGAGCCGCATGCATGGGTGAGGCAAGGATGATCTTGAGGTTGTCCAGGACCACCCACGGTGCCTCACGCCATGGAGGCTGATAGGCATCAAAGTCGATTTCACGGTGTCCGTGGTTCTCGAGAAAGCGCTCAAACTGGGCGTTAAACTCCTCGAACGGTTCGAGCAGATGGTCCTCGATGATCTCGCGCGAGGGAACCTCCTTCAGCAAGATTGCCAGAGTGGGCTTCTGCTGGGCTCGATGCGCCAGCTCAAACAGCTCCCGATTGATCTGACCGGTCTTGGTCTCACACCAGGACATGAGGGTGTCGAACATGGGCCGCGCGTCCTGCTCACCGACCACGTAAGCAAGCAGCTTCAGCAGCAGACGGCACAGCACCGACTGGGTGATGGAGATGGCGATGTTGGGCCGGAAGTAGGTCGCACCATGCGCCACTACCTCCTTCACATGCGTCCACAACGCGGTCTCGTTCATCTCCTGAAGCGGTACCATGGAAAACACGCCCAAACGGATGAGGTAGCCATCGAGATCCCGCATCCAGGTCACCGGCAGTTCCTGTACCCAACGGTATTCTTCCCGGAGCCGGGGCATCTGACCCAGCAGATCCTCCAGGTTGGTGAAGTGGAAAGGGGTACGTCCCGCATAGAGCCGCACGGCATTCTGGTTGCCATAGATGTAGTGGCCGAAGCTGGCGAACCACTTCCCGCGGAACGCCGGGTAGTCCATGAGGCGGAAGGAATAGTGCAGCGATTCGTGGAAACCGGCATCCACAAAATCCCAGGTGAGCGGCGTGATGACGTTGGGAAAGCGCTCGGCGGACTCGTCCCGGGTCCACTTGGGTGGGATGGTGGTGATGGGTCGGGACTGGAGCAGGTGCAGCGTGCCGCCGAGCAAGCCCCATTCGATGTCCTGCGGAAAGCGGTAGTGCCGCTCCACACGGACCAGGAGCGCCGCCAGCTCGGCAAGCTGCGCATCGCTCAAGCAGGCGCAACATGCGGCGGCCCCGTCCACCACACGATCCACCGTGCCCTGGTCTGAGGAAACCACCATGTGGGACTTGGTGGCCACCGTGCGGGACTTCACCGTACCTGTTGCTTTGTCGAGTTCAAAGTGATCCACCTCCGCCTCTCCGCTCACGACCGACTCCCCCAGCCCGTAGTTGGCATCCACCACGATCGTGCCGAGATCGCCGTTCACAGGATTGATGCTGAAGGCCACGCCGGCAACGTCGCAGGGGACCATTTGCTGGATCACCACCGCCATGCTCGCGTGCGTGTGGTCAAAGCCGTGCTCCCGCCGGTAGGCGATGGCGCGGTCATGCCAGAGGGAGAGGAAACAAGCCTTGATCTTCGCCAGCACCTCGTCTGGCCCAATCACATTGAGGAAGGTGTCGTGCTGACCGGCGAAGGCCGCACTGGCCAGATCCTCCAGGTTGGAGGAGGAACGCACCGAGTACGCCTGCCCTGCCGGGCGGGCGGCCAGGGCCTCGCGCACCTCAGCTGCCACGGCCTCCGGGAGAGGTGCCAGGGACAGCTCTTCCCTAAGGCGTGCACTGCCCTGCTGGAGGCGAACCGGATCCTCGGCGGAGAGATCCGCGGCCTGGGCGAGCACCTCCCCCAATCCTGATACAAACTCCTGGTACGCGAGGGTGGTCACCACCATGCCTGCGGGCACCGGGAACCCGTTCTGCGTGAGCAGGGCAAGGTTGGCTCCTTTACCCCCGCAGAGATCCACCCGGGTGGCGCGTTGATCGTCAAATGGAAGCAGCAGGCTCATGTCGGCGTGAGGATGTCGGGTGTGGGTCGGGGGCATGAAGGTATCGGGTCAGCCAGATGGCAAAGCCGGCCAGGGCAAACCCAGCCATCACGTCCGTTACATAGTGGTAGCGGAGGTAGATGGTGGAGAGCCAGAGGCCAACGGTAGGCACCAGCCAAAGACGGAATCGGCCGGGTGCAAAGCGACGGTCAAACCCCAGGAGAAATGCCGTCACCGCCGTGTGGAGGCTGGGAAAAACATCCACCCGGTTGCTCCCCGCCTCCACGAGGGCAGCATTCCACTTGGTGAACACCCAGCCCTCCAGCGGCACGGTGTAGCGGGCGGCAAAAGCGGGGTCCAAATGCGGTCCAGCGGCAGGAATGAGGGTATAACCTAGAAATCCCAGCCCGTACACGGTGAAAAATCCCGCCGTGAAAAGGCGGGCAAGGCCGAGATCCCGACGATAATAGTGGATCCAGCTCAGCAGCAGGCCCGCGAAGAAGGTGAGGTAGCAAAAACTGAGGATCTCCGTAGCCCAAGGGTTCACCCAGGACTGGAGCCAGAGGGAGGGGTGCCCACCGAGGAGTGTTTCATCGCACTTTTGCAAAGCCAGGTCCCAGCGACGGGTCGTCATGGCAGGCACAGCCGTGCGGATGGCCGCATAGGTCAGATTGATCGCCAGGGGGAAATAGAGGAGCCTCAGGTACATGGTCCACCGCCGGTGCGGCAGCCGGAGTGACAACAGGATCAACGCGCCGCTGACCAGCAAAAGGCTGGTAAAGAGAATCGCATCACCCCCCCACCCCTGCCTCATCACCAGCCGCACGGTTCCAGAAATCCAGAACAGGGCGAAGGCGATTTCATGGGGAAGGATTCTCCAGGAATCCAGCCGGGTCATGAGCGGTCAACCTCCCGAATCAATTGTTCGTGAAACACAAGCGCCTGGCGTCGCAGTTCCGGATGCCGGAGGGCATTGTTGACGGCGATGGCCACCTTCTGAAAACGATGGGTGAGTTGTTGGGAAACAAGGGTTGCCACGACGTACATCAGAGCAAAGGCTGGGTGCCCGCTGAGCAGGGCGATCAGCACCACCAGGGCACCCCAAAGGAGGAAGGCGGGCACACCCACCATGATCTTCCACAGACTGACCACATTGAGATCATCGGCCATTTTCCGGGCGGCCAGCCACCCCAGCAGCAACGGTGGAAGATTGAGCCACACCCCTGGGAACCAGAGCGTGCCAAAGAGGAAGAACGCGGTGACGTACACCGGCACAGGTTTGATGGGGAAAAGAGGTATGCCTTGATACAACACCAACGGCAGGCCGGGCATGGCGGCCTGCCGGTCGCGGATGGCCTGCTGAAAAGCACGCCAGGCTTCCAGCATCGGGGCCGGGATGCCGCGCTCCAGCCGCTTCATCATGGCAAAGTACTCGTGCTGCGTCCCCAAGGTGAGGGCGAAGGCGATGTGCTGAACATCCTCCTGTTCCTGCTCCGTCGCGACATTGATGCCAACGACTTCCAGAGCGGCCGAGGTACGCTCCTTGATGGCGAGAAGCCGGCGGCGGTCTGAAGTTGACTCCTCGAAATCCAGCGACACTGGCGGCCCGATGACCACCTCGACGCGGCGCTGGAAGAGGCTGGGCTCTTCATAGTGGATGCCCAAGGGGATGATCTTCAGGTCACTGCGCCCTGCTTTTAAGTGCTCCAGGATCAGGTGTGAAGCCCCCGCCCGGAAGGGAAGGTGCCGGGGGCCGAGCGTGCTGGTGCCTTCTGGGAAAATCGTCAGCCGCCCCCCTCGCGCAAGCAGGTCCTGGCATTCCTGCATGGCCTGCTGGTTGATCCGGTCTGCGTCCGGCGTCTTGGCCCGATCCTTGTCCCTCACCACTTCGATCCCGGAAAAGAACAGCCGCCCAAACCAGCTCCGGCACAGTTGCACCGATACCATGAACCGGGTGGGGGCCAGGAGGGCGTGATAGACAAATGCATCCACCGCGCCGTTCCGGTGCAGGCACAGAAACAACACAGGGCCTTCCTCAGATCCGGGCAGATGTTCCCGCCCTGTCACAGTGACGCGGTCGAAATAGAGCCAGGCGATCAACCGGTGAAACCTGGCATGCCAGCCAGGACGCATGGCGATACGGTCGCCCTCTGCCAGAGGCAGCGGCGCAGAGGAGTCAATTGAGCGGGATGGAAGCACGGCGTTGGCAGACGGGGATCTCCCCCGACAAGACATGCATCGGAAAATGCCAGCGATTGTGACACGGTAATGAGTTTCTCCGTTCGATTACCGCCGCACTGCTGAATCCGCCACCGTGCCATCCTCAACACCGGCACTGGCATCGGCTTCCAAATGCTGTGAGAGACAGTCCAGAATAAAAACCGCCTCCCCTGTCTCCGGGCTATAGCGAACCCGCGCAAGGGCGACTCCCGCAAAGGCGAAGACCCCGGGCAGAAAGGCGGCAGCCGCCAACTGGGTTCCCGCCACCCGATGGCCCTCGAGGAACTGACGCACTGCAAAGATCAAGAGCGCCCCCGCCCCAGCCCCAGCCCCCAGCCCAAGGAGCAGAAACATGGCAGCCGATCCCGGATCCAAACCCACCGTACCCCGGATCACCGTGCCTTTGCCATCCGGTGTTAGGGTGCCAATGAACACAGGGTTAAAGGAGTTTTGATAAGTGAGCCTCTTGGCGAGACGAAATCACCGGAGATTGATCGAGCCAGTGAAGGGCTGGCGCTTCAGGGCTTCCGGGCCATCGGCCCAGCCCGCCCAGTCTGTACAGATCAACTGCTTGATGCGCGCCACGCAAACTTCCGGCGGCAAGGGAGAACGCAGCACCAATTCTCCACTTGGCGGCTCCTTGATCTCGGATCTCATGGCAAAACCGTAGCATAGCCTGTCGGATCCGCCAGCAGGTGCGTCACCATGCCGAAGGCATAAACCAAAAAAGCCCCATCATGCTGAGAGCACGACAGGGCCTTGATCAGTGGGGAAACACCCCAGGGAACGCGTTACTTCTTCTTCTCTTCCTCGGTCTTGGCAGCTGCCGCCGTGGCTTCCGTCTTGGGCTTGGTGTCATTAAACAGATGGAGCAGCCCACCGTAACCAGCCTCCTGCATTTTGGCCTTGGGGATGAAGCGCAGGGAGGCGGAGTTGATGCAATAACGAAGGCCACCTTTGTCCTTGGGGCCATCATTGAAAACATGACCCAGGTGGGAGTCCGCGCGGTTGGAGCGGACTTCGGTGCGGACCATGCCGTGGGTGTTGTCTGCGAGTTCCTTGACCTCTTTGTCGTTGATCGGCTTCGTGAATGCAGGCCAGCCGCAGCCGGAGTCGAACTTGTCCTTGGAGGAGAAAAGCGGGTCTCCGGAGACGATGTCCACGTAGATGCCCTCCTCGAAGTGATGGTCATACTCGTTCGTGAACGGGCGTTCCGTGCCGCTCTGCTGGGTGACGGCAAATTGGACGGGGGTGAGCTTCTGCTTGAGCTCTTCCTTGGTCGGAAGGGGGGCGCGGGGTCCGGCGGCGTCAGGTTTGGCGGCGGCTTCGGACTTGGGTTCTTCCTTTTTCTCAGGTTCTGCAGCTTGGGACATGGTGGCGAGGGAAAGGCCGGCAACCAGGGTCAGGGCGCGGGCGGCGTGAGCGAGGACACTGCCCCGGACGGCGGCGATGGGGTATGGGCGAACAGTGGACATGGGTAGAATACGAAAGGATGAACTGGTTCTGATCGGGATTGCAAGCCGGCGGTTCAAACAAACCGCGCTTAGCATCCCTGCTCTACCCCTGTAAGACGAACGAACGGTGGAATATTCCCAAGGAATATTGCCCATGGCCGCAATCTGGTTGCATTCGTAGCCATCCTTTTGAGGTTCAACTATGATTCGATTTTCCCTATTTGGATTCCCGATTGCCATTCACTGGATGTTCTGGGTGACGGCAGTGTTTTTGAGCGGCAAGCCATTGGCCAAGTCGCCGGAGGATTTCCAGTACCTGCTCGCTTTTGTCCTGGCAGCTCTGATCTCCATCATCATCCACGAACTGGGCCATGCCTTCCTGCAACGCCGGTACGGCGGCAGGGTGCAGATCATGCTTGTAGCCCTTGGTGGGCTCGCGATTTCGGACCGTGGATTCTCCCGCCCTCAGCACATCAAGATCAGCCTGGCCGGTCCCGTCATCCAGATACTCCTGGGGCTCCTCGCATGGAAACTCCTCAAGATGAGCAGTGGAGACTCGCAGTTTGTCGTCGATTTCCTGAAGGCGTTCGCGTGGGTCAGCATCGTCTGGGGCGTTTTCAATCTTTTCCCCATCTATCCAATGGATGGTGGCAAGGTGCTGCTGCATTTCCTTGGACCCCGCATGGAAAAAGTCACCTATCTGGTCGGCATCATCGGAGCCGCCGTACTCGCACTTTGGATGCTGTCCCGTGGCAGTACCTTCACCACCCTCCTGCTTGGCATGATGGCGTACGAAAACTTCCAGCGCTATCGCGGTGACCGCCCCGCAGGTATGCTTTACCCCAACTGATTCCGTCCCGGCTGCCGCCCTTCTACCATTACCTTTCCATGAGCACTCCCCTCGAAGATCTTTTCACGGTATTGCGCTTCCCCAGCGTCTCCACCGACTCCTCCCGGCGTGATGACACCCGCGCCTGCGCCAACTGGCTGGTGGAAAAGCTGAGCCGCATGGGGCTGAAGACCAGTCTGCATGAGACCCCAGGGCATCCGGTGGTGATCGCCCAGAACGAACATCGCCCAGACCGCCGCACGGTGTTGATCTACGGTCACTATGACGTGCAGCCAGCAGAGCCTTTGGGCGAATGGCGGACTCCGGCCTTCGAACCCACCCTGGTAGGCGACCGCATCATGTGCCGCGGATCCGCTGATAACAAGGGTCAGTTCATGGCCCATGTGTGCGGAGTGGAACAGGCCTTGCGGGAGCACGGCGACCTGCCCGTCAACTTGACGTTTCTCATTGAAGGTGAGGAAGAAATTGGCAGCCCCAACCTCAAACCCTTCCTGCTGGCCAACAAGGAACTGCTCAAATGCGATGTGGTGGCCATCTCCGACACAGGGATGGTGGCGAAGGGCAAGGGCACGTTCACATATGGTTTGCGGGGCATTGCCTGCGTGGAAGTGACGGTGCGCGGTCCCGGGATTGACCTGCACTCCGGCCTGTTTGGCGGAGCGGTGGCCAACCCCAACATGGCGCTGGCTCGGATCCTCTCCACCTTCCACGATCCTGAAGGCAGGGTCTCGGTGGAGGGCTTCTACGACGCCGTGCGACCGCTGGCCGACTGGGAACGGGAGTCCTGGGCCAAGCTGGGAGACTCCGCCGCGGAGACGCAGAAGCTGACCGGAGTGCCGGAGCTCTTTGGGGAAGCGGGCTATTCTGACATGGAGCGCCGCTGGGCGCGGCCGACAGCCGAGATCAATGGCATCGGGGGAGGTTATCAGGGCGAAGGCTCGAAGACAGTGATCCCGCGATCCGCTTTTGCCAAATTCAGCTTCCGTCTGGTACCTGATCAGAACCCAGAGGACATTCTTGCCAAAGTAGAAGCCCACCTTCGCCAGCACACCCCTCCCGGTGTGAATCTGGAAATCGAGCTGGGTCATACCGGCCAGCCGTACCTGATGGATCCCTTTTCTCCCTTTGGTCAGGCCGCACAGAACGCCCTGGAAGCCACGTTTGGAGGCAAACCCGCCCTGATCCGTGAAGGCGGCAGCATCCCTATCGTGCAGGCCTTCCGCGATGTACTGGGCGTGGATACCCTTCTGCTGGGTCTGGCGCTGCCCGACTGCCAGGCTCATGCGCCGAATGAAAACTATCCGGTGGCAAACTTTGAAGCAGGCATCCGGCTCAACCAGCATCTGCTGCGCGAACTGGCCAAATGATCGTCGAGGATGGCAACGCAGGTTTTTTGTCACACAGGGCCTGCGTTGCACAATCAGAGCTTGTCCCCCTCTTCACATCATCCCGACTGATCCATGAAAACACTCTCCCTTTTTGCGATGGCCGCTGCTGCGGTTCTCTCTGCTCTCCTGCCCGTCCAGGTGCAGGCTGATACCGTCGATGGCAAATCCTCCACCAAAGATCTGGTATGGGTGGCCCGCTCCACCAGCGATGGCGGCGAACTCTTCGTCTCCTGGGCGCATGGCGGCACCGGTGCCAAGGTGGCCGACCTGGTAGGGCTGGGCGCGCTGAAGGTGCACTTCTCCTCCGATGACCGCTGGCTCTTCGTCACCGATGGCGGCAGCAGTCTGGGAACGACGGTGCGCCTCTTCAAGCGTTCCACCGGCCTCACCTACAAGGAGGTGAAGGAGTTCGACTTTGACTTCGCCGTGCAGCGCCTGGCCGCACAGATCGAGGGCGGCAAGGAGATCAAGGACACCTTTCTGGACCGGAGCTACCTGCGCTGCGTGGGCTGGAGCAAAGACGGTCCGCAAGCCTTCCTGGCGATCAGCGGCAAAGGCACGCTCAATGGCAAGCGGTTCGAGGTGGAAGACTTCACCTGCGTGTTTGACCCCGTGGCCCGTGTGTTCTCCGCGGTGAAGAAAAAGTAACTTCCCAACGCGGTTCTTTCCCGAAACCCATTCACAAAAAAACGCCGGTGGTCTGCAGCCACCGGCGTTTTTCGTTTGAAGAGGATCGCGAGAATCAGCGCCCGCCCAGCTTGGAGTCCACCGAGAACTTGCCAGCGCCGGTGAAGAAGAGGGTCACAAATCCGGCGAGGTAGATAAAGGCGAGCTCGCCGCTGCCTGCGCCGGAGAGCACGGCTCCATGGGCCACGAAGAAGGCCACGGCCATGGTGACGATCAGGAACACTGCGGCCACGCGGGTAAAGAGTCCCAAGACCAGCAGCACGGAGCAGACCAGTTCGGCAAAGAGGGCCAGCATGAGCTCTGGTTTGGCCCCCAGGCCGATCACGGATTTGAACTGGGACAGGCTACTGTCAAAGTTCTGGGCTTTGACGAGGCCGTGAAGCACTCCCATGGAAAGACCGAGCCAGAGTCGGAGGACCAGGAGGCCGAGATCGGTGCTGCGGGGAATGAAGTTGAGCTGAAGGAATTTCATAGGT
The DNA here is from genome assembly GCF_000739635.1 of Verrucomicrobium sp. BvORR034. Lineage (GTDB taxonomy): Bacteria > Verrucomicrobiota > Verrucomicrobiia > Verrucomicrobiales > Verrucomicrobiaceae > Verrucomicrobium. The sequence goes on along the minus strand of NZ_BATQ01000018.1, from coordinate 1,348 downwards.
GGGAGTGCTTACGTTCGAGGGTAGTGGGTTGGTGACCCATTAGCAGGCCTTTATTCCAAAAAGTTGGCCCAGTCTTGCCATCAAGACGAGGTTCGAGAATCACGCGGCGATCAGGCCTTGAGCTTGGTGACAAAGTTCAAGAAGCCTTGAGCCTGGGACTTGAGGCGGGCGACCACATCGGGATCGATCACCGTGCCATCATCGCCGAGCAGCGAGTTCACGCCGGGCATGAAGACCCGCTCCGGGAACACGAAGGCATTGCGGTAACCAAAGATGGCCTGGAGTTGCTCCACGGGGCGAAGGGCTCCCCACATGCCCGCACCGAGTCCGGTGAAGGCCACAGGGCGATGTTGAAAGCTCTCGGGGAACTTCAGCATGTCGATGAAATACTTTAGCACGCCAGGAACGCTGCCGTTGTACTCCGGCGTCACCACGTGAAGGCCGTCGCTGGCCAGGACGGCGTCGCTGAACCGGGAGAAGGAGGCAGGCTTGCTGGCGTAGGAAGAGGGATGGAAAATCTCGGGGGGAAGCTCGGCGAGATCGAGAATGTCCACCGGCTGGCCCAGCTCAGCGTAGAGGCTGGCGACTTGGCTGACGATTTTTCGGGTGTTGCTGCCGGGGCGGTTCGTGCCGCTCACAAGAGTGATTTTCATAAGGCGAAGACGGAAAGGGTGGCCAGACGTTTTTCGCACAGGAGCTTGGGTTTGTCGTCGGGTTTCCCAAGCCAAGGTGGAAAGGGAAGGGCGGATCAATGGTGCCTGAATCTGTCGAAACTTGGCACCATCGGAGAGAGGCGAAACTTGCAGACGCTTCGGCTAGTGCCTGCCAAGGAACCTCGCGGTGCGGTAGGCAGTCAGACCATCACCATTCCCCCCTAGCAACGGATTCGCGAAGGGGAGCGCAGGCGGCTCGCCTGCTTCAGCCCGGCGGCCCGCCGGGCAGGTGAGGTGGCTGGAACAAAAAGAGGGCCTCCACCGGATAACGATGTGCTACGCGGGCGGGGCCGCCCTTGTGGCAGGCGAGCCGCCTGCGCTCCCCAAAAACACCCGTGTGCAGGTCGGTCGCGCGTTTGGTGCGTTCTCCTCACGTCGACAACTACAGGGGCGCTGGGTGGTTGGTGATCAAGCACCAGTGGGCGGGAGTTGGGGCGTGAGCCATCGGGCTGGGTGCGGATACAGAAGGTGTTTGAGGATTCCTTCTGCCGTGCACCCCCCAACACCGGCCGTAGTTGTCGACGTGAGGAGAACGAACCAACTCCTGCTCAGTCCGCAGTTAATCCCCGAAGGGGATTTCTAGCACAGCCCAGTGGTTGGACGAGCTCTAAGCGAGTCAACCCTGGGTACCTACG
>NZ_BATQ01000019.1 GCF_000739635.1 Verrucomicrobium sp. BvORR034 | reverse complement strand
GATGCGCCGGGTGCGGTAATCATAGCCATACTCATGCTCGTCAGCATTGGGGAGGGTCACGCCTTCCAGGCGGCTCTCTGCATCCCAGTGGTAGGTGGTGGTCTGGGCGGACTGCCCGGTGACCGTCAGCGTCTGGGTGGCGCGATTGCCTGCCAGATCATAGGTCAAGTCCGCCTCGCGGGTCACCGCGCCCAGGCCGTCCTCCTCCGACCAGTCCGTGAGCTGGTTGAAGTGGTTGTAGGTGTAGAGTGTCTTGGTGGTGAGGGTGCCGTCCGTGCTCACCAGCTTGACGCTGCGGTTGCTGCCGGTGTCATAGGCATAACCCGTGGTGATCACCGGGGAACCGGGCTGGGCCATGGCCTCACCCGTGAGCCGGTTGGTGGCGTCATACACCATGACGGTGCTGCGCCAGCCCGCGCCCCGCGTACCCTCTCCGGGCCAGCGCTCTGACTGCACGGTGACATTGCCCACCGCATCGTAGGTCCACAGGAACTGGGCCTGCAGAACATCGGTGCTGGTGTAGGTCTGGCGCGATTCCAACCTCCCCAGGTCGTCATAAGCGTTGTACTGCCATAACCCGTTGGGCTGGGTCTGGGCCACCGCCCGGCTGGTCAGGTCATAATGATAAACCGTGGTGCGCCCGCCCTCGGTCACCGTGAGCGGTTTGCCCTGGCTGTCGTAGGTGGTGGCAATGGTCTTGCCTGTGCCTAGGGCAGTCCCGGTCCGGCGCCCACCCAGGTCATAGGTGTAAGTGTGCGTGAGGCCCTGGGAGGTTTCCGTGGCCACCCGGTCAAGGGCATCATAGGTGTAGCCCACCGTGGCCTCGGGACGCCCGGTCTCGGTCACATCGGTGAGACGGCCCGCAGTATCATAGACCCGGGTGCGCACCACCGGGCTGCCACCCACCGTCCAGGTCGTGGTGGTGAGACGGTCTCGCAGGTCATACCCAAAGGTGAACTCACGCCCCGCACTGTCCTCCCGGGAGGTTTCACGAAGGGCATCGTAGTGCCGCTCGGTCCACACGCCCTCCTGGAACGTTTCTTTGAGCAGCCGGTTCAAGTCGTCATAGGTGAACGTGGTCACCTTGCCCCGCGGATCGGTCACCGAGGTCCGGTTGCCGTTCTTGTCATATCCAAACCCGGTGATCTGCTCCTCCGCGTCCTCCGTCTCGGTGAGGCGGTTGTGGATGTCATAGGTGTTGGTCACGACGCGGTTGAGCGCATCGGTCACCGTCTTGACGTTGCCGTTGCGATCGTAGGTGGAAGCGGTCACCTGGCCCAGGGCATTGGTCACAGTGAGTCCCCAGCCGGCGTTGTTGTAGGTCTTGGTGGTGACCTTGCCCAGAGGGTCGGTGACCGTGAGCACGTTGCCTCCGGCGTCATAGGTGGTGTTCACCTCCGGCCGGGACCACTGGCCCTCCAGGGCATCCCAGATGTATGGGGAGGTCACCTTGGTGGGGCGGTTCCGGTTGTCATAAACCGTGGTGACGATGTTCCCCAGAGGATCCTGCACGGCAATGACATTGCCATTGGCGTCATAGGCGGTCTTGGTCACTGGGCTGACTCCGTTGACCTCAGGCAGCGTCACCTCCACAGCCCGACCGGCCCGGTCATACTGGGTGAGGGTTTCACGACCCAGCTCATCCACCACCTTCCAGACCAGGCCGGAGGGTGTGTAGTAAGAGTGCCGGGTGGTGGCATCGGGATACTCCACCTTGGTGGGACGGTTCAGGCCGTCAAAGGTGGTCTTGGTGATGCGGTTGAGCGCATCCTTGACCTCCTCGGGGTTGCCCGCGTCGTCATAGGTGGTGGTGACGGTGTTGCCTTCCGGCGCCTGTTTGACCGTGGGCCGGTAGAGGTCGTCATAGGTGATGGTGGTCACCTTGCCACGGGGATCGGTGATGGTGGTGGGCTTGAACCCGCTCACATCAAAGACGCTGCCCCCGCTGTTGGCCCCGTAGGTGTAGGTCGTGGTCTGGGCGTCCCCGCCGCTGCCCACCGTGGTGGTGAGACGACGGCCAATGCCGTCATAGGTGTGGGTGGTGACCGTGCCGCGCGGGTCGGTTTCCGTGTGCGGCAGGTTCAGCGCCGTGTAGGTGGTTTCACTCACCAGGTCGGCCCCGTCATCCATGTCCACGGTGGACTTCTTGCGCCGGTTCAAGGAGTCATACTCGTGCGTGGTCGTGACCCCGCGTTCATTGACCTCGCTGGTGAGGTTGCCATGGGCGTCGTAGCCCAGAGTGCGCGTGGTGCTGTCGGGGTTCTCCACGCCCGTGAGCCGGAGGCTCTGGGCGTCGTAGGTGAAGGTGGTGGTGTGCCCGCGCGGATTGGTGACGGTCTTCTTGCTGCCGTTGCCCGTGTAGGTGTAGCTGGTGACCAGTTCGATGCCACCTCCGGCCGTGACCGATTCCTTCTGGACCCGGCCATTGGCATCGGGGGTGTACTCAGTGATCAGGTCGCCCCCGGTGGCCGTGGTGCTCTGCACGGTAGTCTTGGCCAGGAACCCGGCAAAGCCACCAGCACCGTAGTCGAAGTCAGTGACCTTCAGGGTCGAGACACCCTTGCTGATGGTTTCCTTGGTTCGCAGTCCGGTGCCCGATTGAATCGTGTAGCTGGTCAGCGTGCCCCGCTCATCGGTCATTGACTTCATGACCCGGGTGTCATTGTCATAGGTGAAGTACCGGCTCTTGCCCAGGGCATTGACCTGCTGGATGGGATCATCCCAGCCCAGGCCGTTGGATCCCACGGTGCCATAATGGAAGGTGGTGGTGTTTCCACTAATATCCGTGGCCGAGCTGAGCGCCATGCCGTGGTCGAAGTCGAAGTTGTAGACCTCGTCTCCTTCCGGGGTGTCGATCTCCATGCGGCTGAAGAAGACGGTGAGCTGCTTGCTGTACGGGTCCTGCTCCTTTCCGGGATCATTCTGGAGAGGCACAAACACATCCGGCAGCGTGAAGGTGAAAGTGTAGGTGCCGCAGGCCCCACTGACGATTGTCTGAATGTCCGCGGTGCTGAGCGTGGCATTGGCCTGGGTCCGGATGTCGCGGGTCCCGCTGACGTTGACGACCGCGTTGTCAGGCAGAGTGATCTTTTTCAGCAACCGGGGCAGGCCCAACTGACTGCGGAGGCGAAACGCGGCACCGGAGACCTCCAGGTACTTGTTGCCGTGATTGAACTCGTACTCAAAGTCATAGTCGGCACCCCGTTCATCCGTGATCCCCACGACATTGAGGTGCCGGTGATCCGGGGCCGGAGGCCCGTCAGGGTCCGCATCACTTGGAGGAGTGGATTCAATGACGGTCTGGTAAGCATACTGCACGCTGTTCCCGCCTCGTTGAACGGAGGTCAGGCAGCGGGCCTGATCGTCGCCCGCATTCAGGAGCGTGTAGGAGTAGGACACCGTTTCACCCGAGGGACCACGCACGGCGGTGACCACCCCGTTGTTTTGCGTGAGAGTGACCACCTGGTTGGGGCGGTCCGGGTCGTGGATCTTGTTCGGGATCAGCGTGGTGTTGGAAGGATAGGTGTATTGAATCTCGTTGTTCCAGCGATCCTCTGCCTTGGTCAGCCTGGCATAGCGCAACTCCAGCGCCTTGTAGCTGCCATCCTCGCGGTCACTGCTGAACTTCTGGATGATGGGGGTCAGCTCATAAGTGCAAACGGTGCCGTACTTTTTGCTGTACTTGAACCCCACCACCTGGTTGCTGCCATTTCGGAGGGTTTCCAGGGTGTCGTAGGCGGTGCGGGCATCCTGCTTTTCTTCGCGGGAGTGAATCCAGACGTGAGGATCGCCCGGTTCTTCGGGGAGCAAGGTGGGCAGCGAACGGTAGAACACAGTGCTCGCCCCCTGTTCATCGGTCACCACCGCCTTGCGGAAGTTGTCTTCAAAGCGAATGTTGGCACACAGATTGGAGGACCAGCCCGGGCCGAACGGGGCGTCCGGAAATTCCGAGGGACGCAGCCCGCTGCGCAAGTTCCACGTGTGCTCCCTGGCGCTGCGGCGCACCACGAGGGGCAGCAGGCTGCTGTCCGCCGCCGAGTACACATCGCTGACGACATGATTGAGCTGGCGCGTAAAGGCATCAACAAACGTTTCCTCAGGGAGTTCTCCGCTCTCGTCCTTGCTCTGGGGTTTGCTGTCTGACAACGGCATGCCGTTGAGACCCACCTTGCGATAGGAGGGACCAGCAGCATCCGATGCGGAGATCTGAAAGCCGGGCGCCGAGTCGCCGCTGGAGTCGATGGGATCCAAGATGAGATGCTCAAACTCACCGCGATCCATCAACGTGCTATCCTTGGCCTTGAGCTCAACTTGCTGCGCACTGAATGTCTCACCGGGGGGGATAATCAGAGTGACTTTCTCAAGAATCTCGGGGGCACCGTAGGGATCAAGGTCCGTGTACCTTACCTTGTTGTAATAGTAGTAGCGCCACCGGCTGGCAGGCTCCGGAAGTGCCGCACGAACATTTTTCCATTCGGTATACTGATACTCCGTCCTTGTGTTCCAGCCAATGAGTTCGGTAAAGGGATTACCCTCCTCTTCGTAAATCGGAGAAGGTTCACTGTAGTCGGCACGATTGGAGAGAGCCTCCGAAACACGTCCATTCGTCTCATCTCCCACCTCGCTCCAAGTCGCACCCATGTACATCGGAAGAATGGTTCCATCGCCGATAGTGCCAGGGGGCACGACATTGGTAGGATCAACCCACAGCGTACAATCAGCCCAAAAGGTGTCGTTCCATCCGTTTACGAAATCATAGTCAACCCTCAAAAAAGTGCGCAAACCCATTTGGTACTGAAGCTCGAGAACCTCGCCTTTGCCGCTTGGTCCTAGCGGCGGCGCAGTGATATCCTCAAACGAAGCGACCTCAGGGGAGCCCGGGGCGACGGCGCTTGGAAGGTTCGCGCCAGAACCCGGACCTCCTGAATTGGTTCCAGGTTGATTCCCAACCCATGGAATGGCGGGAACAGTTCCTGACGGTACGCTTGGGGCAGACATGCCCAAGGGGTCAGTGCCCGCGGCGTACTCCTGGCCATTCGAATAGCCGTCACGATCAGGATCCCCTCCGAAAGCAGCACCAAGACTGTTGAAATAGTGAATTTCCCACCAATCAGGAAGCCCGTCACTGTCACCATCATAGGGAACATTGACCACGATAGAATTCGAAGACGCGCTGGGAGCTCCTGAAGAATCTCGGCCGACTGCATGCACCACAAATTTTCCCCACGTTTGAGGTCTAAAGTTCAAAACGAATGGTGCCGAATCGTCCTCTCCAATAAGTACGCCGTACTGGTAGAATGCCATCGTATGAGGCGCTTGTGCAGCATTCACGAATTCACCATGGATCAAAACAGAATCTCCCACTAGAACCGTTACATCCGTTGATGGCGCTATGATTTCGATCTCAGGGCGCGCGTAGAAAGTGTTAACATCAGAATATGCCAGATCCGGCAGAGCGTTGGAGCGAGCATTCACACTCTCCCCTATCTGATTAACGTCAGTCGCCCCCCATGCAGCAAGGGTCCCATCTTCCTTCAATACCAAAGTGGCAGAGTCCGAGGCGCTAATTGACTTTACTCGGCCCGAGAAGGCCGACAGTGTTGGAGTTGGCTGATCGACGTAATCTCCCGTGCCGAGCTGTCCTCGATCGTTCCGCCCCCAAACGTAGAGGCCTCCGGCGCTTGTTGTTGCCAAGCTGTGGCACCCCCCTGCGAATACATCCACCGCATTAGCAATGCCAGACAATTGCTGCGGCGAAGTGGCGCCAGGAGCGACGGCCACCCCCAATCGACCGTATTGGTTGTTTCCCCACGCCCATACAGTCCCGTTTGACAACCTTGCTAGCGAGAAATTTCTCCCAGCTGCAGCTTTCGATACGAGCCCACTCATGCTGATTGCAGCCGGAGTTGTCTGAGCCGTTGTTGATCCGTTTCCAAGTTGACCTGAAGCATTATCTCCCCAAGTCCAAAGTTGGCCTCCTGTGTCTACCACCACATAGTGATCATATCCTACGTAAACATCCTTTGCATTGAGCAACCCGATCACTTGACTTATGACAGTTGACCTTATGCCCCACTCCCAAAACGTGCCGTCACGTTTTTTCGCCAGCGAACGATAGTATCCGCCATAGAGCGCCTCAACATCCAGAAGATCCAAGACTTGCGCAGGAGAATCGAGAGTTGGCGAAACCATACCAGTGCCCAATATGTTACGCGGATTGGCACCCCAAGCCCAGATCGTCCCATCTTGCTTGAGCGCCAGTGATCGATCCACCCCTGCTGTAACCGATTTTATGCCACTAAAATCGGGCAACTTTTCGGCTTTATCGATGTCAACTTTGTGCCCTCGTCCCAGCTGACCAGAACCGTTGCCGCCCCAGGACCAGATTTCACTTGATTTGTCCAACGCAACTCCATGTTGACCTCCCGCAGCAAGTTGACTGTAGCGCACGTCGCCCAAGGAATACACCGGATCGGCCGTGTTTGTAATGAATAGACGTCCGAGCAAATCCTGCTTCTTTCCCCAACTCCAGATTGTACCATCATCCGCCACAGCAATAGCGTTGAGCGGGCCCGCATCGATCGATACTAGCGGGCGATCTGCTGATATTCTAACGGGTGAATTTGTATATGGTGTTCCACTCATCGACGCCATCGGTGCGGCCACGCCCAATTGGCCATATTGATTAGCACCCCAAGCCCAATAGCTGCCATCGTTTAAGCGGACGAATCCAAAACCACTTCCGCAGGAGACCGAAACCGCCCCCTCCAGGCCGTGTAGCGACTGTGGAACATTTGCACTGTATGGAAAGCGTGCCCCCCAAACAAGGACAACGCCAGCGCTATCGATCATGGCACTACTAGATCCTCCCGCTGAGATGGCCACTGCCGCATGGGCACCTGCAACAAGCGCTGGCGACAACCGCATAGTGTTTGTACCATCGCCCAACTCTCCGGAACTGTTTGCGCCCCATGCAAGTACATCCCCATTGCTTTTCAAGGCCATACTGTGTTCGGCACCTGCTGCGATAGAGGTCACATCCGACAGTCCTGGAATTTGGAAGGGAAGGGGGCGCCAATTTTGCGAGCCATCCCCCAGTTTTCCAAAGTAATTGAGGCCCCAAGCCCAGACCGATCCGTCAGATTTCAAGGCGAGAAAATGGGTGCCGCCTGTAGCAATTTTCACTACGTCGGTCAATCCCGGCACCTCGAGTGGGATTGAACTGGAAGCGCTCGACAAGTTGCCCAGATGAACAGCTCCGATCGCTCCCCAAGTCCACACCGTCCCATCCTCTTTCAGAGCAATCATAGAGTCGCCTCTGGTACAAACTGCGACAGCGTCAGCCATCAGAGACAAAGCTGGGGCGGCAGATGCTACCAATGAGTTGTTTCCCAACTGACCATGTGTGTTACCCCCACAAGTCCAAACTCTTCCCAGGTGATCGATTACTGCCGATGCAGAGGAACCCGCAGACACTCGTTGTTGTTCCCCAGAATTTTGCCCGCAAAGAGAGACCGGCAGCAAAGATATCAATAGGCCGATTAGAATTTGGCCTATTTGTGATTGAATATAGATGATTTTTTCAACCGGCTTTCGGGAAAGTCTTCCTCCAACAGAATAAGAAGGGAACCAACACTCGCAAAGATGTCTAATTGAGAACATACGTTTTTTACCTATATACATCAGCATTTAACCTATATCAACTCGCAGAATGATAAATTATTCGCACAATCCGGCTGGGCAACGCCCGACCTAATTTCGCTTCGAATTGGCTAAATATCCCCGATTGCCCCCTCATCTCACCATCTCCAGCGCCGCGTGCACCTTGTCCGTATCCGTGGTGCCGCGCCCCCTTAATATCCTCATACTTCACAACATCAGGAAATAACTGACCCAGCTTGCGCCCCATCGCCACGGGGATCACTTCATCCTCGGTGCCGTGTCTGGCCACCACTTGGTAGCCGCCTTCTTTCTGCAGGCGCTTCAAGATGGTGACAGTGTTTGAGCATGGGTGAAGAATTTCGCACAACATCTACAGGAGAATGAGGCGCTTAAGGATGCAGTCCTCTCCCCCAACCATGCGAAACGGACGGGCCATGAGTACTTTCAGTCTTCTGCGGCCCCCCTCACTCTGTTCGACCATCGGCGGTTGTCTCGATGCACAAACCGCCGCTCCTTGGACGGGAGCCGGGCGCGCGTTCAATTCCTGAATGAAAATACACAGCCTGAAGGCTGGACTCCATACAGTTCCGCACACGAATGCGCCCAATGGTTCACCAAATTACTGGACTACCGGCGTTCCGCCACTTCGTGCTGCTGGCGCACTTTCAGGATCGACGACTCCGGCAGGACGCCAGCGAAATTCGCACAGGGATAGACGATGCTGCGCCTTCCGATCAGGGTACCGGGACTAAGGACGCTGTTGCAGCCCACTTCAGCGTGGTCACCAACAACGGCGCTGAATTTCCTCAATCCCGTGGCGATGCGCTCGCTGCCGTGGTGGACCACGACCGGAGCGCGGTCGAGACGGACGTTGGAGAGGATGACACCTGCGCCAAGGTGGGCCTTGTAGCCGAGGACGGCATCTCCCACGTAGTTGAAGTGGGGCACCTCGCAGTTGTCGAACAGGATGCAGTTCTTGAACTCGCACGAATTCCCCAGGACGCATCCATCGCCCACGATGACGTTTTCCCGGATGTACGCGCCGGAGCGGATGTGGCAGTTCTTGCCGATCCAGGCGGGGCCTTTGATCACGGCTCCGGCCTCGACAACGGTGCCTTCATCAATGAAGACCTGGTCCCCGAGGGTCGCCTTGGGAGAGATGTCGCCCAGGATCTCAGGCTTGAGCTTGAACTGCAGGTACCCCTCGATGCGAGTCAGGGCGCTCCAAACGGGTTGCTCATCGTCAAAGAGCAGCCCGTGAATGGTGCGGGAGAGGTCCAGGTAGTTGCCAGCGGAGAACATGGGAAATCAAGCGGACATGCAACAGGCAGGGCAGCCCGGCACCGACGCCAATCCGCCAGCTCCTCCTGCCCAACCCAGACCAGAAAGAGCCTCACACGGTGAGGATTTCCTTTTCCTTCGAAACGACGTGCTGATCGATCTCGGCGATCTTCTTGTCCGTGAAGGTCTGGACTTCCTTCTCACCGCGATGCAAGTCATCCTCGGTGATGGTGCCTGCCTTCTCGAGCTTCTTGAGCTCTTCCATGGACTCACGGCGCACAGCGCGCACGCGGACGCGGGCGTCTTCGGCCATACCCTTCACCTGCTTCACCATCTGCTGGCGACGCTCGGTGGAGAGTTCTGGCACAGGAAGGCGGATCACCTTGCCTTCGACGCTGGGGTTGAGACCCAGATTGGAGGCATTGATGCCGCGCTCGATGTCTTTCAGCGTGGAGGGATCAAACGGCTCGATGCGAATGAGACGGGGCTCCGGGGTGGAGATCATGGCCAGCTGCTTCAGCTTCATGTTGCTGCCATAGCTGTTCACCCAGATGTCCGTGTTTTCCACAAGGGCCGGGGAGGCCTTGCCGGTGCGGACGGCAGCGAACTCGTGGATGGCGTATTCCACCGCTTTGGTCATGTTTTCCTCAGCAGTGAGGAGGGCGGTATCAAGGGGCATGGGATGCAGTAAGGTTCGAGTTGATCAAGCCCGGCATGGCGACAGTCTGCCACCAGCGGGCCGACAGCAAAGCACGCTCCGGCCGGATTGTCACGCGTCGTTGCTGACGATCGTGCCAATGGATTCGCCTGTCAGAGCCCGCCGGATGTTGTCCGGACCGTTCATGTCGAACACCACGATGGGCATGTTGTTCTCCTGACACAGGCTGAAGGCGGTGGCGTCCATCACCTTGAGCTGGCGGGTGAGCGCCTCTTGATAGCTAAGACGCTCATACCGAACGGCGTTCGGATTCTTGTTGGGATCGCTGTCGTAGATGCCGTCCACCTTGGTGGCCTTGAGCACGACATCGGCATTGATCTCACTGGCGCGCAGGGCGGCCGTGGTGTCCGTGGAGAAGAAGGGGTTGCCAGTGCCGGCGGCGAAGATGACCACCCGACCGAGCTCGAGGTGGCGCATGGCCTTGCGACGGATGAAGGGCTCCGCCACATTGTCCATCTTGATGGCGCTCTGCACCCGGGTGGGCACATCCATGCCCTCCAGCATGGACTGGACGGCCAGGGAGTTCATCACCGTGGCCAGCATGCCCATGTAGTCTGCCGTGGCGCGCTCCATGCCGCGGTTGCTGGCGCTGATGCCCCGCCAGAAATTGCCGCCGCCGACCACCACCGCAATCTCAAGACCGGACTGGTGGGCCGCCTTGATCTGCGAGGCAATGTTCTCAACGATCGGCGGAGAGATGTTGTCATGACTGCCGACTTCACGAAGGGCTTCGCCGCTAAGTTTGATGAGGACCCTCTTGAACTTTCGTGTGTCTTCGTCTGGCATCTTCGGGTCGTAATTACATGAAGCGTGCACGCTTGCAAAGACAAATCACCGCGTGACGAGTTTGTGGCGATGGAATCGCGATACCGAGACGGGTTCTCACCGTTTCCCCCGTGAGGCCCGCCCTCTGCCCCGCACAAAGGGCAGATCCAGCAGGATAAAGATGACCAGCGCCATCAAGGACGCCGCGCCAATGTACCAGGGCCAGGGACCCAGCAGATCGTAGAGCGAGGCCGTGGCGGGCTTCCGGCAGAGGAAGCCATAGTTGGCTCCCGTGAGAGCGTTGAACCCACTGATGACCAGGGCGTAGAGATTGATCAAACCCCAGGCCACCCACTTGGCCTTGGCTCGGGGGGTGCGCCGCAGACCAAGCACCCCGTAGAGTGCCGTGGCGACCACACCGCCATGCGCCAGGAAGAAGGCAAAGTACCGCGGGCTGGGGAAATCTGTGGTAAGCGCCGGGGTCAGCATGCCCTGCATGGTGCCCGCCAGCCCCCAGAAGAAGAGCAACTCACAAAAAAACTGCTTTCGGGTGAGCAACACCACCACCCCCAGGAGTGCGGAGAGATCGCACAGGTGGCAGGGGTACTGATTGTCCACCGTGAGCGTGCCAGTGTGGACGTAAAAGGCGTAGCTCACCGGCCACTGCACCAGAAGGGCCGCGGCCATGATCCACTCCAGAATGCGCTGCGCGCTCCCGTGACCACGACGAGCCACCCAGATCATCACCGCTGCCACCAGCGCCGTCGCCAGCAGGGCTGCCAGATGGCTGGGGCCATAGGCTCGAAAGGTCTGCTCAACTGCGGGCGGCATGCGTCTACGTCACCTGGCTCCCCTGCCGCTCAATCAGCCATTGGTCCAGTGACCGCCGAATGACAGCTCGATCTGGACCGGGTTGGAGTAGTCCGTTTTGCCGTAGGCCCCGATCATGGGGATGCCGGTCGCGTTGCGCCAGGCCCGGCTCATGCTTTCGCCCGTGTGGCAGCCCCAGCTTTTGCAAAAGGCGTTGTTGGTGAAAATACCACGGCGGATTCGCGGCAGATCCTTTTCATGCAGCCAGGACTTGGACACGCCATAGACCAGATTGCTGTAGTCAAACATGAAGCAGTACTTGTTGCTGTGGCCGTAGTACTCGAAGCTGCAAATCTTCACCCGGCCACGAGGCTGGCCTTCGTTGAGGTAGTTGATCAGCTGGGTGCCGTTGTCGAACCACATCAGGCGCACGCCGTACTTGTCCCGCACACTCTCCACCAGCGGAGTGAGGGCGCGATTGTCTTCAGTGCTGCGGGTGACGAAGGCGGTGCGATACACCAGCCAGGTGATCATCGCGTTGGGGTCCTGTTTCTTGATCTCCTCAATGCGTACCCGGGCTGGACGGATGAAATTGCCCCACCAGCGATCATGCTGAGTGCCAGGCGCGCGCAGGTCCTCCCACTTTCTCAGAGCCGGACCACCACTGACGATCACGTATTCCTGGCTCTGGGCGGAGGCGGCGCTCGCAAATCCAAGACTGGCCACAAGGCCCAGCAACAGCAGGCAGGTGTGAATAGGACGGGTGAGGTTCATGCTTCGCTTCGTCGAGAGGTCAGGGATTGGTCTGTGGGTTCAGAACTGCCCCCAAAGGGCCAGTCTCCATAATCTCTGCCACGGGAAACTCCACCGCGATCTTTCACAGATGCAAAAGAGGAGGTGCCGTAGCACCCCCTCTTTTGTCAGAATTCGTCAAAATCCCGTGGAACCAGGGCTTACTTCTGCACCAGGTGCTCACCGCGGACCAAATCGTCCAGCGTCTGGCGCTCGCGCACCAGATGGGCCTCAGAGCCGTCCACCAGGATCTCCGCTGCCAGCGGGCGGGAGTTGTAGTTGGACGCCATGGTGAAGCCATAGGCACCGGCGCTGAGCACCGCCAGGGTGTCGCCAGCCTGCACCGGGGGCAACTCGCGATCTTGGGCCAGGAAGTCGCCCGTCTCACAGATCGGTCCCACCACGTCCACCTTTTCCAGCTCGGCACCCTCTGCCTTTTGCAGGGGGGTGATCTGGTGCCAGCCTTCATAGAGGGCGGGGCGGATGAGGTCGTTCATGCCTGCGTCCACGATGACAAACTTCTTGGCGTTGCCCTTCTTGAGATAGAGGACCTTGGAGAGGAGCGCGCCCGCATTGCCTACCATGAAACGGCCGGGCTCCAGGAGGATGCGCAGCTTTAGGGGCTCAAGAATCGGCACCAGGGCATCGGCATAGCTCTGGATGGTGAGAGGGCGCTCAGCCTCCTCTTTCTCACCCCACCAGGTCTGGTCGCCGCTGTCCAGGCTCTCGCGGTACACAATGCCCAAGCCGCCACCGATGCTGAAGAACTTGATGTGGTGACGCTCCTTGAGCTTCTCCACCAGCGGGGCCACCTTCTTCGCGGCTTCGACGAAGGGGTCGATGCTCGTGAGCTGGGAACCAATGTGCATCTGCAGACCGCGGATCTCGAGGTGCTCGCACTCCGTCGCGATGGCCGCATAGGCATCGAGGATGCGATCGAAGTCCACTCCGAACTTGTTCTCGCTCTTGCCGGTGGAGATGTACTTGTGGGTCTTCGCGTCCACGTTCGGGTTCACGCGCAGGGCCACCGGGGCCTTCTTGCCCAAGGAGCCAGCCACCTCGTTGATCTGGCGCAGCTCGGCCTCGCTCTCGGCATTGAAGCTGTAGATCCCCTGCTGCAGGGCGTACTCGATCTCCGCCCGGGTTTTGCCCACCCCGGCAAAGGTGCACTGGGAGGCGCGGCCCCCGGCCTGGATCACGCGGTAGAGTTCACCACCGGAAACGATGTCAAAACCACCGCCCAGATCCGCAATGGTCTGCAGGATGGCGAGGTTGGAGTTGGCCTTTACCGCATAGCAGATGAGGTGGTCCAGGCGATCGAGCGCTCCATCCAGCCGCTTGTAGTGATCCGTGATGGTCTCCTTGCTGTACACATACAGCGGTGTGCCGTGTTTGGCGGAGAGGGATTCCAAATCAACGTTCTCACAGTGCAGGCGACCCTGAATGTAGCGGAAAGAATGCATAGGGCGCGTGATGTAAGCCAAAATGCGCCGCGTGCAAGCTGTGCGTCACTAGGGAGCGCTCTCGTCCTTCACATCCTCTCTGGTCAGCGCAGCTTCCTCCGGCTTTCTCCTGGCGCGTAGTCCTGCCCGGTACCGCCAGAACGCGCGCAGAAACACCAGCACACACGCCGTCTTCAGAGCCAGCAGCCACCACGGCTCCCACCACGCCCCGGTACGGGATTCAATGACATCGCTCACCCCAAAGGCGGCAAACGCCGCCGCGAGCAGGAACATTTCCCGCCGCAGGCTCCGGGTTTCCGCGGATTGACCGCCTGCGCGGAAGACGCCGCGAAAAAAGAAAACCGCGCTGATGGCGAACCACAGCGCGGCTTCAAAAAGATTGAATATGGCGTCAACCGCCATGGAAGAGCCCTTCGTCTTAGACGAGACCGGCTTCCTTGAGCACCTTGAAAGCACCAACCTTGTTGATGGTCTTCAAGATACGGGCGGTCACACGGACCTTGACCCAGCGACCCAGTTCGGCGACGAAGATGCGCTTGTCACGCAGGTTCGGGTAAATCTTGCGCTTCACACGCTTGGTGATGTGCTTACCGATACCGCCTTCTTTCTTGGCCTTACCGCTGCGATGGATTTTGTGTCCCGAGGTAACACGGGCGCCGCTGATTTGACAAACTCTGGCCATGACTGTGAAAAGGGTTAGGGTTGAAAAGAAGGGTCGGGAGGTTAATCGCAGTCTGAAGATCGTCAACTAATTTTGACATCGTCGGCAGAAAAGCCTCTTCCGCGGCCAGAGTGTCGTTTGGGACCGTATCCGCCTCTGGACAATCCCTTTTCAACAGCAAGAATCTCATTTTTCCTTTTCCCATCCCTGTTCTCCCATGAGTTCTGACCCCAAGCGGATCCGTGTCGGCATCGTCGGTGCCGGCGGCATTGTGAAGTCCCGGCACCTCCCCGCCCTTCAGGCCATGCCCGAGGTGGAGATCGTGGCCGTGAGCAATGCCACGCTAGAAAGCAGCCAGCGGTTCTGTGCCGAGCAGGCCCCTACGGCAGAGCCCATGCAACACTGGCCGGAACTGGTGTCCCGGGGCGATATTGATGTCGTCTGGGTCGGCACCCCACCCATGCTCCACAGTGAGATCACCTGCTACGCCCTCCGCGCCGGCAAGCACGTCTTCTGCCAGGCGCGCATGGCCATGAGCCTGCAGGAGGCCCAGCTCATGTGGGAGGCTAGCATGAGCAATCCAGAACTGGTGGCCGCCCTCTGCCCGCCTCCCTACGGCATGAAGGGCGACGCCACCATGCGTCGGCTCCTGACCGAGGGCGCGATTGGCAAGCCCTACCACGCCGTCCTGCACAGCATGAACGGCGGCTGGCTGGATCCTGCAGCACCGGCCCACTGGCGGCAGCGGGTGGAAATCAGCGGTCTCCAGGTGCTAAGCTTTGGCATCTATGTGGAGATCATCCAGCGCTGGCTGGGTGACATCGTGGCCGTTCAGGCCAACGGGGCCGTCGTCACCCCGGATCGCCAAGGGTATGAGGTGGAGATCCCGGACTACCTCCACGTGCTCTGTGGCTTCCGCAACGGCGCCCAAGGCAGCCTCATTTTCAGCGGCGTGGCCTCCCACCCGCCTCAGGACGCCCTCCAGATCTATGGCAGTGAGGGCACCCTGACCTACAACTTTGTGACCGACGAAATTCGCTTGGGCAGGATCGGCGGTGCACTGGAGGTCGTGCCGCTTCCCGACACCGAGGCAAAGGAGTGGACCGTCGAGCGCGACTTCATCAACGCCGTGCTCAATCCCTCCGCCCCACGCCCCAAGCCGGATTTCCTTGAGGGCATCAAGTACATGCGCGTGGTCCAGGCCGCGGCCGAGAGCATGGATGCCGGGGATCTGGTGAGAGTGGCGTAGCCCGCTTGAAGCCCCCAAGATACAGGAAACAACCTCTCCACTCACCACCCCCGAAGAACGCGAAGGAAGCGCTCCGCAACGGAGCAGCCTCCCCTGTCCCACCGTTTTACTGGGCTGCCAAATTACTGTTTTGCCGAATCACCGGACTATCGGCGAATCGCCGTCATAAAGCCACGGTCCGCCGCCGTGTCCTGATAGGCTCCGGGCTCGAACCCGGCTTCGCGCAGGAGTTCGGCATACTCTCCCACTCCATAGCATTTGCCCTGGGTGGAGTGCATGAGGAGCGCAGAATACTCCGCCACGGGCAGCGGCCCGTTTTTCGCCTCATTGATGAACGCATCGTGGATGATCAACAGGCCTCCCGGAGCCAGCGCCTTGTGGGAAATGGCCAAAAGTTGCCGCACCTCAGGATAGTCCCAGTCATGCAGCACATTAGAAAACAAATGCACGTCCGCATCGGTTGGCAGAGGGTCTTTGAACATGTCACCCGTAGCCACCAACACGCGATCCGGATAGCCTCGCTCCACGATACAACGCTGCGTGATACGATCCACCGGGGCTTGCTCGTACACGGTGGCCTTCAGCTCCGCATGGTGCGCCACGAGGGAGCAGGAGTAGATCCCGCTGCCACCTCCGATATCGAGGAGGTGCTTGCGACCGCCCAGATCCACCTTCTTCGCCAGCGCCTGGCCCAGATAGAATCCGCGACAGTCCATGGCCGCCGTGAAGCTTCGGGAGAATGCGTCCGTCTCCATGGCCTTGTGCCAGTCCAGCGCCGCCTCGTCGCCGCCCCAGTTGGCGGGCTTGCCCGTGCTCAGAACTTTCAGGTAGTCCTGCGTGATGGGCCGGTCCTTCAGGGAGGCGTAGTAAGGCGAAAGACACCAGGGCGAACCCGCTGTGAGATGCTCGCTGGCCGTGAGCGTGGCGTGAAACTTTCCATCCTCCTGGCGCTCCACAAATCCATTCGCGGCGAACAGCGTGAGCATCACATCCGTGGGACGCTCCGCGAACTCAAAACGCGCGCAGACCTCCTCCTTGGTGGACGGGTTCGCTCCCAGCCAGGTGAAGAAATCCAGATGCACCACCGCCGCCGTCAGCAGGTCGGCGGCATACAAGCCATCGCGGTAGCGGTAAACACGAAGCGGATCACTTTGAGGGACAGAGGTGAGGTCAGCGGCCATGCCGCACTCAAGCGAGAATCCTCACAATTCAAAATTAGGAATGCTGAATTATGAATTGTGAATGAGAGGCCGAGCTGGGCGGAACACACAACTCAAGACACTCATTCATAATTCAGCATTCCTAATTCCTAATTTCTGGAAGACTCTCTACTCGATCTTGCCGTTGTAGCCGGCTTTGTTCAGCGCGGTCTGCAGGTCTTTCAGATTGAAGTCGCCTTCCACCGTGAAGCTGTCTTCGCCTTTGGTGGCGTTGTGTTTGGTGGCACCTTTGACGGTTTTGATCGCCTCATCCACGCCCTTCACGCACTTGCCGCAGCAGAGGTGAGTGCTGCTGACGGTGGCGGTTTTCACCTGCTTGTCGGCCACAGCTTTCACGGTGGCCCCTTCGCCGTAGTAGCCAGCGTCCAGGAGGGAGTCCACCGCCTTGTCCAGATCGCTCTTGGACTTGGCCGTGATGGTCACGCTGGTCTTGGTGACAGCGGCCGTGGTGCCGTCCACCTTCGTGATAGCCTTGGTGATGCCGTTTTCACAGCCTTTGCAGCAGTTGTGGATGCCGTTGAGCGTGAGGGTGGATTCCGCCTGGGCGGACAGCCCAAGGGCGAGCAAGGTGGCGGTGACGAGCAGAGTGATGGATTTCATAGAGTGACAAAGACGCTGGGGCCGCGCGGGCCTTTCAGCGGGAGGAAGCATTTTTCATGCGAGGTGCCGACGGAACCGTTCGACTCCCCTTTGAGGTCATGGCGAGGCCCGGTCATCGGGCACGCCCCATCCCCCATCTCTTTGGGTTCATACATCAACGCACGAGCCTGCGTCATCCACAGACCTCATTTTGTTTCGACCCATCCTGTGTCTCCTCATGCGCACGCACATTCCCTTCTGCCACGACATTGCCTCCCCTTCAGGCCCGCTGAACCCGCCTACCAACTCCAGTCCACCTCGAACCCGGAGGGTTCATGAGATAACTCGCACAAAAGAACCAGGAACTTATTCTCCATTCCTAATTCATCATTCCTAATTTCTACTTCAGCGTCTCCACAAACTCCAACAAATCCGCCATCCCCTGCGCATCCATCCCCGCCTCCAGACCTTCCGGCATGAGCGACAGGCCGCCGGCCGACATCTTTTTCACCTGGGCACGTGCCACATTCACCTCCGCCCCGGCGGTCATCCTCACCGTCACCCCCGTCGTATCGTCCTTGGAGAGCAACCCGCCCAGAGTCTGGCCGTCCTGCGTCTCCACCGTGTAGGCGATGAACTGTGGAGCCACCTCTTTGTTGGGATCAAGAATGGCGCTGAGGAGCGCCTCACGTCCCTTGGCCTTCACCGTGATGAGGTCCGGCCCCACTTGAAAGCCCTGGCCCCCTGCCCGGTGGCAGGTGAAGCACCGCTGCATGAACACCAACTGCCCCCGCGTGGCGTCTCCCTTGAGTGAAGAGGCGGGCTGAAACTCCGCGATGACCGTTTCCCGTGGTTTGGGGATCACTGCGGCCAGCACTTGTTTGGTCAGCGCCGCCACTTTGGGATTCGTGTGCTTGATGAGCGCCTGCACCTGAGCGCTGGAGAGTTCCTCCGGCTTCAGCACAGGCTGGCCACCGCCCATGTTTTGGTACAGCGCCAGGATGCGCTCAGGACGGGACAACAAGCCATCCAACGCCGCCGCGCGAGCTGCGGGCTGGAGACCCGACCACGCCTCGATCAGCACTTCCGCCACGGAGGGATCATTGAAGCGCACCAGCGACTGCACAGCGGATTGCTGCAGGTCCGCCGGTTGATCCTTTTGCAGCAGTGCCGCCAGGGCAGGGCGCGCCTGGGCATAAGGCGCCATCTCCAGCAGGGTCACCGCCTCGTGACGTCTCGAACTCGTAGCCCCGGCATTCGCCGCCTCTTTGGCGGCCAGGTCAAAGATGGGCTTGAAGACACCCTTGTCATCCTTTTGCGCAAGCGAACTCCCCCGCTGACGCAATCCCTTGTCCAGAGCTCTCAGCCGCTCCGTGCTGCTGCCAGATCCTTTTGAGAGATTCTCCATGAGCCATGCCAGATCCTCAGGCTCCTGGCGGGCGGCGATCACCTGCACCAGTTCTGCAATGCGGGACTCAGGAATGCCATTGGGAGTGGACGCACGCACATTCCCAAACAGCTCCCGCGCCAGCGCCGGAGGCCCAGAAACCAAAGCGCTGTACGTCCAGTCATCCTGATCCTCCGCCAGCAACCGGGACGCGGTCTCCAGCAACGTGCGGCTCGTCTCCCGCCCCTGCCCCGCCAGCATCTCGGGTGTAAAATAACTTCCCAGGGTGAAGGCGAGCTGCATGCGCACCCGCGGAGCGGAATCCTCCGCGCACGCCGCCAGTTGCTGGCGCAGCGTCTTGCCCACCCGGACCTCCAGAGGCAGCCCCTCACTGAGACGGATGCCAAGTTCCCGCACATGCTCATCCTTATCCTGAATGGCCGCCAGCACCTGCGCTTCACCTACGGCATGGAAGACCTCGAGCAACCACAAGGCATGAAACCGCGCCAGCGGACTTTGGGTTTCAATCAACAACTTTTCCAGGAGCGGCACCACCGCCTTGTCCTGCCGTTCATAGATCAGCCGGGAGGCCGTTTCACGATGCCAGCCGTTGGCATGCTCCAGGTTCTTCACCAGACCAGCGAGATCCATGCCGGCAAAATTCGCACGCTGGTGCTGCCCTGTCGGCAGTCCAGCGGTCGGCGTGATCCGGTAGATGCGCCCCCGGTCATTGCCGCTGTTCAGATCCAGGTGTTGCTTGATCTCGTCCGGGATGGCCCAGGGGTGCTCGATGGTCTCCCGGTACATGTCCATGGCATAGAGACAGCCATCCGGCGCATTGGCGAAGTTCACAATACGGCACCAGGTGTCCTTGGAGGCGGCAAACTCGCGCCCCCGCTCATCGGCCGGGCGCTCGCCCTCCAGGCTCGCCCCCTTCTGCCGCAGCACCTTGCGATGGATCAACTGGCCACCCGCATCTCCCGTGAAGGTGTTGTTCACGAACTCCGGTCCGTAGGCATCACCCCTGTACACCGTCGTGCCGGTGGCTCCGGTGAAATAGCCTGACACACGACCTCCCCCTTCCACCGCCCCTTTCACCACCCCGGCGATACGCCAGCGGGTGCGGATGATGCGCCAGGGCTCATCTGGACTGAGACGAAACACCTCTGCCGCACCACCATCCACCGCGATACTCTGACGCACCTGGGGAAAATTGAAATAGGGGTTTCGCCGGGCATAGGCGTCATCACACACAAAGAACTGCAGGTGGTCGCTGTTGCTGCACACGAACTTGCGCCCGTACGTGTCATAGCTCATGCCGTACTGGCCGCCCCCCGCTTCAAGGCCGAACTCATGAGTTAGCGGATCGAACCAAAAATCCCGCCCGCCCAGCTCCACCTCCGGCAGGTCCGGCCTCTTCAGGCACTTCACCTTGCCGCGGTTCCCGCCGCCGGCTTGAAGGTGCACCCGGCTGTCCATGCCCCACTGCGGACAGTTCGCCATGCCCTGCACGTTCAGAATCTTGAGACCCGTGCCGAAGCCCGTGTACACCACCTCCCGCTTTTCAGCCCGGCCATCGCCGTCTTTGTCCTCGAACCGGATGATGTCCGGTGTCGCGATCACATAAAGCCCCCCATTGGCCCAGATCAACCCCGTGGGCCAGGCCAGGCCTTCGGCGAACACCTTGCTGGACTCATAGCGACCGTCGCCGTCCTTGTCCTCCAGCATGGAGATGCGCCCCAAGTGCGGCGTTTCATCGCGACGCTCCGAGTAGTCAATCATTTCACACACGAACATGCGTCCGCGCTCGTCAAAGCTGACCGCAATGGGATCCCGCACCAGCGGCTCATGCGCGGCGATCTCCAGCTTGAAGCCCTCCTTCACCTGCCAGGTGGCCAGAGCGTTCTGCGGCTCCACCGGAGGCAGTCGGGGCAGATCCTTGGCAGGATCCACCGCAACCGTGCCCTTGGTCGCCCCATAGGCCTCCCGGTGTGTCGTGACCGACTTGATGCCTCCCGCAGGCTCGGCGGCAGATGCCCGGTGAACCGGTGCCACCAGACCGGCAATGAACAACACAATCGTACCTGATAGCAGGGGGCAAGGCAGCAGTTTCATAAGGGCGCAGAGCAGCGCATGAAACCTACGCCATGCGCCGCGCCAACTGAACGCCCCTTGTGCCGCGTTTCGGTATTATTGTGACAGGCAGCCCTATTCGACAGAGGCCAACACGCGCTTTTCTTCAGCGAGCACGGTCACCTCCACCGGCACCACACCGGCCTTGAGCATGCCCAGATCCTTGGCGGCCTTCAGGGACACGTCAATGATGCGGCCCCGTACATAGGGCCCGCGGTTGTTGATGCGCAGCACCACCTCACGCCCGTTTCGCAGGTTCTTCACCAGCACCTTCGTGCCGAAGGGCAGCTTCTTGTGCGCCGCCGTGTAGGTGTTCTGGTTGTAGATCTCACCATTGGCCGTCTTGCGGCCGTTAAATCCATTGCCATAGCTGGAGGCGATGCCGCGCTCCGACTTGCCAGACGGCCGCAGCTCCTTGCGGGTGTCCAGCGAGGCCTTCGCCTTCACCATGAGTCCGCGCACCGCCGCCTGGATGCGCTGCGCATCCTGCACCTCATGCTCCGCATCCACAGCCGCATCGGCCCCGGATTCTTCAGGAGTAATTTCAACGAACTCATCTTTGCGATAGTCATTCAACATGATGGACGCACCCGTCATCACGACTGTGGCCGCGACGAGCATGCACGCTTTTCTGGAATAATTTCTCAACATGGGGGTTAAAAGCTAGCGCCCTTTGCTGCATGAGGAAACCATAAAATGACCCTGTGAAGGCCACCTAGGAGAATCCACCAACGGGCATCAAGGGATCGCAAATTATTCCCAGAACGGCTGTAAAAAAGAGGAGCCCCTTTTGGGGGGCTCCTCCGCAGATCTGTATGAAATGTATGGAGAATAAATTCTCCTCGAACTCAAGCTTAACCCTGGCCCGGACGGTATTCTTCCGTCGCGAACTTGAAGGCCTGCTCCAGTCCGACGAGGTCGGTGCTGGGGCGGAGGCTTTCGAAGGCTTGGCTTTCCTTCTTGAGGGACTCTTCGTCGTAGTTGACCGCCTTGACGGACAGGCCGATGCGACGCTCGACTTTGTCCACCTTGATGACGCGGGCTTCCACTTCGTCGCCAACGTTGAGCACGTCCTTGACGCGGTTGACGTGGTCTTCGCTGAGCTGGCTGATGTGCACGAGGCCGTCGATGTCGTCCTCGAGTTCCACAAACGCGCCGAAGCTTGCGATCTTGGCCACGCGGCCCTTGACGAGGTCGCCCACTTTGAAGCGGGTGTCGATCTCGCTCCAAGGATCACCTTCGAGCTGCTTGATACCAAGGCTGATGCGCTGGTTGGCCTTGTCGATCTCAAGGATCGTGGCTTCCACTTCCTGGCCCTTCTTGAGGACTTCGGAGGGGTGGTTGATCTTGCGGGTCCAGCTGAGGTCGGACACGTGGATCATCCCGTCGATGCCTTCCTCAAGCTCCACGAACGCGCCGTAAGCTGTGAGGTTGCGCACCTTGCCCTTCATCTTGGTGCCAATCGGGAAACGCTCATCAATGTTGTCCCAAGGATTGGTGTCAAGCTGACGCACGCCAAGGGAGATCTTGCGCTCTTCCTTGTTGATTCCGAGAACCTGGGCGTCCACTTTCTGGCCGACCGTAAGCACGTCGGAAGGACGGGCGATACGCTTGGTCCAGGAGAGCTCGGACACGTGGATGAGGCCTTCGACGCCTTCTTCCACTTCCACAAACGCGCCGTAAGCGACGAGCTTGGTGACGGTGCCGTGCACGCGCTGACCCACGGGGTAGCGGTTTTCGATGCTTTCCCAGGGGTTGGACTGCATCTGCTTGAGACCGAGGCTGACGCGCTCTTTCTCGCGGTTCACTTCCAGGATCTGGACGTTCAGCTTCTGGCCGATCGCCACGAGTTCGGAAGGATGGTTCAAGCGGCCCCACGTCATGTCGGTGATGTGAAGCAGGCCGTCCATGCCATTGAGGTCCACGAACACACCGAAGTCGGTGATGTTCTTGACAATCCCTTCGACTTTGTCGCCGGGCTTGACGCTCTCGAGGAACTTCTGGCGCTGTTCGGCGCGCTCTGCCTCGATAACTTCGCGGCGGCTGAGCACGATGTTTTTGCGCTCGTCGTTGACCTTGACGATCTTGAATTCGTAGACCTTGCCCACGTACTCGTTGAGATCGCGGGGAGGAATGATGTCGATCTGGGAGCCGGGCAGGAAGGCTTCGACGCCCACGTTGACCATGAGGCCGCCTTTGACGACGCTCTTGACCTTGCCTTTGACGAGACCGCCGTCGAGGAAGACGCGGTAAATCTTGTCCCAGTTCTGCTTGTGGGCGGCCTTCTCCTTGGAGAGAACGACCATGCCTTCGTCGTTTTCGAGGCGCTCCAGAAGCACTTCGATTTCGTCACCCACCTGGATGTCCTCGTCTTCAAACTCGGAGTGGGGGATCGCGCCCTCGGACTTGTAGCCGATGTCCACAAGGACAACCTGGGGCTTGATTTCAAGGATCCGGCCTTTGACGATGGATCCTTCGTGAAGAGTGCGGAAGGATCCTGCGATCAACTCCGCGAGCGTTGCGCTCATGTGTATTATTCTTGGGTTTGTAATGTTGCCACTGAAACGCCGCGGGGCTGCCTGGGGCGCTGTTCGTCCTGCCTTGAGGCCCCGCAGCGAACGTGAAGTTAAAGGCCGGAATGAAGCGGGCCGGGACGTTCGGGGGTTTTGGGTCGAAAGCAAGTTTTTTCGCCCCGGGCACCGCTGAAAAGCTGCCGAAAAACTGGCCAGACGGGGGCTCCGCGGGCTAAATTCCCTGAGAAAATGCCCTCCCCCACCCCCAATCGCTCCTCCAGCACAATACCGGCCCGTTTCCCCGCTCGTGTCCATTTTGTCGGTATCTGCGGGCGGGCCATGGGGGCGGTGGCGATGGAATTGGCGCGACTGGGGATCCGAATCACCGGTTCGGACCAGCACGTTTTCCCGCCCATGGGTGGATTGTTGGAGCACGCTGGCATCTCCTACCACACCGAGTTCTCCGCCGCCCACCTCACCCCCACACCTGACCACGTGGTGATCGGCAGCTACTTCAGCCCGGCCAATATCGAGGTCGCGACCGTGTTGGAACGCCGCCTCCCCTGGTCCACCCTGGCAGGTTTTGTGGAAAGGTACTTCCTCCAGACCACCCAGAACCTCGTGGTGGCGGGCACCAACGGCAAGACGACTACCACGGCCATGCTGACGTGGATCTTAAAAGCGGCCCGCATGAACCCCTCCTACCTCGTGGCTGGAGAGTCGCCCAATCTTGGGAAAATGTTCCACTCCAGTCAGCGCCGCAGCGGCCCTTTTGTCCTGGAGGGCGACGAGTACCTTTCCGGCTTGGGTGATCTCAACCCCAAGTTCCTCCACTACCGTCCCCATCGCGTGCTAGTGACCAATCTACACTGGGATCACGTCGAGGTCTTCCCTGCAGAGCGGTCCTACCGGGCCGGATTCGAGGCCTTGGTCGATCTCCTGCCACCCTCTGGAGGGCTGGTGCTGAACGCGGATGACCCCGGAGCGCTCGCTCTCGCTGATCGTCACCAGCTCGCCGGCACGGAGACGGTCGGATTCTGCCGACACGCCCAGCACCGGATCACTGGCTGGCGACAGGGGCGCGAACTCCAGACCTTCCGCTTCATGGGGGAAACCTTCAGCCTCCCCGCCTTCGGAAAAATCTACGCTATCAATGCTGCCCTTGCCGTCACCCTGGCTCGGCAAGAAGGCGTGCCCCTCCACCAGGCCGCCCAAGCCCTGACCTCCTGGCAGCCCGTGAAAGGCCGGCAGGAGATCCTCGTGAACTCGTCACATCTCACCGTGCTCAAGGAGGAGGCCTACCACCCCCACGCCCTGGCTGGGGCGGTGGAAGCGGCGCGCGCCCGCTTTCCCCGGCGTCGCCTCGTGCTCTTGCTCCAGCCTCGCTACACCGGTGGTGCCGAAGGCCCCCACCAGACGGCCCTGCCCGGGGCGCTGTCCGGGGTGGACTTGGCCCTGGTCACCGATCCCTTGGAAATCGCCCCGGTCTCCCGCGCTTTCTCAAGCCGGGCCCTTTGCAGCGCAATCCGGCGCAGCGGCATCGAGGCGCATCACGTGGCCAAGGTTGCTGATCTCATTAAGAAGTTCCAAAGTCTTCACCAACAAGGAGACGTGGTGATGGTTTCCCTGGCCTACCGGAATGAAGCAATTTTTGATCGGATTCAGGAGATAACATTCAGCAAAGGGAACACGTCACCACCGCAACAATCTCCTTCCCTCCTCCAGTAGAAATCGCGCATTGCTGAAGGGCTTCCGCCCCACATCCCACCAACGGACATTGCCCTTTCCATCCACGAGAAAGGTGCCGTGAAGCGGTTGGTTCTCAAAGTCATCAAAACAACGCCAGGCCTTGAACTGCTCAAGCCCAGGGTCTGTGAATAATGTCATGGTAGTCGCCTTGTCCGGTGACTCCGCCTTCAGCGATGGCTGGCTGCCCACCACCACCAGATCCACTCCCAATTTTTGGTACTCCTCCAAAACGGCAGTGAACCCCTGCAACTGCTCCACGCAGTGGGCGCAGTCACTGCCGAGATGGAAGATCAGCACAAATGGCCGTCCAGCGTGCTCCTCCAAAATATCCACCGGTTTTCCCAGAGCATCCGTCAGCCGGAGATGCGCCGCAGAGGCAGGCTTCCAGTAAAGGGGTCCCATCGATTCAGGCACCTGTTGCCTTTTCCTAGTACCTTCCACCCCTGGGGCAATCCGCCAGTTGCCAGACATGCCCCAGTCCCCGGCCAAGGATTCCAGCCTCCGGATCGCAGGAAGATTCTCATCCGCCATAGCTGCGGAATGACGCAGCTTTTCAAACAGCACCTTCGCCTCACCCTGCTGCTGGAAGGCTAGGACAGCCTCCAGTTTGAGATGCAGCCCTATGACATCGTCATCTAGTTGCTTGCTCAACACCAGCGCCTGCGAGGTCTCTTCAAGCAAAAGGTGGTACCGCAACAACCTTTCTTTGGGGATGTCATTCGACCGGCCCAAAAGATCCAGCACCACCTTTGCATCCTGCTGCTCATTCATGGCAACCAGTGCCCGAAGTTCCGCAATGGCAGGAGCCGCCCTGTCCTCAGGAGGATCTTCACTGAGAGCCGTCTTGCGTCTTTTTGTGGCCGCTGCCGCTGGGGCCTTCGCCACCTGCGACCTCGAACCTTCAGTAGCACCGGACGTGGCGGGCGGCTGATCCTGAAGCCTGGCCAGACACTGACGAAGACGCGACTCGTCCCCCTTGAAAAAGGCGGCCACGCCCAGCGCCCGCCACCGCTCCACACTCACGCCAGATACTGCCCCTGCATCGAGATAGGGTGATCCCTCCAGCGCCAGAACGTCATCCCAGAGCTCGAACTGAAGAGGGATCTCCCAGAGGTATTTTTGACCGTAGGCAGAAGTGCTCCGGTCTCTTTGAGGCGTGTTGTAAGACGGGTGCCGGGGGATCTCGATAAGATTGCGAGCAATCGTCATAGCCTCGCCGGCGCGCCCCAGGCGGACCAGACTGCGGATCAACCAGTCCGAATTGTGGGCATAGTTGTGGATCTGGTCCGGCAGAATTCGCGACTTCAAAAGCCAGGCATGATCCACCCTGGTCGCCGCCTCCTGGTGCCACGCAGCCTCTGCATAGCGGTTCAGCCGCGTGAAAATGTGACCTGGCATGTGCCACATGTGAGCGATCGCGGCAGCCGAGGGGCCGCAGACATCAACCGAGGGCAGCCCGCGCGCCGCCTGGGGCCCGTCCCACCAGTGAATGAAATAGTGATGTGCTGGATGCTCCGGCTCCGCTTCAAAGATTTCCGCGAACCTCTGCTCCACCCGCTTCGTATTCACACCCTGCACGCGATCTTCCCTTGCCCGCCATGCCGCCCACACATAGAAAGCCTTCGCCTCCAGATCCTCGGGATGGTGCCGGCTGATCTCCTCAAGGTCATCCAAGAGAATGGTCCATCGTTCACGCTTGGTGCTGGCATCTCGTGAAAAGTACGCCACCCCAGCCTGAATCCACGCTTTCTCCCGTTCCGTGGCACCATCCTGACGCCTTGCCGCCTCGGCAATCAAACTGCGAGCCCGGTCCACATTGCTCCAGTTGGCCATGGCGCAGCCCCAATATCCCATGGCGCAGTTTCGATCCAACAGAATCACCTGCTTAAAAGAACGCTCCGCCTCGAAGTACCCAAAGCCATGCAGCAGACCAACCCCCTGCTCAAAAAACTTCTGCGCCCGCGGATCGGCCGAGCTGATAGGAAAGTGCACCCGGCCCGTGCCCGGCGTCAAAACCGCCGCCTCATACGGGACGCCCCTGAAAGTTCCTTGATGGGAACCGTGATTCGGCAATGGATCGTCAGCGAGAGCCCCCACGGTACACACGGCCAGGGACACGTGGAATACAACACCACGCACGAGCCGCAGCTTCGGCATAAGTTGCCGAACCCGCCACTTTACGAAACTGACAGGATACCCCTCCGATCTCCTGGTTAAACCAACCACGGCGCAATAGTTCATCGTCGCAAAAAAATCTGAGCAGTGAAATGACCGCATGGAAAAATTCCCAGTTCCTTCAAAAGGAAGGCTCATCGGTTATCGGAGAAGATTTATTTTCCTGCATGCCATTGACAATTTAGTGGAGCAACTGATACTACACCAAGTTAATATACATAACGCTAATTTGGCTGACTCCACAAGGGGAGGTCGGAACTAAATCCCTCCGGCCATGTTGAAGGCATCAGTCTGTTCGCCCCTTCCATTTCGACTCAGAGCAGTTCTTCACACCCTCTTCATGGTAGGTGCCGTGATGTGCCCCCTCGGGCCTCAGGGCCACGGAGAAGGAAAAAGGAATCCGGCTCACGGATACACTGAACCGCCCGCACGGACGCCCAGCTATGAGAAGTATCTCGACGAGCCTGACAGCCTTGATGACTGGCTGGCATGGAGGGCGGGGCTTGATCCGAATTACAATCTCGGATACACATTCCTCGAACTCCTCAAGAGAACCCCCGCCGGAGTGCCACGCTATCTGACGCTCGATGAACTCACCGATACCACTGGCGCGGGCATTCCCGATGTCATTGTGGACTTTTTCGGTGTCGACACCTCCGATCCCCTCTTCGCTGACAGCGACACCGGAGGCACCGGCTACTCGCTCACGGAAAGGTACTGGGCGGGAGAAGATCTCGGGGATTCCGGAGCCGCAGCCCTGAGCTGGGCCAACGACGGCGTGCCCAATGTCTGGAAGCTGCGCTACGGGCTGGATCCGGTGGACCCCACCGTTAGTTTCGCGGATCCCGATGAAGACGGCCATGAGAACTTCGTCGAGTATCTGCTTGGCCGTGATCCCCTTGTGGCCGACCTGGGCAGCCCGGGAAAAGGCACTGCCCCGGATGCAGCGGGCACTCTGCAGAAGGCCGCCGCAAGAGCCACGTCTGACGATAGAGAAAGCAAAGGTGCCTCCGCAAAAGAGGTGGCCAGACGAAGCTCTCCTGTGGCCAACAACCTGACGCCTCCGCCCGACACCGATGCAGACGGACTGGACGACACCCTTGACGCCGACCCCAATGATCCCGTCGTCAACTGGCTGCGCGCTCCGGAAAGCCGCTATCTGGTGATCCCCTTGGGCGGCGTCTGGAGCCCCAAGTTCATCAATGACAACAGCGAAGTCCTTGGCGAATTTCAGGATGAGGACTCATGCTCCTGCGATCCCGTGGACAGACAGTTTGCCGTGTGGAAGGACGGCACGTGGACAGAGCTCAACACTGCCGTGGCCCTGCTCGACAAAAAGCCAGGCGCTCCCAGCCAGACCCAGACCAGGAAGGTGCAGGTGGTCACAGGTTTAGACAATACCGGCGCCATCTACGGCGAGGTCACGTCCCTGGGCCAGCCTGATTGTGGCGTCTACCCGGAATACGGCCCCGGAGCCGTCCGCTGGGCCTCAAGCACCGCCACCCCGCAGCTGATCATCAGCCAGAAGCTCTATGAAACAACCACGTCAGGCTCCCTGGAGAAGACCCACCTCGCCCGGTACCTTCCCGGAGGACTCAGCTGGAACCTGGAAGAGTCGGACTTCACCCCGAACTTTACCCCCAATCACCTTGTCGCCACCCTCGAATCCGAGCTTCAGATCAACGGGCAGGTATTCGAATACTCCTTGGACACCACCTATGTCCTGGGAGCCTGCAGCGTGGTGGAAGTCGACAGTCAGGTTGAATCCGGCACCCGTTACGAAGTGCGCGGCACCACCCGCTCCGGCTTTGGCATTCTGAAAGACCTCAACAACTTCCAGGCGGGATCCGCCTTCCACCTCATCAATCCCGCCGGCGCGTTGGAGGCACTGACCGGGAGCTTCGCGGGCAACTCCGTCAAGATCATCGAGTCACCTCCTCCGACAAGCACCGTGGGCCGACCCATCCTTGTCATCCCCTCCGGTCCCTATGCCACCAGTTCCCACATCAAGAGCCTGTACGGATGGGAGGCAACGCAAACCTCCATCCCAGGAGGCAAGATGAACAGCCAGGGCATCGCCATCGGCAACGGCAGCAGCTCCATCTGGCGCAACGGTCAAACCCTGCCCATGGTCTCCCTGGTCGATGAGAAAGAAGCTGATGGGGTAACTCCTGTCTGGAACGGCTTTGGCCTGATCGACATCAACTCCAGCGGAGTCATCGCCGCTGTCGGCCTTCGGGGCGAGGAGGGGGAATTCGAGCCTGTACTGCTGGTACCAGTAGATGTAGTCGAGTTGTCGCCAAAACTTCGGGATTCGGACAACAATGAAATTACTGGTTCTGAAGTCCCAAAATCGCTTCCTGAGAGTAATCCAACTGTAGAGGAAGCACCGAACACCAACCGCATCGCCCATCGGGAACTGAAAGTGAGAGTCGGCGTAGTGTTGAAGAACAAGAAGGTGACTTGGTCTATGGATCCAAAATTTACCCCAGAGGGGCAGAGCGAGCCAAGTTTTCGAGGAGATTGGGCTGAGGCAGCAGCAACCCACCAGGACCGATTTGAAGCATCAACGGCCTATGGCGCGCACTCGTATAGTCGTATTTCTCAAGAACAGGCGGAGACGACAATTGGCGTCGACGGCTTCACCGCGATTCGGGTCAATCTGCCGCCGATTGGTTTTAACAAGGCTCGCATCAAGATCCAGGTTGAAGGAACCCAAACGCCAATTGAGCTTGGTGATTTAGATGTTCAAGCTGTGATTGTGATCGACCCCGGCCACGGCGGCACTCCACAAACTGATTTTCCTTCGGCTTCCTGGAACCACGCCACAAGTCCAAGTGGCGTGATGGAGAAGACGATGGCGCTTAGCTATGGCCTAGCCTTGAAGACCTCACTTGAGGCGCATGCGCAAAACGAGCACCTCAACCTCAAGGTGCTTATCACCAGAAGCACTGACACGGCAATCTCTGGCCGTGACCGGGCATACCTGGCACGTGACAATGGCGCAGACCAAATATTCATCATCCACTTCAACGCATCGCAGCAACATACCGCTCGTGGATCTCTGGAAGTACGACAAGACCCAAATTTGACGGGCTCTTTGCAAGAAGATATTGATTTCATTGATGCGGTCTTAGACCGCATGGTAACGGCAATGCAACCCTTCGATGCCGGATGCAACCGCCGTGCGGAGGTCTTGCTGGACACGACGGTTGCCACCGACACCTATCTGGGCAACGAGAACGACTATCATCCGGTGAGAGCAGGATATTGTGAAGTTGAATTTATTGACTTCGGGGCACACACGCCATCCGACCCCACTGACGACGCTGTTGACATCCTGCTGAATACTGGTCCAAACGCGGGAGCAGTTAAGACGGCGATCACCAACGCCATGCGGGATGGTATCATCCATGATCTCAAATCGCAGCCGGAAGCTACACCATGAAGAAGAATATCATTGCCTTTATTTTGTTCGGACTCTTGATCTTTCTTGTCTTTGCACTTTTTCAAAGACAACGCAACGAGACAGATCCGTCGAACGCCCTTCGTGCCGAGAACCATCCCGGCATCCTTCCATCACCATCGGCTCACCTTGAAAACAGCGCAGCCGAAGCGGCTGTCCAGCTCGTTCCCCGGACCGCGAAAACCGATCCAAACACTCTCCACAGTTCCCCGCGGTCTGAGTACGTCTGGCACACCCAGCCCACGTCCAAGGGAGCGATCAAGAACTTGAAGGGAGAAGTCATCTTTCAGGCAACGGAGGAGCTTCCATTCATCTCGATGCGGAGCAAGACAGGCATCTCCCGGGTGGTGATCGTTTCGGGCAATCGCAACGCCTTTGTGATCGACCCTGAAACGAAGCAGCGAACCGCTCTACCCAAACAGCCGCCTGGCGATGGCACAAAAGGATTTGAGACCTGGGAATGGATCAACAACAACACTTTGATCGCAGAGTATCATGTGCAGGCGATGGGCGGAGATGGGAAGCCCGTGGGATGTTGCGAAGGTCACAGTATCGCGCAGACAAAACTCTACGCCTACAACCTCAATACAAACACACTGGTTGAGGTTGCCCTCCCCAAACCATTGAAGGGAACAGCGTTTACCATTGGCCGCGTAGCAAGCGACGGTTCGATTGAAGTAGTGCAAGCTTCCAACCACCTGTCTGGAGGAAACCAAGTGGGATGGTTTGAAATTGCGACAAACCAAAAGTAGCCGGATGAAAACCTCCCTCTTGATCCTTGTGCCGATGAGATTGTGCATGAGCACCATCGCCTCCCTTGGGCTGGACAGCGTGCCTGACCGCAGTTCAGAAGTCATCGGAGCGCCCGTCGCCCCCCCCAGGCCAGATGCAGACTATCTCCCCGCTGGCCCGGGATTGACGAGCCTGGTGAACTCAGAAATCCTTCAGGACATCGCCACCCGCGCCACAACCGCCCTTTCCCTGGCCCCCAATGATGCCTCCGGCCAATTGGCCTCATGGTACCCCCAACTTCAGACCTGGACCACCCAGGCCTCGTCCGCTGCGACATCAAAGGCTCATGCAGACATCTTTGGATTGATTCCCACCATCTCAGCCTATTTCGCAAGAGACCCAGCAGCCGGAGAACTTTCTGACTCTCTGGTCGAGGTCCAGAAGCTGATGGAAACCGCTGGCCAAGTCATTGTCGATGCCATCTCACAGAGCGTACAGGAAAGTGGGGGCATCGTGTCCGCAGGCAACTTGTCGAAATTTGTTGAAGTCTTTGCCACCGGGAAGCTGGCCCAGGGCGGACAGTGGGCCACAGAAGCTCCCCCCATTGATTCCGCGGGCATACTGATTCTGAACGCCGCCTCGGTGTTGACCCAGCTCAAGGCAGGACCGTGGCAGCTTGCCAAACAGTTCCTGGGAGGGGAAACAACCGCCGGCGAATATTTTTCACGCTACCTGCCCGCCGGCGACGGACTCACCGTGCTGAAGACCAGCTATGCCACCAACCAAGTGGCACTGGCCGCGAAGTTCGATGAGCTAAAAAACTGGGTTGATGAACAGGAGGAGCTTGCAAACCCTGAAGGCAATTGATGTCACAGCCCACAATCTCTCGGCCATAGCCGCACGAAGATGATTTCGGCGAAGCGTTTTTTGATCAAAACCAGGGGTCCCTACTGACGAAAATGCGCTCTAAAATTCCGACAACCTCAGCCCCACCGGCAGTCCCCAAGGGAGCGGGTTGGAGTTCCGTTTTGAGCGGCGTATTTTCATCAAAGTCGGATCGTGAGCTCCATCGAGGCGGCGGCCTGGCACCCATCTACTCGTGGTGGCTGTCGGCACGTGAATTCACCTGCTTTCGCCTGGAGAACTGATTCCGTCCCGCATGCGGGGACGGCACTCCAACCCTCTCCGCTCACACAATATTTTCCCCGAACCTTCACTGACGCACTGAGTCCCCGGCTAAACACGCACCACCAGATCATCCATGATGAACTGCCAGTAGTGCTCGGTGGCAAAGCGCACCCGGGTCACGTTGCGGAATCTCGGTTCATACCACACGGGACCCAGCGCAGAGAGCTCCACCCGGTCCACCGCCACCAGCACATCTCCCTGAAAGGCTTCGATGACCGCCAGTTCACCCTCAGCACGAATCCATCCCAGGGTCAGATGGCATCCGAGGAGATCAAACCCGTTCTCATGGAGGACCTCCGCCGGATGGCCGGAGCCATTGTAGGTCACCATGCGACCTGAGATCGTGCCGTTCACATAGCCTTCCCCCTGGTAGAAGGCATTGTCCACCGCCACAAAGTTGTCCCAGCCCATGCCCGCATAGCCGTTGGGAATCTTGCCAATGCCCGCCTGCACCGCTGACTCAAAATCGATGGTCCGCCAGTCGCCGCCGACGTCAGGGGCGTATTCGCGGTCTGCATTGAGGTCACCTACGTGTGCAGGAAAAGATCCCACGGTCACCGGACGGGCAAAGCGACCATGCACCAGCTCGAAGTGCCCTGCTCCGCAGCGAACGCTGAATTCATGGCCCCGACCCTGCCGCTGGCGCTGCCAAATGAACGGCGCGTCGTTCCCCGGACTCGTATTGCCTTGAACCCGCCTCAGGTCGAGGTCTTCGCCCCCCATTGATGCCAGATCCAGCGTGGCTCTCACGGACAGCACGGGTGCCAGCCCCACCAGCTGTGGTGGTTGCAGGCAGATCAGCCCCGCCACAGAGCCGGCCAGAGCCACAAACTCCACCTCCTGCACCGCATTGCCCGTTGTCACCACCCACCCAGGGGGCGCAATGACTTCAAACGTCCGCCTGCCGGGCTTCTGGATCAGGCTTGCCTCCTCTGAGGTGGACATCTCAAAGTTGCTGAAACCCGCAATGTTAGACTGTTTCACCACCACTTCCTCCCCTGCACTTCGCATCTCCACCGCCACCGAGGCCAGCGGCCGGTCCCCCAGGTCATAGCGGCCGCTTCGGTTGGTGTCCCGAAAGACGAAGACGGAGATGTTGAGCTTGCCGCTGCTGCCGGACCAGTCTTCGCGTTTGCGGTAGTAACTGTCTGCGGGAGCAGCAGGCGAACTGGTGGGGCGAACGGACTTCATGGGTGAGGCGTGGACCAAAAAACACCCTCAATGACCGGATCTTTCCGCCCACTGAGAGTGCTTGAAAAAAAGGTCTGCCATCGCCATTCGTTACTCACGGGTTCACGGCAGTCCAACGACGAGGGGCGATCTAGCCGCCGCCACCACCATTGGTTGGCGGGGGCGGGGGTGGCGGCACGGTGGCAGGATAGCTCTCGTCAGAGAATATCGTTTCGGGGGTCGGCTTTGTCGGGGTGCTCATGGCTGCTCTCCTTTGGTAGGGTTGGGTCTTACCTTGAATCTCACTTCACGGGAACTTGCTCCAAGTCGCATCGAACACCGAACCGGGGTCCCGCGTCGGGTGAGTGTACCGGGGCCATTTCCCACAGGCAATCGTTTTTCGACTGGAGGTCGGAATCACTTTTCCAGCCAACGCCAATGAAGCCTTCCTTAATCCTGCCTCGGGAGCCTCACTCCTCCGCATACCAACGCACGTACTCCACCTTCTCTGCCGGTCGGATGGCCTCGAATTCAGCGCGGTATTTGCGGCCCCTGACCGTGTAAGGGTATTCCACCTTGGGAGCGAGAATCAGGCGGTCGGGCGGCGTCCAGACCGCTCGCAACTGAGCCAGCGAGTATTCAGAACGATACGGGAAAACGTCCACCAGCGGCAGTTGATGACGGCCGTTGAGAAGGTGGCTCACCACATTTCCAGTGCAGCGATCCACAGCCCGTTGCGCCGTCACAGAGTCCTGCCGACTTTGGGCGAGATGATAAGTTGTCAGGGCGGTGGACACATCCGCGTAGGCCATGCTGGCCCCATCCCGGAAACCGAGAAACCACCCACCCGCCCCGGCGGCGAGCAATACAAGGAGAACGACGATCAGAGACAACAGGCGTTTAAGGATCTTCATGGCTCAGGAATCAGTGCAGGGATGGTTTCTGCTTGGTGAGCCTCCTTTGTCCAGGTCGGAACAACCCGGCAAAATGCCTCGCGCAGGCGATCCGGCAAGTTCTGATAGCGTGATGCCAAAAACTTTTCTCCGGGAATAACCCGGCATCGCATCTACGAACATTGGATATATGAAACAACAATTACCCCACTCATGGGGCTTTGTGGCGCACATGCCGAAGCTAAAATCTCAATAGCCATCACTCGATCAAGTCGCCAATTCGTTCCTTGAATCGATACGCTTTGTTCCAACGATACGCTCCCAGTTCCTCGTTGAATTCCAAATTACCGATCCGAACCATTTCGCCCAGAACGGTTATCGCCAGGTTTCCAATTCGGTTGCTAACGCTCGTGACGATGCTCGCATTGTCCTGTTCAGAATAAAGGCCCAGAGCCAATCCCACCAGATAGGTGGCATCCGCACAGTCTCGCCAT
Source organism: Verrucomicrobium sp. BvORR034 (assembly GCF_000739635.1). Classification (GTDB taxonomy): domain Bacteria; phylum Verrucomicrobiota; class Verrucomicrobiia; order Verrucomicrobiales; family Verrucomicrobiaceae; genus Verrucomicrobium. The sequence goes on along the minus strand of NZ_BATQ01000019.1, from coordinate 29,674 downwards.
TCTGAAAAGTCTTCCGAAATGTTCATGCTCAAAAAATCACCGCCTCCCCCTCCACCACACTCCTCCGGAAAAACAGATCCCGGGCGGTCGCGGCAGCCCAGTTGATGATGCAGAAGCCGAAAAAGACGGCGGCAATATGGGCGCCGGGGCCGCCAATGGCAAAGAGAGGGATGACAATCAATGCAACCATCAGCACCAGACCACGATACCACACAGCGGGAGAGAACCGTTGATACTGAAGATCACGCCATTGGCAAAAGCAGGCCATAGCCAGACCGGCCAGGACCATGGCGGTGATCGTCCGCTCAAACAAGAATCCGACAGCAAAAAGCAGCAAGCCCCATCCCAGGGTGACAAAGATGAGCCGGTAGCCCCAGAGAGGTTTGCCATCGCTGGACTTGGAGGCCGAACTGGCGCCATACGGACGGGGAGCGGGCTTGATCTTCTTTCCCAGGAGCCAGCGATCGGTGCTGTAGTAAGCGATGAGACTGCTCGCAACGGGAAGGCCCACAATCCAGCCCATCATGACGTAGAAGGCAATCTGAGAATCTTCCGAGTGCATCCACCTCCACTCCGGATGAATCCACGGCAACCCAAAGGTGAGCACGATGACGCTCCAAGAAAGATTCCGCGGCACCTCTCTGGCACAATCTGGCCAGCGCTGGCGGAGCGCCTGCCAGGCTCCCACGATCAGCTTGATCAAGACGATCAGCCACAGCACACCACCATGCGCAATGAGATCACCAACATGATACGACTCCTTGCTCCCAATGCTGATGAGCCGGTCATCAAGATAAAGCACCACGAACTGGATCAGCAGGAGCTGCACCACGGCGATGAACAACACGCCGCTGGCGCGCACGAACAGACGTCGGGCGTGAGTTTCCGGGGGTGCAAGCCGGTCCATGCTGGAAAGTTAATCATGGATGCGGCGGAGAAACAAGTGGCGTTGTCGCAGGGGGCAACCCGAGAAATGTGCGCAAACGGGACCGACACCTTCGTTCACGCAACACTGCCAACTGCTCGACACAGGACTCCCCAAAGCGGCAATTCTTGCCGCAGTCCCAAAGATGCTTCGCATCCAGGTGAAGAGGGCTCCTAAATTGCTTGGAATTCATTCACCCTCCGATGTCGCTCCCCCCAGAGGCACTCTGTCCCCACCACGACCATCACCTGACGGCGAAGCCGTTTTGGGACTGCGGTGAGAATCACCGCTTTCGCGATGCCTTGTGACACCCATCCTCCGACCGGTTACCAACGAAGCCCATCCCGCCCGATTGACGTCACGACGCCAGCCAGCCCATCACTGGATGCGTCAGCCATTACATCGAACCACACCTATCCGACGTGGAGCGCGAGGCCCACTAGAGCCGGGACGGCTCTTCTACATTGGCAGCACCGCCCTAAGTGCAGCGTTCGTCCCTTTAATCCCGCAACGCCACCGCCGGCTCGGTACGAGCTGCCAGGAACGCAGGCACCAATGCCGCGACGGAGCAGAGCACAAAGGCACCGCCGCAGATGATGGCGACGTCCTTCGGCAGGACCTTGGCGGGCAGTTCGACAAGGCCGTAGATGGCGGGATCGAAGAGCTGGAGCTTCAACCGGTCGTTCAGAAAGTCGCGGATCGAGTTCAGATTGTACGCCACGGACAAGCCAACCGCGAGACCGCAGACGGCCCCAAAGGCACCCACCATCATGCCCTGCCAGAGAAAAACCCACATGATCTGGCCGATGCGGGTGCCGAGCGCGGCGATGATGCCGATCTCACGGCGCTTTTGCACAGTGACGGTGATCATGGTGTTCATCACGCAGAAGGCCGCCACGAGCACAATGATGAAGAGGATGATGTACATCATCATCATCTCATTCTGCACCGCACCGAAGAGACGGGCGTGGGCCTCCATCCAGGTGAAGGCCTCCCAGGAATCCGGAAGCACCTTGTCCTTCAATAGCTGCTCTTTGATCGGCCCGGCCATGTAGGGCTCCTGAAGTTCAATCCCGATGCTGGAAATGCCGTCATCGATGCCTCGAAGCTCCTGCGCCACATGCAATGGCACCACGCCGATGGCCATCTTGTCTGAGTCCTGAAACTGGGGCGGATTGATAATTCCTGTCACCTTCAGATCCAGCGGGAGGACCAGCTCCTTGAGCTGCTTGAACGCAGCCTGCTTTTCCGCCTCGGGTTTGTCATCGATCTCCCGAATGGTCTGGACGATGCCATTGAGATTCGATGGGGCATACACAGTCACTGTGTCCCCCACCTTCAGACCGAAGGAGTGAGCCACACCACCATCCAGCACGATGTTGTCTCCAGAGAGGTCGAGCTCACCGGATTCCACCATTTCCTTCTGCTTTTCCGCGAGCCGGTTGCCATCTTCCTGTTGAATGCCCCACATCCAGGCCGGAGCCATGCTCCCCTGGGACTCGATCAACAGCAACCCACGCACCATGGGCGAAGCAGAGACCACCCCCGGTGTCTTGCGCAGATCCTTGATCACCTCCCGCCAGGGTTTGTCGGCGGCATCTGGTGGGCGATGGTTCTCGCCAAACATGGAGGTGCCCCAGGCATCCCGAGCCTCAATATGTGCCTCGTAGCCCACCGCGAGCTCCTTCATCTGGGCATGGAAGCCCGCCATCACCGCGATGACCACGATCAGCACGCTCACCCCCAGCGTCACTCCCAGGATGGAGATGAGGGTGATGACGCTCACGAACGTCCGCTTGGGACGAAGGTAGCGGAGGGCGAGGTAGAGGCTGAAATTTTTGGTCACGGCGCGCAGTGTGGGTGGAGGCGTGGAGAATGCAAGGCACAAGGGCGGCACGGAGCCATCCCCTCGTGCGGTCGGCAGCATTCGGTTGATGCTGTTAATGACTGGCGCGGAACAGCTGAAAAAGTTCCGGCACCGTCACCTCCTCCAGGGACCGCAACTGCCGCCAGGCCCCCTGGAAATCCAGGTGGCTGGTGATGGCGCACGGCACCACCACACATCGCATGCCCGCAGCCGTGGCGGCACGAAGCCCGTTGAGCGAGTCTTCAAACACCACCGCCTGCGCCGGATCCACCTCCAGCTTGCTGGCGGCGTGTAGGAACAGACTGGGGTCCGGCTTTACTTTGCCGCCGGTGTCCTCCAGGCACGTCACATTGAAGAAATAGTCCCAAAGGCCCAGCTGCTTAAGCCAGCGGTCCACCCACTCGTGCGGGGAGCTGCTGGCCACGGCACAGGGGATGTTGTGATCACCAGCCTCCCGCAGGAGCTGGCGCACCCCCGGGAGCGTGTCCTTGCCGACCAGAATCTCTGAGACCCGCTGGCGACGCCGACTGGTGAGAGCCGGCCAATCCAGCAACGCACCGGTGCCCACCAGCTTCTCCAGAGCTGCGGCAGGGTCATAGACACCGAAATCACTGCCCACACACTGGGCCCAGGTCTCCAGCGGCAGGGGCTGCCCATGCTCGGCATACAGCTCACGCCACCCTTCATAAACGGCCGTTTCAGTATCCAGAATGAGACCGTCGAAGTCGAAGATCAGAGCGCGGGGCATTGTTGAAATGATGATTGGGGAATTGTGAATGCTAGATGAGAGCATCGCCGTTGGCGATGGATGGCACTTTAGACTGACTTGTGACCAATGAATTGGACTAAATCCAAAATCAGAGATCACAAATCCAAATTGCCATTCAACGCCTCCACCGTGGTTACGGGGGACTGGCAGACGCGGTTGCGGCAGACATAGGCGGCTGCCTGACCATTGACGGGTTTCATGGCCCCCAGCGCCTCGTTCTTGGTGGCGAGGAAGGCCTGGCCGGCACCACCATCCGCGTGCAGCAGCACCGCATGCGGCAGGTACCGGGACCGCACCGCCGTGGCCAGCGCCTGGAAACCGGCGTCATCCTTGCTCCCAGCGAGCACGATCTCCACCTCGCCATAATGACTGAAATCCAGCGCCGCCACCATGGCTGGCACGGTGAAGGGGCTCTCCTCCAGGCTTTTGCCAAAGAGGCGCAGCACCTTCTCCCCGCGCTCGCGCAGGTCCTCCCGGGCGAGCATGCGCGCCAGGCGGAAGAGGTTCATGGCCGCCACGCTGTTGGGCGAAGGCTCGGCGCTGTCGTAGTCCTCCTTCACCTGCAACACGGAGTTGGGGATGGCCTTGCTGACGCTGAAATAACCACCCTTCTCCGGGTCGCCATACTTCGTCTCAAACTCCTCCTGCAGAGCTGCGGCCCACTGGAGCCACTTCACGTCAAAGCCCGCTTCATACAGGTCTAGCAGGCCCTGGATGAGCAGCGCATAATCCGAGGCAAAGCCCTGCACCGTGGAGACGCCCTCACGCCAGCTCCGGCGGAGGTTCGAGCCCTTGTCAGAGAGATGGTCATGGATGAACTGCGCCGCCTGCGTCGCCAGTTCGAGGAAACTCGGCTCATTCAGCGCCCCGGCCGCACGCGCCAGGCCGGAGATCATGAGGCCGTTCCACGCCGAGAGCACCTTGTCATCCAGATGCGGACGTGGACGTTTGCAGCGCGCTTCAAAGAGCACCTTGCGCCCGCGCTCCAGGATTTCCGCCACCTTGTCCTCCTCCAGCTTGAAGTACTCCGCCGTCTTCTTGGGCGAGTACGCACGGAAAAGCGTGTTCAGCCCCTTAAGCTCCTCATGGGGATCACTCTCGGGACGTGCATTGCCATCGCGGCGCGCTCCATAAGCATAGCGGAAGATGCTGCCTTCCTCCTTGCCCAGCAGCTCATCGATCTCTGATGCCTTCCACACATAGAAGGCACCTTCACCCTTGGTGGTGCGCGTTTCATCCGTGTAGCTGTCGGCATCCTCGGCGGAGTAGAAGGCCCCTTCAGGATGACGCAGGTCCCGCTTCACGTACTCCACGATCTCACGTGCGATGGTGGCGAAGCTCTTCAGCCCCGTGTGTTGATAGCCCTCCACATAGGCCGTGAGGAGCTGCGCCTGGTCATAGAGCATCTTTTCATAGTGGGGAACGTGCCAGTAGCCATCCACCGAGTAGCGGTGGAAGCCGCCACCGATGTGATCGCGGATGCCGCCGTTGGCCATGCAGGTGAGCGTCGTCTTGCCCATGGCCACCGCCCAGTTGGACTCACTCTCCTCCTTTTTCAGAGCGAGATGCTTCTTCAGCCGACCCAGCAGGTTCAGCGTCACCGGGCGGGGGAACTTGGGTGCGCCGCTGAAGCCGCCCTCATGGTAGTCAAAAGCGTTCGACACATCGTCGTACGCCTTCTTCATCACCGCATCGAAGGGGGCGTCGTGATGCTTCTGCTCATCCTCGATGTACTCCTGCAGTTTCTGGATGGCCGCTTCACTGCGCTCCATCACTCCAGCACGGTCATCTTTCCAGACCTCGGCAATTTTCAGGCACAAGGCGCGGAAGCCCATCCGCCCGCCCTTGTCTTCCGGCGGGAAATACGTGCCGGCAAAGAAAGGCTTCAGTTCCGGAGTGAGCCACACGTTCAGCGGCCAGCCACCCCCACCGCTCACCGCTTGCGCATAGGTCATGTAGGTGAGGTCCACATCTGGACGCTCCTCACGGTCCACCTTGATGGAGATGAAATGCTCGTTCAGCACCTGGGCTGTCTCCTCATTCTCAAAAGACTCCCGCTCCATCACGTGGCACCAGTGGCAGGTGGAGTAGCCGATGGAGAGAAGGATAGGCTTGTCCGCCTTGCGCGCCTGCTCAAAGGCCGCCTCCCCCCAGGGGAGCCAGTTCACCGGATTATGCGCATGTTGCAGCAGGTACGGAGACTTCTCGCTGGCGAGGGCGTTCGTGTGCTTGGGCGTGGGCGTCGTGGCTGGCGGCGTATCGGTCTGGCTCATGCGTCAAATTCGTGAAAAAGGAGAAGCTCCCGCCCGGACGGCGGTCAGCAGAAGAGATCAACAAACAAAACGTAACGGAGGAACCCCAAGTTTAGGCAGATTCGCCCGCCGCCTCAACCCTGCATCTTCTCCTCCTGAAAACTGAGCTTCACCAGCTCCGCATAGTACTCGCAGGTCTGCAGCAGTTCCTGGTGGTTGCCCGAGGCCAGGACCTGGCCGTTCCGCATGGCATAAATCCGGTCCGCGTGCAGGATGGTGCTCAGGCGGTGGGCGATGACCAGGCAGGTGCGGTTCGTCCGCAGCCCGTCGATGGCACGCTGGATCAGCTTCTCACTGCGAGTGTCCACCGCGCTGGTGGCCTCATCCAACAGCAGGATGGGCGCGTTCTTCAGAAAGGCACGGGCAATGGAGATGCGCTGCTTCTCCCCACCGCTGAGGCGGGAGCCGCGCTCACCCACCGTAGCATCCAGCCCGCCGTCCATGCGCTCTACAAACTCCAACGCACAGGCCTGTCGGAGGGCTTCCCACAATTCTTCGTCCGAGGCCGTAGGCCGCCCCAACAGCAAGTTCTCCCGGATGCTCTGGTTAAAGAGGTAGCTCTCTTGCGTCACGTAGCCAATGGCATCCCGCAGGTCCGCCTTGTTCACGTCCTGGATCAGGTGACCGTCCAGGGTGATCGCCCCCTCATCCGCCTCGTAGAAGCGGGTCAAAAGCTGAAAGAGCGTGCTCTTCCCCGCCCCGGTGGCTCCCACAAATGCCACCGTCTGCCGGGCCCGCACCACCACATTGATGTCGGTGACGATCGGCCGGTTCTCATCATAGCGGAAAGACACGTTCTTAAACTCGATCTCCCCTCGCACCTCTCCGAGACGCTCCCCTTTCTTCAGGTCTTCCGTGCCCTCCAATTCCAGAATCTCGAACACGCGCTGCGCTGCCGCCAACCCCATGACCACCGTCTGGTTGATGCCATGCAGCCGACCCACAGGCTCATAGAACATGCCCATCAGCAGTAGGAACTGCGCAAGCTTCCCGATGGTGAGCGTCTCCGACGGAGGGGGCGGAGGCACCGCGATGGCGTCCTGAATACACCACCAGGCACCGAAACCCATGAGCAAAATCACGCCCGTATCCCCCAGAAAACCCATGCCCGGCCCATAGACCGACCACGCCCGCTGCAACCGCGTCTGCTGGCGACGGTACTCGCTGCTGGAGGCGTTGAACCCCCGCTGCTTCTCCTCCTCCAGCGTGTAGCTCTTGATCTGACGGATGCCCGCGATGTTGTCGTGCAGCAGGGAGTTCAGACCGCCCGCCGCTTTCCGCGCCTCCAGCGCCCGCGGGGAGACCCACCGTGCATAGATCCAGCCCCCGGCAGCGATGAACGGCACCGGGATGAGCACCACCATGGCCAGTTTTGAATCCAGCCAGAACATTACCCCCGCTGTCAGCACCAGTTGGAGCACCGCCGGCACGCCCTGGTCGATCCCGTCAAGAATGACCCGCTGGGTGGCCGGCACGTCATCCGCCATGCGGGTGATGATGTCCCCCGTGCTCTGGCGGTCGAACCACTTGAGCGGCAAATGCTGGATTTTCTCATGCAGCCGGCTCCGCAAGTCATAGGTCATGCGCAGCTCAAAGGCGTTGTTCGCCAGCGTGCGCAGGCTGAAGAAAAGCTGCTTCAGAAACATGGCCCCCAGCCCAATGGCAGAGAGCTGGACGATGCGGGAGGTGTCCCGATTGGGAATGATATCATCCAGAAACCACTGGGTCAGCGCAGGAAAAACGTAGGCCAATAGCGTACCCGTAACCCCCATGGCCAGACCAGCTGTCACCCGCCAGGGGTACCTCGACATGAACCGCAAAATCAACCGCATGGGGGAAGGATGGCGCATCATGAACGGTCAGAATCGAAATAAGGTGGAACAAACGGACGTCGTCATGAACTGGTCATTCAATGGAAAATCGACTTTCGATCAACGTCCATCGTATCGAACTGTCACTTTAGGGTGCCCGATGAGATCCTACCCTGCCCCAACTCTCCTCAAAGGCGCTCAATTATTGCAAAGGACTAACATACGTGTATGATGGAACCTCCCCCCATGAAGGCAACGTCCACCTTCGTCACCAGACCGCTCGGCAAAGCCTTGAGCGTGGGGCTCGCCTGTGCACTGGCGGGCTGGCTCGGCTCGGCCCAAGGGGCCGTCAAGAAATCCACTGAAGACGAAAAGGAAAAGCCCAAGACCGAGTCAAAACAGACGGAAAAAATTTCTGTGCCGGTGAAGCCGCCTGCCAAGGCGCCCGCAAAGACCACCACAACGGCCAAGAAAACCACTTCGACCCCGGTCAAGAAGACCACTCCAGCCCCTGCCAAACCCAAGGCGGAAACGGAGAAAGAAACCAAGCCGGAGGTGAAACCGGCTGAAAAGTCCGGAGAGAAACCGGCCGAGGGCGACAAGCCCCCGACAGCCGACATGGGCGGCTCTGCCGATGCAGGCGCCAAGGACGCTGCGCCCAAGGACGTGACCTCTTCTTCCAAGGCGAGTTCCGACGGCCATGGCGACAGCGAGATGCACGGTCCTGATCCGGAGGAGGAGGCCGCTGAAAAGGCCGCCTCGGCCGCCCGGGCAAAGTCAGCCACCAGCACGACCACCACCAAGGACATGGCTGGCTGGGAGCTCATTCGCTACCAGGAGCGGGACTACGTCTCTGCCGCCAGCATCCACCGCTTTTACCGGTTCAACGAGTTGAAGGAGAACGGGAACTCCGTCTGGTTCACCTCTCCCGTGCTCATCATGAAGGGCACGAAGGGCAGCCACGAACTGCTCATCAACAACATCAAGTTCGTCATGAGCTACCCCCTGGTGGAGCTCAATGGGAAGTCCTGCATCTCCCGCCTGGACCTCTGCAAACTGATCGATCCCGTCCTGCGCCCCAGCTACATTGGCAAAGGCAGCACCTTTGACACCGTCATCATCGACCCCGGCCACGGCGGTCACGACTCCGGGGCCAAGGGCATCTACGGGTATGAAAAAGACTACGCCCTGAAGCTGGCCTACACGCTCAAGGGTATTCTGGAGAAGCAGGGCCTGCGCGTCATGCTCACCCGCACGAATGACACCTTTATCTCCCTCGGCGGCCGCGTGGCCTACGCCAACAAGGTGCCCAACAGCATCTACGTGAGCCTCCATTTCAATTCCGGCGGCAGCAGCGCCACCGGCATTGAGACCTTTGCCCTCTCACCGCAGGGCAGCGCCTCCGTCTATGGCTCCAATTCCAGCGACGCCTACGCCTTCCGTGGGAACCAGCGCGACTCAGAAAACATCGCCCTGGCCACCGCCATCCATGCCTCCGTCGTCAGCCACTTCAAACTGGTGGACCGCGGGGTGAAGCGCGCCCGCTGGCACGTCCTGCGCGGTCTGGAGCGTCCCGGTGTCTTGTTCGAAGGTGGATTTGTCACCAATGCCACCGACGCCCGACTCATCGCTGCCGACAATTTTCGGAGCGAACTGGCCACCACCATCGCCCAGGCGGTGATGAACTACCGCCGGGCTCTACAGCCGGGCAAACGCCCCGGCTCCCGCTGATCCAGAACAGGATTTGCGTGATGGTGGGCAATCTTGCACCATTTTGCTCCATTGCTAAATTCCAAGGAATGGCGTAAATGAGATTGATTTTCACGCCGCCAAAGGCCCGTGACCCGATTTTGTCCCCGTTTCTAAGTGCAGTTTTGGCAACTGCCGCAGCTGAAACGGGCTCACCAGCGGAGCCTCGGAATCCCTTTCTGCATGAGGATTGGTCGGGGGGCGTTTTCTGAACCCTCCCAACCGTCTGGGGCGACAGGTTCACTCATTTCTGATCCTGACGCCACGGGCAATTCACCTTCAACTCCGAATCTGCCCGTTTTTAACGGGCGGACCCAGAATACAAAATTCGAATGACATCCCAATCACCAAGTATCGCAAAAAAGCGCACCCTCTGGGCGCATCTATCCGACATGCTTCGCCAATGGTGGGACACGGACTACCATCCTGAAGGCCAGGACAAGCTCCGCAACGCTGCGGACACTGTCGATATCAAACGTTGCGTGCCCTTCATCCTTCTGCACGGCGGCTGTCTCGCCGTCATCTGGGTGGGCTTTAGCTGGTTCGCGCTGGCGGCCGCCATCGCCCTCTACGTGATCCGCATGTTCGCGATCACCGCTTTCTACCATCGGTACTTCTCACACCGCACCTTCCGCACGTCGCGTTTTGCGCAGTTCATGTTCGCCGTCATTGGCAACACCGCCATGCAGCGCGGCGCCCTCTGGTGGGCGGCTCACCACCGGCACCATCACCAGCACTCGGATGAAGATCCAGATGTGCACTCCCCCACCATCCGTGGCTTCCTCTGGTCCCACATTGGCTGGATCACCAGCCCGCGGAACTTCCCCACGGACTACAGCCGTGTGAAGGACCTCGCCAAGCACAAGGAACTCGTCTTCCTCAATCGCCATGACATGGTGGTCCCCCTGGCATACGGTGCCTCCCTCTGGCTCGTCGGCTGGCTTCTGGGGAAATTCGCCCCCGGTCTTGGTACCAACGGTGGCCAGCTCTTCATCTGGGGCTTCTTCATCAGCACCGTGGCCCTGCTTCACGGCACCTTCTTCATCAACTCCCTGGCCCACGTGTTCGGCAAGCGCCGCTTCATTACAGAGGACACCTCCCGCAACAGCCTCATCCTCGCCCTGCTCACGCTCGGTGAAGGCTGGCACAACAACCACCACCGCTACATGCACTCCGCCCGTCAGGGCTTCTACTGGTGGGAGATTGATATCAGCTTCTATGTGCTGAAGATGCTCTCCTGGTGCGGCATCATCTGGGAGCTCAAGCCGGTGCCCGCGCACATTTATGAAGAGGCCCGCATCCAAAAAGAGCGGGCTGGCGCATCACCCGGCTGACACCCCCTCGCAGTTCTCGTGAGGTGCGGTGTTTGAGAAATCAAGCCGGACACGCACCTCATGAGCCGCCAGCGCATCGCCATCTTAGGAACGGGCATAGCCGGACTCGGCTGTGCCCATTTTCTTTTTAGGCGGCATGACATCACCCTCTTTGAAAAGAACGACTACGCCGGCGGTCACACCAACACGGTGACCGTGCAGGAGGAGGGGCGGGAACTCCCGGTGGACACGGGGTTCATGGTGTTCAACCACGTCACCTACCCGCATCTGACCCGGCTCTTTCGTGAGCTGGACGTGCCCACCCAGCGCACGGACATGTCCTTCAGCGTGCGGCATGATCCCACAGGCATCGAGTACAACGGCCGCAATGTGAAGACGGTCTTCGGGCAGCGGCGGAACCTGCTGCGCCCCCGCTTCTGGAACTTCGTCCGGAAGATCCACCGCTTCAACCAGGAGACGGCGGCCGCCCTGGACGACCCAAGGTTCGCGGAGATGACTCTGCGGGAGTACGCCCGCGTCCGCGGTTATGGGCAGGATTTTCTGGACCTCTACGTCGTGCCCATGGGCTCTGCCGTCTGGAGCACACCCCCGGAACGAATGCTCGAGTTCCCGGCAGTGACGCTGATGCGGTTCTGGCACAACCATGGCTTCCTGGGGATGAAGACGCGCCACCCCTGGTGGACCGTCACCGATGGAGCGAGGTCCTATGTGAAAAAGCTCACCGCCCCCTTCAGGGATCAGGTGCACCTTCGTCGGGCCGCCGTGCGTGTGGAGCGGCTGCCCAGGCAGGCACGCGTGCATCTGGCAGACGGTAGCAGTGAGACCTTCGACAAAGTCATCCTGGCCGCCCATGCCGATCAGTCTTTCGCTCTGCTGGATGCCCCCACAGGGCTGGAGGAGGAACTGCTGCCCTGCTTCCAGTACCAGCCCAACATCGCCACGCTGCACACCGACGAGCGCTTCATGCCGCGCACGCGACGCTGCTGGGCCTCCTGGAACTACCATGTGAAACCGCTGCCGGGCGGCGGGGTTCAGACCAGCACGCACTACTGGATGAATAATCTGCAGAAGGTGTCAGACCGCACCAACTACTTCGTCGCCATCAACGGAGAGCAGGACATCGCCCCGGACCGCGTGCTCAAGACGATCCGCTATGAGCATCCCCTCTTTGACCTGAAAGCCATCCGCGCCCAGCAGAGGCTGCCTGAGCTGAACCGGCAGTCGCCAGACCAGACCACCTACTTTTGCGGCAGTTATTTCCGCTATGGTTTCCACGAGGACGCCCTGGGCTCCGCTGTGAACCTCTGTCGGGATCTGCTGGGGGAGGAGCCATGGTGAAGCCGTCCTCCAGCGCGATCTATGAATGCGAGGTGATGCATCGCCGCCTCACGCCCACCGTGCACCAGTTCCGCTACCGGGTGTTTTACCTCTGGCTGGATCTGGATGAACTGCCCACATTGGACAAACGGCTGCGCCTGTTGGGACACAACCGCTTCAAAGTGTTTTCGTTTTTCGATGCCGATCATCTGGGCTCAGAACCCGGGCCCGTGAAAGAGCGTCTGCGGACCTGGCTCGCCTCGGAAGGGGTGGACACAGCCCGCATCGCGACCGTGCATCTGCTGTGCTTCCCCCGCGTGCTGGGTTACGTCTTCAATCCCGTCTGCTTCTTCTACTGTCACGATACAGAGGGCGCACCACTCTGCGTGGTGGCACAGGTGACGAACACCTTCAGAGAGCAGAAGCTCTATCTGGTGCAGGACCAGGAGGCCGACGGGCGCTTCCGCCGCATCGTCCCCAAACATTTTTATGTGTCCCCGTTCATGGATCTGGAGCTCTGCTTTGACTTCAAGCTCCGGGTTCCCAGGGAGAAGCTGGAGATTCACGTCGATGACCGCAAGGCGGACGAGCGCGTCCTGCTGAGCGCACTGACCGGTACTCGAACCGCACTGACGGATACGCGGCTGCTCTGGTGCACCGTGAAGTACCCCCTGCTCACGCTCAAGGTCATCTTCCTCATTCATTGGGAGGCACTGCGTTTGTGGATGAAGCGGCTGCCCGTACACCGGAAGGCTGCCCGACCGGACCTGCAGCAAAAGGTGCTGCGACCCCATGCCACGCTTGCTGCCAACACCCCGTCGAAATCATGAACGACACCCTGACACTGGAAAGCGCAGGTAACCCGGCCACCATGGCCACCTTCCACCCGTGGACCCTTTACGAAGGTCTCGTGATGCGGGTGCTCTCCCGCTTCAGCCACGGCACGCTCCGCCTCACCTGGCCTGATGGCACCACCCGGCTGCTGGGAGACGCCGGATCCGAAGTGACTGCGGAAATCCGGATCCGCCAGCGCGAGGCCTTCTTCCAGAGGTGTGCGCTCTATGGCAACGTGGGCTTTGGCGAAGGGTATGTAGAGGGAGACTGGGACACCCCGGATGTCGGGGCTGTGGTGACGTGGTTCGTGGAAAATCTCCATCGTGACCCCGTGGCCAGAGGTTCCTCCCAGCGTTTGCCGCTTCTCAATCTGCTGAAGCTGGTGAACCGGGTGCAGCACTGGCTGCGCCCCAACAGTGTGACAGTGTCCCGCCGCAACATCGCGGAACACTACGATCTGGGGAACACTTTCTACTCCCTGTGGCTGGATGCTACCATGACCTACTCCGCCGCACGCTTCACCCGCGCAGGACAAAGTCTGGAGGAGGCCCAGACGGAGAAGTACGAAGCGCTGTGCCGCAAGCTGCGCCTGCAATCCACCGACCATGTGCTGGAGATCGGGTGCGGCTGGGGTGGCTTCAGCAGCCACGCCGCACGAGTGCATGGCTGCCGGGTCACCGCCGTGACCATCTCTGAAGAACAGCATCGCTACGCCACGGAGCGCATGGCGCGCGAGGGTCTCTCAGACCGGGTGGAGATCCGCCTTCAGGACTACCGCCACATCACGGGCACGTATGACAAGATCGCCTCCATCGAGATGCTGGAGGCGGTGGGTGAGGCCTATCTGGAGACCTACTTTGCAAAATGCGCCGAGCTGCTCAAACCCGAAGGCCTGCTGGCCGTGCAGATGATCACCGTGCCGGACTGCAACCACGCGCAGTTGCGCAAAGGGGTGGACTGGATTCAGAAGCACATTTTCCCCGGCTCCCTGCTGCTCAGCGTGGGCCGGGTCAATGAAGCGCTCAACCAGACCGGCACGCTCTTCATGCATGAGCTGGAGGACCTGGGTGCCGGCTATGCGCGCACGCTTGCCCTCTGGCATGAGCGGTTCCAGTCCCGCATCAAAGAAGTGCTCGCCCTCGGGTTCGATGAGCGCTTCATCCGGAAATGGACCTACTACCTCAAGTACTGTGAAGCCGCCTTTGACCAGCGGAACATCAGCGTGGTGCAGGCCTGTTACACCCGCCCCAACAACCCCACCCTCCGGGAGGTCTGGTAAGTGATGAAAGTGGTCCCCTTCCTCCGCGTCTTTTTCATCGTGGTGCTGGTCTCCATGCTCAGCGTCACCATCTGGGCCAGCATGCAAGGCGCCTTGTGGAAGGTGCCGCGTGAGGTGGCCACCCACCCGTGGTTCATCGCGACCCTGTTTGACGCGTACTGGGGCTTTCTCACCTTCTACTGCTGGGTGTTCTATCTGGAACGCAGCCTCCCCGCCAGAATGCTCTGGCTGGTGGCCATCCTCCTGCTGGGGAACATTGCTATGGCCGTGTATGCACTGATCCGGCTCATTCGCCTTCCAGCTGATGCGACGATGGAAACCCTGCTGATGAAGCGCGCATGAACTCCTTCGCCACGTTGCTGCTGCTCGGGGCCGCCGTGGCCTTTGTGCTCTTCACCCTCACCTGGCTGCTCAGCCGGAAGCTGGACAACTACAGCTTCGTGGACATCACCTGGTCCTACACGCTCGGCGTGTTGGCACCCCTCTATGCCATCTGCACGTGGAGCACGGGACACCCGCCCCGCCATGTGCTCGCCCTGGTCATGGCCATAGGCTGGAGCCTGCGGCTTGGCACCTATCTGCTGCTACGTATCAAAAGTCACCACCCGCATGAAGACGTGCGCTACCAAGTGCTGCGGAAGAAATGGCAGGGCCATCTGGGCAGTCGTTTCTTCGCCTTCTTCCAGGCACAGGCAGTGTTGATCGTGCTGCTTTCCATCCCGGTGCTGCTGGCGTTCATCAATCCATCATCCACCTTGAGTCTTTGGGAGATTGCCGGCGCAATCCTCTGGCTCATCGCCCTCACTGGGGAAGGCGTGGCGGACTGGCAGATGAGGCAGTTCAAAGCCGCACCCGGGAACCGCGGGAAGGTCTGCACCGCTGGCCTCTGGCAATATTCCCGTCACCCGAACTACTTCTTTGAATCTCTCGTCTGGTGGGGCTTCTGGCTCTTCGCCTGCGGCTCACCGTGGGGATGGCTCACGCTGTACGCGCCGCTGCTCATCCTCCACTTCGTGCTCCGCGTCACGGGCATTCCTCTCACAGAAAAATGCGCAGTGGAGTCCAAAGGCGACGCCTATCGCGAGTATCAACGTACCACGAGTGCCTTCATACCGTGGTTCCCCAAGAAATCTTCATGAGCCTGACTGACACCCTTCTTGAGAAGAACCTGTTGCCCGATGCCCTCATCCGTTTCGGCATTCGTCAACGACTGCAGGCCACGCTCGACGAGCGGCGTCCGCAAAACGTGGAGTACCGCCAGATCCTCTTCAACGAACATCTGGAAAGCCTCCTGGCCAGCCCTGTAGCCGTGGAGACCGCCACGGCCAATGAACAACACTACGAGCTGCCGACGCGCTTCTTCCAGCTCTGCCTGGGCAAGCATCTCAAGTACAGCTCCGGCTGGTGGGACATGGACTGCCACACGTTGGATGATGCAGAGTCCGCCATGCTGGCCCGCACCTGTGAGCGGGCCCAGCTGCGCGACGGCCAGCACATTTTGGAACTTGGCTGCGGCTGGGGCTCACTCTCCCTGTGGATGGCGGAACACTATCCGCATGCCCGCATCACGAGCGTCTCCAACTCCCGCACCCAGAAGCAGTACATCGATGCCGAAGCCACCCGTCGTGGTCTCACCAATCTCACCGTGCGCACGGCCAACATGATCCACTATCAAGGCGAAGGAGAAGGCGCGTTTGATCGCGTGGTGTCGGTGGAGATGTTCGAGCACATGAAAAACTATCGCGAGCTGCTCCGCCGGATCGCGAGCTGGCTGAAGCCGGGCGGCAAACTCTTCGTGCACATCTTCACGCATCGCGACATCGCCTACCACTATGAGGTGCGTCATGAGAACGACTGGATGGCGCGTTACTTCTTCACGGGCGGCCAGATGCCCTCGCATGATCTGCTGCTGCACTTCCAGGAACACCTCCAGATCCAGGAGCAGTGGGCCGTGAACGGCCAGCACTATGAGAAGACGGCCAACGCCTGGCTGGCCAACATGGACCGCCATCGCGAGGAAATCCTGCCACTGCTGGAGAACACCTATGGCCGCGAGCAGCGTACCCGGTGGTGGGTGTACTGGCGCGTCTTCTACATGGCCTGCGCAGAGCTGTGGGGCTTCCACCATGGCAATGAATGGATCGTGTCCCACTACCGGTTTGTGAAGCCACTTGCTTGATTGGCCCGATTCCTGTTCTGCTCCACCACCGACGACGCCCTGCTATGAAAACGCCAGCCCCTTTCATCGCCATCACCGCCACGCTCCTGACTCTTGCTTCACTGCTCCAGGCCGCGCCCACCGCTGCGGAACTCATGGCGCAGGCAGGTGTATTCGACCAGCAGCAGAAACCAGAGTCCGCGCTCCCGCTCTACCTTCAGGTGGAGGTGATGGATCCGCACAACGCAAAGCTTCTGGTGTGCATCGCCAAACAGTACAGCTACCTGATGACGGATGCCACGTCTCCGGAGGAGAAGTCCCGCCAGGGACAGAATGCACTGGCATACGCTCGTCGTGCGGTGACGGCAGATCCCAACCTCTGCGATGCGCATCTGGCGCTGGCCGTGAGCCATGGCAAGCTGCTGCCACTGCTAGACACACGTCAGAAGCTGGAAGCGTCCCGCGTCGTCAAAGCCTCTGCGGAGAAGGCCGTCGCACTGGAGCCTGACAACGATCTCGCCTGGCACATGCTGGGGCGCTGGCATCAGGAGCTGGCCAACATCGGTGGCACCAAGCTCGCGCTGGCACAGTTCATCTACGGCAGCCTGCCTGCTGCCTCCAACGAGGAGTCCGCCCGCTGTCTGGAGAAGGCGCTCGCGCTCCATCCTGAACGGCTCATGCACCACATCGAACTGGGGAGGACCTATGCCCAGATGCGCCGCAACGATGAAGCGCGGAAGCTCATCACCAAAGGGCTGGCCATGCCCGACCGGGAGAAAGATGATCCCGATACCAAGGAACGGGGCCGGTACACGCTCAGAAAACTCGACTCTTGAGTTTTGAGCTCCTGTCATGCCCGGGCAGGACACCTGCCCGGACAATCGAGGTTGGGATGAGAGCGGGGAGCGTTCAGGCTTTGTATTGAACCTGCCTCCTCGTCTCAAAGCGGCGCCGGCTCTTGCTGAGACTTGATGTCGTCAGCTCGCCCGCGTCGCAGGTGCTTACTTCTTCTTGGCGGCTTTTTTAGCGGCCTTCTTCGCCACCTTCTTCACAGCGGCCTTCTTGGCAGCTTTTTTCGCCGGCTTGGCGGCTGCCTTCTTGGCGGCTTTCTTTGCAGGTGCGGCCTTTTTGGCGGCTTTCTTGGATGCTTTCTTGGTTGCCATGGTTTGTGTTCCTTTCGTTCCGATTATCGTTATTGGTTACTGACGATGGAGTTTTAACACGAAAGTTCTTGAACAACAAACATGAAAATCATCACCGCGCCGTTGTGGATGAGCGTGATGATGCCCGGCTCTCGCCTCCTGCCGGGATGAATGATGCCTCCGCGAACCTTCATGCACATGCAGGTTATTAACAAATACACAGAGGAACTTTTTGCACCCAAGCAAGGGTGTTGAACATCACATGCACGCTGCAAGCCTTGTGCGACAAGGCTTGCAGCGTTGCATCACTCATCATCACCCGCTCACTCATGCAGACGTACATGAATGACCTCCATGCACAACACATGGTCATGTTGATGCTGATTCATGACCTCGCTACACCACATGTTGTGCTCTTGCGCGAGGATGAAGAGCCGTCAAAAAAAGGATAAATTTTTTTTCATCGGGCACGCTTGAAGGCCCATTTGACGGGGTCGGAGCGCCCCGCATGCACCTTGAAGAGGTCGCGAGAGCACGTCTTTGCGATGCCTGATGATCGCTTTGCAACGTCATGGATCACGCGTGCTCGCGACTCTGACCCGACGCTTCGTTGCGCTTTTTCCCCTTTTGCAATTCGCCCATTCCCGCTCATGATGCGGGTCCCATGTCCACCGATGCCGCAGCCACCCCGATGATGAAGCAGTACCTCGCCATGCGGCGGGAGCTGCCAGCGGATGTGCTGTTGTTGTTTCGTCTCGGCGACTTCTACGAGATGTTCTTCGAAGACGCGAAGACAGCAGCCGGCATCCTCAACGTCGCACTCACGAAGCGCAATGGCATCCCCATGTGCGGCGTACCGCATCACGCCGCACAGGGCTACATCGCCAGACTCATCCGCGCTGGCAGACGTGTGGCCATTGGCGAGCAGACGGCAGATCCGGTACCAGGCAAGCTCGTACCACGCGAGGTCTCAGAGATCATCAGCGCCGGCACGGTAACGGATGGACGTTATCTGGATGCAAGCCGGGCCCACTACCTCGCCGCCATCTGGCGTGAGGGGAAGAAGTTCGGCCTGGCGTACGTGGATCACACCACGGGTGAATTTGAAGTCGCGGAGTTCGACTCATCCAACGCACTGTCTGATGAACTCACGCGCATCATGCCATCAGAGCTGTTGTATGCGGAGGAGCAGGCAGAGTTGTTGGCGGAAGTGGGCGGATCGAAGGGCTCGCAGGTCTGCGAAGGCTACCTCTTCCTGCACGACCAGGCGGTGCACTCGCTCGTGCAACACTTCAAGGTGCAGTCTCTGGACGGCTATGGCTGCACTCATCTCACCGCGGCCATCAGTGCTGCCGGAGCCATCATGCAGTATCTGCAGTTCCAGCTGCGCAAGGATGTCTCGCACATCAAGCGTCTGCGCGTGGCCGTGCCGTATGAAGGCGTTTGGATTGATGCCGCAAGCCAGAGCCACCTGGAACTGGTGAACAGCCGCGGCGGCACGGAACACACCTTGCTGCACTCGCTCAACCGCACCTGCACTCCCATGGGCGCACGCAAGTTGCGCCGCTGGGTGCTGCATCCTCTGCGCAATCTGCAGCAGCTCATCGCCCGGCAGGATCTCATCGCCGCTCTGCTTCAGGAGCCCATGCTGCTCTCGCAGTCGCGCGATCTCTTCAAAGACATTCGCGATCTGGAACGCACCGCCGGACGTCTCAGCCAGGGCAGTGGCAACGGTCGTGATCTCCTTGCGCTCGCTCAAGCGCTTCTCGCCGTGCCCGCCATCAAAGTGCTCCTGGAAGAACTGCCTCGCACCCCGCTGGCGGAAGATTTGATGGGGCAGATGCGCGACCTCACCGAAATGGCTGAGGAGATCGAGAAGGTCATCACGGAAGAACCTCCGGCCACGATCAAAGAAGGCGGCATCTTCCGCGAAGGCTACTCCCCGCTGCTCGATGAACTCCGCAGTGCCTCCACCCAGGGACGCGAGTGGATGGCCAGACTGCAGAACGACGAGATCGAACGCACCGGGATCAAATCTCTGAAGATCAAATACAATGCGGTCTTCGGCTACTTCATCGAGATCACCAAGTCGAACCTCGATGCCGTGCCGAAGGACTACGTGCGCAAGCAGACCACCGCCAATGGCGAACGCTTCATCACGGATGAACTGAAGCGCATGGAGGACAAGATCCTCGGCGCGGATGAAAAGGCGAAGGCACTGGAGTACGAGGAATTCGTAAAGCTGCGTAGCGCCGCGATGGTTCATCTCGAAGCGATCCAGGAAACGGCGGAAGCGATCGCCACCCTGGATGTGCTGGCCTCCCTGGCAGAGACCGCCCGACTCTTCAACTACACGCGGCCGCTGCTCAATGAGACGCGCAATCTCTTCTTCCGCGATGGTCGTCATCCCGTGCTCGACCAGAATCTGGCCGGGGAGAAGTTCGTGCCCAATGACACGACACTCGAACCTGCGGAGAACCGCGTGCTCATCATCACCGGTCCCAACATGGCCGGGAAGAGCACTTACATCCGCCAGGTCGCCCTGCTCACCCTCATGGCCCAGATCGGCAGCTACCTGCCAGTGGCCAGTGCAGAGGTGGGACTGGTGGACCGCATCTTCACCCGCATCGGTGCCAGCGATGACCTCTCCCGCGGCCAGAGCACCTTCATGGTGGAGATGAATGAAACTGCGCTCATCTTAAATAATGCTACAGACCAGAGTCTCGTCATCCTGGATGAGATCGGCCGCGGCACGAGCACCTTCGACGGCCTGAGCATCGCATGGAGCGTGGCCGAGCATCTGCACAACGACATCGGCTCACGCACGCTCTTCGCCACGCACTACCATGAGCTCACCGTCCTGGCTCACACCTGCAGCGGAGTGAAGAATTACAACGTGGCCGTGAAGGAGTGGAATCACCAGATCATCTTCCTGCGCAAGATCATCGCCGGCAGCGCAGAGAAGAGTTATGGCATCCAGGTCGCCCGCCTGGCGGGGTTGCCGGAAAAGGTGCTGCATCGTGCGCGCCATATCCTGGAGCGTCTCGAGGCCGGCCACCCTCCCAACGAAGACGCCGCCGCATTGGACGAGCCGCTTCTCGTTCGTGAGAAGCCCGCCCCCCGGCGCACGCCACGCGAAAATCCCAACGCGGGGCCGGAATTAAACCTCTTCTCGTGATCGCACATCATCAGGTCTTGGATTAGGCTTTCTCCCGTCTTCCAAGAAAGGACACAATGTCCGGCTTGCACTCCTTGGCGGCAGCGATAAAGCCTGAGGCACCACCGCGCACCCATGATCCGCCTCATTACCGAGCACGCCCAGCTGATTGACTGGACCGATGAAAAACCACATCCGCTTCCGGAGAACTTGGTTTTTCTCGACCTCCTCAATCCGAGCCGGTCTGAGGAGGTGGAAGCGGAGCAATGGCTGGAGTACACCCTGCCCACCCGCGAGGAGATGCAGGAGATTGAAGAGTCCAGCCGGTTGTACTCTGAAAAGGGCGCTCTCTACATGACGGCCTGGGTGCCTGTGGGACTGGAGACTCCAGAGCCCGACACTTCTGCCATCACCTTCGTGGTCAGCCCGGACACGCTCACCACCGTGCGCTATTCAGATCCGCTCGCCTTTCGCGTGCTGGCCGATCAGGTGCGCCGCCAGTGCAGCACACCGGTGAGCAGTGATGCCGTCTTCCTCCTGCTGGTGGAAATGATCGTGGCTCGCATCGCTGATACGCTGCAGAACATCGAGACCGATCTGCGCGGCGTATCCCGCGACATCTTTGCCGTGGATCCGAACCGCGCCGATGGCGGCAAGGCCAACTGCGACCTCAACGAGGTGATCAAACTCCTCGGCCGGCGCAACGCCCTCGTAGCAAACCTGCGCGAGTGCCTGGTGAGCATCGCCCGCATGCTCCAATACTTCCTCAACAACGCCGCACCCTGGATGAAGGGCGAACTCGCCGCCCAATTCCGCAGTGTGGCACGCGACGTGAAGAGCCTGGACGACTACACCAACCAGCAGACGCAGGAGATGGCCTTCCTGCTGGACTCCACCTTGGGACTCATCAGCATCCAGCAGAACCAGATTATCAAGATCTTCACCGTCGCCAGCGTGCTCTTCATGCCCCCCACGCTCATCGCCAGCATCTATGGTATGAACGTGAAACTTCCCGTCGCGGAAAGCCCCCTCGCCTTCCTGTTGGTGATGGTCACCGTGGTCATGTCCGCCATCCTTCCGGTCTGGTACTTCAAGAAGAAGAAGCTGCTCTAGCGGCTTCGCCGCAGACAGAAGACTTGAGGTCAGGGGAGAGCGAGGCAGTGAAAAGTGACAAGTAGGATGCCGTCTTCAGGATGGCCTTGGGCGGCAAGTTCCGGTTGGCGCTCCATCGAAGCTCTTCATCGAAGAGGATGCGGCTACAAGCCCAACGTTGATGAGCTTCGAGCGAGTCTACGTTGGGCAGGCGGATGATGAAGCTCTACTCCGAAGGAGTTGTGGCGGTCCGACGCACGGGTGTTGCTTGACAGACCGAAGGCCGTCGTTCCGTGCGAGAAGTTCGTTCCCCCATGCACCGCCCAAACTCCAACCCGCTTGCGGAGGCTATAGGCCATCTGGTCCGCGCTTTCCTATTGTCTCCCCGCTTCTTCCTTCACAAAAAAACTATACACGTGCTTCACCACATCGATGGGCTCCGTCTGCACCACCCCGAGGGGCTCGAACACCACGGGCTTTAATCCGTGCTGGAGTTCCTGGCTGGCCTCCACCAGCGCACGCACTTCGGGCCGGTCATTCCATCCCACCACCAAAAGACCACCCGGCTTTAGAACCGTACGGCACGCAGCGATGGCGGCCTCCGCACCTGCGAGCTCATCAATACCGTAGCCGAGTACGCCGTTGAAGATCACCGCATCAAACCACTCCGCTGGATAGTAGCGATCCAGTTCGGTGGCGGAGCCCACCTTGTGCTGCCGTGCCCCGTAACGCTGTTTTGCGGGATCGTAGTCGAGAGTGTGATAGTCATTCCGCCGGAAGAAGGTGCGGTAGTGGGCGGTGTAAATCTCACAACCCACGAAGAGCACGCGGTGATGTTCAGCCGCCACCTTGGGAAGGATGATCGTCTCCAGCACCTTGCGATCCTGCGAAGTGATGGGCATGGGCCGCCCCATCATCAGCCAGAGACGAGTGCGCAGGCGTCCGGGAACATGCCGCGCACGCTTCCACCAGGATGGCTTGGGTTGAGGGCTCATGGTTGATGGGGACGAGGTCGCTCCACAAAGATCTCCCACACTTGCTCATAGCAGCGCAGATGCGCACGACCAAGCATACCAATCTGGCTGGTGTAGGCCTGAATGGCCCGCAGCTTCGTCGCATGCACAGGGGCGATCGAGACCTTGATCAGCCCAGGAAAATCTGACCACTGAAGGTTGCGATGGAACTTGCCCATCCACCGGATCCAGATGGGATACTCAAACAAGCGAACCTGGGAGGAGCTTCGCGACACCGCCTCCATGACCGCACGACAAGTCGCCTCATGGTCAGGATGCAGGTCCCGCTGATGGGTCACATACACCTCCAACTGCGCATGCTGGTTGAAACACTCCGTCAAGGTGGACACCAGTCGCCGACGATCCACCTCATCAAGCTTGCCCAATCGTGTGTCCGGATAGTGTAGAAACTGGACGTGCTCCACCGGCACTCCCAAGACGCCGGTGGCCTCCAGCGCCTCTTTCTCGCGAACGGCCACAATGTCCGGAGGAGCTGTCGTTCCTTCTTGATACCCCCCACCTCCGTCCGAGACAAAGACAACCGTCACCGGAACACCCAACTGGCGTTTCAGGGCAATGAGTCCACCGCAGCCAAAGGTCTCATCATCTTCGTGCGGGGCAACCACCACCACGGGCACCTGGCTCACTGAGAGCACGGGCTCCGCACGTTTCAGCAACTGTGCGGTGAGCAGCGCAGAAGTGCAAGTGTTCATGCCATGCCGCAGCCACCCAAGGATCTGATTCAACATGGAAGGGCAGGTTCGGATCTCATGGCGGGCACACGCCCGACGATGGAACTACAAACCCCGGAGATAGTCCATCCAGAACTTCGCTCCCCGTTCCAGCTCGGTCAGATCGATCCACTCATCCTTCGTATGCGCCTGGGCAATGGAACCTGGTCCCACGGCCACGGCAGGCACGCCCACCTCGGCGAGATAGGCCGCATCACAGAACCAGGGTGCCCCCGTCAGCGTCGCGCCATGGCGCACCAGCGCCTGCACAAAGGGATCTTCCGCCGACGTGTCGAGGCACGGCGAGGCGGCTTCACGACCTCGCGGATTCACCACTGCCGTGGCATCGTGCTGTTTCACAAACTCCTCCAGCAGCAGCATCGGCCCGCCCAGCCGCGCCACACCAGGTGTGTAGCGGATGTCCACCGTGAGGCAGCAGTGGTCGGCCGTGATGTTGGGCCGTGAACCACCCTGAATCATGCCCAGGCTGATCGTGCTCTGCCCCAGCCATTCGTCCTGACCAGAGGCATCCTTCAACTGCTGGCGAAAGTCGCCATCCAACAGCTTGATGAGGCGGGCCATCTTCAAGATCGCATTCTCCCCCAGCTCAGGCCGGGAGCCGTGCACGGCCACGCCAAAGGTCTCAATGTCCGCCCACAGGCTGCCTTTGTGTTTGAAGACCGTCTGCAGGCTGGTGGGCTCTGCAATGAAGGCAAAGGCGTAGTCCTGGCCGTGGTGCTTCGCGAAATGACGGGAGCCATATTGGGACGACTCCTCGGACATGAATCCGGCAAAATGCACCTCGACCGGAAGGTTGGGAATCTCTTCCCGCAACTCCCACAGCGCCCAGAGCATGGCGGCCATGGGGCCTTTCGTATCACACGCCCCACGCCCCCAAAGCTTGCCGTCCCTGACCTCACCGCCAAAGGGGTCGATCGTCATGCCACCCACACCGACTGTGTCAGTGTGAGGTCCAAAGAGAACCACTGGCTTCTTTCCACCCCCAGCCAAAGGCTGACTAGGAAAGCGCCCGATCACATTGGGGCGGCCAGGCAGCACTTCCTCCAGCACCGCCGTGGCCCCTGCCGTTTCCAAAAATCGCGCCACATATACAGCGCAGTCCGCCTCGCCCGTCTTCCCCGTGCCGGGCTCACCGTCCGGATTGACGGAGGGAATGCGGACCAGCGCCTGGGCGAGTTCAGTGACGGAGGAGGGAAGGGCTTCAGTCATGGTCAGATCGGGCGGACGGGATTGCGCCATGTTTCCGCAGCATCTTCGCTCCCGCAACCCGTCAGATGTGACAGCGCCCTCTGACACTCAAAAAAACAAAACGCCCGGCCACGCCAGGTGGCCGGACGTTCTGCCATCAGCACCATGAACACACCCTTACGGGAAATTGGCGGGCGGCGAGAGGATCACGCCGTTGATGATGATTGACCCTGACGGGGTTCCGGTGACCCGCAGAGCATTGCTCCCAAATCCAGTCACACTGTTGCTGAAGTCACCACTGATGTTCAGCGACCCCGCGGTGTGTTTGAGATTGATGCCATCCACGTCCGGGCCGGTGAGCGTGTTCCCCTCAATCCGGATGTCGGCGAAGGGATCCGATCCGGCGAGATAGACGACCACCCCGGTATTGAAATTGCCCGTGATGAGGTTGCTCGCAATGGCCCCCTCTGCATGGCCGTCGTTGAAGACTGAGATGCCAATGCCTGTCGGAACGTCCGCAATCTGGTTGCCAGCGATGGTGAAGTCCAGACATCCCGTTGCGCTGAGCATGATGCCATCCACAATGGTGTTGCCAATGATGTTGTTGGTGATCGTGGCTTTCAGCCTGGCACCTTCATCCACCAAGCCAAAAATGCCGTAGCCCGACTGATGGTGGATGGTGTTGCCATCGGCCACCAGCTTGGTGAACGAGCTGTCGTGCGCCTCCACATGGATGGCGTCGTTGTCCGCGCTGTTGAAGCTGTTCTGGCCCACCGTGACTTTTGCAAATGCATCGTCATAGCTCATGTGCTCGATGTAGTGATTTCCTGCGCCGCCAAAGGTGTTGCCCAGGATGGTGAGCTTGAGGAATGAGTCGTGTTTGGCCTCGGCGCCGATCCCATCATCCCACACGTTGTAGATCTCGTTGTTGATGACCATGGCCTTGAGTTTGGAATTCCCTTTCGAACGGAAGGAAAACCCGTCGCCTCCCGAGTCGGAGATGAGGTTGAGCTCTGCATGGAATTCCAGGGTGGAGCAGTCGTACGACCTGATCTTGAAGACATCGCTACTGCCCCCGCCGAAGTCGTTCCCAAAAGCAAAGATACCCAGCTCCGAATGATCCCGGCTGGAGGCAGAGACATAGGCATCATGTCCATCGGTGAACTGGTTGCCCAAGAGGGCGACTGCCAGCTGGGAACAATCCCTGGACTCCAGCAAGACAGACTCATCGCAGATGCCGTCGAAGGTGTTGAACAAGAGGATTCCCTCGCTGACCGCATCGCCGGTGGTCTTCACATGCACTCCGTTGCCCTTCAGAGATTGGAAGGTGTTGGAGCCAATGATGAAGGTTTCCACATTGACCAGCCTCACGCCGTCTCCGCTCGTGGAGAGCCCGCAGGAGATGTCATACCCTATCAGACCAAAGAGGCCGATGCCTTCGCTGTAGAAGCCTCCCTTGACCGCTGGAGCAGGGCCAACGCCAAAACTCGTGCCACCCACTCCCGGGATCAGATCACCGCTGCCGATGAAGATCACGCTGCCGGTGGTGGCCATCACGTTCTCATGATAGGCGCTTGAAGTGCCCTGGGTGTACACGTTCCAAGTCCGGGAGGTGGCATTGCTGTTGGCCTGGGCGATGTCAGCAGCCCCCTGGATGGTGTCCAACGGCAGTTCCGCAGTGCCATCGCCATGGCTGTCTCCCTCCTGAATGCCATTGCCAGTCGCCGGTCCGTTGTTGGCGAACACGATGTCCTCCTTCAACACGAGCCGTCGGGCGCTCTGTGAGACCACCTTGGTCACCGTCTTCACCTGGGTGCTGGCCTTGGCCGCCGCTTCCTCCACAGTGCTGGCCACCTTGATCGCCGCATTCTGGCGGTGCACCGGCTCAGCAAGACGCTCTGCCAGATGGCGACGACGGGGACGGAAGGAATCGGAGATGCGTTTCCAGAAGGTCTTGCCATCGCCGAGGTCCCCCATCTCAAACGGCAGTTCCATGCGCAGGCCAAAGAGCCAGTCGTCCCCCACAAAGCGTTCGTCCTCGTACCAGGTGGCGGTGAGCACCAGCGCTGGCACAGGCCGCAGCTCCACACCCGCCTTCCATCCCTCCACATTGCCCGTGCCCCCGGTTTGCGGGCCGAATGGCTGATTGTCTAACTTGAAATAACCTCCGATCAGCTTGAGGTCGCAGTACTTGTCCAGGCCCGGCACGAGGACGGCCACCTCAGCGTCCCAGCCCTCCATGCCATCCTCAAACCTCTGGAACAGCCGCTCGATGGTCGTGGTGCTGGTGGTCGTGGCCCGTCTCGTGGTGAAGAGGGCATCCTGCTGGATGGTATTGCCCGTGGCGAAGGGCTGGTTCAGCGGGGTGGCGCTCTGGTAGGTGCGCGAGCGGGAACTGGTGAAAGTCTCCCGCGTACGAATCTCCTCCGCGAGCTGGCGGTCGGAGAGCGGGAGGTAGTAGTTTCCCCGTACTTCCACATACCGGGTCCCAGCCTCAATCCCGAACCCCAACTGCCAGAACTGGTTGTCCGCCTCCGTGTCCAGCATGTCCACAAAGACATTGGCCCCCACGTAGAAGCCCTCTTCCATGAATCCGGCTTGGTGACCATCCGGCCGGGTGATGGCAGTCACGGACTGATCGCTGAAAAGATGCCTCCAGCCCAGGCCAATACTTGCCGCCACTTCTCCGCGTTCTCCCCAGGAGGTGTACGGCTCCAGAAAGAGCACATCCCCACCGAGGATACCATCCCTCCCCAGGCTGCTGTGCAGGGGCACCACGAGAAACAGATTGCCGTCGGTGTATTCACCTGTGGTTTTGATTCCTCCTCCAAAGGTACCCGGGAGACTCCATCGGTCTTCCAATGTCACGGCCTTGGATTCCTTCCCGGCGGAGGTCCCAGCTGGACCGGCCGTCAGGTCTGCCACGAGAGACGTGGCCATGAGGACACAAAGGGTCCCCCACACATACGTGCGTGTTTTCATGGGATGGCTGCTTGAGATACCGCCACGGTTTGCCCTGGGCGGTGGTGGTTGATGTGATCCAATCCCCTTGTGGGAAGACCGCTGGCCGAGCTCTAGTGGAGGCTCCGGCCGGCGCAGCAGCGGGTTTTTCCAAGGCGTGAGTTATGAAATCACAACCTCATGCCCAGAGGCAAGATATATTTTCCATATGATACTAATACTCAAAAGCGAATCGTTGCCGTCGCTACCATTCGCGGAACCAGACGGTTCACAAGGGCTGAAGGCACGGCCCTCATCAAGCCTGCCCACCACGGACGTCCCTGCATAAATCGGGCTTACAGCCCAGAACATCTAGACTTGGAGAGACGGAACTCTTAGCGAAGTCCGAGCTTCCGCATCTCCAGGAACCACTCCACGAACTTCGGAATGCCGGTGTCCAGGTGAGTGGTCGGCTTGAAGTTGAGAAGCTTGCTGGCTTTGCTCACGTCTGCGCTGGTCAGGGGCACATCGCCAGGCTGTTCAGGCATCTCATTGATCATGGCCTTCTTGCCAAGCGCGTCCTCGATGGCCCCAATCATTTGGTTGAGGTTCACCGTTTGAGATCCGCCCAGATTGAAGATGCTGCACAGCGGACCTTCCTCGTAGTTCAGGGCACCGATGATGCCGTCCACGATGTCGCTGATAAAGGTGTAGTCACGCGCGGTGTCCCCCTTGCCGTACCGATCGATCGGCTTGTCCTCGAGGATCAGCTTGGAGAACTTGGAAATGGCGAGATCAGGGCGCTGGCGGGGGCCATAGACCGTGAAGAAACGCAGGCACACGCAGCGGATGCCGTACAGGGTGCTGTAGTTGGAGCACATCTGCTCACCCGCCATCTTGGTCATGGCATAAGGGCTGATGGTCTGGAGAATGGGATCCTCTTCAGCAAAGGGTACCTTCTTGTTCACCCCGTACACGGAGGAGGAGCTGGCGAAGACGAATTTCTTCACCCCATGGCGCTTGCAGGCCTCCAGCAGGTAGAAGGTGCCCTTGATATTGGTATCTATATAGAGCTCGGGCTGCTCGATCGACGGACGGACTCCGGCGCGGGCTGCCAGGTGGATCACCGCATCATATTTTCCTTCCGCGAAAGTCTTCTCCACGACTTCAGGATCCCGCAGGTCACCTTCCACGAGGGTGATGCGATCCAGCACTGCGGAGATGTTGTTCCGCTTGATCTCGGGGGCGTAGTAGTCATTGAAGTTGTCAAGAATGCCAACTTCGGCCCCCTGGGCGAGCAGACGCTCAACCGTATGGGAACCGATGAAACCTGCGCCGCCGGTAACTAGGACTTTCATGATTAGGAAAAAGGGCGGTCAGAATGGGTGGGCTGGGGCCGGAGGCAAGCAAAAGTTGGCTCCTGACTGCATCGGAGAAACGGAAGCGTCACACCACGCGCGATTTTCCCTTCAACTTTCTTGAAAGCTATTGACGTTGGAAGTGGGCACCAGCTAGACTTTTTGAAATTCGGGGGACTTTTTATGCCCGCGACAGACTTTTTGCACCATGAGCGACAACCAGCCCAATCAGCCACCAACTCCTCCCGCAAAGACCGCCGCAGTGCCGTTGAAGAAAGAAACGGTGCGCATCACCCTTAGGGCTCGCCCGGGTGCTGGTGTGACGCAGCCGAAGGAACTGACTGCGCCGGTGACGCCGGCGACGGCCCAGGTTCCACGCCCGATCACGACGTCGATCACGCCCGCTGGTGCCGCAGCTGTCCCAGCGCCTGCTGGTTTGGCCAAGCCCGCCGCGCCTGTCAGCAAGGCCACGGCCTCCATTCAGCTTCCGAGTTCTCCGCTGCCACCGCCCGCCGCCCGTCAGGCCACGGCTCCCGTCAGCCTGCCGCCGCCGCCCGCCTCCCGTGCGACGGCGTATGTAAAAGTTGATACCTCTGGTGCCCCTCCGGCCCCAGCAGCACCTGCCGCCCCGCGTCCCGCTGGTGTGGGTGCCCCGCCCCGCCCAGGCGCTCCTGCGG
>NZ_BATQ01000020.1 GCF_000739635.1 Verrucomicrobium sp. BvORR034 | reverse complement strand
TTTTCCACTTCCTCGGCAGACACCGTTTCATCAGCAGAACCAGATCCCGGCCATCCCGCTGGAGATCCGCTGCTCCCACCTCCCATGGAAGTTGTTGTTGGTGGAGCCCCCCCGGGCCCTCCTCCAGTACTGGAAGCTCCAAACACCTCCTGCACTACCTGGCGGACCGGAGGGGACAGCAAGGCCATCTCAGACTCTTTGGATCGGAGGAGATCCGTCCCGCTTTTCCAATTGGGCAGGCAGGCAGCCACGATCACCATTTCACCAA
Source organism: Verrucomicrobium sp. BvORR034 (assembly GCF_000739635.1). GTDB lineage: Bacteria > Verrucomicrobiota > Verrucomicrobiia > Verrucomicrobiales > Verrucomicrobiaceae > Verrucomicrobium. The sequence goes on along the minus strand of NZ_BATQ01000020.1, from coordinate 62,647 downwards.
AGTTCAACGTGCCTCGGGATTGCAAGTGCTTCACCAGTTCGTCTTTGAGCGCAGGAGGCTGGTTGCGCAGCTTCGTGACGACCGTCTGCAACGTGCTCCGGCGTTGCCCCCACACCATCGGGGCGAAGTCAGTTGCGGCCACGAGCAGCTCGTGATTCTTCAAGAGCTGCGCGGTGGTTCGAAGGCTCGCGAAAGCCCGGTCAGGAAAGAGCGAGTCGTCTACGCATTTGTTCCAAAAATAGTTCTCATTCCGGCTGATCGCCAGGACAGCTTCGTTCACCCAACGCAGGAGGCTGGGATGCCCCAGACAGACGGCCAGCCATGGCCCAGTCGGACTGAAGTTGATCCGTTGATCCGGCTGCACCCGCATGGGATCGGCAGCAGCCAGCATCTCGGTGTACTTCTTGAATGCGGCACCCGCTTTCTTTGCATCGAACTCGGCAACGACCGCGAGCGACTTTGCCGTTTGCACCATTTGCTCAGACGGATCGCTCATTAGCTGCCTCACATAAGGATACCCTCCAGGGATCTGGGCGAAGTACTGTTTCGCGTCCGTCGCATTCAGTATCTTCTCTATGTCTTGAGTTGCCGCTGACTGGAGCTCCGCCTGACGCGCTTTCAAAGCCGCTGCCGAATTGGGCAGGGCTTGAGCGAGGCCGCCCAGATCGCGACAGAGTGCCATGCCAAAGCGGGCCATTTCCCCCTGCAAGTCCGCCGGCAGTGCCGAGATCTCACCCTGGTAGTCACGCAACACACGCGGCAGCCCCAAATCGCCTGCGGGAGTCAACAGCATGAGCACCACCTCCGTGCCAAAGGTGCGTGGCTGCCGCTGTGCCAGCAGCTTGCACACCCCATCTGCAACGTCCTTGCGTCCGGGAAGCTGGGTCGCCAGCCGCTGCATCACCCCGTGCTCGAACGGTTCATCCGGCCGCCACCCCGCCGTAAACTTTTTCACGTCTCCCAACAGACCCGCCGCGTCGAGATAGGCCACCAACCGCTGCGGATCCCGCATCACTTCATCGAGGTTCAACCCAGCAGACACCGTGCCTGAACGTCCCCCACCACCCGCCCCAAGGCCTTCCCTTTCCGCGATCTTCATCACGCGGGCCAGAGTTTCAGGAATTGACATGGCCTTGCGCATGAGGGCGGCGGAAAACTGATCGCCAAATGCCGCCTCATGGGCTCTTGCCAGCTTGACAGCCTGTTCAAGGAACAACACGGCCTTCTCCTGATCCCGGCATGCCGTTCTCCGGAAAATCCACACCACCTCATTCAGGGCGGTCTCATAACCCCGGTTTATGATCTCGGACACAGCCTCCTTCCGCCAAGGGGTCATCACCTCCTCCAAGTACGTGGACTCAGCTTCCAGCAGAGGTTTCATGTGGTCTGCCCATTCGGGCGAGAGAGGGACGGGTACAGCAATCTGATTGAACTTCGAAGCAATCAACGCCACCACCACGGCCGCCGATTGAGGGCTCAACAGAGACAGATCCTGCTTCCTGCGCTCCAAGAACGCCTTCATCAACGTGCCCTGACTGTCTTCCACCAGCATCGCCTCCACCAGCTCCGCACCAAATGTCCGGGGATTCCGGGCCTCCAGATCACGAAGGACGATGCCTTTGAGCGCGCGATCATCACTCCACCGCAGGCGGTTGATCAGCATCCCCACCAGAGTACTGTCGCCAAGGAACAGGTCTTTAAATTCCCTGACGTCCGCCACAAAAGGAGTCGAAGAGAACACAGTACGCACGTGCGTTTCATCCCTCCAGGCCTCTTGGCTGGCCATATGGCTTTGATAGCTTGTTACCCAGCTCCTGTCGCGTATCAGCCCCTCCTTTTCCGCCAACTGAAACACATCGTCCGTGAGTTCTGGAGAGTTTCCCAACTGGGCCAGGAAATCGCTGTAGCTCCCTCGCGGCCGGTTGCTCTGCTTTCGGGCCACCTCCTCGGGGCTCTGTTGCAACAACACTACTGCCAGTGCCAGCGCCTTCCTGGTCTTGACCGGATTCACTCGCACCATGCGGGGCATCAGCTTCGCAAGCTCCCCGCGGAACCAGTTGGCGCTTTTGTCCACATCCCCCCAGGTCTTCAGGGCTAGAAAGCGGTCGAGTTCCACCTCCATTTGCCGCAGCACGCCGTCATAGATCGCCTTGCCCTCCGCCTGCAGGGCTGATCCTTTACACCGCAGCATCAGGGCCTCCGCGTTATTGGCAGCATCCACCACGCGGCCAGCCTTCACCTGCGCCTCTATCGCCTTCTTCCACAACTCAATCCCAGCATCAGTATTGCCGAGGATCTTGCGGACAATGGAATCCGCCCACTCCGACTCATTCTGGGCGTACCGTTCCTCGACCTCTGCAAGTTCCTCTGCGGGTGTCTTGGCCGGGAGCAAGGGCGCTCCCAGCCCCAAAAGGCTGCACAAAATCAGATATTGGGCGGACATTTCCAATTTTTACCACGCCAACACCAGACGCAGCAACAGATCCGCACAAACTTCTTCTTGGAAAAAAACTGAAAAAATTTACCGCCTCCTTTCCGACGCCAACTGACTCAGGCGGGACACTCCCTTGTCCTGCGGAGACGCTGCCAGCATGGCAAGCACCTGGCGGGCCCCTTCCCCTTGATTCATAGCAATCAACAACGATGCCCGGCGAATGATCAGCGCCCTTCGGGTGGCGGCCCGCTCGCCACCGTCAAAGTGCCCAATGGGCAATGTGTCTTCGTTAAAAATTTGAGGATCGCCCAATCCCATCTCCAGCAAGCGGGCCGCCATCTCCGTATTCCCGTGCTCGTTGGCTACGGCCGCGAGTTCCAAGGCAGCCTTCCCACTGTGTCGCATGGCGACAAGCAACTCCGGACTGATTGCCACCAATTCCTCTTCCGTCACAATTCCACTCGGAAGGATCAAGTCGCAGAGGTTGTTCCATCGCTCACCGGCAGGAAGATACAACTCCGACGTCCTGGCCACGGCGATGGCGAGCCGGCCACGCAACTCCCTGGTCCGCTCACCGGGGCTCTCTGCGGCAAGTTCCGCCAAGACGTTCAAGCCCGCCCCAAGGGATGCGGTACGTCCTCCGCTCAGATCCTCAACGACCCACGGCTGGGGATCCCGAAGGCCCTGGGCCTCCATCCAACGATCCACGATCCAGGAGGTGCCACGTAAGGCATGCGACATCCTGATCCCATCCGCAGTGTAGCCCAATCCCTGCAACATTCGATCCAGCTTGATCATCCATTCACCACGCTGCTTCAACGTCAGCCTGTGGGCATTGCCCGCCACCGTCGTCACCAACTGCATGAGATAGACTGCCTGAGCGTTCATCGCCTCGCGGGCACCGTAGTTCGTTGTCGAAGAAATGATGGCCCCCCAGACGTTTCATCTGCGCGGGCATGACATCCAGATCACCATCCAGCACCCGGATCGCGTCCTGCGTGGCGACGACTTCGGCCCTGTCCGCATAATTGAATTCCGAGATGCTTGCGCCCACCTGCCAGGCCTCCTCCGCAGCATCGGCCGCCAGATTGTCAGCCAGCGGAATCAGGGTTTCAGGGTGTAACCCGACCAGGAACCGGTTGATCCGGGGCCGCAAGCCCCGGCCGGATCGTGGGGCGGCGGCGATATCAGCGGCAAGTTTCATGGCATCCGCACGCCAGCTGGCCTCGTTGTTGCCCGCAAGTCCCGGGACCGGGCGGGCCGATCGCAGCAAAAGTGCCCTGCCGAGGAGGGCAAGGTCAGGCACATCTTGGGTGAACAATGCCGAAAGTGCGGCGGCCTCCTGCTCCGGACAGCTCAAGCTCCACGTTGGCGGTACGAACCTGACGGTCGACTCCCCCGCTAGGTACCTCCAGTCACGTCGCATCACCCGGGCCGCGAGCTTGGGTTCTTGATAGCGGGCGAGCACTGCCACCTCGAACTGTCGGTCTTCCGTCACCCCTTCCCGGTCGTCGGTGAACGCCAGCATGGCCGACATGTCTTTCAACCTTGCCACCAAGGCCAGCACCACGCGATTTGCGGTCGGACTGCCCCATTTCTGACCCATGCCCACCTCGGCAATCAACTGATCCCTGCGTTCGATGATCCCCTTGGCGAGGCGCCGCCAGGCTTCGTCTTCAGGCAGGCGTGAAAACGTCTCAAACACCGCGACCATTCCCTCGTCGTCATTCAAATCCCCGTTCTGCCACGACTGGAGCGCCAGTCTTGCCGCAGTCATCACCAAGGCGGGAGGCAAAGCCGCAGCATCGACACGGCAGAGATGCACCGCCAGATCCAGTCGCATGCGGTAGGGCACGGCCTCATCCTGGACGCAACGGCCATAGTGCTCCAAGGCGGCCGCCAACTCTGATTCCGCAGGCTTGCTTTTCAAAGTCCTGACAAACACCGCCGCTCGCCGCAGCTCAACCGCCAGTTCCTTCCACGGTTTGTCAGTTGGCACCTGTGCGGCCCAGCCCAACACCTCTTTCCGTGCCGGGGCAGGCAGGGCCGCGAGCCACCGCGACAAGGAAGGCACCGCCACATAAGACGGTGCGCCGTTCATACCTCGCGCGAAAGCCGCCAGCACCTCTTCCGCCGCCACCACAGGTTGGACCAGCCCCGCTGCCTCCGCCCAGGCAAGCTCCAGGGCTGGTCCCACATCGTCTGCCAACAGGGTACCCACCAGTCCCAACTGCCCGCTCTCATCCAGGGCCGCACTGCCCAACAGGATTCCAGCCACATCGGGAGGAAGCGGGTTTTCAAAGCAGCGCTCCAGCAATCGTTGCCGCCGGCGTTCCCGGCAGAGCCAGACCGCCATCTCGCCTGGAGGCGTCTTCTGCGTCGGCCCCGCGCTGTTGATCAGTCCTTGAAACAACTGACGCACACCGCTCACCTCCCCCCTGCTCATCAGTCGGGACATTTCCGCCATGGCCTCATCCCGCCCGGTCTGGTTCGAGGCAACCACCGGCGTTTTGTCAGGCTCGCGACTCAACTGGGCTTCACGTGCCGTCACCTTTTTGTGAAGCTTCTCGAGCATCGCCACGGTGCCATTCCCGGACAGGGCTTCCGCACTCCCCTCGATCTCAGGAAACAACTTCACGAGCGCCCGCCGCAGGGCCAGGCTCTCCTCGTCCGGCCGGTAGTCGAGCACGGGGCGGACCGCCGCCAGCCCCGGATCGGCATCCTGCCAGGTCGGCTGGAGGAAGGCGATGGTCACCACGGTGCCAAAGCCCCGCTCGGGCCGTGTCTCAAGCAGTTTCAAGGTTTCGCGACGCACCGGAACAGGCACTTCCACCAGCCTTCGCGAGAGGGTTTCCAGCAGGGTGCAGTAACGGGCCAGATTCAGCGGTTGGTACTCGTCTCCCGGTGCCAGGACGCCCGCCCTCTCCAGACGGGCGACCAGTCGGGTGGCCTCCGTGAAATCAGCGGGGGGCAGCAGGCGCTTTCCCGCCTTCTCGACCCAAAAGTAGTCCGCACGCTGCAGCACGATCTTGCCCAGCTCCTCCTGCACCAGCGGATGCAGCTTACGATGATCCATGGCAGCCATGAGCCAGAGACCGAACACCCCGAGCCGCTTGTCAGCCGTGCGCTCTGCCGCAGAGCGGTCCGCCGCATGCACCATCGAGGAAACATGCCTGAACACACATCCCGCCTCGCCAGGGTCGATCATCATGGCATCCGTCAGGATTCCGGCGAGCCCCGTCATCCCTTCCGACGGCTGGCCGCTGGCAGCATTCACTGCGGCAAGCTCGGCGGCTGCGCGGGGATAGAGGTCTTCGACCCGGCTGACCTCCCCCAACCGGGCAAGTTCTGCGAGCACCTCCGTAGTGCGGTCTGTGACACTCACCTTCAGCACCTCGGCAAAGCCGGGCACTGCATTGGCAAGCAGCACCTCGCTGCCCACCCAGCGCGTCAGAAATGACGCCATTCGCGCCTTGAGATCCGCCGGAAGGTCCTCAAGCGCCGCACGGTGTTTCCGCGCGGCCAGCAGCAACTGCTCCTTCACGTTGGGTTTCAGGAAAGCCATCACCAAATCACGGCCAAAAGTCGCTTCCGGCCGCTTTTCCAATGCGGCAACGAGGGCGGTCGATCGTCGGGTCTTGTTGGAAACATCCTTGATCACCGTGGCGAAGAACCCCTTCTCCGCCTCCATCCCCTCCTCCCACCAGCGCAACACCTCCTGGGGACTACCCAGGAGCCCCGTGGCCTCCAGCACGATGGCGAGCCGCTCCGGCTGCCCCACCAGAGTCTCGTTGGTCCACGCCAGTAGTAGAAAACGCCGCTCCCACCCGGAATCCAGGGCCAGACGGGTTCCCCCCGCCAGCTTGAGCACCGTTGCGAGCAACTCCGGCTCACGGGCAGTCTCGATGAGCAACTCGTTGAGCCCATCGCTGTCACGCATCAACCTCGCGGCATCGGTCAAGTAATCCCGGGCCAGCACCGGATCATGCACCAGCAGCCGCCGGACGGTCGCCAGAGCCAGGCTGCGGGCCGCCGCAGGGGTGAGTTTCATTTCCTCGATCCGCGCCGCCTGTCTCCACTCCAGCCGGACACCATTCATCTGCCACTCCTCCGCCGCGAGTAGTGGGGCGAGCAGCGCCTTCAAGCCAGGATCCAAGGGGCTGGAAAGCGTCTCGTGACGCGACCTCAAGACCGCCAGCAGGTTGCTTGCCGCCCGGTCTGTCAGGCTGGCCAGGTCCTTCTGATTTGCTTGTAAAAACTGACGAAGCGACTCTCCATCCGCCCTGCCCTCGATCAAATGCAGCAGCAGTCCTACGCCAAAGCGGGGTGAGGTCTGTGCCTTCAGGGTCTGGAGCGCCTCCCAGCGCCAGGCGGTGTTGGAATCGTTGCGCAACTCCGCCGCCAACACTCCCAAAAGCGTCCCTTCGGACCGCAGGGGAAGCTCCAGGTCCAGAAATTGATCAACCGTGGCTGTCAGCGGTGAGCAGGTCAGAAACTGTGCCAGGCATCCGGGGCGGTCCCAGGCACGCGAGCCAATCATCTTGACCGCATACTCCTCGCACCAGTCTCTCTGGGAGGTCAGCGTTGCCGCCTCGGCCAGTCTCAAGACGGTGGCGCATAGTTCGGGGACTTCGCCCAGTTTTACCAGGAACCCGGCAGCAGCGTCCCCGGCTTTCGGATTGCCTGGAACCCCCGCCCGCAGGAGGGTGAAAAGGTGCTCCACCACCTTGGCCGACTTCTCCGGGGTGAAGGTGACCGTCAGCTTCAGGCGTTCCACCAGCCCGGCCGGGTAGTCGGATTCCGATGACGTCAAACTCAGCAGTGCATCCAGCTCCCGCTCCAGCCGCCCCTCCATCTCGATCAACAACGGCAGCGGTTTGGCGCTGCCGTCTCCGAGCTGGGATCGAAGGTTCATCAGACGCGCATGCTTGAAGGCTTCATCCAACGAGCCCCATTGGGTCTGCATCCGAATGACCTTCTCCCACAGAGCCAGTTGCTCGGGCCGACGAGTAAGGAGGCCGCTGAGGGTGGAGTCGGCTTGGGAAAGATCGCCTTGCTCCGCCCGGTCCCGGGCAAGCTGAAGGAGCTCACCGGGAGTGAACTCCTTCGCAGAGAGGGTGGCGACCGGGAGAATCGCGCTGATTGACCAGAACAAAGAGGGACAACGCATGGGGAGAATTTTCCCCATGCCTATCCCAAACCAGCAGTCACTGCAAGCCAGCAACGCCGGGCCGCCTCTACGCCAAGTTCAACGCCCCGCCCTCGCAGAGCTCGGCCTTGCCAAAGGTCTTCAGGTCCTGGTGGCCCATGGCGTGCGCCAGAGTCATCCAGAGGCGGTTGTGGGCCACCTTGTCCAGCTTCAGATGGCGGCCCATCTTGAAGCCAGGAGCACCGCCCACGATCACGCAGGGGATGTTGTCCAGCGTGTGGGAGTTGCCTTTGCCCAGCTCGTTGGTCCAGACGATCAGGGTGTTGTCCAGCATGCTGCCTTCGCCGCCCGCTTCGGGCGTTTCGGAGAGCCGCTTGGCCAGATAGGCGAGCTCACCGCAGAACCAGCTGTTGATCTTCTTGAGCTTCTCGTAGGACTCCTTGTTGTCATCCGGATCGTGCGAGAGCGAGTGGTGCCCGTCCTCCACACCGAGCCAGCGCATCTGCGCCTGCCCCACGGAGCGCATGTACTGCAGCGTCGCCACCCGAGTCATGTCATTGGAGAGCGCATTCACCAGCAGGTCGATCTGCATGCGGCTGATCTCCGGGGTGTTGTCGTTCACCAGTTCAATGCCGGGGTCGAGCTCAGGCATGGGGTGCTGCAGGGCCGCATCCGCCGCGGGGTTCTGCAACTCCTGCTCCAGGTTGCGCACCAGCATCATGTGCTGGTCGAGCAGCGCCTTGTCGCGTGCGCTCAGTTTGCTGGAGATCTTCTTGAGGTCAGCACTGACGTCGTCCAGCACACTGATGAGGCTGTCCTTGTCCTTCATCTTGCCATAGAGCTTGGCAAACATCTGGTAAGGATCATCAATCGGCGCTATGGGCTGGTTGGCCCCGGCATAGCTCATGCGGGTCCACGGGTCAGCGCGATTGGGCACAGCGACACCAAACTCCAGCGAGCCAAAACGGGTCTTCGTCTCGGCACGCCCTTGCAGGAAGTTCTTGATCTCCTGGTCAATCGAGACGCTGCCCGCCCAGCCAGCCGGCTTGTCGGAGCCACCCTGGATGTTGCCCGGCATCAGCTCGCTCGCGGTGAGCAGGCAGCTCATTCCCCGCATGTGCTGGTCCCCATCGCCACGGATCTTGTTGTACACGCCATTGAGGATGAGCGTGCGGTCCTTGTACGGCTCCAGCGGCTTGAGGATGGACTTAAACTCGAAGTCCGCCCCCTCCTTGTCCGGCCAGAAATCGGCCGGCAGGGTGCCATTGGGCGAGAACATGATCACCACCCGCTGACGACGCTGGGGCATCGGAGCGCCCGTCAGACTGGGCAGACCGGCGATGAACGGCAGCGTGGCGGCAGAGACTCCAAGGTCGCGGAGGAACTGGCGGCGGTTCAGGGCTTTCATGATTTGGCGGGGGTGGGGGGTGAAACGGGAGCTGGAGCAGGTGGCGCCGCCACAGGTGCTGGCGGCGGCGTGTTCTGTGGAGCCGGAGTTGGGGCAGGCGGGGCGGGCTGCGGCTTGGGAGCCGGAGGCGCGGGCGGTGGCACGTCATCCATGGCCCCGATCACCGCGATCTCTTCCAGCAGCTTCTGGATGTTGCAGCCTTCCTTGGTGAACTTGGCGCGCAGCGCTTCCAGCGTGTCATCACCGAAGGCCGCCACCGGCTGCTTCACGGTATGATGAAACAAGTGCCGGACAAAGGTGCGATGCCCGCTCTCGCTGTTGGCGGCATAGCTGGCGATGTCGCGGGCGCCATTGAGCTGGATGGTCTGGCCCTGCTCATTGGCGAAGTGCCCGGCGGGATCCACCGGCTTGTTCTTCTCCTGCGTGCGCCAGCGGCCGATCGCGTCGTAGTTCTCCAGGCTGAAGCCCAGGGGATTGATGACGGAGTGGCACGCCATGCAGGCATTGTCCTTTGTCATCGCCGTGATCTTCTCCCGCATGGTCAGCGTGGGGTCGAAGTGGCTGTCCTCAAACTCCACCGCCATCGGTGGTGACTTGAGGGACATGCCCACGATGTTGCGGGTGAGAAACACCCCGCGATGGATGGGCGATGTGTCCTTGTTGTAGGCAAAGGCAGCCATCAGGTAGGGATGCGTCACCACGCCCGTGCGCTGCCCATTCGTGAAGCTCACTTTCTGGAACTCCGAGGTGGGTGCAGCGGCATCGCCCTTGCCATAGAACTTGGCCAGGGCGTCGTTGATCCACAGGTAATCCGCCTGGAGCAGTTCACGGTAGTCAGACTTCTCGCTCCACACGATCTGGTCCACGAACATCCAGAGCGATTCACGAAGGTCTGCCAGCACCCGGTCATCGAAGCCCGGGAAGGTCTTGGCGTCCTTGGCAATCGTGCTGGCGCGATCCAGCTCCAGCCAGTGGTGGAAGAAACCGCGCAGCTTGGTCTTGGCGCGGGGGTCAGCGATCATCCGGCGGGCCACGGCGGCGACACTGTTCCGATCCCTGAGCTTGCCCTCTGCCGCCATGCGGGTGAGACCACCATCCGGGACGGAATCCCACAGTTCCAGCGCCAGCCGGGAGGCCACCGTGAAGTCATCCGGGTGCTCCAGCTCGCTCAGATCGGGATAGAGGAAACGAGGCGACTTGAGCGAGAGCATGACCACCCGCTTCACCGCCACTTCAGGCGTAGGCGATTTGGCAAACTGCGCGTCCACAAAGATCTGCTTCTGCTCCTCCGTGAGCGGACGGCGGAAGGCCGTTTCCGCGAACTTGCGGCTGAACTCCTTCAGCTTGTCCACGCGATCCCCTGCACCAGCCTTGGTACCCGCCAGACGGTCCAGGTTCTTCTCCACATGCTCCGCCACCTCGATGGCCGCATCCGTGGTGGATTGCTCCCAGGTTTTGGAAACACCCGCGCCACGTTCATACCCCTCGCTGCGATCGTCCGCGGGGAAGGTTGTGTTCACCACCATGTGAATGCCGCCCCCATTGGGTGTGAGATAGCGTTGGGGAATGACTTCCAGCACGCCGTGGGGCGTCTTCCACATCAGCTCGACGGAAGCTGCAGCCTCCCGGTATTTGAAGAACTCCAGCGTGAAGGTGTAGCTCCGCCCGCCCAGCAGGAAGATGGTCTTCTTCTCTTCCCGCACATCCGGACCGCTGCTCACCCACCCATCGATGATGGGGGTCTCGTTGTTGTTGACGAACAGACGGGCTCCGTTCTGCGTCTTGATGACAAACTCATAGTTCCCCGTGTCTGGGGCCATCACAGCACCTTCCCAGCGGACGCGGAACTCATCACTGGCCATCACGGCCTTGTCCGGGCTGTCAGCACCGAACTGAAACGCCACCTGGCCATCCACCCGCTCAAAGCGATGTTTGGGGCGGTCTTTCTTCTCCTCTTTGGCCTCAACAGGCGGACCCACAAAATCCGGCTCCGCCTGGGGCAGCATGAAGCCATTGTAGCGCGCCTTCAGCCCCCGTTCCTTGCCGGGTGGGCGGTCAGAACCTGGGCGGAAACGCCCCACCACATCCGCCACGGAGGTCTGGTACTGTGCCACCGTGAGACGGGTCAGGTCCTTGTGTGCAGGATTGTTCTTAGCTTGGGCCGCCGGCGAATAAAAGGCATCGTAAACATAGGCCGCCACCTGGGCAGAACCCGCCGCATCCAGCAGTTCCGGCTCATCCTCTGGCATGGTGCGGTCGATCCGTTTGGCCAGGGCCTCCAGAGTGCGATCACCATGCAGCGGTTCATCGTACTTGCCCGCCACGCCCTCACCCTTCGCCCCGTGACAATCCAGGCACATCTTCTTGTAGATGACGGCACCGGGATGCTCAGGCAGAGGCAGTTCCGCACCCACTCCTGCCATCGACCCCAGCGCCACCATGAGCACCGGCAGTACCTGCGGGAGAAAACGGCGGCGGGAAGAGCTGAAGCGATCCATTCGTAAGCAATTCATTATCAGCGGGTTTTAGGGAAACCTGTTCCGTCCCGCGTGCGATGAGGGTACGGATGGAAATTACGCTCCCCGACGCACTTTTCTATCATTCGGCGAGACATTTGGCGGGGGACGTCACCACATAAGTACGTCCAGCCCGTCGACTCGGAGAAAGTGATCGTCTCGCGTGGCCAAGGGCATATCCAACGCCACTGCAAGGGCAGCGATCCAAAGGTCATTTTCGGGGATCTTCTTCCCCTGTCTTTCGAGGTAAGCAGCCAGCCTCCCGTAGCATGCTGCGGTTTCCTCATCGGGGTTCAGAACCGCCACCACTTTGAGAAAGCCGTCTATGAGTCGGGTGTTTTTTGAAATGTCGGCAGACTTTTGAGCTCCTTTGTACAGTTCGCCCAAGACTACCAACGGCATGAATAGGGGCTCACCTTGTTGCACCAGCTGAAACAGATCCAGCTTGCGGCGAAAGTGGGCAATGATGACGCTCGAATCGAGCAGTATTCCAGCAGCCCTATCAGCCATGGACCTCTACCTCTCTGGCACTCTTCAGGGCATCTTCGAAGCATTTCCCATCGTCCTCAGACAGAGAACCATAGGTCTCCTTGAGAACCTTTTCACGTTCCTCTCGGTCGGTTGCGCTCATACGATGGACGTACCTCGCCACCTCGACGAGCTTGCGAAGGGGCATGCCCTGCAAATCTCTAACGATGGTTTCCATCACAGTCATGACACACGTTACGCCCCCCAGCCGCCGAAATCAATCCCTTCGCTCTTGTTGAGTCCCGCCCATTGACTCCCTTCACATCGTCGCCACCCTTCGGCGATGCCCAGCTTCGCCTTCTTTGACCTCGATCACACGCTGCTGCCTTTTGACACCCAGGCGCTGTTTGCCAATCACATGCTTCAGCAGGATCGCGGCCGCACAGCTTATCTGCTCCGCTTTGCGCCCATCGCGCTCCTCCGGGCGGCCAAGGTACTGCCCACGGTGACAGCCAAGCGGGCCTTCATGGGCTATATGAAAGGACTCTCCAGCGCGGCACTCACGGAGCAGGCGCGGGTCTTTGCCCAGCAGGTGGTGCGCCCCTGGGCCTATCCGGAACTGATGGCCGAGGTAGCGCGGCATCGGGCAGAAGGACGGGTGCTCATCCTCAACACCGCCAGTCCGGACGTGTATGCCCATGAAATCGCCAAGGCGCTGGGCTTTGACCACTGCATCGCCACCCAGGTGCAACCCGCCGAGCGCATGCCCGCACTGCCCGTTGTGCTGGGCAGCAACAACAAGCGCGAGGCCAAGATCGCGGCCATGAAGAAGGCGGTGCCCGCCGTGGCGGCAGCGACTCCGGAGGAGCTTCAGGACTCCTGGGCCTACTCCGACAGTGCTGCCGATCTGCCCCTGCTGGAGCTCGCCGGCCACGGCGTGCTCGTGCACCCCAATGCGGAGCTGGAGGCCATCGGCCAGAGCCGGGGCTGGCCCGTGCTGCGGCCCAAGCGGCCCTACGAGAACAAGACTGGCGATGTGCTGAGCTCCGCCCTCCAGGCGCTGGGCCTGTACAACACGCCCCCGCCGGCTCAGGCGTAGAACACCTTCATCAGATACAAGCCATCCGCCGGGGCGCACTGGTTGCTCTTGAGCCCGGAGGGATCCACGACCAGATCGCTCAGCCACTGCAGGCTTCCACGCCCGCGGGCCACATGCACCAGACTGCCCGTCATGAGACGGACCATTTTGTAGAGGAAACCGTCTCCTTCGAACTCAATGCGGAGCACCCCGCCCTCCGGGATGATGTCGATGCGGCGCACCGTGCGGGTCAGCCCGTCCGCATCCTCCCGCCGCTCATCCTCGCTCATGCCTCCGCGGTTCGCGGAAAGTCTCGCGAAATTATGAGTGCCCGTGAGAATCCCGGCCCCGTGGTGCAGCAGATCAAGATCCAGCGCCCCGTACAGGTGCCAGGCCCGCCCCTGCTCAAAGGGGGACATCACCTCCCCACGCCACAGGCGGTAGCAGTAGATCTTTCCCACGGCGTCAAACCGGGCGTGGAAGTCCCCTGCCGTCTCCTCGCAATCCATGATGCGGATGCTCTGGGGCAGGCGGACGTTAAGGGCGCGAACCCACGCATCCCGGCCCATCTTCAGCGCATCCGGCACATCGGCATGAGCCACCTGGGCCACGGCATGCACGCCGGCATCGGTCCGCCCGGAGCCTTGCACGTTCACCTGGGCACCGGTGAGATCGCGGAGCGCAGTTTCCACCTGATCTTGCACCGTGACGCTGTTCGCCTGGGACTGCCAGCCGCTCCAGGGGCGGCCATCATAGGCGATGGTGAGTTTGAGCCGGCGAAACGACATGTGGCGCGGGACAAATATGATTAGGAAACAACCAACCCTGCTCAGCGGAAGTCAGGCTCATCCGGCAGGAGCCAGGCGTCCCCACCCGCCTGAGTGTTCAGATAGTCCTGAAGGATGGCCACGGCCGCCACCTGATCGACCAGCTTCTTCTGCTCCTTGGTCTTCTGCTTGCCCTCCAGACCCAGGCTGCGCTCCGCCGACACGCTGGTGAGGCGCTCATCGACGAACTTTACCGGCACTTCATGCCGCAGCGCCTTGCTCAACCGGTCGGCGAAGGCCTCAACCCGGCTGGCCGCCTCTCCACGATGGCCGTCCATGCGCAGGGGCAGCCCCAGCACCACGGTGGTGACCCGCTTCTGCCGTACGATTTCGGCAATCTCCTGCTCGACGGTGGGACTCGTGTCCAGCGTCTTCAGAGGGTGGGCGGCCAGGCCCAGTTCATCACTGAGTGCCAGCCCAATGCGGACCGTGCCATGATCAATGCCGAGCGTGCGCATGCCTGGAAAGGGTGCCCTCAATCGCTGTGGAACGCAACTCTCCGCCCTAGCGGAGATCCGTAGGAAGCCCGTCCACCAGCTTCTTGATGCGCTCTGCCTGGCTGCGGTGAGCCACCAGCAGGGCATCTGGCGTGGAGATGACCATCAGATCGTGCACGCCGAGCAACGCAATGTGCTGGGGCGTCTGGGAAAAGACGAGGTTGTTGGTGGATTCGATCTGGTTGAGCAGGCAGTTGTGTTGATTGCCCTCGTGATCCTTGGCCAGGTAGGCACCTACTGAGGTCCAGTTGCCCACATCATCCCAGTCGAAAGTGGCCTCCACGTTCAACACACAGGGCGCTTTCTCCATCAGCGCATAATCGATGGAGAGCTTGGTCAGTTTCGGAAACCGTTCCCTCATCGTCGCGTCAAAGTCCTCCGCGGTGGACAGCGCATGAATGAAATCTGCCAGTTCCGGACAATGTTGGGTGAGATTCTCCCTCACTGTCGGCACGGTCCAGAAGAACATGCCAGCGTTCCAGGTGAAGTTCCCCTGCTCCAGAAATTGCTCTGCCAGACTGGCGCTCGGTTTTTCCCGGAACCGCACCACCTCATACACCGGCACACCGCCTGCGGCAGGATCATCGAGCCGGGTCCCCCGCTCCACATACCCGTAGCTGGGGCACGGCCAGGTGGGCTTGATGCCGATCGTCACCAGATTTCCCCCGCTCTGCGCCGCTGCACAAGCCGTCCGCAACGCCCGCTGAAACTCGTCCGTGGCCTGAATGAGATGGTCAGAGGGCAGCACCATCATCGTGGCCTGGGGATCCCGGGCCGCGACCCAGGCGATCGCCAAAGCGATGGCCGGCGCGGTGTCGCGCTTTTCCGGCTCAGCGATGATGTTCTCCGCCGGGAAATCAGGCAAGGCCTCCCGCACGCCCTCCACCTGCTGGCAATTGGTCAGGATGAGGATGTTCTCCCGGGGCACCACGCCAGCGAGGCGGTTGATGGTGTGCTCCAGCAGTGTCTTCTCATCAAACAAGCGTAGGAGCTGCTTGGGCAAACGATCCCGGCTGACCGGCCAGAACCGCTGGCCGCTTCCCCCGGCAAGAACAAGGGCGTAGGTGCGGGCGGGACTGGAAGCAGTGCTCATGGCGGTAAGGGCGGGATGACATCGGGCCAAGCCCGGTAAATGTGAGGGAGAGCACCCTAGGACCATCGCCCTCAACCTCAAACGTGAATTTCTGTTTTCGTTTTGGCAGTTGCCAGCGTATAGTTTTCGTCATGACCCCTGCATCTCAGCGCTGGAACGACTCCGAACTGAACACCTATGCTGTTGCCACTGCATCCGCAGCGGCGGGCTGTGCTCTGGGCATGCTTTTCGGTCGTGGGATGTCCCGCAAGTCTTCGAATATCGCCTCCGTGGCCCTTCTGGCCACCGGCGCTCTCCTCGTGGCTCCCACCGTGACGGAAATCGTCTCTCGCCTCGCCAACCGGCCGTCCTCCGTCCGGGGCAGCCGCAAGCGTCTGGAAAGCATCCGCAACGGGGCAGTGCCAGAAGGTGCTGACATTTACCCTCTCGGCGACGAAAACTGATCGCTAAGCGACGTTCTGCCCCCCTTCTAAAGCGGCTGCATCTCATTGGAGGTGCGCCGCTTTTTTCATGGGTCAGCCCGTGCCTGGTCAGGCGTCGCCCGGTTCCTTCCGATGCACCAGCACAAACTGGAAGCGCGGATCAAATGCGCCCCGGTTGTGTTTGCGGCAACAGGCCAGACACGCCGTGTGCCGGCGGAAACGCTTCACCCGCTCCACAATCGTCTGACAGGCGGGGCAGGCGTAAACGAACTTCCGCTGCTGCTTCGTCCGCGGCAGAGGCAGGGTGTGGCGGGCACTTTCATCAGGTATGCCCAGGTCCGCACAGGCCTGACGCCATTCCAGCCCATGAGGCTCAATCCGCCGCCGTCCCGCCCGGGCATAGGCGATCAGGTGCGCCAACTCGTGTTTCAGGGTCCGGTCCACCTGCCCATCAAACTCCACCAGCCGGGGATTCAGCTCCACCAGCCACTGAGGCCAGCGGGCATAGCCAGCCGTGCTCCGCAGCTTGGCATTCCAGACCACCTGGACCTTCCCAGCTCCTTCGGTCAATCCCAGGCTCAACAACCAGCGTCGGGATTCGGTCTCCAGCTTGGCATCCCGTCCGCGCAAGGAACGGTTGGCTGAAGATACGTCCGCCACAGACTCCATATCATCGGAGCCCAACTCGCCCTGATGATCGTGATCGCAGAGATGCTCCAACTCCACCTCAGCCTGCCCGGCTGCCGTGGAGGCAGGCGTGACCAGCCTCTCCAAAAATTCAAACCACATCTGACGCTGGGCCGCCTTGGGAATCATCTGAAGCAGAGGGTAGCACAATCTGGCCCATTGCAAGCGACGGCGGTGTGACACGATACACCCTTGTTACAGGCCAATGTCGGGCCGGTCGTCTGGCGAGAGGGGCTTCTGGCGGGCCGTCTTGTCATAGGTACGCTGCACCTGATCTGCCATCACCAGCAAAGTGTCTGGCGGGATGCTCTTCATCAGGAAGACGTTGGCCCCCACGGTGCTGCGCGCCCCCAGGGTGGTATCGCCTCCCAGGATGATGGCATTCGGGTACACCGTGACGTGGTCTTCCACGTTTGGGTGACGTTTGGTGCCTTTCACAATGTGCCCTTCCTCATCCTTCTGGAAGCTGCGCGCTCCCAAGGTGACGCCGTGATACAGCTTCACATGAGAGCCGATCACACAGGTTTCCCCGATGACGACGCCCGTGCCGTGATCGATGAAGAAATGGGAACCGATCTGCGCCCCCGGGTGGATGTCGATGCCCGTGCGGCTGTGCACCCACTCCGTCATCATGCGGGGAATCAAAGGCACACCCGCCCGGTACAGGATGTGGGAGAGCCGCTGGATGGCGATCGCCTCCAGCCCTGGGTAGGCGAGGATGATCTCATCGTAGCTCTTCGCCGCAGGATCGCCATCGTAGGCCGCCTCCACATCCGTCTGCAGGAGCCGACGGACGACGGGGAATTTCTTGAAGAACTGGCAGGCCAGCTCATGGGCACGGGTGCGATTGTCCGTACGGCTGGGATCAGCGAGGCGGAAGCTGTGCTCCATCTCGTCCGCCAGTCGGTCGCGAATGCTCTGCACCAGTTCATTGGTGATGAGTGGCAGTTCCCCGGTAGACACCGCCTCCTCTGCGAAGAAGCCGGGAAAGAGCAGTTGCAGGAGATCTTCACACAGAGACGCAATCACCCGCTTGGAGGGGAGGTTGGCACAATCGAGGTGATTGATGCCGCCGACTTCCTGGTAGGACTTGAGCAGTCCACTAACGAGATCTTCCTGTGGGCAATCCATTTGGCAGTAGCGAGAGACAATAAAAGCTGAGGGGGGAATAGGCCGGGCGACCAAGGTCACACGCCCCGTTCGTCCCCATCATGGAACGAACTTGCCGGGATTCAAGATGCCAAGCGGATCAAGTGCGGCCTTGAGGCGCCGGTGCACCTCCAGCGCCCCGGCTCCAATGGCCTCAGGGAACCAGCGCTTTTTGGCGATACCGATGCCGTGTTCACCGGTAATGGCCCCGCCCAATGCCAGCACGTGATGAAAGAGACGGTCCAACGCCACCTCTGCCCGCTCCCGCTGCTCAGGATCCTCCATGTCTGGCACCATGACGTTCACGTGAATGTTGCCGTCCCCGGCGTGGCCGAAGCAGGCAACTGGGAATCCGCTCTCCTTCTGAAGCTGCGAGGCAAAGCTCACCAACTCGACCAGGCGACCACGCGGCACCACGATGTCTTCATTGAGCTTGGTCAGCCCCGTGGCCCGCAGGCTGTAGGAGAACTCACGGCGCAGGGTCCAGAATTTTTCGCACTCTGCATCGCCCACCGCGGAGCTGATGGAGACGGCCCCGAGACTGCGCAAGAGGTCCTCAATGACCTTTAGTTCAAGCGGGACCGTGTTTTCCTGGCCATCCACCTCGACCAGCAGGTGAGCCTCCCCTTCTGGCACCGAGTCACCCACATAGTCGCGGGCGGCCCGGAGGGTGAAGCTGTCGGTGATCTCCAGGGCGGACGGCAAATGCCCACTGCCGAGAATACGCTGCACGGCAGCGGCAGCTTCTGCAAAGGTGGCAAATCCCACGGAAAGCATCGCGCGCAAGGGCGGATGGGGAATGAGGCGCAGGGTCGCCTCGGTCACCACGCCCAGCAGTCCCTCGCTGCCGGTGAAGAGACCCACGAGATCGAAGCCGGTTTTGTTTTTGTGGCAACGACCCCCGGCGCGCAAGATCGTGCCGTCAGGGATCACCGCCTCCAAGCCCAGCACATAGGGCCGCGTCACCCCGTACTTCAGGCAGCGCGGTCCACCGGCGTTGGTGGAGATGTTGCCACCCAGGGAGCATTCCTTGAGGCTCGCTGGGTCGGGTGGGTAGAACCATCCGCGCTCTTTCACCGCCTTCTGGAGGTCGCCCGTGATCACCCCTGGCTGCACCACGGCCACGCCATCGGCTTCATTGATCTCCAATATGCGGTTCATTCGCGCCAGAGAGAGCGCAATGCCCGCCTGCAACGGCACGCAGCCCCCTACATAACCCACCCCCGCCCCACGCGGCGTCACCGGGATGCGCCGCTCCGAGGCGAACTTGAACAGCGCGCTCACCTGCTCTGTGCTCTCGGCAAATACCACCACGTCCGGCCGGGCCGAGGCAAACCACTTGTCCGTGCTGTGCACCGCCAGCACCGGCTCTTCAACAGAGACACAGGAGGGGCCGAGAAGGGAGGTTAGTTCAGAAATGTAGGAGCCAGGGGACGACATGGGACGGGAATATTCTCACACGAAGGCACAAAGGCACGCAGGTTTTGAGGATTCATCCCTCTTGACCCAGTCACGATTGGGACTTGCTCCCCGGCTGGGAAGTGGCGACATTGACACATTCCAATGCGATTCTTCACCCCGAGTTGGCAAAAATTTGATCGGCAACCGGAGGGCCTACCCCGACTGAGTTACATCTTCGCCAAGGACATTGAGCCTGAATGGCGAAAAGCAACCTATCCGAACTTGAACGAGGGCCGCAGGATGGCGGTGCGATTCTACTGGTTTACCTCCGAGCTGAACAACGGCGGACTCCCACATTACTTCTGGAAGGCCAGCGGCAAATTCGCGTCGGATCAGATCCAGGATTTCTTTGAAATCGGACACCCAAGCGCAGGAAACATCCTGACAAGTGCCACCCGCAAGCTCTTTGGCACCGCCATTCCGGCTGTGGACATCACCGAGCGCCGCCGCCAAATCGACGCCTCGTATATACCTCATTCCGACGACGATGATGATCATGACCACGATCACGATGATGATGATCACGACCATGACCATGATCAGCTCGCCCTGTTGAGCGGCAAGGACGGTCTAAAGGAAGAAACAGAAGAGCTCCGGCAGCTGGAAAAAGCTCTGGCGATGGGGCTCTGCTCGTGGTTCCGCGCGAACCCCCAATACTTCACACGACTAAAGTAGGCCAGAGCACGCATCGCTGGCGGGAGATGAGGATTCTCACACGAAGGTACAAAGGTTTTGATATTTGGCGAATGGAGATACCCTCTTGCCCAGGCATCTCACCTCGCTCTAGAGTACCTCATGCGCCTTTTTGCCCCCAGTTGGCGGAAGTTCGATGCGGAGCCGGCAGGTTTCCGTCAGTTTGACTATCTCTCCGATAAAGATGTCAGGCCCGAATGGCGGCAATCCAGCTATCCTGGCCTCAATGAAGGGCGCAAGATGGCAGTGAGGTTCTATTGGTTCACGGCCGAACTGAACAACGGAGGACTGCCTCAGTATTTCTGGAACTCCAGCGGTGCATTTACCTCCGAGCAGATTGCAGACTTCCATCTGATTGGATGCCCCGAAGCAGCAAGCGTGCTCTCCACTGCGGCTCAAAAGGTCTTCGGCATCAGCCCACCCCCTGTCGATACCGCAGAACGCCGCCGCCAGATGGACAGCTACTATGGCACTCACCCCTTCAACGATGACGATGACCAGGAGAGGCTCGCAATGCTTCAGGGCAAAGACGATCTCCGGCAGGAGACCGATCAACTCGGCGGACAGCAAAAGAAGCTAGCAGTGGCACTGTGCACATGGTTTCGTGCCAATCCTCAGTACTTTACAAGGCTGCGATGAGGCGCCGCATTGAACCTGTAACCAACCGTACTCGACGCCATTTGCATGCCCTGCCTCAACAATCAAAACCTCCCGGAAGAGCCCTATTTTGCACTGCGCTCTGCGGATGACTTGCTTCAGGCGGCCTATCAATCCACCCCAGCGCTGTGTCGCTACTGGCATCTGCATGTGCCACGTTGGTGGATTCGGATCAAACATCCCGAGCTCAGCCCCGCGATTGCGCGGCTCAGTCCACGCGATCGACTATGGCCATTCGTCTTTAATCGATCAACCCTCTCCATGCGTCGTGGGTATGTCGTCGTCCGTGACGGTCACCCTATCGACGCAATCATCACCGAAATGAGTTAGGCCCACGACTGGCAACTCCCACCGTACCGCACAGAGGCAGATCAATCCGACAGGCATATGAAGGGCTTCAGCGAGCAGGTCGAAGGTCCGTTGGGCCCTTGGTATCAGAAGGTCAATGCGGCGGTTAAATGCACGGAAGCTGCCTCAACCTTCAGACAACTGCGCGGCATCCTAGGCGAGCCAGACATAGTTGAGCAGGTTTCGGACGAAGACCGCCGAAGGACTAAAATGGCCCGATAGATGACCGCCTTGCCACGGAAATATGGATCTACAACGACCCGTATCGTCCGCGGATCGAGTACCATTTCGGCATATCATCAGGCAAAATCACGCATCGATGCCGGCACATGCGCTCCGCCTGAATTGGGGCATCCAAATAGGTCACCTCCACATCTCCCACAGCCTCGGCACGAACACCACCGCGCCCATTGCAGCGGCAGTGAATGCCGCCACGAGCACAGCCCCGGCAGCGACATCCTTGGCGAGGCCAATCAAGGGATGAGGGTCTTTCGTGATCATGTCGCACACGATCTCGAGCGCGGTGTTGAATATTTCCGCGCACCACACCAGGCCCATCGCCAGGATCAGCGCGAGCCACTCCAGGCGGGACACCTGCAACCCCATGCCGAGGCCAATGACCGCCAGGGAAACGAGCGCATGCCAGCGGGCGTGCCGCTGCGTCTTCACCACGTGAACGAGACCTTGCCAGGCGTGGCAGAGAACCGGGAACTCCAGCTTCATGGCTCTGCACCGGGCTCCGGTCGGCGTCCTGCTCTATCGAGGAAATAAATCACCACACCCACCACCAGGGTGGCCGCGCCCCACGCAGTTTCCACCGGGCGGCGGATCACCAGGGAAAACAGCATCCAGCCCACCACGGCGGCAAAGATGAGCGGAGGCAGCGGGTAGAGCGGCACCCGGAAGGGGCGCTCCAGTCCGGGCTGACGCCAGCGCATCCACGGCACGGCCAGCACACACAGGAGGGAGCAGCCGAGCAGCAGGGTTTCGATGTACAACAGGAGTTGGTCGAACGTGCCGGTCAGCATGAGGGTGAGCACCACCAGGGTGATCACCAGCACCGCCAGCCAGGGGGCACCCACCGCATTGGTGTAGGTCATGGAGCGCAAGATGCGCCGGTCCTGCCCCATCACGCGGAGCACCCGGGTGCCGGAGAAGAGCATGGCGCTGACGTGCGCCACCAGGCCGAAGGCGATGAGGGTCCCCATGGCATCCCCGCCACGCTGGCCAAAGATGGCCCGCCCGGCGATGAGGGCGCTCTGCATGTTGCCCGTCATCTCCTGCCAGGGCGCGCCCACCAGAAAGACCGCGTTCAGGGCGACATAAAGAAAGGTCACGGCCGATGTCCCAATGATGAGCGCACGCGGCAGGTTTTTGGACGGGTTCTCGATTTCTCCAGCAATATAGGAGGCCGCGTTCCACCCGGCATAGGCGTACATGACAAAGACAAGGGCCACTGCGTAAGGCTTGCTGAGGAAATAAGCCCCGTCACCCGGGCGGGGTTGCAGCAGCTCCCAACGCCCCTGACCCAGCCAGCACGCGCCGATGATGAACGAGATCACCAGCGTGACCTTCAGGATGGTGAAGCCCAGCTGGAAACGCTCGATGAACCTCAAGTGGCAGAGCTGCACCCCCATGATGACGAGCACCAGCCCCACGGAAAGCGCGGTCTCGTTAAGGCCCGGCACAATGCCATGCGTGTAGCTGCCAAAGAGCTTGGCTGCGGCCGCGATGGGAGCAGCGAAGCCAGCCGTGAGGGAAATCCACCCCGCCAGAAATCCCACCAGCGGATGGTACGCACGGGAGAGCAGATGGTACTCCCCGCCCGACCGTGGCATCATGGCCCCCAGCTCCGCATAGCAAAACGCCCCGCACAAGGAAACCACGCCCCCGATCAACCACAGGATGAGGATGGGAAAACCAGAAGGGATGTCCGCCAGCTGAAAGCCAACGCTGGTGAACACGCCGGTGCCGACCATGCTGGCCACCACGATGGCCGTTGCGGCGGTGAAAGAGAGACGGGCAGGCGGCATCGGGGGCTCTGTAGCATGCCCGGGCGGGGCTGGCGAGCAGAAGCACGGTTTTGCGCTTCCTCTTGTCATGTTCTCTGCTAGTCTCGCGCGCGATGCGTCCCTGCATACTCCCTCTTCTCCGGACCCTGCTGGTCTCCCTCCCCCTCCTGACCCTCACCCATTGCGGCAGCTCCAAGCCGGCGCAACCCACCGGAACGGGCACCCAGGTGCTCCGCGCAGAACCGGCGGGAGATGGGGAATTGTTTCCCACAGCCACAGGTGTTGCCGTGCCGGTGGCGTCCGCAGCGCTCAATGACACCGCCCGGTTCCTGGCCGGCATGCCGCCCATGAATGGGCAGGATGCTTTTGGCCACCTCCGCAGCTCCGCTGCCTGGAAAAACCATTCCCTGCGCATGAACTCCCTCTGGCGGGATTTCGAGTGGCGTCACGGCCGCCCCGTCAATCAGTGGGCGCAGTCGGAGATGAGCGATCTCCGCGGCAGTCCGGCCGTTTTCTACCCCTTCAGCGGTCCGGACTTTCTCTTCGCCAGTGTGTTCTTCCCGTACTCAGAAACCTACCTGATGTGCGGCCTGGAGGCCTGCGATCCCCTCCCTGCGTGGGAAACGGTGACAGAGGCGGACATTGACGTGGGTCTGGACAGCCTCTGGAACTCGCTCGATACCGTCCTGCAATTCTCCTATTTCATCACCAAG
The DNA here is from genome assembly GCF_000739635.1 of Verrucomicrobium sp. BvORR034. Taxonomy (GTDB): domain Bacteria; phylum Verrucomicrobiota; class Verrucomicrobiia; order Verrucomicrobiales; family Verrucomicrobiaceae; genus Verrucomicrobium. The sequence continues at coordinate 39,035 of NZ_BATQ01000020.1, read as the reverse complement.
GAGATGCGCCAGGACCTGCAGTCCTCCCGATTCCGCGGGGTGCTACCCGTGTTCCTGGTCTTCATCGCCCGCACCGGTCACGTGGTGGAGTCCATCGAGGCTGCCCGGCTGGATGACAACGGCACTCCAGTGATCTCTGCGGCCGCCCAGAGCACGTCACCCGGCCTGCTCATTCGCATCAATGGTCCGCACGGCCCCAAGCGGATTTACTACTTCACGCAAAACCTGTCGAACGACGCCTTGAAACCCAACGGCCCCTTCCTGCGCTATGCCACCAGCCTGGGCCGCCCGGCGACGCTGGCGAAGAGCGCCTCGTACCTCATGCACGAGTCCTACTTCTCCAACGTGCGCAACTTCATCCTCGTGCAGAGCCGCGGCATCGTGCAAGACCCCAGCGGTGTGCCTTACCGCAGCCTCATCGAGCAGAACTGGAAAGTGAACCTCTACGGCAACTACCAGGGCGTGCAGGACATCTTCAAGGAATACGAGCAGCCGGACCTCCTCAGCGCTCAGCAGCAGCAGGGGCCCCGCCCACTGAGCTTCGGCATCGGCTACCTGAACATGCCGGCCAACACCAGCCTCATGGTGGCACGGCCCCAGTAGGCCGTTCCCGCCGGAATGTTTATTTAAAGGTCAGGAGCACCGGCCCGCGCTCGTGCCGGTGCTCGATGACAATTTTGCCGCCCTGCGGCCCTACCACGAGCATCTGCTCCGTGTGCTTGGAAGCCTGGTCAAAAAGGAGCTGGTTTTTGACCGCCCCGTCTTTCGCTGCTGTCGACAAAGGGGTGCCCGAGTGGAAAAAGATGCTCAGGGGCCGGGCTGCTCCGGGATCCAGTTTGAGCTCCAGAATCCTCACAGGCACCTTGGGGCTCTCCTTGATCTGAATGGTAGAGACCATGCCACCGGGGATGCGCACCGTGTTGGCAAGCCCTTCCGAAAACTCGCAGTTGTAGAGCTTGATCTCCGCCATGGTCACCCGGGGTCGCGCCTCCATCTGGCACCACTTCAGGACCGCTCCCGCCGTCCCGATCACCAGCAACACTCCCAGGGCGATGACTGCAAGCCTCATTCGACTCATGACTGCCAATCCAAATTCACTCCATGTTAACACAGCCTGACGGTGTTCCCGCCACGCTTTTTTGGCAGCGCACGAAGCTTTCCTCCGCCCGGCGCTGCGAAGAGCGCCGGGGTCCCTCTCGATCAGGTGGCCTCTCAGTAGCGGTCGTGATGGTCATGGTGATTTTTCTTCGAATGATGACGCTCGCGATTGAAGTCGCGACGCCCATGGTCGTGACCGTGGTGAGGGTAGTGGTGATAACAACTGCTGAACAGAATAGTGGCCGCAAGGGCCATGCCTAAGGTGAGGAGAGATTTCATAGGGGATGGGTCTGAAGCAGGGGAAAGCTGGTCTGCGGCCGGAACAGGATCAACATTCCCCTGTGGTTGACTGAGATGGACGCATGCTAACGTCCTTGCATTCAATCGGATGCCAACCTTCCCCTGGTGGTCTTTCCGGGACACAATTCCATTTCCTCGAACGAGGGCAGCCTGATTTAGGACTTCTGTCCTCCCATCAGATCCCGCTGGATTTCCTCCAGTGAGCGGTTCTTCGTCTCGGGCACCATCAGCTTCACCCAAACCAGCTGGAGGATCATCATGAAGCAAAAGAAGAGGAACACCGCGCCCGGATGGAAGGCGGTGACGGCCAGGGGAAAGACCGTGGTGAGCAAAGCGGCAAAGATCCAGTGGGTAAAGCTCCCCAACGACTGCCCCATGGCACGAAAGCGGTCCGGAAAGATCTCCGAGATGAGCACCCAGATCACCGTCCCCTGCCCCACAGCGTGAGCGGCGATGAAGGCAAAGATGCACGCGGGCACGATCGAATAGTGGCCGGAGTAAAACGCCCACGCCGTCAACCCCAGGGAGAGGATGTAGCCAAACGAGCCCACGTAGAGCAACGTTCTGCGTCCCACGCGGTCAATCAGCCAGAGGCCAGCAAAGGTGAAAATGAGATTCGTCACCCCGATCCCGGCCGACTGTAAGAGGGCGGCCTGGGGGCCGAGCCCCGTGAGCTCAAAAATCCGGGGTGCAAAATACAGGATGGCGTTGATGCCCGAGAGCTGGTTGAAGAAGGCGACCAGAAACGCAATGAGGATGGGAGTCCGCATTTCACGGCACCAAAAGCCCCGACTGGATGCAGAGTTCTCGCTGGCTGACGCGGTCATCACGTCAGCCATGGCAGTTAGTTCCGCCTCCGGTGCCTTTGGGTGCACCTGACGAAGCACCGCCAGACCCGCTCGACGGTCCGCGCCGCGGGTCAGGAGCCAACGCGGACTCTCTGGGATGAGGAAACAGGCCCCCGTGTAGATTGCAGACGGCACCGCCATGATCCCCAGCATCCAGCGCCAGGCGTGATCGCCCAGCCCGGAAAGCAGGTAGTTCGAGCAGAAGGCGACGAGAATGCCGAACACGATGTTGAACTGGAACATGCCCGCCAGCCTGCCCCGGCTCTCTGGAGGTGAGATCTCAGCGATGTAGAGCGGGGCCGCCACGGTGGACACTCCGATGGCAATGCCACCGAGAAACCGCGCAACCATGAAAGAATAGACCTCGTTCGCGAAGGCCGACCATACAGACCCGATGAGAAACAGAACCCCGATGACCAAGAGCGTTCGTTTCCGCCCGAACCGGTCAGTGGGCCAACTGCCTGCCAGAGAGCCCACCACAGTGCCCCAGAGTGCCGCCCCCATTGCCAGCCCATGCATCTCCGCGCTCAGCCCCCAGAGATGCTGAATGGTCTTCTCCGCCCCGGAGATCACCACCGTATCGAACCCGAAAAGAAATCCCGCCAAGGCGGAGACAAGAGACCAGAGAAACAAGCGGGAAGGCATAACGAAAGTGGCTCAAGGTGATATCCCTGCCGTGGACAAGAGTTCACACGGCCCCTGGATGAATCGAATCTCAAAGCCCAGTTGCTCGGTCACTTGCCGAAGAACCTGCTGGCTGGCCAGAACGTCCAAACAGGCTCTAAGGCAAAGGCTCCGAAACCTCGAAGTAGTCATCTTCGGCAATGTCCGGGATGCCGACCACCAGCACCCGCATCTTGCCACGGGCACCGTGAACCACACCCGGCGGAATGTGAACCAGAGACCCCTTGCTCACCGGTTCCTCCACCCCATCCAGCGTCACATGGCCGCTGCCTTCCAACACATAGTAGAGCTCCGTCGAACGCCTGTGATAATGCAGCCGGGCTCCATCGATATCCACCGCATGCGCCCAAGCCGCTGGCGAGAGCGGGGCATCTTCATGGCTGATGAGCCGGTCCCGCCAACCGCAGGTGCTGCGCTCACGTGCGGTATGCCCTTCGTGACGGATCAAGAGGGGGCCGATGGAGGATGGTTCAGTGTTCATCAAGTAGGGAAGACGGTCACGCCGAAGCGGTTCTTGCCCTGGGCAAAAGCAAAGTTCGTCGGGGCCCACGGTCGATGATAACCTCCCCGCCACGACCAACGAAACCCATTCCTCTCTTCACGCCATAGCGCCACGGGTTCGACACAGACCCCACCAAATCGGCACTCATGGGCACCATTGAAACCTAGAGATTGAAGAAAATCATTCTGGCTTCCACACCTGACCGATTTAGCCTTTCTACCCAAGGTGGCCTCGCTTGCAGCTCGGCAACCTTGGGCTGTGTTACATATCCCTTTCAGGGATGGGCTTCCTCGTCGTTCGCCTCTCAGCCGCTGGAACGCGTGATTCCCTTGCACCTCAAGATGCGTATGGCGCCCACGTATTGGGTGCGCACGCATCCTGCGGGCTGTTCTCGGCATCCTGCCGTGGACGTCATTGCGAGCACCGAAAGACAACCTCCCCGCCTTCGCCACACCTCCGACATCGGAAGCTCCCAGATGCACCCCTGCCCACCACTCCCAAAAGCCTGGTCCCGCATGCGGAACTGTGGAGTGCGTGCGTGAAGCGCCGCTTTCGCCTGCCCGATGCGCTTGTATTAAGATGCCGCGTACAACGGCGAAAAAAGCACCGCTCCGGCGCACACTCTGACTCACCACCACCGCCCCCTCCGCTTCCACTCACATGGGCGTCGTGATCGGTGCCTGGCGCTGGCCCTGACGTCGTCGCTCGAAAACCACGATGCTGTCGTAGCAGGCGATGCAATCCGTCGAACGGGTGAACTCGGAAATGGGCAACACGCCTTTGGTGTGCACCGCGTTGATCTCGTCCAGCTTGTGCTTCACGAATTCCATGAAGCTTCCTTCTCGCCCCACACCGCCTTCGTACTCTTTCCAGTAACAGGTGTGGGTGTCCTCCACCATATACACCCCGTTGGGATTGACCCGGTCATACATCAGCTCAAAGGAACGGATCATGTGCTGCATCATATGGCTGCCGTCATCCAGCACGATGTCCACGTGAGGATACTTGGCAAAAATGGCCTCAATGATCGCGGGATCATCCTGGCTGCCGATGAACACCTCGATCCCCTCCCCTTCATGCGCTTTGCATTCCGGATTGATGTCGATGCCAATGATCCGGCTCCCGGGACCGAAGTACTCCTTCCACATGGCCAGTGAACCGCCGCCAAAGACGCCAATCTCTATGATCACCGGCGACTTGCCCCGAAAACGGGCAAAATGCCGCTCATAGATGTCAAAGTAATGCACCCATTTGTGCAGCCGCTTGTTGGCATTGTTGAGAAAGTACTTGTGGAGAAATCCGTCGCTCATAGGGAATAGTCCAGTTGAATGGTTCTCGTTCAAGAGGCGGGACCATGACATGGCCTGCGTCCCGGTCAATCCACGTGTCACCGTCATCGAAAGAAGAAGCTGACGAGCGCCCACTCCCTACGCTGATGATTCCAAAATCGCGTCCACCTCGGCCCCCGGCTTCAACACGACGGTCCGGCGAAACGTCTTTCCGTCGATGCGGAATTCGATGCGCAGCTTGAGAGAGTCGCCTTGCCTGCGAAAAGTTAGACGAGTGATGTGACTGAAGAAACTTCCCCAGGCCTCTTTCTCTTCAGGAGCGAGATCCGACCTCTTTTCCAGTTCCTTCAACAGTTGGGCACTTTGCGCCTCAAGCTCGGCCTGTGAAAGAGGCCACTCTTTGTGGGCAACATAGTGCTCTGCCGCGAGCAGACACACTCCAAAGGGCACCATGGTTTCAGCGTCGGAAAAGGCACAATGAGGGGTGCGCTGAGGGAGCTTACAGCCTGTCAGGAAACAACCCGTCGAAAGCACGAAAGAAAGCGCCATCACGACGCTCTGTAGCCAAACAGGTAAAACGAACATGGATCACGTTGTACATCATGTCTGGGAAATCAAGGGATCAATCCCATCAAGGAAACGTGGTGGCGCCGCTGTTACGAGTGCCAATGGGTTTCAAATTGGGGTCACCGCGGACCTGGCACATTTAGGTTCCAGTCGGCGGAATCACAGGTTCAGAAGGACCGAAGGGTCCGGCCTCATTTCAGCCTTGGGCATCGCCCAAGGTTTGCAGATCAAAGACTCATTGAGGGCTGAAGGCCCGGCCTCATCAAGCCTGCCCACCACGAATATCCCTGAACGAATCGGGCTTTCGGATTCAATCTACCGCGATGGACTGGCGTAGCGATCCAATCTCGCCGCTTAGGGAGGCCAAGGCTCTCACATCCCGGGGAAGTCCATCGGCATTTTTAATCGCAACGGAACAGATCCGATTTCAGTGCCCTTTAAGGAGTCGATTATCTCTGCCACAACCGGTCAAGGAAGAAGATCCTCTCACGAAGCTCAGGCCAAGGAGGCTTCGAGTCAGGGCACTTCTTCATCCGCACAACGCTAGTTTTCGCGTCCACGGTGATGTCTGGCAAAGCTTGACCTCTTGGTCCTGCTACGACGTTCGAATGCCATCTATTGCGCATCCTGAACACGGGTGAATGAGCACCGCATTCTCCCACATACTTTGAGAAATAAAGACCGACCAGAAGATCTGCTTCCCAGGCATCCACTCCATTCGCCAAATCGATGCTGTTGAACTGAGGGCCAAATGGTGCCTCCCATTTGCAAGCATACTGGTCCGGCGGCTGGCTGCCGGTGCCAGCACATCCCGTCATGAACGCAATGCACAGCAAGAGGGACAGTCTGAGCAGGGATTCAGAAGACGCCACAACGGCAACTGGGAGATGACTCGATTCGCACGCATTGCGCATCGTTCAATGCAGGAATGATGCGCAATAGAAAATCCTCACGCCACCCCATCCTTGATGTGCGCCCAACAATGCACATGGGGATCGCCACGGAAGTACCAGATCATGGACGGCCCTTCGAGCTGCCACACATCCCAGACGCCGTCGTTGCCCACGTCCTGGTTCTTGTAGAAAGCCATGTGCAGGTGATCAAAGCCCGCCTTCTCGATGTAGCCAAGCGCTTCAGTGGCATCCTCCTTGCGGAAGGGCAGGAGCAAATCCGCCAGGACCTTGCGGACCAGGTCCTTCTGGTCGGAGCTGAGCTCTGTCATGGGAATGCCTTCGATGCCGGTCTTGCGCCCCGTCAGCTTCACGGTGGCATTGCCCGCCTCCCCGCGACCTTCCGGCCGCAGCGCCATTTCCCGCTGCTTGCCATCCAGCGCGGCGAATACCTCGTTGGCCCGCTTGGCCTGGTACCAGTACACGTTGCCCGGATGATCCGGCTTTTCATTGAAACCCTTGGCGGCATGCCCGTAGAAGATGGGGCCACCGAACGCCGTGCCCGCCAGGCTGTTGCCATCGCAACGGCGCGTGCAGTGACGACCCGTTAGCACGAACTCGAACTTGCCTTTCCCTGGCTCCCCGAAAAGGGCGATGCTGGCACTTCCAAAGCCACCGTCCCCCTTGTTATCCTGGTCAAACTGTTCCCAGACCTTGGCCTTGTACTCGTCGCTGTGCAGCTTGTCGAAGATCTCCCGCACCATCGCCTGCTGATCCTTGTTGAGCACGTCCCGAATGGGCTTGGGGGTGATGTGCCAGTTGTTGTCGACCTTGGACCGCAGCGCGTGGTCAAAATCAAAACACAACGCCTTCCGTTGTGCCTCATCGAGCGTGCCGTAAAGCGTGGTCACCAGCGACTCCGAAACGGGTTGCGAAGCCGTAGCCGAAGGCGCGGCCACCGCCGGACCTCCCACCAAGGCCGCCCCAGTGGCCGCCAAGCCCTGGAGGATGAACTGACGACGGGAAGGATGCTCCAACAGGGAAGAAAGCGTGTTCATGGCAGGCAGCGGGCAAAAACTTTCCACCGGGAGATACGGTGGCAGAACAACCAGCCTCTCAAAAACGTGAGATTGCGGCAAGGGAGAAGTGAGAAGTGAGAAGCGATCAACCACAGAGGCACAGAGAACTCAGAGGAATGATCTTTTAGACAGAATTAACGGAATTAACAGAATGAGATTCAAAACTACGAAATACCAGGAGCCAGCAGCTAAACCCTAATTCCGTAAATTCTGTTAATTCTGTCTAAACCTCAGTTTCATTCCTCTGTGTTCTCTGTGCCTCTGTGGTCAAACCCGAACTTCCTCCCACCCTGACTCCCTTACCGAAATTGCCCCGCCAGATCTCCCGTGTATCCCGCCAGTTCCAAAAACGCCGAGCCCAGTTCCTCACCTGAAATTGCATCCAGCACGCGGCAGGCGCCTTCCCAGTAGGCGGTGCCGCCCATAGCACCGGTTTGTTCCTGGGCCTCAGCCAGGGGTACGAGTTTCAAATGCAGAGGCTTGCCCGTAGCGGGGTCCACGGTCTGGATCTCGGCTCGGATGGGGTAGTGGGCCTTCGTCACCGGACTGCGCCAGTGGCCGAGCTCCTTCCAGACAAACTGTTCCACACTGTGATGCTGAACTTTCCCTGTGGCATCGATCCAAGCCAGGGTGGAGTGCCGGTCCAGCGCCCCGTCCTTGCGCCGCATGCGATACACCATGATCTCCCGGCCGTCCTTGAGCTGGATGGCCGCCCAGTCCCAGCCGGATTGTTCTGGATCCAGCTGACTGCTGCTGATCTCGTGATCCATCCAGGCGTCGCCAGTGACCTCCAGCCTCTCATCCCCCCACTGGAGCTCACCGCGAGTCTTCAAGCGGGTGAAGGTAAGGTAATGGCTCGCGGCCGTGGGCCCATCCGCCTTGCGGGAGACGCCGTCTTTGCCAAAGAACACCAGGGGTTTGGCGGGAATGAGTTCGAGGTCAAACTTCGCCTCGCCCGCCACCGTGCCCCGCAGTTGCATGGCCTGCTCCACCGGGCGGATCATCTTCAGTGACCAGTTGCCATTCCGCACTGCCAGCGTGGTCTCATCCGCCGCCGCATCCCACCCGGCCCGATTGAGACGCTCCTGATGCAGAAACTTCCCGCTGCCAGCATCCAGCAGCGCCATGTGCGCCAGATGCATCTGCCCGTGTTGATACAGCGTGGATTCCTCACCTGCCTTAGCCTGGACCTGAGCTTGGCGGAAGAACGTGGCCTGGAAACCAAAGCGCCTCCCCCCAGTGGCAAACAAATGCCCGGTGACGTACCACCACTCGATCTTGAACTCCGGATGGCTGCCGTGATCCTTGGGAAACTCAAAGCTCCTCCCTGGCTGAGGCAACGCGAAGCCCTCCGCCGTTTTTAACAGCGGCTGCTGAGCCCCCAGTGCACCCGCCACAAGCCAGACTCCCCAAAGCCCCAGAATCGTTCTCATCCCCATTTGGAATTTGTATTTTGAAGTTTGAAGTTTGATCCCTCAAGTCACTCCTCCCTGTCCGCCGGCAAGTCTGCGCCCCACCTTCCCGTCGCCCAGGACACCAGCGCTGCACTGCCCACCACCAGCAACAGCAGCACCGTCATCGCCATCCACGGCAGGGTGAACTGCAGGGTCCAGCCAAAGGTTTGTTTGTTGATGACAAACACCAGCACCCAGCCCAGAGCCACACTCACCACCAGGCCACACACCGTGCCTGCCAGGGCGAGGAATACCCCCTCCAGCATGGTGGCGCGCGCCATGGCCTCCCGGGACATGCCCAAAGCGCGCAGGGTCGTGAGCTCCGCCCGGCGCTCCAGCAGCACACTGGCCAGGGACATGCCCAGCCCCACCACGGCCACGACCACCCCGATGAGTTCGAGGGCATAAGTGATGGCAAAGGTCTGCTTGAAGATGCGCATCACCTCATTGCGCAGGTGACCGTTCGTAAAGATGGACAAGCCGGGATGACGCTGCAACCAGGCCGCCCGGACACTCTCCGGTGATTCGCCCTGTTTCAGCTGCACCGCGAGACGGGACGCAGAATCATCACTGAACCACGCCGCATAGTGCACCCGGTCCACGATCACCGTGCCGCGCTCGTTGCCGTAGTCCGCGTACACGCCCGCGATGCGCAGTTTTCTCATTCCTCCCGGAACGGGCAGCAGCACCTCATCCCCCCGCCGTTTGCGGAAACGTTCGCTGAAGGCCTCGCTCACCAGACACAGGCCCGCATTGCGATCCTTGTTGTAGATCACCTCCGATTCCGGCTTCTGCATCCAGGCCATGTCTGAGTGACGTCGCATGAAGCCCAGGTCACCCGCCGCCAGCAGGGTCTCGCCCTCGGGCAGTTGCAGGGGCTGGAAGCAGATGGTATTGAGATCTTCCACCTCCGGCTGGTCGCGCAGCCATTGCCAGGTGGCGGGCAGAATACGATTCTGTGAAGAGGCACTCTGCGCCCCGTCACTGGCGACATAGAGATCCGCTTGAAAGGTGCGGTTGATCCAGCCCCGCATTGTGCGGTCAAAGCTGCCCACCAGGATCGCCATGCCTGAAGTCATGGCCACGGCACAAAGCAATGCTGCCACGGCGAGCCGGTGCCGGGAGGAGGCCCGACGCAAATGACTGGCCGCCAGACGAACAGGAACCGACCACCGGGCCAGCGGTTGCAGGAAACGACCCATGAGCTGCAACACGCCGCCTGCCAGCAGCCCGCCCCCCACCACGAGGCAGATGGCCGCACCATACCCCGTCAGGGCAAAACGTCCCCCGCCCTCCAGTCGCAGCGGGGGCAGCGTCGCCAGCGCGGCCGCCAGCGCCACCCAGATGAGCCCGGGCCAAATCTTGCGCCAGCGCCCTCCGCCCACCGGCTGGGGCAGATGCCGGGTCAGCAACTGCGCCGGGGGCGTCCGGGCGGCCTGCCGGGCCGGCCACCAGCCCGCCACGAGACTGGCCCCCATGCCCAATGCGAGCGCCATCCACAGGTCCTCGAGCGTGAAAGACACCCCCTGCGTGTGAGTGGTGTGGTACAGTACATTCACCGTCTGCCCCACCAGTTTCACGGCAGCGAGCGCCCCTGCCCAACCCAGCAAGCCCCCCAAGATCCCGCCAGCCACCCCGAGGAGAAGCGACTCCAGCAGCCAGGCGTGTTGCAGGGTTCGAGGTTCCACACCTAGAGAACGCAGCACGCCGATCTCCTCCCGGCGGCGCACCACCGCACCATCCAGTGCCTGAAACACCAGGTACAGCCCCACCACCAATGCCAGCATGGAAAGGATGCCGAGATTCCACCGGAAGGCCTGCGTCATCACCGAGGCGGATTCCCGCCGCTGCGCCGGAGTGGACACCCGCCATCGCCCGTCACCTTGAGTTTCCAAAACCCGATTCACCTCCAGCCGCACCTGCTGCCCGAGCTTTCCCTTCTCCAGGATCACCTCCACCCTGTCCAGTTGACCTCCTCTGCCGAGCAGCCGCTGCAACGCTGGCAGATCCATGAGGAGGAAGGTCTCCGGCACGCGCACGGACTTGTCCCGGTCCGGCATGATGCCCGCCACCTCCAATCTCACTCGCTGGTCCTGCATCACCAGTTCCAATGAGCCACCAGACTTCAATCCCCGACGCTCTGCGAGCCTGGAGCTGATGAAGACCGCATTGGATTTGCCCAAGACTGACAAGGCCCCAAGCCCACCCTCCGCCACCGTCTCAGACTGGCCCTTGGCCGTGCTCACATTTTGCAGGGACACCAGGTCCAGCCCGTAGAGTGTAAAGGTTTCCCGCTGACTCAGGCCAGCCGTCTCACCTTCTTTGCGCGGCGGCGAGGCCGTGGTCTCGATGACCGGCACACAGACCGCCGCATAGGGCTCGATCGCCGCGCGGATGTCCAGCAGCGCCTTCTCCGGCAGAGGTCCCGCCGTAGCCTGGACGATGAAATCACTCTCCGCCGTGATCAGCTCAGTAAAGTTGGAGAAGCCGGAGAGCGCCGCACGATTGGCCATGCGGATGCTGAGAAACACTGCCACGCCCAGCGCCAGGGTGAACCCCAGCAGCAGGGTGGTGCGCGGCGCCTGCCGCCAGTGGCGGAAGGTGAAGCGCTGGAGAAGGAGGATCAGGCCATCCATGCGTGCTTCAGCGCGGCGGCGCGGCTGGTTCAGGTGATGTCGTACCCAGTGTGGCAACGGGCGCTTCTTCAGTCCCCACAATCCGGCCATCCTTCAGATGAATGCGACGGGTGCAGATGGCGGCCGCTTCTTCACTGTGCGTCACCAGCACCAGGGCCACGCCCTGCTCGGCCGAGACCTCCTGCAGGAGTTCGAGGATATTGCCCCCGCTGCGGGAGTCGAGATTGCCCGTGGGCTCATCCGCCAGCAGCAGCCGGGGCTGGTGGGCCACCGCCCGGGCGATGGCCACGCGCTGCATCTCGCCCCCGGAGAGCTGGGAGGGCAGCGCCTGCGCCCGGTGGGTGATGCCCACCCGCTCCAGCAGCTCGCGCACCCGTTGCTGCCGCGCCTCATGCTTCACCCCCAGCAGTTGCAGGGGAAACTCCACATTCTCCGCCGCGGTCAAAGTGGGCAGCAGGTGGAAGAACTGGAAGATCGTGCCGATCGACCTCCGCCGCAGCTCGGCCAGTGCCTTTCCGTTCAGGTCACTCATCACCTGGCCGTCAAAGAGCAGCGTTCCGGAATCCGGCCGATCCACCCCACCCAGACAATTGAGCAGCGTGGTCTTGCCGCTGCCGGAGGGCCCGGTCAGCGCCACGCGTTCCCTGGCCTGGACCGTTATTGACACCTCCCTGAGCACCTGCCGGGCTTCGTAGTTCTTGGAGAGTGAGCGGGCTTCAAGCAGCGGGGGCGAAGGCATGGTGGAGAAGGTGCCGGGGCAGATGAAATCCCTCTGTCCGATACGGCTCCCACCCCTCCGCCAAATGCACAAATCCTCAAGCCACAGTTGCGTACCCCGGCGACCCCGCGACAGATTGCCGCCTCTCTCGAAAAACCATGCCCGCCCCCGCTGACCGCTACCGTGAGTTTTTTCATACCGTCCTCGGTGATTCCGTGGCGGAACGCCCTGCGCTGAAGCACTGGGGCCAGTCCATGCCGGAGCTGGACCTCCAGAGCCTCTGGTACGCCGGGGAGTTTGGCACCGAGTTCACCACCGTGGACGGCCAGAGACTGGCGATCCGTGATTTCGGGATCTGGAATCATGCTGCGGGTCCAGACTTCACCGGGTGTGCCCTGCAACTGGATGGCAAGACGCTGAAAGGCGACATCGAACTGGACCCGGACGCCCGCGACTGGGAACGCCACGGCCACGGGGCCAATCCCAACTACGAGCACGTGGCGCTGCACCTCTTCCTCCATCAGCCGGAGGCACGCGTCTTCACCCGTACCGCCGGTCATCGGGAGGTGCTGCAGGTATGCCTGACGCCCGATATGTTGAAGAACAACGCCCGGCCCCAGCTCCTGGCCGAGGCCCGCCTGGGGCGCTGCTCCACCCCGCTGCGACACATGCCGGAGGCCGCGGTGGGCAGCCTGCTGGAGGCCGCCGCCCAGTACCGGCTGCAGCGGAAGTCCGAGCGACTGCACGCCCTGGTTCGCCTGCATGGTCGGGAGCAGGCCGTGTACCAGAGCCTGGCCGCAGCCATGGGCTACCGGAACAACCAGCGCCCCTTCACCATCCTGGCCCAGCGCCTGCCGTTGCGCACCCTGCTCAAGCGGGATGCGACAGAGCGCGAATCCCTGCTTTTCGGCGTCTCGAGTTTCCTCGAATCCGTCCGTTACGAAGACACCGAGCCGGAGACCCGTACCTATCTGCGTCAGCTCTGGTCCACCTGGTGGAAGCAGCGCGAGGCCTACGCGGAATGGCTGCTCCCGCCCAACCAGCCCGTCTGGCAGATCGCAGGTGCCCGCCCGGGCAACCATCCCCAGCGTCGTCTTGGTGCGCTCAGCGCCGTGCTGGAAAACTGGAAGCAGGTCTTTGCTCCGCTGAGGGAGGTGTCCGCTTGGGACCGCAAGCGTTTCGTGAAGATCCTGCTGGATCTCAAGCACGACTACTGGAGCCAGCACTACACCCTGCTCGCCGCCCCGGCGGCCAAGGCCCTCGCGCTCATCGGTGCCTCCAGGGCCCAGGAGATCCTGGCCAATCTCGCCTATCCCCTGCTGGTGCCGGAGGACGAACGTCTCTGGACAGACTACAAGGAACTGCCCGCTGTGCTGGACAACCAGAAGGTCCGCCGTGCCTCCCTGCGCCTCTTCGGCGCGGAGACCACGGCCGACCTCTTCCAAAAGCGCCTCTTCCAGCAGCAGGGCCTGTTGCAGATCTATGAGGACTACTGCCTGGAGGACGACTCCAGCTGTGAAGACTGCCCGTTCCCGGAACGGCTGAAGCAGTGGCAGTAGTTTCCACGATCTCCATCCTTCTCTTCTCCGCGCGCGATGTCGAGCCCTGCCCTTCTGCCCCGACTGTGGACGGCCTTCCTGGATCTGCTCTACACCCGCCGCTGCGAGGTGTGCGAGTGCCAGATCGAGGCAGGGCGGACCGGGGCCTCCCGCTGGCTTTGCGACGGCTGCCTGAAGAACCTCCCGGAAGTGAACTCCCCCTTCTGCTCGCGATGCGGGGAGCCTTATCACGGGGCCATCAGTGATGCCTTCCAGTGCGGCAATTGCCAGGACCTCAATCTTCATTTCGAATTCGCGATCGCAGGTTATCGGGCGGATGAGGCGGTTCGAGAACTCATCCACCGTTTCAAGTATCAACGGGAGCTGCATCTGCGCGGTCTGCTGACGTGTCTATTGTCCCGGGTGCTCCAGGATGCCCGCCTGGCTGCCACCGACCGTGAGTCCTGGTTGCTCGTGCCAATTCCCCTGCATCATGCTCGGCGGCGTGAGCGCGAGTACAACCAGTCGTGGGAACTCTGCACCCGCCTCACGCAGCTTCACCGCATCCCATCGCTGGATGCCCTACAGCGCGTCCGGGCCACCACCCCGCAGGCCTCGCTGTCTCGCCGGGAACGTCTGGCCAACTTAAAACGTGCCTTCCGGGTGAAACCCTCCTTGGCGAGACGGGGCCGCCTCAAGGGCAAGACCATCCTGCTGATCGATGACGTGCTGACCACCGGCTCCACCGCCAGTGAGTGCGCCAAGGTGCTCCTGCAAGAAGCGGGCGCGGCCCGGGTCTGGGTGCTGACGGTGGCCCGCGGTTGAGCAACGAGCGGCAAGAGTTCACGGCAAGTTTGCGGAAGAAGCGGCGAGTCACATCGTTCCCAAGGGCTCACGCGCCCTCCCTTCCTGACCATGCGCCCGCATCGCTTTCTCGCCCTCCTCATCGCCACCCTTCAGGTGGTCACCTTCGCCATCCAGGCCCCGGCAGCCCCGCGGCCGAACGTCGTGGTCATCCTCACCGATGATCAGGGCTGGGGCGATCTCAGCTCCAGCGGCAACACCAATCTCCAGACTCCGCATCTCGACTCCCTGGCCCGGGATGGCGTGAGCCTAGACCGCTTCTACGTCTGCGCCGTCTGCGCCCCCACCCGGGCCGAGTTTCTCACGGGGCGCTATCATCCACGCACCGGCGTGCGCGGGGTCTCCAGCGGTCAGGAGCGCATGGACCTCGGAGAGAAGACGCTGGCGGACACGCTGAAGTCCGCAGGCTATGCCACGGGGGCCTTTGGCAAGTGGCACAATGGCAGCCAGTGGCCCTATCACCCCAATGCCCGCGGGTTCGATGAATATTACGGCTTCACCTCCGGCCACTGGGGAGAATACTTCGACCCGCCGCTCGATCACAATGGCCAGCCCGTGCGCGGCAAGGGATTCATCGCTGACGATCTCACCGACCACGCCCTCCAGTTCATTGAGCAGCACAAGGACTCCCCCTTCTTCTGCTACATCCCCTACAATACGCCCCACTCCCCCTGGGCCGTGCCGCAGGAGTACTGGCAGCGGTTCAAGGACAAGCCGCTGGCCCTCACGGCCACCGACGCCACGAAGGAGGACCTGGATGAGACCCGCTGCGTGCTGGCCATGATGGAGAACCTCGACTGGAACGTGGGCCGCGTGCTGGCCCAGATCAAGAAACTGGGGATCGAGGAAAACACTCTGGTGGTCTATTTCAGCGACAACGGTCCCAATACCGTCCGCTGGAATGGCGGCATGAAGGGCAAAAAGGGCGGCACAGATGAAGGTGGCGTGCGCAGTGCCTGCTACCTGCGCTGGCCGGGCACCCTGCCCAAGGGACGGGTGGTGAAGGAGATCACTGGAGCCATCGACCTGCTGCCCACTCTCAGCGCCCTGACGGGAGCCCCGCGAGTGGGCGACAAGTCTCTGGATGGCCGGGACCTGAGCCCGCTGCTCAAAGGCGAATCCCCCAAATGGTCACCGCGCCTGATCTTCAACCACCAGAACGGCAATGTAAGCGTGCGCAGCCAGCAGTACCGGCTGGATGCGCAGGGAGGCCTGTACGACATGCTGGCCGACCCTGGACAGCAGACCGACGTGGCCACCACCCAGCCCACCGTGGCGGAGGAACTGCGCCAGGCCGTGCAACAATGGCGCTCCGACGTGCTGGGCTCTGCCGCTGCACCAGCGGTTGGCGGCCCCAAGAAAAAGGGCCAGGCCAAGGGAGCCGTCATGGACCCGCGTCCCTACCCAGTGGGTTATGCAGAGTTTCCACGAACTCCCCTCCCTGCCCGTGACGGCACGCCTCTCGGAGGGGTCAAACGCAGCGCCAATGCGCCCAACTGCTCCTACTTCGTCAACTGGACCACACTGGAGGACAAGATGACGTGGGATGTGGAGGTGCATACCACCGGCGAGTATGAGGTGGAGATCCTCTACACCTGCCCTGAAGGGGATGCCGGAGCCACCGTCGAGCTCACGCACCAGCGGAGCCGGCTGAGTGGCAAGGTCGCCACTGCCTGGGACCCGCCGCTCTACACGAACCAGGACACGATCCCCCGCCCACCCGCAGAGTCCCGCATGAAGGAATTCCGCCCGCTGGCCCTGGGCACGCTCCATCTGGAGAAAGGGCGAGCCCCGCTCACCCTCCGCGCCCTGGAGATATCCGGCAAGTCCGTCATGGACGTACGGCAGATCAACCTGACTCTCAAAAAGAACCGCTGAACCGCCCCCTGACCATGAAAGTCTTCGCGCCCTTTGTGGCCCTGTTTGTTTTTATTTCCTCGATCTCCGCAGCCGACAAAGCCCGCCCTAATGTTCTGTTCATTGCCGTGGATGACCTGCGGCCGGAATTCGGGGCGTACGGCAGCAAAATCGTCAAGTCTCCCAACCTCGACCGCCTGGCGGCAAGCGGAGTGACCTTCCAGCACGCTTACTGCCAGCAGGCCGTCTGCTCTCCCTCGCGGTCCAGTCTTCTCACCGGAGCCCGGCCGGACACAACGCAGGTGTATGACCTGCAGCGCCACTTTCGAAAATTTCTGCCTGATGTGGTGACTCTGCCTCAGCATTTCAAGAATGAGGGCTACTTCGTCCAAGGCATGGGCAAGCTCTATCACGGCAGCCTGGATGATCCTGCATCCTGGAGCGTGCCATGGACCAAGCCCCAGTTGCCCCACGGTGTGTACGGACTGCCGGAAAACCAGGAGCTGGGCAAGAAGTTGACAGCCCAGGCCAAAGCAGCCGGCAAAAAGCCCAACGCGACCAAACGTGGCCCGGCCTTTGAAAGCTCTGACAGCCCGGACAATGCCTTCCACGATGGAGCCCTGGCCGACATGGCCGTGACCGCTCTGCGCGAAGCCTCGGCCAAGAATCAGCCGTTCTGGCTGGGCGTGGGCTTCATTCGTCCGCACCTCCCCTTTGTCGCGCCCAAGAAGTACTGGGACCTCTATGACCCCGCCCAGATTGAGCTGGCTCCCAATCCTCAACCCGCCAAGGATGCCCCACCCTATGCGGTGACCAACTTTGGCGAACTGCGCAACTACGCCGGCATCCCACAGCAAGGCCCCATCCCAGACGCCCTGGCCCGCCAGCTCAAGCATGGCTACTATGCCGCCATCAGCTACATGGACGCCCAGGTCGGCAGGCTGCTGGACGAGCTAGACCGTCTGGGATTGAGAAACAACACCATCATCGTCCTCTGGGGCGACCACGGCTGGAAGCTGGGCGAGCATGGCTCCTGGTGCAAACACAGCACCGTGGAGAACGACACCAATGCCCCGTTGCTGGTCTCGGTCCCCGGTCTCAAATCCGCAGGTCAGAAGAGTGCCGCCCTCGTGGAGTTCGTGGACATCTACCCCAGCCTCGCCGAACTCTGCGGCCTGCCGCTGCCCGCCCACCTGGAGGGCACCAGCTTCGTGCCCGTGCTAAACGAACCCACCCGCGCCTGGAAGTCCGCCGCCTTCAGCCAGTATCCCCGTGGGGCCAAGGAAGCAGGCGTGGCCGTCATGGGCTACAGCATGCGCACAGAGAAGTATCGCCTTACCCGCTGGGTGGACCGCACCGACGCCACCAAGATCGTGGCCGTGGAACTGTACGACCACCAGAACGATCCCCAGGAGAACATCAACCTCGCCCCCGATCCATCCAAAGCGGAGCTGGTGAAACAACTCTCCGCCCAGGCAGAGCAAGGCTGGCAGGCTGCGAAGCCGAAGGGGTGATGCGTATTTTTGTTTAACCACAGAGAGCACAGAGGAATGATTTTTTAGACAGAATTGACGGAATTAACAAAATTGGGGGGGCAAGTCATGACGTGGGTGACAACACCCATCAAAGGAAGCTAAACCCAATTCCGTAAATTCTGTTAATTCTGTCTAAACCTCAGTTTCAATCTCTGTGTACTCTGTGCCTCTGTGGTTAATCTTCAACGCCACTCCCTCATTCCCCATTCATAATTCATAATTCATAATTCATAATTCATAATTTTTACCTAGAACTTCCCCGCCAGCATGTGCCGCTTCTCCGCCGGCGTCATGCTGCTGCGGAACTCCGTGGGGGACTGGTCCATCACGCGACGGAAGCTGCGGTTGAATTGTGACAAGGACTGGAAGCCCACATCATAGGCCACCTCAGTCACCCGGGACTGGGGCTTGATGAGCAGTTGTTTGGCCTTCTCCACCCGGGCACGGTTCACATACTCCGTGAAGGTGAGGCCGGTGAAGCGCTTGAAGATCTTGCAGAAGTGGAACGGGCTCACCCCCGAATGGCGGGCCACTTCCTCCAGGCACAGCGGCTGCGCCAGATGCTGGGTGATGTGCTGCCGCGCGCGGCGAACGGCAGGGGGCTCATTGTCCGCGCACTGAAGAAAAAGCCGGTAGGCCAGGTCACCCAGTTGCGTGCTGAAGCATTGCACCATGGTCCGCAGCGCCTCCAGCCGGTTCGTTGGGAGAGCAGGCATGTCCTGAAACACCGCCTGGGCGCGGCGAACCGCCGCAGCATCGCAGCCATCGTCCAGCAGGGTGAAGGCCACCTTGTCAAAGCTGGCATACTCGCCATCAGACAGACGTACGGGATCGAGCACAAGTTCGGCGAAGGACTGACCATTCACCTGCACCGGCACCTTCAGCACCACGGGAAAGGGCAGCTCATCAGGGGTCGCTTTCTGATCCTGCACAAGCTGCAGTTCCAGGTGACGTCCCGTGGCCACTTCAAAGGCCTCGCGGAATTTCAGGAACAGATCACTTTGGGCAAGTTGGGGAAGCAGGCTGGGGTGATTCAGAGGATGGTTCATGGTACGTCGGTCTGGTTGACGCTCCACGATCACCCATCCTGGGTCGGGGTAAATTCGTAGCCCCTACGGCTGAATGGGGCATGAAAATGGCAATCCGGGCGTAGAGGAATCCTCTAGGCCTTGGCCTGCGTGTCCATCCACCGCACCGCGTACCGCACCAGCGTGGCCCCATCTGCCAGTTGCAGCTTCTCTTTGATGTTGGCACGGTGGGCATCCACTGTGCGCACGCTCACATGCAACTGCTCGGCGATGTGCCGGGTAGCCCGCCCCTGACCAATGAGTTGCAACACCTCCAGCTCGCGATCCGTCAGCCGGTCCAGCGCGGAACTGGACACCGGCTTCCTGTGACCAGCCATCATCTCCAGCATGAGGCTGGACATCTTGTCGCTGAGATAAATGCCGCCGTCCAACACCCGGCGTGCGGCCAGCACGAGCATGTCAGCCGCAGTCTCTTTCATCACATACCCTCGCGCCCCGGCGCGCAACACGCGCTCGGCATAGAGCGACTCGTCATGCATGGAGAGCACCAGCATGAGCGTGCCGGGGTACATGGACTGCACATCCTTGATGAACTCCAGACCATGTTTGTCCGGCAGGGTGAGATCCGCCACCACCAGGTCCGGTTTCAAGGAGCCAACGAGGGCCAGACCTTCCGCCGCACTGCCGCCTTCCCCACACACCTCCAGATCCGCCTCTGCGCGGATGAGCTGGGCCAGCCCATGGCGCATGATGGGATGGTCATCCACCAGCAGGACGCGTTTTTTGTTTTTCTTCATGAATGAGAATGGTGATCGGGCATGGGCACCTCGCACTGCACCACCGTGCCGCCATAGACATCCGGCCCGACGTGGAGCTGGCCGCCCAGCATCTTCGCCCGATGTCCCATGGTGTACAGCCCCATGCCTGTGCCCTTGTGCGGCGAATGGTCGGGAATGCCGATGCCGTTGTCCCGGATGGTGAGCTGCAGCATGCCGCCCTGCTGCGCCAGCTGAATCTCCAGCCGGGTGGCGTGGCTGTGCTTGATGGCATTGCCCACCGCCTCCTGCGCAATGCGGTAGAGCTGCGTGGCGGTCTTGTTTTCGTACAGATGCACGGGCGGATCACACCGGAACCGGCAGGACACTCGAAAGATGCGCTCCGTGCCAGCCACCAGCTCATTGAGCGCCGCCATGAGCCCTTCAGAATCGAGCACCACCGGCACCAGGCCGCGAGACATCTCCCGCGCCCGCGTGTTGGCCTGGGTGATGAGTTTCACGATCTCTGCCACACTGGTAGACTCCGCACTCCGCGTGGATTCCAGGCGCTGCAGCACCACCTTGGCCAGGCAGCCGATGGCGGCGAGCTGCTGGCAGAGATCATCATGCAGGTCCTGTCCAATGCGATGCTGCGCCTCCTCGCTGATGCCCAGGATCTGCTGTTCCAGCTCTTTGCGGTCCGTGATGTCGCGGATGATGCCGGCGAAGATCCGCCCACGCGGCAGCTTCACCTCCCCAACGGAGAGGTCCATGGGAAAAACGGTGCCGTCCTTGCGCTGGGCCAGCGTTTCCCGGCCGATGCCGATGATCTTCCGCTCGCCCGTGCGGAGGTAGTTTCCCAAATACCCGTCATGCTGCTCGCGATACGGGCTGGGCATGAGCATGCTCACGTTCCGCCCGATCATCTCCTCCTTGGCATAACCAAACATCCGCACCGTGGCGGAGTTCACAGACTCGATGATGCCGCGCTCATTGATGGTGATGATGGCATTGACCGCCGTCTCCACGATGGCGCGGTTCCGCTCTTCGCTGAGGCGGAGCGCCTCGCGCACCTCCTCCAGCTCGCGCAGATGCTGTCCCTCATTCTCAGACTGGTGACCGTTCATGTTTTCTCCGGCCACCACCCTCGCCGAGGATCGGATGCCCTTCAAGTGTTGCGAAGCGCGGGCCGGGGACTTCATGCCATGGGGACCGTGGCCGGCGGCAGCACTGTCGTGGCGGCGATCGGGGAAACGAATCCGTCGGGTTTCACCGCCAGAATGGAGCACGGCGCATGCGACACCACTTTCTCGGCAGTCGTACCCATGAAGAAGGTGCGCAGGTCGCTCTTGCCCCGCGTACCCACCACCACGAGGTCGGTGTTCGTTTCCTTGATGTGCTCCACGATGGCCTCGCGGATGTTCACGCGCTCCAGCACGATGTTGCGGGAGTCGAGATTTTCACTGGTGCGCAGAATAGGCTGCACAAAGTCATCCAGGTCTTTCTTCCAGGTGTCGCCCACCGCGGTGTCTGCCACCGGCAGCGGCGGTACGAAACCGCCGTAGTCCAGCGAGAGTGCCAGCGCGCTCTGATAGACAAACAGGCAGTCCAGCCTGCTGTGATCCCGCTCCGCGATCCAGCGGGCACTGCGCACTGCTTTGGCAGAAGTTTCAGAGAGGTCCACGCAGGCCAGCACCTGCTTGAAAGGGCCGTCCAAATGAGTGCGAACCAGTAGCACGTCAGCCGGTGCCTTTCGCAGGCACTTGGAGGCGACCGTGCCCACCTGGTTGGGGCCGTGTTCAGTCCCTCTGGAGCCCAACACGAGCAGATCAGCGCCAAGCTCCAGGCATGCCGCCCCCAGCACCGCTATGGGTTGCCCCACTTCCAGACGGGTCTGCACCATCTCGGTGCCGATTTCCGCATGCGTCATGAAGGCCTGCACCCGCTCGTTCATGTCGGCGAAGAGCTGCTCATCACTGAAATTGTGGGCCTCTTTGATGGCCCCCGCCAGGGTGGGATCCATCACATGCACCGCCGTGAGAGGCGTGTCATGAGAGGAGGCAATGCGAACTGCCGTCCTCAGAGCTGCCCGACAGGCGGGCGAAAAATCGATGCCGACGAGGATGTGACGATACGTTTTCATGACCGTGGGTGGGGGGAAGTCTTCCCCTATTATGATATCGGAACTGGACCCGTCCTGCGACGCATCGTTTGCTCCATTTCCCTCCGTTCTTGCGTCCGATTTGGCACAAATGTCCCTGAGCGTGCGCGGAAAGTCGCCCCCACCAGCCCCAAGGTAACCAATGAACTCAGCGGCATGAGCACTGCCGCCAGCAGCGGGCTCATCCATCCTGACAACGAGAGGGCCACCGCCACAGCGTTGTAAGCCAGGGCAAAGGCCAGCACTCTCCGCACAGCCTGGGAGCGCACCACCGCCATTTGAAGGAGTTCCGGCATGAACCGGAGGCAGTTCCCCAGGAAGTAAAAGTCTGCGCGATGCTCCAGGAAATTCCTCCCAGTGACCGGGCTGCCCGCACACAGCGCCGCCTCCAGCGCCAGCACATCGTTGGCCCCGTCTCCAATGTAGAGCGTGTCTCCGTGGTTCATCTGCCTCACCCGTGCCGCCTTGCCCTCCGGCGTCATCTCCGCCTGCCAGTGAGTCACAGGGATGTGCAACTGCCCGGCCACCGCAGCGACCTTGGCCTCCCGGTCCCCGCTCAGCAGGTACAGCTTGCAACCCCGCTGCCGCAACGCCTCACACGCTTCCACAGACTCGGGCCGCAGGGAGTCGGTGAATCGGAATCCCGCGAGCCATCTGCCATCACAGGTGAACCACGCGTCGGATGGCTTCACAGGCTCTCCCGCACGGGACCCCACCTCCGCCCAGCCCGGCCGCCCCAGCGCCCACACCCGGCCGTCCAGGCCGGTCCAGCGCAGTCCCTGGCCTGCTATTTCCTCGATTCCGTCCACGCTCGCCGCATCATCGAACGCAGCATCTGGCCCCAGCGCATCAAAGAGACTGCGGCTCACCGGATGCAGGTTACTTGAAACAATCTTCCGCAGGGCTGCCCGGGCCGCGGGTGTCATACCCGTCACCTCTGCGGGATTCGCCAGCACCGGGTTCTCCATGGTGAGGGTGCCTGTCTTGTCGAAGATCACCTTATGCACTTGAAGCAGCCGGGCCCACAGGCTGCCCGCCCGCACAAACACGCCCAATCGCACCATGCGAGACGCCGCCAGGTCATCGGCAAACGGCACCGCCACTCCCAAGGCGCAAGGGCAGGAGACGACAAAGACGGAGATCATGACTTGCAGTGCGGTCACCATCCCATGCCCGGTGAACCACCACACCGCCGCCCCGATCACTCCCAGCGTCAGCACCACCATGAGATACCCGGCCAGGAAGCGACTGGAGATCGCGCGAGATCCCTCCTGCCCGGTGGCCGCGTTCAACCGGCAGAGCAGCGACTCTTTCCACGCCTCTACGGCCCGCACCTCCACCGGACCCAGACCGATGTTGACCGCTCCCGAAGGCACGGCTTGCCCAGCACTGCGCTCCACGGACGCGCTTTCCCCATTGATCCACTCCAGGCTTAGCGAGGCCTCAGAGGAGGTCAACACACCCCCCACTGGACAGATGCTGCCAGAAGGCATCCGCAACACGTCCCCCACCGCCACCTCATCCAACGCCGTGCGTTTCTCCAGCCCAGCACCCTCCACCACCCGCACCCAACCCGGCACAGCACTTGCTGCCAGGAGGCGGCGGCGGTTGCGCTCCACCATGCCCTGCTGCAGCCAGCGCCCTGCCAGCATGAGAAAGACAAACACGCCCACGAAGTCGAAGTACTTGAGCCCCGCCTCCCCCGCCAGCCAGCCCGCCATAGAGCCCAACCAGGCCAGCCCGATGCCCAGGGCAATAGGGGTGTCCATGTGCAGGATGCCCTGCCGCAGGGAGTTCACACTGCGCTCCATGAAATAACTCCCGCCCACCAGGACCGAGAGCGTGGCGGAGCAGGCGGCGATGATGTCAAACCAGGAGGCAAAGAGGAAGTCCGGCCGCATGCCCAGGTAGCCCGGCAGGGAGAAGGCCATGGCATTCATGGCAAAGGCGCCGCAGAGCCCCACCCGACGGCCAAACCCCGCGGACTGCACGGAGGTGTTTCCACGCTCCCCCGCCGGCCCCACCAGATAGCCAAACTGCTGGAGCCGCCTCGCGTAGGCGGGCAGATCCCAGCCGCCCGCCTGCCACTCCAGATGCGCCTCGCCCCGGGCCACGTGCACATCCAGATGCATCGCGCCGGGCTCGCTGTGAAAGACCTTTTCCATGAGCCACACACAGCCCACACAGGTGAGCCCCTGCACGGCCAGATCCATGCGCGCCGTCCCACCGGGTCCGGCGGCTGCCTCCGCCGCCGCCACCTGCTCCTGCAGCCATTCATCATCCCGGGCCCGCAGGGCATCAGGGGCCACCGGTGGCAACGCGGTGCCCCCGCGTAATTCATAGAACTTGCCCAGCCCTTCCGTCACCAGCAGCTCATGCACATAGGCACACCCGGCGCAGCAAAACCGGACATCCAGCGCCTGGGATGGCACGGGCGTGCCGCAGTGCTGGCAGAGGGGGGCGGTATCGTGTTTCATGATGAATCAAGCCGGGACGAGAGGGTGGCATTCCATTCAGTGACAGCAGCTCACCTCCGCCGCCCCGGTGAGCGTGTCGCGAAGACGCCACACCATCACCAGCGTGGCACACAGGGCCAACCCACGCTGGAGGCGGCGCATCTGCAATGGGGTGAGGCGGAGATTCAGGAGGCGCAACTGCGTCTGGGCCAGCAACAGGAGCGGCAGCGTGCCCAGGCCAAAGGCGGCGGCAAACTCCGCCCCGCGCAGAGCGGAGCCATTCGCCAGCGCCAGGCCAAACATGAGATACAGCGGCCCGCACGGCAGCAGCGGTGTGGCCATGCCCAACAGCGAGGCGCGGGCCAGACCGCCCCGGTTGGCGGCCCAGGCGC
Source organism: Verrucomicrobium sp. BvORR034 (assembly GCF_000739635.1). Lineage (GTDB taxonomy): Bacteria > Verrucomicrobiota > Verrucomicrobiia > Verrucomicrobiales > Verrucomicrobiaceae > Verrucomicrobium. The sequence continues at coordinate 14,384 of NZ_BATQ01000020.1, read as the reverse complement.
GCACGCGGGCCATGGGCCGTGTCAGGAACAGAGGCTTGGGCAGCCAGCGCTCCAGCCCCAGGGCGACGAAGGCAAACATGGCCACCATGAGCCACGGCACCAGCAGCCCCGGCCCATGCTGGAACAGTCGCAGCGGCAGCGTGCCCACCGCCCCGGCCACCGCGCCCACCAGGGCATAGGAAACTAACTTGCACGCATGATAGGCGGCCGTATTGCGCAGGAAACTCGACGACGCCCCACCCCGCCCGGTGGCCCAGGCACAGGCGAGCGGGCCGCACATGCCCACACAGTGCAGACTGGTCACCAGACCTGCCACGAAGGCACCTGCCGTGGTGTCAATGCTGGTCATGGACGACGGGGGACAGTGGCACACTCTGCGGCGCGTGACGCACCGCCACGACGATGAGGCCCGTCCACATGGTCACGAGCAGCACAAAGGCCGCCACCACCAGCAACCAGGGCCTAGCGGAGATAGTTTTGCGGATTGAGATATTCATCGTTTTGCAGTCGGGGATCTGGCCCGAGAAATTCCAGCTCCCGCGCCACCTGCGTCCGGCCGTCTGGCTCGGTCGAGATGGAGAGCTGCGTCTTGATGGGCCCGCGGAACTGGTCCTTCGGCAGGGTCAACACCACGGTCTTCACCACCTCGCCGAGTGCAGGCACCTGCACCGCGTCAGCGGCATCGGTCAGACGCAGGCCCTCCGGCGCATCTGGAGCCAGGGCCACCCGGTAAACCGCGGGCTGGGGCCGCTTGTTCACGAGTCGCAGTTGAAACTGGTTCCGGATCTCCCCGTTGTTCACGAAGTATGGGGCGCCGGTCAGCCGGTTCAATGAAACCCCCACCGGCTTTACCGCCAGCAGGGAGAGACTGCACACGATCATCCCACAGACCAGCAGCAGCCCGTAGAGCACGGTGCGTGGTCGCACCCACTTCGTGCGCCCGCCTTTGAAGGCGGCCAGGGAGTCGTGGCGGATGAGGCCGGGTTTGCGCCCCACTTTGGCCATGATATCATCGCACGCATCCACACAGGCGGCGCAGCCGATGCACTCCAGTTGCAGGCCGTTGCGGATGTCGATGCCCGTGGGACACACCTGCACGCAGCGCTGGCAGTTGATGCAATCGCCCGCGCCCGGGGTGTTCACCTTGCCCCGCGGCTCGCCCCTCGTCTTGTCATAGCCCACGTTGACCGTGTGATCATCCGTGAGCGCCGACTGAAGCCGGCCATAGGGACAGAGAATGATGCAGAACTGCTCCCGGAACCAGCTGAAGGCGAAGTACAAGGACGCGGTGAGAAACGCCACCACGCCAAAGGCCAGCCAGTGCTGCGAAGGCGGCCCCTGCATCATGGCATAGAGCTGGCGCAGCGAGACGAAGTAGGACAGGAACACATGCGCGATGAAGGCGGAGAGCAACAGGTAGATGCCGTGCTTGAACACCCGGCGCAGCACCTTCCCCACGGTCAGGGGTGCCTCTTCCAGCCTCCGGCGGGCCGGGCCATCGCCATCGATCCAGCGCTCCACGCGACGATAAACATGCTCCAGAAACACCGTGTAGGGGCAGGTCCATCCGCACCAGACGCGGCCCATCACGGCCGAGACATAAAAGAGCGAGAAGGCGACCCCCGTGACAAGGAAAAACCCCAACCAGAGATCCTCCGCCGCCAGCACAAAACCCAGGATGTGAAAGCGTCGGTGGGCCACATCCAGGAACACAGCAGGGCTGCCGTTGATGGGGATCCAGGGCAGCAGGATGTACACCGCCAGCAGCAGCACCGCCGTGACCCGACGCCAGAAGGTGTACCGCCCCCGCACATCGGCCGGCTGCACCGTGCGCCGGGATCCATCCGGGGCAATGGTGGTAACGCTGATGAGGTTGGGCAGGGAGCGGCTCATGTTGTTTCAGTTATCCCACAAATCACTGGGCACCCGTGGCAGGGGCCGCGGCCATCCAGGTCGGCTTGTCGTTCGGATCCACCGTGAAGGTCTCGCCTTCCTGGTGATGACTCAGCACGTAAGCCAACACCTCCAGCACCCGGGGCAGACCCAGCTGCGGCTCCCAGGCGGGCATGCCTTTGGACACGTCCGGCGAACCTTTGCGGATGACTTTCAAGATCTCCGAGGGCTGACCGCCGTGCTTCCACACCTTGTCCGCCAGAGAGAGCCCCGGCAGCCCGGGACCACCCGCGAGAGTGGGCCCATGGCAGGCCATGCAACTGGCGGCATAGGTGGCCTTGCCCGACTCGATCGCCTTGACATCCTTCGCCATCGCCCAGAGCTTGGCGTCATCCAGGGACTCCAGCTGCTTCAGCCGGGCGGCATCGATCTGCGCCATGGCGGCGTGCATGCGCTCTTCATCCGTGGGGATGAGCTGGAACTGGTAGTAGGCCAGCCAGTAGATGACGAAGAAGGCAATCGCGATGTAGAAGGTGAAGAGCCACCAGTTCGGCAGCTTCTGGTCATACTCCTGAATCCCGTCATACACATGCGGCCGGAGTTCAGGCGTGTTTTCCTCAGTGGACTTGGACATGGGCTTCAGTGCGTAGGCGTGTGCTGATGAGAAGGGGCATGGGAATGGGCGGACTCATGCGAGTGGCCGCCCTCTTTGCGACGGCACCCCGGACAGCGGCGGCAAGTGTCGGAACACCCCGCCCCCTCATCCTGCTTTTCCAATGGCAACTCGGTGGCAGGCACCAGCAGGGGCTCATCCAGCGGCAGCGCCGCCATGTGGGCCACCAGCTCTTTCCGCGCCAGCAGGGCCCGGATGAAAGCGACGATGAAAACGGCAAACGTCAGGATAAAGGCAATAACCGGAACGAGGTCATGCCAGTGCTCATGAATGATGCGTCGGAACATGGGATGATAGGGCGGTTAGTTGGGCTGGCTGTTCTGGGGCACGGTCTGCGCTGTGCGATGCTTGTCCGGCAGGGCCGGCACCACGGGGAAGGGTTTCTCATTCCATGGCGTCTCAGCAGGGCGCTCTTCCGGTGCCTCGGACTGGCCCACCTTTTGCAGATAGGCGATGAGTGCCACCATCTGGGAGTCCGGCAGGGCAAAGGCACCCGCCTTCTTCAGATCCGCGGCAATGGTGATGCCCTGCTCAATGGCCTGCTGCTGGATCTCATCCCGGCTCATCGCAGGGTATGGCACCCCCAGGCGCTGCTGCACGGCGATCTTGGCCGGCAGCGCCTTGATGTCGGTCTTCTTGTCCAGCATCCAGGCGTAGTTCGGCATGTTGGAGCCAGGGCTCACGGCACGCGGATCCTTCATGTGGTTGTAGTGCCACACGTTGGGATACTTGCCGCCGATGCGGGCCAGATCCGGGCCGGTGCGCTTGCTGCCCCACTGAAAGGGGTAGTCATAGATGCTCTCCCCCAGGCGGGAGTAGTCGCCGTAGCGCAGCACATCCGGCACCATGGTGCGGATCATCTGCGAGTGGCAGTTGTAGCAGCCCTCGCTCACATAAAGGTCACGCCCCGCCAGCTCCAGCGGTGTGTAGGGCTTCTGGATGCGGTCCTCCACGTTTTTCGCCCGGTTCACCGTCACCGTGGGCAGGATCTGGATCACCCCGCCAATCGCCACCGCCACCAGGGTGAGCACACTGAAGGGCAGGTAGTTTTCCAGCAGCCGGTCATACCAGTAGCCCCAGGACTTGCCACTGGCCTGAAAGCGCTGCACGCCCAGCCAGCAGAGGATGACACCACTGATCAGCGCCGCCAGGTTGGCATAGCTGGGGAGGAAGAACCACGCGCACATGAAGGCCAGGCCGACCACGGTGAAGATGACGGGATCGTTGTTCACCACCTCCTTCCAGCTCATGCGGTCTTGGTTGGAGGAAACTTCCGCATGCACCTCGCGGCTCTCCACCACGGGGTGCCCGCTGCGGATGGTGCGCCACAGGTTGTACCCCATGATGAGGAATCCCGTGAGGTAGAACAACCCGCCCAGCACGCGCAGCAGCATGAGGGGGCGGATGGCATTGAGCGTCTCCACAAAGTTCGGATAGGCCAGTACCGTGCCGCCGTCCGTGGTGGCATTCAGCATGAGCCCCTGCATGACGCCGGAGACCCACATGGAGGCCACGTAGAAGAGAATGCCCACCAGGCCAATCCAGAAGTGGAAGTTGGCCAGAGCCACGGAGTGCAGCTTGGTGCCCCAGAGGCGCGGCGCCATCCAGTAAAAGAGACCTGCGGCCATGAAACCATTCCAGCCCAAAGTACCGCTGTGCACGTGCCCGATGGTCCAGTCCGAGTAGTGGGACAGGGAGTTCACCACACGGATGGAAAGCAGCGGCCCTTCAAAGGTGGCCATGCCGTAGAAGGTGATGGCAGCCACGAAGAACTTGATCACTGGATCGGTGCGCAGCTTGTCCCACGCTCCGCGGAGCGTGAGCAGGCCGTTGAGCATGCCGCCCCAGGACGGGGCCCAGAGCATGAGGCTGAAAAGCATGCCCAGCATCTGCAGCCAATGCGGCAGGGAGGTATTGAGCAAATGGTGCGGCCCCGCCCAGATGTAGATGAAGACCAGCGACCAGAAGTGAATGATGCTCAGCCGGTACGAGTACACGGGCCGCTCTGCCGCCTTCGGCAGGAAATAGTACATGATGCCCAGGATGGGTGTGGTGAGGAAGAAGGCCACCGCATTGTGCCCATACCACCACTGGACCAGACCATCCTGCACCCCGGCAAACACAGGATACGCATGCGTCCAGGAGGTGGGGATCTGCAGGTGGTTCACCACATACAGCATCGTCACCGTGATGATGGTGGCGATGTAGAACCACAGCGCGACATAGAGCGAGGGCTCATTGCGCCGCTTCAGCGTCCAGAAGAAGTTGATGGCAAACACCACCCAGATGAGCGCCACCGCGATGTTGATGGGCCAGATGAGCTCCGCGTACTCCTTGCTGCGCGAGTAGCCCAGCGGCAGCGTGATCGCCGCCGCCAGGATGATGAGCTGCCAGCCCCAGAAGTGAATGCGCGAGAGCAGATCAGACGCCGTGCGAGTCTTGCACAAGCGCTGCGTGGAGTAGTAGATGCCGGCGAACATCATGTTCCCCACGAAGGCAAAGATCGCGGCATTCGTGTGCAGCGGGCGCAGCCTGCCGAAAGTGAGCCACGGCAGGTCGAAGTTCATCTGCCAGTAGTTGAGCTGCGAGGCCACCACCACTCCCACCAGGAGGGCCACCGCCCCCCAGATGACGGAGGCCAGCATGAAATGGCGCACAGTGCGGTCTTCGTACTCGATAACGACGGTCTTGGTGGGGGCGTTCATGATGAGAGAAAAGGGACTGGAGCCGGATCAACCTCGGGCTTGAGGGTGGGTTCCAGGTGCAGGCGCACGACGCGGAGAGCCCGAATCATCGAGAGGCATCAGCGCATCCTGCTCCACACTGCGGCGGGAGGCCCGATGGCTGCCGAGAAAGAGCACCACAAAGAACACCGCCAGCAGCAGGCTGAGAAAGAGGGTGACGGCGAGCACTTCCATGTGCTCCATGATCCGCCAGCGGGACCTCTGTCGCTCCGCGCATCTTGGCCAAGCCGCCCCGCATCTTGCTTCATCAGGGTTTACCGCTGGCAATGTGCCTGATGTACGGTAAGGGTTCCCCCATGAGAACAGCCGTCTTCAGCAGCAAAAGCTACGACGAGGATTTTTTCACTCTGGCCAATGCGGACCAGGCCCATGAGTTCACCTTTCTGGCCGCCCGGCTTGATGAGACCACGGTGGATCTCGCCAAAGGCCACCTGGCGGTATGCGTGTTCGTCAACGATGTGGTAAATCAGGCCGTGCTGGACCGCCTTGTCTCCCACGGGGTGCGGCACCTCGCCCTGCGCTGCGCTGGCTACAACAATGTGGACCTGAAACACGCCAAGTCTCTGGGGCTCTCCATCGTGCGGGTGCCTGCCTACTCCCCACACGCCGTGGCCGAGCATGCCGTGGCCATGCTCCTGGCGCTCAACCGCCATCTCCACAAGGCCTACAACCGCGTGCGCGAAGGCAACTTTGAACTGCGCGGCCTCCTGGGATTCGACCTGCATGGCAAAACCGTCACCGTGGTCGGCACCGGCAAGATTGGCGCCCTCTTCGCCACCATCATGCGCGGCTTCGGCTGCCGCATCCTGGCCGTGGACATGTACCGCAATCCCGTGGTGGAAGAGCTGGGCGGCACCTACGTCTCCCTGGAGGAGGCCCTGCCCCAGAGCGAGGTGGTCAGCCTGCACTGTCCTTTGACTCCTGAAACCCACCACCTGATCAACGAGAGCAAGCTCTCTTTGCTCAAGCCAGGCATGCTGCTCGTCAACACCGGCCGCGGCGCCCTCGTGGACACGCAGGCCCTCATCGAGGGGCTCAAACGCGGCATCATCGGCGGCCTGGCCCTGGATGTGTACGAGGAAGAGGAAAAACTCTTTTTCACCGATCACTCCGGCGAGGTCATCACCGACGACGTCTTCATGCGCCTCACCACCTTCCCTAACGTCCTCATCACCGGCCACCAAGCCTTCTTCACCCATGAAGCCCTCATGGGCATCGCCACCACCACCCTCGGCAACCTCACCGCCCTCGAGCGCGACGGTGTGTGCGCGAATGCGGTTTGATGAAATGATTCTTGGTGCTGAGTGCTTGGTTCTTGGTTGGAGCGCAGTTGTATCACGTGTAGCCCCGCTCCCCAAGGAGCGGCGGTTTGTGCTTCAAGCACAACCGCCGTCAGGAGAACAGAGGGATTCCGCTTCCTCAACAGCCTAAACGCATCCACGCATCGAGTTGTATCCAGGAGGGTGCACCATCAACAAAGCCAGCTTGGGATCTGACTGGCCTATTGCTTGAACCGTTGGAGATGGGACAAATTGAACCGTATGTTGAGGCAGCCAATATCATGATCGCCGGGCTCCCCCTCTACGCATTCCTACCGATACTGGCAATCCTCCTTGCTTGGTCCGCCTGGATGTTCGGAATACGCTGCTTCCTTCGAAAACATGGAGTTGAGCCGGTCCAGATAAAGTTCCTCTACAAGGGCACGGAAATGATCGAAGACGCAACGCGACTGCTAGACTTTTGCCGGGGACGACATCGACTTCCAAAGTCGTTCTGGGTCTTCACGGGCGGGATGGCGACAACAGCAGCAGCCATGCTTGTCCTGTTGGCACGGGTTGCAGCCTTCGGTCGAGCGTGAAAACGAAATCTTCGACCGAGAGCATTGGGGTGGCCACAACGGATCCAACGCTGCCCCGTAGTTCAGAGAAAGCTCTTCCTCGAAGAGGATGCGGCTACAAGCCCGACGTTGGCGAGCTTCCAGCGAGCCTACGTCGGGTACCGGGTGTCAGGGCCTCTACTCCGAAGGAGTTGTGGCGGTCTGACCGGCAGTCTCATCCTAAGTCCCTTGGCAGAACGAACCTCTGGCACGCGACTGGGGTGGCCGCCAACGAACCACCTGGAGCTGGCCGACTAAGTTCGAAGCTGATCCCCAGCGGGGATCTCTACCACAGCCCAGTGGTTGGACGAGCCTTAAGCGAGTCAACCCTGGGTACCTCCGCAGAGGAAGATCAGGTGGGAAAGCCGACAGCATCCGTTTTCTCCCCACCGCCATCAACACCTCCAAGTCAGCCTCCCCTTATTCCTTGGCCAGAATACGACAAGACAGAATATGGCAAGACAGGCTCTTGCGAAAGAAACTGCCTCCCCCGCCCCTCAATAAAACTCAGGTCTCACGTCTTGTGTCTTGCAGTCTTGTTTCTCCCGCGCAGCGGGTCAGTCGCTCAACTTTCCCCGTAACCCCCTCCGCCAGACGGCGAGAGTGTAGGTGCGAGCCTTTCACCCTGCCCTCCGTCATGTTCACGCCCTCACCAACGTCTCCCCGGGTATCCGACTCGAGCTCGAATTCCACCCCGATCGCCCCTCATGACAAAAACATGCAGGAGCTGAGGGATCACATCGGAAAGCGCAGCGTCGGAGGAAGGTTCGTTGCCTGGGTGAAAAACAAGGATGGCCTCTCTCAGAAAGAAAAGCACTACCACAATCTTTTTCAAAAGGACCTCAAAGCCAAGCTGGGCAGCGACGAGGTGGTGAAATCAACCTGATGAGCTGGAAATTCTTTACCCGCCAAACCACACCTTCAAGGTGGTCGGACGGGTCGGAGAGATCGATCACTCCATGTCGATCGACACGGGCAATGACGCCCAGAAAGCCAGCGTAGGATCGGCTTGGATCACGCTGGAATAGAAAATTTGCCTGCCGCTTTTCAACCCTGCATCTTTCCACCACCCACCATGAACATCACCGCCCCCAGCACCCCTCCCCTTCCCCTCACGCCCGAGGAGGAAGCTCTGGTCGAGGAATCAAAGAAATTCTGGGAGTCCATGAAGGATCGCCCCCTCGTCTCCAAGGAGCTCCAACAGAGGGCCGCTGACGAGCCCGCCGAATTGGCACCCCGTGACCATGACGATCAGGGCCGCGCTGACGATGGCGATGACGCCCCACTCATCTAGAGCCTCGACTCCGCTCTCGCTTTCGCCTCCATGAACAACGCCACCGCCGTCACCACCCGTGCCACTGACTTTGGCACGACGACCGGTGCCCCACCCGATGATCGCATCCGGGGCCTGCGTGACCATCTCGGGAAGCGCAGTATCGGAGGACGTTTCGTCGCCTGGGTGAAGAACAAGGGCGGCATCTCCCCCAAGGAAGCACACTACCAGAAAGTCCTGACCGAGGCGCTCAAAGACAAGCTGGGCAGTGCTGAAGCCGTGCAGAAGGTCTTCGACGAGCTGGACATCTCAACGAGCAAACCACTGAGCGCCCGCAAGCTCGACCGCATCATCAACAAGGCGGACCGGATGCTGCAGAAGCTGGAAACAGACTACCAGCAGCAAGTCGATCCCGGCGTGACGTTCAGCGATTCTGCCCTGGCCCTCCGGACCAGCATTAGGAATCAACTCAAGGGAGGCGCAGAGGAAAACGCCATCGCCGCCCACGAGATCCTCCGAGCGCTCAATCTGAAAGAGAACGAAGAGGTGTCCCCAGAGCACGTGGCCCTCGCTCAGAAGCTGGTCCAGAAATACGAGGATTGCCGCAATACCGCCCTCTACAAGGAACTCATGAGTCCGGAGACCAAGTTTCCGGAATACTTCGGCTCCACGTTCAAACGCATCATCGCCAACGGCTGGGATCCCCGTGCGGACCGCCTGTCCACGGAGGAACTCATTGCCCTGCACACCTACACGCAGAGCGATTATGTGCAGATCAACGAGGAGCTTCGCGGCAAGCGCCCGATGACCACCTTCACCCGGACCATTACCGACCTGGCCGTTCAAGGAATGAACAAACTGCCCGAGTACGATGGGCGGGTGCTGCGCGGCACCAACCTGCCCCTCGGCAAAGACAAAGCCTGCGTGCGCGGAGCCACCATTGTGGACGCCGGCTTCACCAGCACCTCCGCCGGCGGCCCCTTCCCGGGAACCCACCAGTTCGTCATCAAAAGCAAGGGCGGACGCGACATCAGCTTCCTCTCCAAACACCCTCAGGAAAAAGAGATCCTGTTCCCGCCCAACCACCAGTTCAAGGTGATCGATCGCAGCGGCCTGGTGGACTACAATTTCCAGGTCAACGACGACAGCCCACCCGCGACCCCAGATGTGAGTTCCGCGCTGATCATGCTGGAATAGCGGCGCTGTAGTTTCCCATACCCATCAAAGCACGACAGGACGGGCCATCTAAATAGCTGCCCCCCCTCTCATCTTAAACTCAGGTCTTATGTCTTGTGTCTCCCGCGCAGCGGGCCATGCCGAAGGCATCCCAGAAGGTAGCCGGAGGTCGCGGGAGCGTAGCGACCGCCACCTCCGGTAGAATCAAAAATACCCACCGACCCCGAAGCGGGTCGCAGAAATCACCTACTGCTGAAGCGCAGCCCAGATTCCCCTCGCATCCTAAAATGCTCATCAAGATTTGTCGCCTGCCCCTATTTTCCCGCTGTACGAACAAAGAAGAAGCAGAAGACCCAAAGAAGCACCAGGAATGATCAACCCCCATGTGACATCAACCCAATGTCCAAAAAGATAGATCGCGTCTTTCTCATTGGGAAAGAGATAAAGATACAAGGCGACGATGCATCCTGCTGCCAGCAGTGAACCGCCCACAAGGCGAAAGCAACTTCGGAGGTTCATGTCAGTCAACGGATTGGCGTCCACTGATGATATGCTCCATCATCAGGCACTCCAACCATAGGCCGTATTCCAGCACTGCGCCATGCCGAATTGCCCTGGCACGATTGCGGTGAATGCGCACCACGCCAAAACTAGAATTCGATAACTCATTGGCATTGTCGATCCGTTGACACCGTTCCCAATACAATGGGCCATGCAAGGCATTCAGGCGCACCGACACACCCCCCTACTGCCGAGCAAATCGAATGGACACCGTCCTGAATCCCAGGTCGACCACCTTGTTGGATCGGCTCTCATAAAGAAGAGGCACCTGAACGTGCTGCTTGCAAACAAGCCTCAACTGGCCTTGCACGATGATCTCATCCTTGGTGCGCTTCTTGATAACCCAGCCGCCTCCAACCACACTTGTCACTTTGGGGCCATCAGAGCTTTCTGCAAAATGGCGAATGATGGCAGCCTCGACGGCAGCTTGCAGATCGGCATCAAACAACGGACGCCATCCAGAACGCACGGTGACGTCACTGACCGCAAGACTCTGCGCGGAACTCACTGCGCAACCTGACAGCACCAGGCAAACGAAAATGGCCATCGCCTGCAATAGGACTGATTTGAACTTCATAGGCTTGTCCTTGATTCCGCTCTTACAAACGCAGCCTCTTCCTTCTTTTACTCGAAGCTGCCTGGAAAACTAACGGCTCCCGGTGGACCTGTCACCAGAAACTCGAGAGCAGGTTGTCCCCGACGGTCTCAAGCCGTGGTCTCCAACCACGCCTCACACCACCCCCACCCGTGGCGCACGAAACGTGAACATCCCTGCAAAACTCCCGCCTCTCATCGGCCGTGCGCCCTGCTTTCGTCGCGGATCGAATTGCTCGCGGTGAACGTCGAAGAACGAATCAACAAACGACCTCCGCCCCAACGCCACCCCAGCGGTGAAGTACGTCACCCGATGACGCAACGTCTCGGCCAAAGTCAGCTTGCCACTTTGCCCACGAACTTGCTCCACCACTTCACGCCGGATGCCCTTGCGCACCACCTGACTGTCCGCCCCGTCGCCATCTCGAACCTCCTCGCCCTGGCCAAAGAGCCACACACGATACTCCGAAAGCACCTTCTCGGGCTTGGGCATCCGCCTCTGCTCCACCGGCAGACTGGCCTCGTGCGCCCGATGCTCCCGCGTGATCGTGTCCAGGGCTGACAACGCCTTGCGACCACCCGCCACCGCCTCGGCATAGCTACACCAACGGTAGTCCTTGGGATCCTGCATCAGCCCCGCCCGCACCGGATTGAGATCGATGTACGCACTCATCACCGAGAGCGTCGCCAACTCCCCTTCCAGCAACACGCTGGTGAAGCGCTCCTCCCAGAGTGTCCCTTTGCGTTTCTCCCTCTTGTTGAACCACAAGCTAAAGCGCTGTTTCAGCTCTTTCATGAACTGGCTCACATCCCACATGCGCATCAGGTACTTCTCTTTGAGATCATCCGCCGACTGATCATGCCCCTGCTTGCGAAACGTTTCGAGCGCCTCCTTGATCGCCCTCACCGCCGGCTTGGAGTAGATCAACGCCACCTGCTTCAACAGCCAAGCATCCGAATACACCTCCCCTTCAGGCCGCTTCTGCACCTCCACCATGATGTGGAAGTGATTGGACATCACGCAATAAGACAGCACTCGCATTTGGCAGAACCCCTCATAGGCCCGCATCAATCGCACAAACTGCTCTTTCTCCTCCGGCCCAAACGCCAGTCGCCTCTCCACCACCCGAGAAATGCAGTGGTAGTACGCAACCGGAACCATCGGATCGGCAAAGAAGCGGGGAGACGCCATGCCACGATGTCGATCATTCACGATGGATCGTCAATTTCTTTTCTTACAAATAGCCTGTCTATTTGTACTGCTGCGCCACGGGTGCCCTCTCCGGGCCAGCGTTCTGACTGCACGGTGACATTGCCCACCGCATCATAAGTCCACAGGAACTGGGCCTGCAGGGCGTCGGCGCTGGTGTAGGTCTGGCGCGATTCCAACCGGCCCAGGTCGTCATAGGCGTTGTACTGCCACAACCCATTGGGCTGGGTCTGGGCCACGGCCCGGCTGGCCAGGTCATAATGATAGACCGTGGTGCGCCCGCCCTCAGTCACCGTGAGCGGTTTGCCCTGGCTATAGTCGCCGGAATAGCTCGTCTTCTGACACTACATCAAAAGGACCAGAGGCCGGCTTGATCAGTGGCAATGGTACATGTGGAGCCCTCCAGCGCCCGCCAATCGCGAATGAGGCTGACTGAAATGCTGCAAAGCATTGCCGACAATCCATTCCTGGAGAGACCGCATCGACGAGAGCCGCGATGCAAGAAACGACGGCCCAAGAACTACCAACTCATGAGCAAACCCAAGCACGAAATGAGGGAGACTCCGCACCGGCCCAGCGCCAATTCCGGAAAAAGAATGCGGCTTAACCTCAATGTTTCATAATACATCGAACCATTGGCCGTCAAACCCCTGCTGCATGGGCAACGGACAGCATTTTGGCCTCATTTCCAACTCTCACCTTTGGTGAACGTTTGGAAATGGCAAAGAACCCCGCGTCGTGGCGGTCTGCGCCTTGTTGCAGGAGGGTTCCCCGACAATTGGCCTCTGCAGAGGTCGGATTTTTTGAAACTGGGGAGTTAAGTCAGTGCCATTCTTGCCCGTCTATTTGTACTGCGCCAGCCTCCCTCCTTGCACTTCAGGTCACGCACCGACCGCTCCAAACGGATCACTATCGTCTTTCTCTTCGAGCACCGTTTTTTCCCCCTCTTTGAGGCCACAGATAGATAGCACCTGGAAAATCAGCGGCTGGGCGTTCGGGTTTTGAATCCGGAAGACAATACTTTTAACCTTCTCTCGGCGCACCACAGTATCATCCCCAAAGATCGAGAGTTGCCTAGATTCACCTTTGCTTTCGAAAGTAATTGTCATTGTGGAGGCAGTTCCAGGCGACAATTCCGTGTTGGAGTCAACCTCTGCTACTACCGCTACCTGCTTAAGTCCCTTCAAAAATCTAACTAGCTCGGCACATTCCTTTTCTTCACTCTGTCTAACGAAGTCGATTCCCACCATTTTTCCATCGATTTTGTATCCCCCTTCAACAGAGATGCTAAAACGATCATTGAAGGAAAGAAACTTGGTTAGAAAAAGCTCTTCACTACTCGTATCGGCGTTTTTTTTGACTGAGCCAGCATTGTCAGAACACCCTGCCCCAATCAGAACCGCCATCAGCAATACGACGCAACACGGATTCCAACTTGAATGCTTACAGTTCATAGTCTTGAAAGTAAATGCTATTGCGTATCCTGCGGAGCCCGAAACTCGCTTCCCCTCTCACGATCTTTCGGATCAATCCGTCCATTCACTATCGGGGTGCCCGAGACCCCTGAAGGAGTGTGATACATGGTTTGGCCATAAGCAACAACTTCGACATTCTTTCCCGCCTGCTTCGCGACCTCATACAGGCCCTGGAGATATGCTTTCGCTGGCCCTCCCGTTCCTCCGTTCCCACCATCACATGCACAAAGTACCACCGTTGTTTTGCGATCAGATGGAAAAGTGCTCACCAAACTTTTCCAATGCGGCGATTCTGGAGTCAGAGGTTTGTTGTGAAACTCTTGGACAAGAGTTAGATCTTTCTTTGTAGGCCAGTAGGCAAAGGTTGAGTGGTCGTTGATGAAGACTCGCGTAGCCCCAGTTTCTTGGAATGCTTTCGTAATCATTTCCGGATTGGCAAGGTGCTGGACATTGCCGTTCCTGTCCAAGACAGGATCGCCCTTCGAATCAACAATTACTCCGATATTGATTAAGTTGGTGGTATAGTAGCGACCTGAGTCTCTAAACTGATCACCTCCTGCGGCTTGCCTGCGTTGACCTTGGTCCGAACCGTCGTACAATACGATAGTCGGAACATTCGTCTTGGACACTTCCCACTCTTGTCTCTGAGCCGGCTGCTCCGGCTTTGTGACAGTTTTGGTGTCCAACCCCTCCGGATCAAAGCTCGTCCAAGGATTCTGCCGCACGTACGCATAGACGTTGGGGCCATCCACAAATCCCGCCGGGTCGCGGCTCAGCCACACGCCGGTCTCAATGTCACGGTAGCGGAACCCTTCGTTGAGCAGCCCGGTCGGATCTTCCTCTTTGGTGTTGGCCCGCTGCCGGTCCGGGTTGGTCCCCGTTTCCACCGGCCGCTTGCCATAGGCTTCG
>NZ_BATQ01000021.1 GCF_000739635.1 Verrucomicrobium sp. BvORR034 | reverse complement strand
CGTCACGGCCGCCCAAGACGCCGCCGTGACCTACACCGCCCCAGTCAGCGCCACGGGCGCGCTGAAGACGGACACTCCTTTGCTCGAGACGCCGCAGGCCATCTCGGTGATCTCTGAAGCGATCATCCGTGACCAGGACGCCACCAAGCTGGAGGAAGTCATTCGCAACGTCGCCGGCGTCTCGATCGGCGGGAACTACGAAGGCTGGGACTACTACCGCATCCGCGGTTTTGATTCCGCCTTCAACACCTTTTGGGACGGCCTCCGGAACGACTACGGCCGCAGCCCAGAACTCTACGGGCTGGAGCGCGTGGAAGTGATCAAGGGACCCGCCTCGACGCTCTACGGACAGGCCCCTCTCGGCGGCCTGGTCAACCTCGTCAGCAAACGCCCGAAGCATGAATTCGGCGGAGAAATGGGTTTTTCCGGCGGCACTTGGGACCGCTATGAAGGCACGTTCGACATCAATGTGCCCCTCCTGGTACCCACCACCGCCGCAGCCCCCGCTCCCGCAGCCAAAGGCGCCAAGCAAGTGCAGCCGGTAGCCGCCCCCACCTCAGACTCCGGCCTGGGCATCTACGCCCGTCTGACTGCCCTCTACAACAACTCGGGCTCCTATGTGGACTACGTGGACACCGAGCGCGTGTTCATTGCCCCGGCCATCACGTTCGAGTGGGATGACACCACCCGCCTCACCCTCCTGGCCAGCTATATGCGGGACACCGGCATCTCCGCCATGCCGCTCCCCGCTGTGGGGTCGGTATTGCACAGCCCCTTTGGCGAAGTGCCGGTGAACCGCTATCTGGGCCTTCCAGATAACGGCACCAATGAGTTCGACTTCCGCCGCTATCGCGTCGGATACGACTTCGAGCACCAGATCAACGACGTTTTCTCCGTCCGCCAGAACCTGGTGTACAGCCGCATGGAGCAGGACTGGAATGACATGCTCTACAACTCCACGCTCGGTGCCGATGGACGCACGCTCTATCAGTATCCGTACGACTTTTCGGAGAAAATGAACCGCTTCGCCGTGGACACTGCGCTGGACGCCGTGTTTGAGACGGGTTCAGTGAAACACTCCCTCACCTTTGGGGTGGACTACTACTGGTCCGAGTCGAAGGACCGCTCGGCGCAAATCAACTACGAGGACTTCCCCGGCTCGTACTTTGCGATCGATATCTTCCGCCCCGTGTATCAGGGCTCCATCCCGGGGTACGGTTTCACCACCGCCACCCGCACGGAATACTCGAACCTGGGCTTCTACATCCAGGAACATGCCAAACTCACGGACAAGCTGACGCTCACCCTGGGCGGCCGCTATGACAAGGCCTGGTATGAAACCGGCGCGGGTGCTGAGGATGACAAGGATGCCTTCACCCCCAAGGCGGGCATCACCTATGAGCTCATCCCCGGTCTGGCCGCCTACGGCAACTACAGCCGCTCCTTCAAGCCACAGTGGTTCTCCACCGACGTCTCCGGCGCCCCGGTGGCCCCGGAGGAAGGTGAAAACTGGGAGGCCGGCCTCAAGTACAGCCTTCTGGAAGGCCGCGTCACGGGTCTCCTTGCCGTGTACCAGCTCACCCGCGAGAACGTAGCCACCTCGAACCTAGGCACCCCCGATCCGTTTGACGCCTCCGTCAGCGGTGAGCAGCGCAGCCGTGGCTTCGAGTTCGAGACCGCCGCCGAACTGGCCCCCGGCCTCACGCTCAGCACCGCCTACAGTTACATCGATGCCGAGGTCACCAAGGACAGTGACATCCCGGTGGGCACCCTCTTGCAGGGCGTACCAGAACACTCCGTCACCGCCTGGCTGAAGTACACTGTGCAGGACGGCCCGCTCAAGGGCTTCGGTGTGGGTCTCGGCGGCCGCTACTACAGCAGCCAGTCCGGAGACACGTACAACACCTTCGACCTCCCCAGCTACGGCATCGTGGACACCGCCCTCTACTATGAGCGCGATGACTTCCGCGTGCAGGTGAACTTCAACAACGTGTTCGACAAGCGGCACTTTGTAGGCTCCTATGACTCCCTGTACGTGCTGCCCGGCAAGCCGTTCAACGTCAGCGCCAGTGTGACCTGGAAGTTCTGACGTCACCTCCCTTTCCGACCCGGTTGTTCCGGGTTTGATTGCACCTCACCCGGTCAGGACCTTGTTCCTGGCCGGGTGATTTTTTTGGCGCATTGCGCAGAGCCCTCTGCCGGGCTTAGCTGTCGGCTCATGAGTTCCGGCTCCCGAAAGCGCCCGTCCCCCCTCCGCCTGCTGATCCTGCTGGGGCTCGTGGTATTGGCTGCCGGGGTCATCTGGAAATGGCCGGCGGTGCGACAGATGGGCACCCTCTGGCGGCAGTCTGCCTACCTTCCAGCAGAGCAGGACCCCGACCTGGCGGCGGTTGTCAATACACTGTCCCCTTCCCAACTGGCCGGGATCAATGCCCTGCGGGCTCGCAGCGCCGCGCTCTTGCGCGCCAATCTCTGGCCACGCGAGGATTTCATTCCGGCCACAGAGGAATTCCGCCTCTACAAAAAGTGCCTCTCCAGCCTGAATGCCCCGGCCTCACGGTACTTGGAAAAAACGCCATCTATCCTGGAGTTCCACCAACTCCTCCGAGCGAGAGGCATCCACCTCATCGTCATGCCGGTGCCCGCGGCCTATGCGATCCACCCCGATCGCGTGCCGGGGCTGAGTGAGACCGCCCCCCACCCACAACCAGCGGATGCTTCGCTCCAGCTCCGGGCTTTCGGCGAGGCGTTGCGCGCCACCGGCATCGAGTTTGTGGATCTCAGCCGGCCCCTGGGCAAAGCGGCGGGAAAGGGCACCTTGTGCTACTTTCACGGTGACAGCCACTGGACTCCCTTGGGAGCAGAGGTGGGGGCCGCCACGGTCGCCTCCCTATTGCCTTCTAAAGGGGGACCATTTGCGGCTGCGGACACGGCATTCATTCGAGAATGGATGCCGCCCAGCCAGCACGCCATTGCGGCGCCTCGCCCCCTGCAGATTTCTGTGCTTTCCAAGAACCCGGTGGATTCCAACAGCCCGTTGACCCTGCTCTGCGACAGCAATGGCATCGATGAGTTTAATTCCACAGACGGCCCGCCCACCGTGCACGGCGGCTTTCCTTCTCAACTGGCCCGCCTCCTGGGACACGGGGTAGATGTGATCACCATCAGCGGCGGAGGTCCGGCGGCCTGTCGGCGGGAGTTCATTCGTCGCTGCCAGATCCTGCCCGGCTATGGGGCCAGCCGCCAGACGGTGCTGATGGTGTTTGCAGAACGCAGCCTGCTGCTGCCGTTGGAAGCCTGGCCGCCGCTGAGCCTGGACCGTCTGGCCTTTGCCGGGGAGCCCGGATCACCGCCTTCACCGGCCCCTCAAACGGTTGCCGCCTCGAACCGACAGTTCAAAATTCTGCAGGCCTCGAAGGCCATCGCCCCGCACGAAACGCCCTATGCCGCGGCGCTCAGGTCTTTCGTGATCGAGCTCGCCCCGGGGCCAGACCAGCCAGCGCAAAAAGCGCTGCTGTACTTGGATCACCTCCGCGATCGCAAACCCGCAGCGCCGGATGGCCTGGAGCCCGGCACACGTTGGGAGGCCTCTCTTCAAGACTGGGACGCCGCCTGCGCACAGAACCCCGGCCTGGCCCAGGTCCAGCGATTGGATGACGTGGGCGACCTGGAACTCCCCATCTACTACGGCGGCAGGGGAACCCTCCGGCGCGCGCCGTGACCCTAAGAACCTGTTTGGATAAAAACGCTGGGTGTGTTGCGAGGCATTTTGAGTCTGGACAAGGCGCGAAGAGGGCGTGAATCGAGATTCACAACCGATGAGCAACGCCGTCCAGGCTCAAAAGGACCGCAACCCGGAGGGGTAGATCTCAGCCTCGGCGAAGCCTCTCTTATCTTAATCCCTTAATTTATCCTGCCACACCCAGATGTTTTTATCCAAACAGGTTCTAAGTCCGGCTACCGGTCAAATCACCACCGGCTCACGTTTGGGATTGTAGATCTCGAACCCCGGGTGATTCCACAGCGCCGGCAGACCGTAGCGCTCATAAACCACCAGTTCACTCCGGTAGATGGGATAGAGCTGGGTGAACTGAATCACACCCTGCGGCGTCCTCACCCTCGCCTGGTCCGCAGGCAGAATGTTGGGGGCGTACACGAGTAACCCGTCCATGCGGGTGTCGCTGGCGAGCGGCTCATCCGCGAAAAACATCTCCCCCTTCAAAAAGCCGCGCTGGCCCCGAAACTCCGCGGCGAAGAAAGCGGCATTCCACGCCCAGAGGGTGTCGGTCGATTCCACGGAGATCATGAGTTCCCGACGTGGTTGCCCTGCCTCCTCACCCGGAGCCGCCTCCAGACTCAAGCCGTAGGTCACGCCTGTGATCATGCCGGGCTCGGGAAAGTTCCGGAAGACATAGACAGACACTTCCCGTCCTCCCTGGGGACTCTCATGCTTGAGGACGACATCATGCTGGCCAAACGATTTTCGGAGAAAGTCGAGGTAGGTCTTGTGAGGCGGCTTGGGCATGACGGTCTATCGCGAGAGGAAGGACGCAGATTCAAGCCGATCTCCCGCATTCTGGACACAGAAATCTGAGCCCGCTGCCGCATTGTCCTGACAACGCGCCCCTGACGAGAACCGACCACTCGCGCTCGTAATTGGGGGTGGCCGCCAAGGAACCGGCTCATTCGAAGTTCTTCCTCGAAGAGGATGTGGCGACAAGCCCAACGTTGGCGAGCTTCGAGCGAGCCCACGTTGGGTACGGGGTGTTTGAGATTCTACTCCGAAGGAGTTGTGGCGGTCTGGCCGCCTTCCGCATCCAAGGTTCCTTGGCAGGCGAGCACGGGAACTGCGGAAGCTTGCATCCCTGCCGCGACTGGCATTCAATGCAGGCCGCATGACACCGCATCGTCCCTCCCCGTCCCGTCGCTCCTTTCTGAAACTGGCGACCGCTTCCGCCGCCGCCCTGGCCGCCGCTCCTGTAGTCTCCGCTGCCGAAGGCAAGAAGGAGCTCTTCAAGATCTCGCTGGCCGAATGGTCCCTGAACAAGCGCATCCTCAAGCGCGGCGGGGAAGAGCCACTGGATCACCTGGACTTCGTGAAGGTGGCCCGCAGCTTCGGCATCGATGGCGTGGAGTACGTGAACCAGATGTTCTTCGACAAGGCCAAGGACCATGCCTATCTGGGCGAAATGAAGAAACGCCAGGAGGGCGAGGGCGTGAAAGGCCTCCTCATCATGTGCGATCGCGAGGGCAACCTGGGCGATCCCGATGACGCCAAGCGCAAGCTGACCGTGGAAAACCACCTCAAGTGGCTGGATGCCGCCGTCTTCCTGGGCTGCCACAGCATCCGCGTGAATGCCGCCAGCAACCCCAAGCTGCCCGCCGAGGAACAGCTGAAATTGGCCGCAGACGGCCTGCACGCCCTGTGTGTGGAAGGCGACAAGCGCGGTCTCTTTGTCGTGGTGGAAAACCACGGCGGCACCTCCTCCAACGGCAAGTGGCTCACCGGCGTGATGAAGGCCGTCAACCACCCGCGCGTCGGCGTGCTCCCAGACTTCGGCAACTTCTACACCAACCGCGAAGCCAGCGAACTGTATAACCCCTATCAAGGCATGCGCGAGTTCATGCCCTGGGTGAAGCAAGCAGTCAGCGCCAAAGCTTATGACTGGAACACCGGCGCAGGGAAATTCTACACCGAAGACCGCCGCGAAGGCCGCGAGGTGACGCTCGACTTCGAGCGCATCCTCAAGATCGTGATCGGCGCCGGATACAACGGTTACATCGGCATCGAACACGAAGGCGTGAAAGCCAGCGAGATGGACGGCATCAAGCAGACGCTGGAGGTGCTCAAGGAGCTGCGCTCGGCGCTCGCTTAATCGAGCCGGTGCATCAGTAGGTCAGTACGTCAGAGGTCAAGGTGATGGATGTCTTGGAATTCCTGGACATCCGTCTGCCTACGCATCCCACAGGTTCCTTGAAGAGCTTCACCGTCCCGCATGCGGGACGGAACTCCAACCCTCTCCGATCCAATAGCAGGGTTGGAGTTCCGCGTTTACGCGGTCAGGATCGCACCTCCCCAACACTCAAAAATTACCTCGAACCCCAACTGACGCACCGCCCTACAAGGGCAGCACCCGCCACTCACCGACGCCCAGCCCGTCCAGTTCATACTCGCCAAAACGCGAACGATGGAGCGCCTCCACATGCCAGCCTTGACTGGCGAACATGCGGCGCACCTGATGATAACGCCCCTCTTGCAGGGTCAGCCGGGCATGCAGGGCATCCACGATCTCCAGCTTGGCCGGCAGGCAGGGTTTGTGCTCGCTCTCCAGCATGAGCGTGCCCTCGGCGAACACTTCGATCAGCCTCTCCTCCAACGGACGGTCCACCGTGACTTCATACACCTTGTCCATCTCCGACTTGGGTGAAGTCCACTTCTGCACCAGTTTTCCCTGGTCCGTCAGCAACAGGATGCCGCTCGTGTCCTTATCCAAGCGCCCCACGCTGGTCACAGTCGGATTGCGAAAAGGCCAGCGCTTAGGAAGCAGGTCGTAAATCGTGGGCCCTTCATCACTGGCGTGGCTGCAGACATAGCCCACTGGCTTGTGAAACACCGCCACCAAACCAAAGGGCGCGTCCAGCGACTCCCCTTTCACCGTCACCTTGGTCGGATCAACCCGGGCGTCAAAGTCCTCGGCCACGTCGCCATCCACTTTCACCAGACCGCGATCCACCATGTTGCGGACCTCACGGCGGGTACCGTAGCCGAGTGAAGCGAGCAACTGGTCGAGTCTGGGAAAAGAAGGCATCCATCCCTATGAAGCGGGCGGGGGGGCATCGCAATGCGGGAATTGACTTCATGGGCAATCCATCCAAC
Source organism: Verrucomicrobium sp. BvORR034 (assembly GCF_000739635.1). GTDB lineage: Bacteria > Verrucomicrobiota > Verrucomicrobiia > Verrucomicrobiales > Verrucomicrobiaceae > Verrucomicrobium. The sequence goes on along the minus strand of NZ_BATQ01000021.1, from coordinate 12,021 downwards.
GCTTTCATACATGCAGAAAACGGAGTCCAGGCCCCCGCTCCACTCTTGGGGCACGGTGACGATCTTCATCGTGACCCTCGTGTTTTTGTCTTATGCCGGACTGCGCCTGCGCGAGAACATCCTTCGCTTCCAGGGTGATCCGCCGCTCAAAGCGTCCAGCCTGCAATTCTACCTCCAGCGGTCTTCATCCGATCCCGCTGATCAACCAGTCATCTCCAAGCTGGTCCGCGACTATGGTCATATGGAGGCAACCCACCTGGCGATGACGAAGATGACGGCCGCACTGGTCTGGACAGCCGCCTTGTCCTCGATGGCCGGGGCTGGCTTCGGGCTAGCCTCAATCTACAGGCGCAGGGTGAATCTCAAGACCCTCTCAAAAGCGGAAAATTAGATTCATCCGCCACCAGAGAGCACCAGTGTTGGCCGGGTGTGTCAGGGTTCGGAAACCAAAGGGAGCCAACCTTTAACAGATCGACTCCCTCTCCAAACCACCCCTACGCCGGCAGTTCCCAACCAGGACGATAGCTGCGCTTCACAAACGCGGTCGCCTCTGGCGAGTTCTTGAAGGTCTGAGTCGCAGCCTCCCACTCCAGCGTCTTGTTCGGGAAGATGGAGGCCAGGCACCCCAGCAGCACGGCTTCCGTCATCGGACCGCTGTAGTCAAAGTTCGCACTCGGCTTCTTGCTGCCACCAGCGAGGGCGCAATCTACGAACTCACCCCAGTGATCCCGGGGCTCAAGACGGGGATACTTGTAGCCTTTGAATTTCTCCTTGGCATGCAGCGTGGGAGTGCTGCCATGGGCGGAGAGGAGCACGCCGTCCGTGCCGATGTAAATGCTGCCCTGGCCAGGCCACTTGCCTTCAATGGCCTGCTGCACCTCGGTGGGCGGCATTTGATCACCATCGTACCAGGTCACTTTCACCGTCTTGTCGGCCGTGAACTCCGTGCCGGGATACACATACTCCACCTTGCCGTCGATGGCCCAGTTGGTGGCATTGGGAGGAGGTGTGCCCGTGGAGGTCACGCTGAGAGGCATGGTCAGATTCAGCGCACGATACCAACCGCTGAACATGTGGCAGCCCATGTCGCCCAGCGTACCTGTGCCGAAGTCACGACGTTTGCGCCAGTTGCCAGGGTGGTAGTAGCCCTTGATGAAGGGTCGGTCAGCGGCGACGCCCAGCCATTTGTCCCAGTCGAAACCCGCGGGAATGGGGTCGGCATTCGGCGGCACCGGGGCCATGTCACCCCACTTCTTGTTCGAGAAGGTGTGCACTTCCTTCACTTTCCCAATCGCGCCATCCTGGATCATCTGCACGGCCATGCGTTCGGTGAAGGAAGACGAAACCTGGATGCCCATCTGGGTCATGATGCCCTTGGCGCGGGCCTTCTCGGTGACCACGCGGCACTCATGCAGGTTTTGCGTGAGGGGTTTCTGTCCGTAGACGTGCAACCCTTTGGCAATGCACGGCAGGATCATCGGACCATGCATATGGTCCGGCACGGAGACGTTCACACTGTCGATCTGCCCCTCTTCCTTGGCCAGCAGCTCGCGCCAGTCTTGATACAGACGGGCGTTGGGGAACTCCTGCTTGATGCGATCAAACTTGGAGGTGTCCACATCGCAAACCGCCACGAGCTCCCACTTCGGATGCTTCGACAGCGAGCTGATGTCCGCATACGACATACCGCTGGCTCCGAAGGCTGCGTGACGAAGTTTGCCATTCGGGGAGGCGGCGCGCAGGCCGCTGGTGACAAACGGGGCTCCCAGCAAAGCGGCAGCGCTGGTCTGAAGGAAGTGCCGCCGGGACGTGCGGGCCTGGGCGGAAGCGTAAGACGAGGGAGGCGAGGTGTTCATGTGGAGAGGAGAGGCAGGCAGTGGACTGCCTGTGCTTGAATGACTTACTACGGTATCTGGGTGGAGGGTCTTCGCGGGAAAATGAGGCCGTCAATCCGACAGCGCCCCATCCGAACCGACGCATCAGGTGAAATGTCCAACCTCTGCGGAGTGCTACGCAAATAGTTCAAAAGCACGCGCAATTCGGAATCGAGAACAGTTGATACTGAAAAGTTAATAACTAATTAACAAAAACTATTCCATCCCCATCCAGCACTTTCACCACCGCCGATGTCTCATTCATAAAAGGAGTACTGCCATGATTGACGTTGAAAAAGAAGACTGGCCGCCGGAGGAACTCAACAAGCCGTTGGATTCCCCGGAGGAGTTCATAAAAGTCGAAACTGGCCCAAGCCTCGAAGAATAACTTCCCAGGCATGAGCGAAGCGACTGACGACAGCCCACCGATCAAGATCCGCATCCCCCGTCTGGCGGGAGCTGATGAAGCTGAAGCCGCTGATGTGGCTGCGGAGGTGGGCGAGGCGTCGCTTGGCGTCGCAGCCGAGGAGGAGATGCTGAAAACTACGAGTATCTTCACCCTTGATGAAGAGGAGGTGGTGGATCAGGAAGAGCTGCCCACCCCTTTCAACACCCCGCTGGCCCCCGAGCCCCCTCCAGAACTCTCCGAGCCCAATCTCCTCTTTGCCGCTGCTGAGCCGCTGGCCTTTCCACCCGCAGTCGAAAAGATGCGGATGGCGGTGATCTGCGGCCACCCACGCGACGGCAGCCTCTGTGAAGGCCTTGCCGAAGCCTACGCTGACGCCGCGCTCGCGGCCGGGCACCCGGTGAAACTGCTCCGATTGCATGAGCTGGATTTTGACCCCAACGAGCGGGGTCAGCCCCTGGAGCCAAGCTTGGAGGCAGTGCAACAGGAGATTCTGGACGCGGATCACCTCGTCTTCGTCTTTCCGGTCTGGTGGGGCTCAGTCCCCGCGCTGCTCAAAGGATTTCTGGATCGCGTCTTCCGGCCTGACTTTGCTTTCCGCGAACGGGAGGAAGGCGGCTGGGACGGCCTGTTGGGCGGACGCACTGCGGATCTTTTGATCACCATGGACACCCCGCAGTGGGTGTTCCGCACTGTCTTGGGCGCTCCTGCAGTGCGTGCCGTGCGTGATGCCACGCTGGGCTTCTGCGGCATCAAGCGAGCTCGCACCATTCTGATGGGTCCCGTCCGCGGCAGCACCCCGGCAACCCGATCCCGCTGGCTGGATGAGGCAGCTCAAAGCGGACGCGAAGCAGAGGTCTGGCACCGCACGGGCTGGCGCCCCACTCTGAGAGCGTGGACGGACATTGCCCGGCTGCACTTCCAAATCTTCCCCGCGCTGGCAGTCGTGCTCGGTGCCCTGACCGCCTCGAAGCTCACCGCAGCGCCTCTGCACTGGGGCTCCTTGCTGCTTGCCCTCCTGGGGGTGGCGATGGCGCAGTTCATCTCCGTGCTCACCAACGAGTGGCATGATCTGCCAACGGATTCGAGGAATAAACACCATGGCCCCTTCACCGGTGGCTCCCGCGTGCTGGTGGAAGGCCGCATGAGCATCCCGCGGCTGCTGCGGGGACGCAATCTTGCGCTCGGCGTGTTGCTGGCCACCATGGCGGCGCTCTGTTTTGCAGGCCCGGCGCAGGGTGGTGCGCTCGCGCTGCTGCTGGGCTTGGCACTCGGTCTGGGCATCGGCTACAGCGCTCCTCCCCTCCGGCTGGCTTCGAGGGGCCTGGGTGAGATCACCGTGGCCCTCACCCACAGCGTGATTGTGCTTCTCATCGGCTACGCCTCGCAGGCGGGTTCGATGACTAACCTGATCCCCTGGGCGCTCTCCGCCCCCCTGTTCTTTGCCGTGCTGCCGGCCATCCTGCTGGCAGGCCTGCCGGATCTGGAAGCCGATGTTGCGGTGGGCAAAGACACTCTTGCCGTCCGTCTGGGCCGACGCACGCTGACCAAGGTGGCCCTGGCCATGACGGTGGCTGCCACCCTGCTGCATCTCGCCCTCATCCCCTTCAGCGGTTGGTGGCTCACGCTGCCCCTGGTGTTGCACGCGGGCTGGCTTTCCCGCGGCATCCTGGACTATCTGGCGCGTCCCCACTCCGGCCGTATTGATGGCCTGATGTTCCGCGCCCTCGCTTTCATGCTCTGGTTCGTGTTGGCCCCCTTGCTGGGCTGAGGGATGGGAAGGGAACCAGCCAGCCAAGGGAGGACGATCTCTCAGAGAACCCCGTCCGCTTCCATGAAATCCCTACTCCTTCCCGTGGTGACCGTTGCCTCCTTGTTGGCACTGTGCCAATGCAAGCCCCAGACTCCTCCCGAGCCACCCCAGCCAAACAACGTCCTGCCTGAGCCCGGAGAAAGCAAACCAGCGATCCCCACCGAACCTTCTGGCGAACCCAAGCCCGGTGAGGTGCTCACGCCAGGCAGCGGATTCCCCACCGGCAGCGGGTCAAGTGGCAACAGCCCGTCATAAGAAGTTTCACGGTGCCGCGGCGGATGCCGATCCGGCCAGGTTGACGAGCCCTTTCTTGCCCGGCACCGAGGAGGCATCAGACACACCGTTCAGCAAGGTCAACGCCTCTTGAGCACGCCCCAGCTTGATCAAGAGCGCAGCCTTGCGCAGCAACAGGGCCTCTGCGGTTGGCACAGCCTGGCTAACGGCGGTGCTGGCACGTGCCTGCGCTTCACGACCGGCCAGTTCCATTATCTCCACCGCCTTCTGCGCCCCTGCCGTTGCAAACGCCATGGCGGCGAGATCATAACCGGTGCGACCACCTTGGTTCAAGCCGTCAACCAATTGATTCGCGGATGCCACCGCCTCCTCAGCACTGAGCAGGGAGAGAGAAGCGAGAACCACCGGCAGTGATGACGATGTCTGGGCAAGATCGACCTGCATTTCGGGCCGGTTGAGCACCGTGAGCGTCCACTTCAATCGGAAGTCCAGCGGGAGGCGGGATTTCCCTTCCGCCCCCATCTGGGCCATCAAGTCTTTCAGCCGGGTCAGCGTGGGGGGCGAAAACCGGCCGGTGGACGGTTTGGCGGACGTCTGCAGCGGCGGTTGCCCAGATGCCTCCCTCCAAGAGTCTATCAACCACCTCAGTGATTCGAGTTCAGTGGAGGAGATCGTGGAAGACGAAGTGGGCAGGCTCTCCCCGACCATCGACATCACGGCGTTCCGACGTTCACTGGACAAATTGGGCCAAGCGGGGGCCAAAGTCTCCACCAGCCGCATCAGATAGTGCATGGAGGCCCGACTGCGCGGGTAAGAACTCGTCGACGAGCTGGATCCACGCAGCACGTCATTGATGAGCTGCAGGTCCTTGGAAACAACGGATGTCTCAGCCCCGTCCAGCAGCCGCGCCGCGGCATGAAGGGCCAGCATCTCTACCGGCCAGGCCTCTGCGGTGTCCGGCTGATACTTCTCCAGGCCTGGCACTGCCAGCTCAGCCTGCTCAGCGATCAACGCTGCCAGACGCGAGAGCTGCCGGGGGCTGGTCCTCAGGATCAGGGCGTACAGAGATCGACGCACGGAAGCATCCTGCACAGGAGTCCTGGCGACGCGATCCACCAAGTCCGACATCAGTCCCTCCCACTGCTTTGACGCCGCAGCATCCTGACCGTCTCGATCTCGCGGTCGTGAGTCTTGAAGCAGGGCGCACTCACCCAGTAGAGCCAGATCACTCTGCTCCGGCTGAAATGCCCTGGCGAAGGCGGCCACAGCATCCTTGTCCGGCAGCGGGCTGGCCGGGGCCTCACGCACGGGCTGGAGGCTGAAGGCCGCGATGCGGGACCACCCGGCACTCAGCAGGGCAGCGGCACGCGACGGTTGCCCCCGCGCCGCCAGCACGGCCACGAGCCACGACTCCTGGGCATAGGGGGATTTGTTCACCTGCTCGCACAGGTCCAGAGCCTCTGTGTCCCCAAGCCTTGCCAGGATGCCCAGCGTGGCATGCACGGAATCTGGCTGGATGGAGGTGATCCGGCCCTTCGTGGCATTCCCGGCATGGGTCTGCCATTCCCCGGCAAAATCCTTCGCTACAGCCTCCCAGCCTGTGTCGTCTGGTGCAGTGGCAAAGGACTCAAACATCACGGCAAACTCTGCCACTGGCAGATAGTGCCCCCTCTTCCAGCAATCCACCGCCGTCCGTGTGGCGGGGAGGACCAGCGAGGAAGGCACCTGAGCGGCAGCAGCCTGCTGGCACCAGTAGATGGTCAGGCCAAGCTGCAGACGGGGAGCATCCGCCAGCTTGCCTGCATAGTGCGCCCACCCACGCTCCATGCCCGCCTTGTCGCCCTTTTGAAGAGCGTCTTGCAAGGCACCCGCCACCGCGAGTTCGCGGATCAACGCGCCCTCTGGCCCGCTCCCCGGGTCCGCCAGCGCCCACGTCAGGATCTCCTTCCGGGATGGTTCAGGCACCAGATTCAGGAAACTACCAAACACCGGGGCCGCCGCCACCGGCGGTGCCTCCTTGAACCCGGAGGCAAACTCCGCCAGCATGCTGCGGGCGGCCCCGGCCGCGTCTGCCCACCCCCCGGCATCCAGCCAGGAGTCATGCAGCCCGTCCGCGGCAAGCGAGGCCATGAAAGGACCCGGAACGCCGAGCTGCCCGGTGGTGTCGGCCTGCAGCCGCTGCCACACAAAGCCGGCCATCCGGGCGCGCCCGTCGCGCAACAACGTCTGCACCCGGGTGGAGGCAAGCACCGGATTAAGCACGAACACGGTCATGCGATGAGGCTCGGCCCGGGACGCGGCAGATCCACTCGTCACTGCCATTTCAAAGAAGGACTCCGCCGTCGCCCGGTCTCCCGCATCGAGCAGCCTGCGGAGCTCCCTGCCGGTCACGGAGGAGACTCCCCGGAGCGGTTGCAACATCGAACCCGGAGCGGCGCGGGCACGCAGGGCCTCCAGATACTTCAGCTCCAGCTCATCCTCATGCTTCAGCAGCAGACCCAGCGCCCCCTCGCGCGCCATCTCAAACTTTTCCTTGAGCAGGCCGGGAAAGACGCTGTTCAGGGAAAGCAGCAGCATCTGCTTCCTGCCGCCATCCGCACGCCCGATGTCCGCCGACCGGGCATTCAACACGCTGGAAGCCCCCTGAAGGTCTTTCTGACACAACGAGGCGAAGAAGTCTGCGCCGAAGGTGGCAGGCTGTCGCTTCTGCAGTTCAACCGCGAATGCTGCGCGGGCCTCCGGGGGCAGGGCACGGATGCGCCGCACCACCATCTCCACCTGATGCCGCCCCGGGGCGAAGACCAGCGGGGAAAACTGGTCAACCTGCACCAGCAGCTGATACTTCTCCAGCAACCGCACGGCGACCTTGGGATCGAGGAAACCTGCCGCCGGGAACATCCGCTCCTCCACCCGCTGCAGCCAGATGAACTCGGGATTGGCGGAGATCCTGTTCGCGGTTTGCACCACCCACGGCAGGAGCTGCGGGTGATCCGCCGCGACCAGCAGCCAGGCACCCACAGAGCCGCTTTGAAGCTTCGTGGGGGCAGGCAGGTTCATGTTGTCGCTGTTCTCGACGAGTTGGGTCAGCTTCTGGAAAGCCTCCCCAGCCCGCTTGGGATCCTTGGCGTGAACGGCGGCGATGGCCTCTGCGGCCCTGATCATAACGGCCCCGGAACGGCCAGACGGCAACCCTGTCCCAGAGCGCATATCCATATCGTGGGGCGAAGCGCCCTCAAAGAGCTCCTTCATCTGTGCGGCATTGAGGATGCGATCCACCAGGCTCTGTGCCGATTCATTCTTCTCTGACTGATGCAGCTTCAGCCCGACCGCGAGTCCAGGAGCCGCTAGAGCCAGAGCATCCAGGTCACGAACCCAAAGGGATAGAAAACGGGCCAGCTCCGCCTGACGATCCGCAGGCAGCGCTTCCAGCTCCGTCCGGTACTGCGCCACCACCTGGGTCAGGTTCCGCTCATACACCGGATTGAGCAACGCTTGCAGCACATCCGCGCCAAACGTGCGGGGTTTGTGAGCCATCAACACAGGCAGGAAGACTTTCCCCGCACTTGGGCGGCCTGCGAAGGTGCTCAGGATGCGCTTCACAAAACCTTTGTCATGCGGCTCATCAACACGCCAGTACCGGGTAAAGTCACTGGCATTCCCCAAGGTGCCGGCCGCCGCCAGAAACGTGATCATGCGCTGCGGCTGATCCACATGATCCCCCGGACGCCAGGCCCGGAACAAGGTGGTGGACAGCCAGTCTCCCTGCTGGGTGAAGCCTTCGCGTGCAGCGAGCTTGAGCACCGCCTCCAGCATCTCAGGCTCTTCTGCCGCCTCCTGCAGCAATTCCTTGGCTCCATTCTCGCCTTCTTTGCCCGGCAACGTCCGGAAAAGCCGCACCCCATCCTCAAGAAACTGCTGGGCCAGACCACGATCCCGGACCGCCAGCCGACGGAAGATGTGATGTGCCTCCAATGCGGCTGAGTGCGGGTCCAGCTTAAGTTCATCGAACCCCTTCCTCTTCTGCCAGGTGAACCGCACAGAGTCCAAATGCCAGTTCTCTGCTTCCAGAAGCGGATCCAGCAGTTCTTTCAATGCCGGATCCAGCGGCGCGGGGGAAGTGATGGCATAATAGCGCGTGCCCAGCAGCGCGAGCAAATTGCTCGCGGCCTCATCCGTCAGCCGGCCCAGGTCTTCGCGACGTCGCTTGAGGAAGGCTGTCATCATCCGGTTGTCGTCCTCATCGCCGATGAGGCACTCGGTGAGTTCCGAGCCAAAGGTGCGGGGCTGGCGGGAGGCCAGATCTGTCAGCACCTGCTTCTTCAAGTCACTGTACTGGTCCCAGCGGAACCAGGAGGCAATCTCGCCCACCGCCGTTTCCCACGAGGATCCCCGCAAGGCGAGGTCTCTGAACTCACCGACTTCTGCCACAATGGGAGTTCCCTGAAGGATGCTGAACGCATGCGCGGGGTCTCTCATCTCCTCCTCACCCTGCATCTGGGCGATGTACATGGAGCTCCAGTCCGGCACGCGTGAGATCCCTGAGGCATCCGCCAGATCCAGCACCTGACGCATCAGCTGCGGTACACATCCCATCTTCATCAGGTACTGGTTTGCCGGACCATCCCCACTCCCCGCCTGGATGGCATTCTGCTCTTCTGGGCTCTGTTTCAGCAGCGCATAGGCGTGCTTGAGCACCGCCTCCGTTTTGGCCCGGTCCACCCTCACGGCCCGACGCATCACCTTGGGCAGACCACTGTGGAAATCATACTCGCTCTGTCCCACATCCGCCCACGTCTTCATAGCGAGGATTCGATCCATCTCCTTGATGTGACCCGCCATCACCTCTTCCAGAAGTTTCTGATGAGCGAGCTTGGGCGGCGACTGGCCGGAACGTTTCACCAGCCTCTCCGCGTTTCTGGCAGCATCGTCCAAAAGATGGCCTTCCAATTGCACCCGGATCACCCGCTCCCGGATCGTATCCTCCAGGTCCTTGCGCTCCATCAGCTGGTCCAGAGTACGCGCCGCCTCCTGCGACTTCCCAGCGGCGATCTGCTCTTGGGCCTTTTGTAAATCGGCCTCAGGTGTCTCAGCCGCGCTCAACGCCGCAGCCAGCAACCAGGTGCTCAGGAAGCATGTAAAAAATCGCATATTCCGGTTTTACCACAGGCAAACCGGAACACGCAATGCATGAGCACCGTTTACGTCAGACCTGAAGCTACGGCTTGGCCCGGGCCGCCACTATCCTGGCAAGCCCAGGTTTCAAGGGGGTCAGGAATGGTGCATCAGCCACCATGTTCAGCGCGGCTGCAGCATCTTCATTGCGGTTGAGCCGCAGCAAAGCCACCACCTGCTCTTCATAGACCCACTCGGTGGACCAGCTAATCTTCGCACCCGGTCGGGGAGGTGTGAAGAAGGTCGGAGGCTTGCGCGTGGCGGATCGTGATGCATATCGGAACTCGCCATTGGGCCCCACGTTCACTTCGTTTTCCGCAAGCTTCAGCAAAGCCAGGGCTGTGTCATCTTTTCCCTGGCTCATGGCAATCATCGCCATCTCATAAGTCTTGCGACCACCTGTTTTGCATCCTGTAGAAAGCTCATTTCCAAACTGCAGGATCTCCTCCGGACTGAGCAAAAAGTAGAGACTCTCCAAGGCGGGCGACACATTGCCTTGAGGAGTCACATCCGCCTGGAATTCTGGCCGGTTCATGGCCACCATCATGAGCTTGATCCGCTCAAGTTGGGACAACCGGCAATCACCTTTGCCCACTATCCGCTGCATGATGAGCCTGACGCGGCCCAGAAGATCAGCTTGAGAGCGGAAGGTTGAGCGCACTGAGGGCAGCCCCACCACATCCTGACCTGTCCCCTCCATCCACCACGTCACCAGCCAATGGGCTCCGTGCAATCCCGAGCCCGAGGTGATGTTTTCCGCCCGTTTCAGTTCCAGCAGAATGGGCTCAAACAGTGCCCTCCTTCGTTCATTCGAAAGGTTGGGAACCTCATGCACCACACACTCCATCACCCTCAGCAGATAGGCTCCCATGGCAATCTCTCTTATCGCACTCCCCAAAGACGGCTTCCGACGGATGGCGTCCTTGATCAGCTGGAGGTTCTCCGAGACGGCGGTGTCATCGCCGGCCAGCACCTTGAGCGCAGCATCCATCGCCATGACTTCCACCGGCCACACGCCAGCCCGGCTCGGTCCATAGCTCTCCAGATTGAGAACGGCATCGCTGACATCCTCCTTGATGTGCGCCGCCAATATACTGAGACACTTGGGTGATGCCTGCACGATGCGAGCATGCAACACGCGGCGCAGCTTGCGGTCTGTCACCCGCATCTCAGCCGCCCGACGTGCAAGGTTCTCCATGCGCTGTTCACCTTCGCCGGAAAAAATGTCGCTCCGGTCAACCTGCCGCACCACGCCACCGGACAAGAGGATCTGCTCTGCCAGCAGGGCCAGCTCCTTTTCTTCCGGACCGAAGGCCTTGACGAACGCGGCCACCCGTTCGGGTGAAGGCATCGGCAGCAGCGGTGTTTTCGCGGAACCAAGCGGCACTCCCGTCAGGACTGCCCAGTTTCCTCTGAGCCTGGACGCGGCCGCCTCAATCATCCCCTGCTGCACCATCAACGCCACAGGCCAGAGGTCCTCCGCCACCGAGTACTTGTAGGTCTCGAACATCAAGTCCAAGTCCGTTTCCCTTCCCATCCGGGCCAAGATGGAGATCGAGGCATGAATGGCATCCATGTTGTTGCTGCGGCTGCGGCCGTTCTTCATGGCGAAGGTGCGCCGCTCCCACTCCGACTGGAATTGCCCGGCCACGGCGTCCCATTCCTTCCCGCCCTCCGCCTCGCCAAAGCGGATCAAAACGCCAGACAAATCGGGTTCATGAAAGTACTCATCCCGGGCCCAGAATTGCAGTCCGAGCCTGGCGGCAGGCACCACCACCGTTGCGGGAACCGATTCGGGAGACTCACGACACCAGTACGCTGCCACACCAAAACGTGCCCGGGCGAAAGCCGCGGGGTTGTTCACGAACTGGGAGATGCGCTCCCATTGGGCCGTGCCGCCCGATCGTTTCCTGCCGGATGCGCCCTCTTTCAGTGACCAGACTGCCACCATGGCTTGTGCCTGGGTGTGCTGCGGTGAGCCCGCGTCCGTTTTCTCCGCCCATGCCAGCACTGCCTGACGGCTACGGTCCGGCAGCCGCTTCAGGAACTCCAGATAAACAGTGGACGACAGTTCGCCCTGCCCTTCTTTCAGGGCCACTGCGAAGTCAGACAAGGCGCCCTTGGCGGCCGCCACAGGTTCGACAAGGCCACCAGACCTCATCCACGCCCCTTCCAGAGCAGCCGCCATCAGGGAGATCGTCGTCGGACCAGGGACACCCAGCGTCCCGTCATGATCCGCCTGAAGTCTGGCCAGGAGCAACCCGGCGGTCCGGACATTCCCAGGTTGTTTCAAAAGGGCTTCGATCTTTTTCGGTGCACCTGTGGCATTCGTACTAAAGGTCGCCACAAGATGCGGCTCCTGCACCGGACGCGGTGACGCCTCTGACAACAACGTGTCGAGCGCCTTGGCCGCACCGGCGAGATCGCCCGAGCCCAGGGATTTTTCCACTTCCTCGGCAGACACCGTTTCTTCAGCAGAACCAGATCCCGGCCATCCCGCTGGAGATCCGCTGCTCCCACCT